>NZ_JBHVSD010000020.1:76501-183633 GCF_042885395.1 Kitasatospora sp. NPDC058063
GCGGCCCCCCCCCCCCCCGCCCCGCCGCCGCCCCCCCCGCCCCCCCCCCCAACGCGACCGGGCCGTCGGGGCGCCGATCCTGCGCGACAGGGTGTGAGAGCCTGACCCGGTGCTGGACGACGGACATGGCGGGCGGACAGCGGCCCGGCCGCAGTGGTGGGCCGCCTACCTGACACGGCATTGCGCGGTGGCCGACACCGAGCGCGAGCTGGTCGCGGGGTGGTTCGGTACCGGTGCCGCCGAGGCCGACGCCGTGTGGGAGACGGCGATGCTGGAGGGGCTGGAGGTGCGCCTGCCCTTCGGCGGCGGGCACGCGGTGCACGTGTACAGCTGCGACCTTCCCACGGAGTGGGGAACGGAGTACCTGGTCGTCCACCCCGACTGGGGCCGGTTGCGGGGCCGTCTCGCCGCCGTCGACACCCGCCTCCCGGAGCCGGAGCACCAGCAGGGACCGGGCCTGTCCTGGCGGGAGCTGATCCACGTCGCGAGCACGCCCGACCGCGCCGCGCCCGGTGTGCACGACCCGTCCGTGCGGCTGCTGCTCCTGCTGCCGACCCTCGGCGACGCGCAACTGCCGCCGGACGCCGCCGAAGTGGTGCGGGCGGCGCTGGCCGCCGTCGGGACACCCCCGGAGAACGCGGCGCACCTTGCCGCCTTCGTCCTGCGGCACCCGCGCTGGGCACCCGCTCGCTGGAGCGCACCGCAGGGCCGGCGATGGGCCCGGCCCCGGGCAGGGCGGGAGCGCGCCGTCGCCGGGATCCTGCGGTGCGACGTCCCGGGAAGCCCGCGGTTCGCCCGGCAGCTCGCCCACGGCATCACACCCGCGCAGGGCAGGCAGCTCGCCCGGGCGCTCGGGACCCGGCAACCGCGGTGACGGCCGTCCACCGGGCTCTCCGTCACGGGCCCGGTCGACGGCTCGGTCGACGGCTCGGCCGGGCACGGGCTCGGTCGACCACGGGCCCGGTCGACGGCTCGGCCCAGACCCGCGACAGGGGCCGGGGAGGGCTCAGAACCGCTCCGGAACGACGTCCACGCCGGCTGCGAGCATCTCGGCAGTGATCCGCTGCGCCAAGGTGTCGTTGCAGATCAGCAGTTGCGTCCACGGCGCGTCCCGGCGCCGGACCACATGGCCGCCGCCGCTCTCGTGGAGCTGCCACCGGTCACGTTCCGTGGTCCACAGGTACTGGTAGCCGCCGAGGGCGCGTTCGACCTCGACGGCTTCCGCCGCGGCCCGGGTCCGTCGGCCTGCCGGCGGGGGTGGCGGGGTGGCTCGCAGGGTGACGGCCGTCAGGTAGCCGTGCCGGTCCTGCGGCGCGATCGAGAGTTCCGCGGGCAGATCGTCGCCCAGGGCCTCCAGCACCTCGGTCGCCGGGTACCCGAAGAGATCGACGTCGGCGAGGACGACGGGCGTGCCGCCCGGCACGTGTGAGGCCGACCGGCCGCGGCTCAGCACGACGGACCGCAGGACAGGCTCGGTGGGCTCCGCCCCGGCCCCGCCCAGCTCCTCGGCGCCGTCCAGCTCCTCGGCACTGGCGGTCACTTCGATGTCCGCCCAGCGGGCGGTGCGGCTCCGGACCGTGTCGGGTACGGGCCTCGGCGGGAGCGGGCCGAGCCCGGCCAGGGTCTCGGCGGTCGTCCGGTCGTCCAGGCCGAACCGCAGGGTGCCCGCTGCGCCCGGCAGTTGGACCCCGATGCCGGGGAGCAGTTCGAACATCGGCCGATCCTCCCGCGGTGCCGGAGTGGGAGGCAAGCTCCGGAGCGGGAGGCAAGCTCCGGAGCGGGAGGCAAGCTCCGGAGTGGGAGGCGGGCTGCGAAAGGGCCCGGCGCCCCGCCGCATCGCGGGGCGCCGAGCCTGGGTTCCGCCGGGCCGGCTGGCGCTACCGGCGGCCGCTGCTGCTGCGGGTGCGGCGGGTGAGGGAGTCGAGGACGACGGCGGCCAGCAGCACCGCGCCGGTGATCATGTACTGGATGGCCTGGGCGGCGTGGACCATGTCCAGGCCGGTGGTGATGGACTGGATGACGAGGATGCCCAGCAGGGCGGACCAGGTCTTGCCGCGCCCCCCGAAGAGGCTGGTGCCGCCGATGACGGCCGCGGCGATGGCGCTCATCAGGACGTTGCCGCTGCCCAGTTGCTTGTCGGCGGAGCCCTGCTGGGAGGCGTAGAACAGGCCGCCCAGGCCAGCCAGGAACGCGGAGAGCACGAAGACGGAGATCCGTACCCGGGCGACGTTGACGCCCGCGCGCCGGGCGGCCTCGACGCCGCCGCCGACGGCGAAGACCTGGCGGCCGTAGCGGGTGCGGCGCAGCACGAAGTCGGTGGCGAGGACGGCGCCGAGCAGGACGACCAGGGACAGCGGCAGGCCGCGGTCCTGGTTGAGGGTGTAGGCGGTGGCGAGGGTGAGGACGGCGAGGGCGGCGGCGCGCACGGCGCTGTCGGCGGCGGGGGGTGCGGTGAGGCCGGCGGCGCGGCGCCGGCGGGCGGTGTTCAGGCGGGTGGCCAGGTAGAGGACGGGGGCGAGGACGGCCAGGGCCCAGGCGTAGGCGATGTCGCCGTCGCCGAGGAAGGTGCTGTCCAGGCCGGCGACGACGCCGCCGTGGCGGTTGTTGACGGTGCCGCCGTCGCCGAGCACGTACTCCTGCAGGCCGCTCCAGGCGAGCATCCCGGCGAGGGTGACCACGAAGGCGGGCACGCCGACACGGGCGAAGAACAGGCCGTGCAGCAGCCCCATGACGCAGGCCGCGCCGAGGGCGGCGAGGATCGCCACCCACTCGCTCCAGCCCTGGCGCACCGTCAGCACCGCCGCGATGGCGGCGCCGGCGCCGGCGACCGAGCCGAGGGAGAGGTCGATCTCGCCGAGGATCAGCACGAAGACGACACCGACCGCGATGAGGCCGGGCCCGGCGATGAAGCGGGTGATGTTGGTGAGGTTGTCGGCCTGCAGGAAGTGGTGGGTGACGGACTGGAAGACGACGGCGATGACGACCAGGCCGACGACGACCGGCAGCGAGCCGAGCTCGCCGGAGGCCAGGCGCCGGCGGGCGGCGCGCAGTTGGCCGGCCCAGCCCGGTTCGGTGCTGTGCAGCCTGGGGTCCGGCGTGGCCGCGGTGGCGGGGGCGGTGGCAGGGGCGGGTGCTTCGGGGGTGCTCATACGGCCTCGGCCTCCTCGGTGTGCCCGGTGCGGCGGGCCCGGCGGGCGTGGGCGTTGTCGGTGGCGCCGGTGATCGCGGCGACGATCTGCTCCTGGGTGGTGCCGGCAACCGGGAAGACGCCGTTGTTGCGGCCCAGGCGCAGGACGGCGACGGTGTCGGCCACCGCCCGTACGTCGGCCATGTTGTGGCTGACCAGCACGACCGCCAGGCCCTGCCCGCGCAGCCGCTCCACCAGGTCGAGGACCTGGGCGGTCTGTTCGACGCCGAGGGCCGCGGTGGGCTCGTCCAGGACGACCAGGGCCGGTTCGCCGACCAGGGCGCGGGCGATGGCCACCACTTGGCGCTGCCCGCCGGACAGGGCGGCGACGGGGGTGCGCACGTCGGGGATGCGGATGGAGAGGGTGTCCAGCAGCCGGCGGGCGTGCTGTTCCATGGCGACCTCGTCGAGCAGGCCGCGGCGGCGTTTCTCGTGGCCGAGGAAGAGGTTGGCGATGACGTCGAGGTTGTCGCACAGCGCGAGGTCCTGGTAGACGGTCGCGATGCCGAGGGCGGTGGCGTCCTGGGGGCGGGCCAGGCGCACCGGCTCGCCGTGCCAGGCGAGGGTGCCCTCGTCCACGGGGTGGACGCCGGCGATGGTCTTGACGAGGGTGGACTTGCCGGCGCCGTTGTCGCCGACGAGGGCGAGCACCTCGCCGGCGTGGACGGCGAGGTCGACGTCGGTGAGGGCCTGGACGGCACCGAAGCGCTTGGAGACCGAGCGCAGCTGCAGGACGGGTGCGCCTGTCACGGGAACAACCACCTTGGGGGAGCGGCTACTTGGTGTGATAGCCGAGGCCTGCTGGAGAGGGCCTGCTGAAGGGGCCTGCTGGAGAGGCCTGCTGGAAGGGGGCCTACTTGAGGCCGGCGGCGGCGCACGCGGCGGCGTAGTCGGCGGTGCAGATGTCGGAGACCTTGTAGATGCCGTCGGCCACCACGGTGGTGGCGATGGTGTCCTTGGTGACGACCTTGGCGTCCAGCAGCTTGGACGGGATGTTCTTGGCGGTGGCGCTGTCGACGCTGTCGGGGGCGATGCTCTTGACGTCCTTGCCCCGCAGCAGGGCGACGGCCAGTTCGGCGGCGGTGTCGGTGATCGGGCGGTAGGCCTTGTAGATGGTGTACGCCTGGTCGCCGTTCACGACGCGCTGGATGGCGTCCAGGCTGGCGTCCTGGCCGCCGACGGGGATGTTGATGCCGGCGCCCTTGAGCTGGGTGATGATGGCGGCGGCCATGCCGTCGTTGGCGGAGTAGACGCCCTGGAAGCCGTTCTTGCCGAACTCGGTGACGGCGGCGGAGATCTTCTGCGCGGCGACGGCGGCGTTCCACTGCCCGGACTGCTCGTAGACGACCTTCTTGATCTTCCCGTCGAGGGCCTTGTGCGCGCCGGACTTGAACTGGGCGGAGTTCGGGTCGGCCTCGTCGCCGTCGATCATGACGATGTTGGCCTCGGCGGCCTGCGGGCCGAGCGCGTCCAGCAGGGCCCGGCCCTGGAGTTCGCCGACCTTCTCGTTGTCGAAGGAGGTGTACGCGGCGACCGGGCCGCTGGCCAGGCGGTCGTAGGCGAGGACCTTGACGCCCTTGGCGGCGGCCTCCTCGACCCAGCTCTGGGTGGAGTCGGCGTCGTACGGGTCGAGGATGATCACCTTGACGCCCTGGGTGAGCAGGGTGTCGAACTGCTGCTTCTGCTTGGCCGCGCTGCCCTCGGCGTTGTTGTACAGCACCTTGCACTGCGCGCACAGGGACTTGACCTTGGCCTCGATGAACGGCCGGTCGAAGGACTCGTAGCGCACGGAGGAGGCGTTCTCGGGCAGCAGCAGGCCGATGGCGTCGGGGTTGCCGGCGGCGGATGCCTCGTTCTTGGTGCCGCCGGCCTTCCCGCACGCGGCGGTCATGGACAGGGTCAGCGCGAGGCCCACGGTGGAGACGAGGGCGCGACGCAGTACGGCGTTCATCGGATACCTCTCCCTGGGATCGCCGCGGCTTCGCGGCGGGGTGGGGGGAGTTAAACCTGGGCGCGTACATGACGTCAATAAGTAAAACCAAACTCCCCGGAATCCACCACCATTCGTTATCTTCGTGAACGCGCCTCGGACGGGCGGCGCACCCGCGGCGCGGGAAAGCGGAATGCCCGCCGCTCCCCTCGGACGGCGGGCACTCCCGGCTCGGACCTGACGAAACGTCAGGGACGGTCGAGCGTGATCGAGTTGATCGGACCCAGGTCGTCGTACACGCCGCGCTGCGCCGCGATGTCGTAGACGCAGTCACCGCCGCCCGAGGCACGGCACAGGTGGGCGTGCGCGCCGCCGGTCTGGTTGTTGAGCACCCAGTGGTTTCCGTACTGGCCGCTCAGGTTGTGCGCGCCGTAGCTCCGGTAGACGGCACTGGGGCTGACCGCCGGGTCCTGGTCCTGCGGGTAGATGCAGACCGCCCCGGACGGGCAGCCCGCCCAGTCGCCGGCCGCGGCGCCGGCACTGCCGGCTCCCATCGTGGTCAGCGCGGCGGCGGCCATGGCCAGGGCGGCGACGGCGTGGGTGATCCTGCGCATGAGTGGTTCTCCCTTGGCTGGTACGAGGACGGACGACCCGTCCGTCCGGTGCCCGTCAGCCTAGGAATCCGGCGCCCGCAGCGGTCCCTGACATCTGACAGGGGCGCGCCTGCTTGCCCCACGAGCCGGGCGCCCCCCCCAACGAGCCGGGAACCCCCCGCGAGTCGGGCGCCCCCCCACGGAACCGGCGCTCCACGGAACCGGCGTCCCGCCGGCCCGGCCCCGAGGTCAGTGCGGGTGGCCCAGGTACGGGAAGGCCGGCAGCAGATCGGTGTGCGGCCCGATGTGGTCACCGGACACCTTGCCGTCGGTGAGCATCGTCAGCCGCGCCGAGGTCACGTCGTCGGTCAGCGAGCGCCCGTTCGGGTAGACGGCCGGGCGGGCCCGGTCGTAGCGCAGGACGTCCGGCAGCACGATCCGCAGCTGCGCGTGCGCCGCGTCCGTGGTGTACCCGCCGAAGTGCTGCAGCTTCGCCGTCCACGGATCACGGTAGGTCACCCAGTCGTCCACCGGCTCCCCGGCGTTGTACGCGTCCTTCACGTCCTCCTCGTTGAAGTACGCCGTCAGCGACGGATGCGCACCCCGGTCCACCGACACCAGCCGACCGTCCTTGCGCACGCTCACCCGCGCCCACACCCCGATCTCCGGCGCCTCGCCGAACGCCGCGTCCGGCGCCTCCAGCACGATCCCGAAGACGTTCTTGTCCGCGCCCCAGTCCACCCCCGTCCACTGGAAGTCCTTCACGATCCCGTCCAGGTCCGCGAAGAACGGGTCGCTGCGCAGCCCCGCACTCACCCGGTACGACCCCGCCTCCACCACCGCAGGGGTGCCCGTGAAACTCACCGGCGCCCGCGACACCAGCACCTCACCGGTCGCCTCGTGCCCGCGCGCCCCCTCGCCGGTGGTGCGCCGCACCGTCATGCTCTGCGCCCCGCCCACCGGCTCGGAGAAGGTGAAGCTGTACGCGATGTCGGCCCGCTGGTCGCCGTCGGTGTCGATGTCGATCCGGTACACCGCCTCCGGATGGAAGGCCTGCCCGCCACTGGGTGCGACCGGGTTCACGTTCATGATCAGCACCGTCCGGCCCGGCTCCGGCGAGGCGAAGGCGAACAGGTCGGTCAGATCCAGGCGCGCGTCACCCTCCGGTGAGCGCAGGTTCGGTCCGCTGAGGTGGTGCGACACGACGGTCTCCGGTCTCCAGTGCTTCGCGTGCGTCCGCGTGGACACCCCCCGCCCCCTCCGGCCATTGCTAACACGACCCGCCCGTACCGGCCCGCCCCGCTGCGCCACCCGGGCGACGTCGCAGGGGGGCGACGGGCCCGGGGCGGCGGGGTGGGGCGGGCCGGTACAGCAGCCACCGGCCGGCCCGGCCGGGGCCTGCGCGGCGCGCCCCTGCGCTCCGGCACGGGCGGTCCGGCACGGACGGGCACGGCACGGCTCACGCCCGCACGCGGCCCGCCTCGTGGATCCGCGGCGGCGCCACCGCGCTCGTGGCGCGCTCGAACAGGGCGCCGCTGCGGCTGTGGGCCACCGTGCGCACCCAACGCCAGCCCTGCGCACGGTAGTAGGCGTGCAGGGCGGCGTTGTCGCTCCACACGTTCGCCCGCAGCAGCCCGGCGCCCGCCCGCGCGGCCCGCCAGGCGGCCCAGTCGCCCAGCCGGGCGCCGATGCCGCGCCCGGCGTACCGGCGGTCCACCGTGAAGGAGCTCACGTAGCGGGCCGGGCGGGCGAGTTCCTCGCCGCTCCACAGGCGGGGGCTGCCGGTGGGGCGCAGCGTCACGGTGGCGACGGCCTCGCCCTGCGGCGCCAGCGCGGCGACCACCGTCGCGCCCCGGGCGATCAGCGTCAGGCCGCGCTCGGCGTCGTACGGGGCCGACCACTGGGCCGAGCCGTGCTCCAGCGCGATCCAGGCGGCGGCCTCCGCCCGCAGGGCGGCCAGCCGGGGCAGGTCGGCGGGCACTGCGGCGCGGACGTACAGCGGCACCGGTGTCCTCGGCACGGGCGTCCTCGGCACGGGTGTCCTCGGCACGGGTCTCCTCATCGCGACGCGCAGGGGACGGCGGATCCCACGGGTTCGTCGAGGGGTTCGAGGACGAAGCCCGCGCGCAGGGCGTCCACCAGCCGCCGTCCGGGCGCGGTGAGCGCGGTGCCGTCCGGGGTGGTCAGCGGGTGCCGGGCCACGACCCGGGCGAGCGGCACCCCGGGGAGCAACACCGTCCCGGGGGAGGGGAGTTGCAGCAGCACGCAGTCGTCGGGCCCGCACTCCAGCAGGCCGAACCCGGCGCCGCAGTACCGCAGCCGCCCGTCCTTGAGCCGGTGCAGACCGCCCCCGGGCGCCGCCGCCACCCGCACCGGGGCGCCGGTGTGCCGCACCACCAGCTGCACGGCGCCCGCCGCGTCCGTGCGCGGCTCGCCGCCGGTGGCGTGCCCGTAGAGCTCCAGGACGTGGCGCAGCGCGGACGGCAGCGCGTGCTCGGCCAGTTCGAGCTCGCCCAGCAGCCAGGTCGAGCCCTGCATACGGCAGTTGAGCTCCAGCAGCAGCGGGCGCTCGCCGTCCAGGACGAAGTCGGCGCCGAACAGGCCCCGGTAGCCGAGCGCGGCCAGCGCCTCGCCGACGCGCCGCGCCGCGGTGCCGGCCCGGGCCAGGGCGAGCGGCGACAGCAGGGCGGGGGCCGCGAAGTCGCAGCCGGAGTAGGCGCCGAAGGGCGCGCCGACACCCTCGATACGGGTCAGCTGGACGGACGGGCGCAGCACCCGCACCGCGCTGTCCGCCGAGACCAGGACGTGCAGGTTGACCGCGACGCCCTCGACGTAGCCGCTCACCAGCCAGGGCCCGCCGCCGACCCGGCGGATCGGGCGCAGGTCCGCCTCGTCGACGACCAGGTGGGTGCCCTTGCCGCTGGAGCCCACCGGCGTCTGCACCACGTAGGGGGACCCGAAGCGGCGGCGCAGCTCCCGGTGGTCGAGCGCCGGGACCACCGCGTCCGGCGGGGTCGCGGCCCCCACCGACCGCAGCCACGCGCGCTGCGCCCGCTTGTCGCCCAGCATCGGCAGGTCCACGTGCGAGGGCGGCTCCAGCAGGCGGGTGCCGAGCGCGCCGAGTGCCGTGCGCCACTCGGCTTTCATCGCCGAGTAGGGCAGCAGCGCCAGTTCCCGGCCCCGCCAGCCGCCGCCCGCCGCGTCCGCGTCCTCGCCCGGGGCGCCGGCGATCGCGCGCAGCACCGCGTGGACCCCGGCCCCCGCCGAGGTGTGGTCGCGCACCCCCCGGTCCGGTTCCAGCGCATGGAAGGTGGCCCCGAACTCGCCCGCCCAGCCCGCGTCCGGGCCCTCCACGCTCACCACCGCGGACAGGCAGCCGGTGCGCAGCAGCGGCAGCACGTTCAAGGGGCGGGCACAGCACGACAGTCCGGGCAGGGCCCGCAGCCGGGCCACCGCTTCGTCACAGGATGTGATCACCCACGCGATTATGGAGAGCCCGGGACCGGGCCCGCCGCCGCCCCGAACCCCGCCCCGCCCCGCACGAGGCACGCCCCGCCCCCACCCTCACCCGAACGAATGAACCCCCCGCGTTGACGGTCCGTCGGGTCCGCTGTCGGCACCCGGCAGTACCGTGCACGAATGAACAGCCGCACCGCCCCCGACCCGCACCGCCCCGCCGCCCGCACCGCCGCACCCACCTGGCGGGTCACCGAGACCGCCGGCCTGGAGACCTCCTGGATCGACCTGCGCCCCACCGCCCTGACCGCCCGCGGCCGCGTCGCCGCCGCCGAACCGGCCCCGTACTGGCTCGACTACGAACTCGACACCGGCGACGGCTTCACCACCCGCCGCATGCACGTCACCGCCCGCACCCCCGACACCGTCCGCACCCTCGACCTGCGCCGCGACGGGACCACCGGCCGCTGGACCGTCGACGGCACCCCGCGCCCCGACCTCGACGGCGCCCTCGACTGCGACCTCGGCCTGTCCCCGCTCACCAACACCCCGCCCGTGCTGCGCCACGCCCTCCACCGCGGCCCGGGCGAGCACCACTTCCTGATGGCCTGGATCCGGGTGCCCGAGCTGGTCGTCGTGCCCTCCCGCCAGACCTACACCCACCTGCGCCGCCACGAGGACGGAGGCGCCACCGTCCGCTACGCCTCCGGCGACTACCGGGCGGACCTGCTGCTGGACGCGGACGGCCTGGTCGCCGACTACCCGGGCCTGGCCCACCGCATCGCCTGACGGCCCCGGCCCCGGCGGCCCGGTTCGGCCCGACGGGGCGCCCGACCTGACGGGGAGCCCGGTTCCCCTGCCCGGTACGCTCGGGCGCGTCCCCCGACCCGCCACGAGGAGGCCCCGATGCCCTGGTTCGCACTGGAGCGCTTCGACGCCTCCTTCTTCGACACCGCCCCGCACCGCCACCGCCACGTGATGGACCTGCCGGTGGCACCGCGGAGCGTGTGGGCGGGGCTCGCCGGCCCGGCACCGCTGTCCTGGTGCCGGGGCCTGGCCGGCGGCCGCTACACCTCACCGGCCCCGCACGGCGTCGGCACCACCCGGGAGATCACCGCGCTCGGGACGCTGCGGCTGCGCGAGGAGTTCACGCTCTGGGAGGAGGGCACGCGGCACGCGTTCTGCGTCACCGAGGCCTCCCTGCCGCTCTACCGGCGCTTCGGCGAGGACTACCTCCTCGAACCCCTCCCGGGCGGCGGCACCCGCTTCACCTGGACCTTCGCCTACGAGCCGGCCCCACTGCTGCGCCGCCCCGCGGCACTGACCGACATGCCCGGGGCGGCCTTCCAGCGGACGCTGGTCGCCGACACCAAACGGCACTTCGGCGCGGCCTGAGCCCGCCGGGCCACGGGCGCCGGGCCCTCCGGCGAACCACGCCCCCGCACCCCGCCGTCCCGGCGTCCCGGGCGGAGGTACCGCTGATGGCCGCCATCGGCAGTGCCTGTGCCGCACCCGCCGCCCTCACCGGAGCCCGCCCGCCGTCCGTGCGCCCCGGCCCCGGGCTCAGGCGCCGTAGGCGCGCAGGAAGACGTCCACCGCCTCGGCGGCCACCTCCCGCACGTCCGCGTCCGGCCGGTGCTCCAGGGGCCCGGTCAGCAGGGCGAGGAGGTGCTCGGCGGCGCGGTCGGGGTCGCAGGGGCGCAGCCGGCCGGCCAGGACGAGGCGGGCCGTGCGGTCGGCGAGGGCGGCGTGCGGGCGCAGCAGCACGCGCTCGCGCACGGCGGCCGCGAGGCCGGGGAACTGGACGGCCTGCGCACAGGCCAACTGCCGTACCGTGCGGGACTCCTGGCAGCAGATGGCCAGCAGCAGGGCGTGCGCGGCCGAGGTGAGGGCCGCCCGCAGGTCGGCGGCGTCCGCTGCGGCGGCCGAGCGCAACGGTTCGACGGCGGCCACCGCCCGGACGCCGACGCGCTCGGCCGCCGCCTCGACGGCCTCGCGGTAGAGGCTCTCCTTGTCGGCCAGGTGGCTGTAGACGGTCGGCTTGGCCACCCCCGCCTCGCCCGCGATCTCCTGCACGCAGGCCTGCGCGTAGCCGCGCCGCGCGAAGACCGCGAACGCGCCGTCCAGGATCGCCTGCCGCCGCTCCGTCTGCCGCTGCGTCTGCAGCTGCTTCTGCCCACGGCCCGTTCGCCCGGCGCCCGTTGACACTTCTGAACCCATGGGTTCAGTCTAGAGCCCGAACCCTAAAGACCAGATTTCTGAACCAGAGAGTTCAATCCCGAGTTCACGTTCGAGGGAGAGACGCGTGATCATCCACATGCTGCGCTTCGCGTTCAAGGAGACCGCCACCGAGGAGGACCGCGCACACGTCCTCGCCGTCATGCGCCGCACCGCCTCCGTCGAGTCGGTCGCCTTCTCCACCGTCGGCCGGAGCCTCGACGCCACCGGCGGATTCACCCACGCCTACTGCGTCGCCATCCCCGACCTGCCGGCCCTGCGCCGCTACATGCACGACCCGGTCCACCTCGCCGGGGACCCGCAGATCATGCCGCACCTGGCCCGCATCGCCATCGGCCCCGACCTGTCCGACGACCCGGCCCCCGACCTCGCCGCCCAGGTCCTCGCCCTGCACGAGGAGAAGGTCGCCCTCCACCCCGAGTGGGCCGCCGAACTCGCCCCGCTGCTCGCCGCCTGACCGCCCGCCGGTCCGTCGACCGGCGCGCCGGAACGCGGCTCCGACAACCCGGGGGAGGGGCCGCGGCGGGCCGCCCCGACCATCCCCGTGAAGCCCGCACACGTACGAGTGAACGAGCTGGACCGGGCGCCTCCGGGTCACGTACAACTGCGCCCACAGGGCCACCCGTTGAACGACCCGACCGCCGTCGGCCCTGCCACCCACGCACCCCCGGAGGGCCCGATGGCCACGGAGATCACCTACGAGGAACTGGCCACCCTGGTCAGGACCCGCGCCGGCGTCCAGGTCACCGCCGAGGAACTCGCCGACCCCGGCCGCATGTTCCTCGACCTCGGCGTCGACTCCCTGGGCGTGCTGGGCGTCCTCGCCGACCTGGAGAACCGCTACGGCGTCTCCCTCGACAGCTCCGACCTGCTCGGCCGCCCCGTCGCCGAGTTCCTCAAGGACGTCAACGCCTCGCTGAGCCCCGGCTCCTGACCGGCCCGGCGCGGGGCGGGAAGCCCGACCCCGGAGGCCCCCGGCGGCCCCCGGCGGCCTCCCGCCCCGTCCCCGCCCCGCCCCGCCCCCGCGCCCCGCGGCCCTACCCCTGCGGGTAGAACACGAACAGCGTGCAGCCGACGGCCGTCGACGGCACGTGCCACGACCCCGCCGGAGCGTGCAGGAACGTACCGGCCGGGTAGTCCCGCGCCCCGTCGCTGAAGACGCCCGCCACCACGAACACCTCCTCCGGCCCCGGCTCGTGGACGTCACGGTGCGGCCAGCCGGAGCCCGCCGCCATCTCCAGCACATGGGCGTGCGCACCGTCCGGCCCCCGCCACAGCGCCCGCAGCCGGACACCGGGGAACAGCTCGCGGACCGGGGACTCGTCGACGGACACGGACATGTAGCCCTGCTGGGCAAGGATCTCCGGATACATGCCCGCAACGGTGCCGCGCCCCGGCCGGCCCGGACAGGCCCCACCGCGACACCCTGGGGTACTTTCCTGCCATGCACCGCGTGGTGGCCCTGGTCCGGCCCGTCCAGTCGACCTTCGAACTCGGCTGCGCCGCCGAAGTCTTCGGCACACCGAGACCCGGCCTGCCGCAGCACTACACCTTCGCCACCTGCACGCAGGTCCCCGGCCCGGTGCCCACCACCGGCGGCTACACCATGTCCGTGCCGCACGGCCTCGACGCGCTCGACACCGCCGACACCGTGATCGTCCCCGGCTGGCTGCCCGTGGACGAACCCCTCGCCGACCCCGTGCGCCGCGCCCTGCTGCGGGCACACGCCCGCGGGGCCCGGCTGACCGCCATCTGCTCCGGAGTGTTCGCCCTGGCCCGCACCGGACTGCTCGACGGCCGCACCGCCACCACCCACCGGGCCCGCGCCGACCAGCTGCGCCGCGCGTACCCCCGGATCCGGGTCGAGCCGTACCGGCGCTACGTGGACCACGGCGACGTCGCCACCAGCGCGGGCGCCGGCGCCGGCCTCGACCTGTGCCTGCACCTGGTCCGGCGCGACCACGGCGCCGCCCACGCCGCCGCGCTGGCCCGGCACATGGCGATGGCGCCGCACCCCGACGACGACCGCACGCCGTACGCGCCGGCGCCGGCGTCGCCGCTGTCGCCGCTGTCGCCGTCACCGCCGTCACCGCCGTCACCGCCGGTGCCGGTGTCGTCGGGGCAGGCGCTGGACGGCCTGCTCGCCTGGGCCGACGAGCGCCTCGGCGCGCCCCTGTCGGTCGAGGCCCTGGCCGCCCGCCTCGGCGTCTCGCCCCGCACCCTGGCCCGGCGTTTCGCCGACCAGCTCGGCACCAGCCCGGGCGCCTGGCTGCTCGCCCGCCGGCTGGCCGCGGCCCGGGTCCTGCTGGAGGACACCGACCTGCCCGTCGACGCGATCGCCGCCCGCGTCGGCCTGACCTCCGCCGTCAACCTGCGCCGCCGCTTCCGCGCCCGCACCGGCACCACCCCCGGTGCCTACCGGCAGGCCTTCCGCACCCGCTGAGCCGTAGTCCCGCGGTACGTGCCCCGCGCCCCGTGCCACGCCGCCACGCGCTGCGGGACGTACGGCCGTCAGCCGCGCCGGAGGGCCGCCGTCACCCGATCGAGTGGCCGGCGCCGCCGTTTCCCGTGCCGGTGACGTGCGCGTGGGTAGCGTCGGTCCATGATCGTGGACTCGTCAACAGGTCTGACATGTCGACGATTTGACTTATTGTCATACAAGTAAAGAGGCATTGTCGCATGGCAGAGAAGCGCCTGAAGTCCTGGGGCAACAACCGCTCCGGCCAGCTCGGGGACGGCACCTGGGCCGACCTCCGCACCACGGCCACCGCCGTGCTCGGGCTGACCAGCGCCGACGTGGTGAAGATCGCCGCCGGCGGGGCCGGTGCCACCCTCGGCCACGGGCTGGCCCTGCTCGCCGACCGCACGGTGCAGTCCTGGGGCGTCAACGGCTCGGGCCAGCTCGGCGACGGCACGGTGTTCAGCCACAACGCGCCCGGCCAGGTGGCCGGTCTCGCCGACGCCACCGACATCGCCGCCGGCGGCGCTCACAGCCTCGCCCTGCTCGCCGACGGCACCGTCCTGGCCTGGGGCCAGAACACCCACGGCCAGCTCGGCAACGGCACCGGCGCCGACAGCGGCGTCCCGGTGCGGGTCGAGGGCCTCCACAAGGTCGTCGCCATCGCAGCCGGCCTCCACCACAGCCTCGCGCTGCGCGAGGACGGCACCGTCTGGGCCTGGGGCTACAACAGCAACGGCCAGCTGGGCGACGGAACTTCGACCAACCGCGGCCTCCCCGCGCGGGTCGTCGGACTGACCGGCGTCAGCCGGATCGCCGCCGGCGCCAGCCACAACCTCGTCCTGGTCGGCACACCCGGCACCGGCGCCGCCGTGAAGGCCTGGGGCTACAACGCCACCGGCCAGCTCGGCGACAACACCACCATCAACCGCTACACCCCCGTCACCACCCACGGGGCCTGGACCGGCGGGGTCACCCGGATCGCGGCCGGCTGCAACCACAGCATGGCCGTCGTCGACACCGACCACCGCCTCAAGGCCTGGGGCCAGAACACCGCCGGCCAACTCGGCGACGGCACCACCGTCTTCCGCGTCACCCCCGTCACCGTCCCCGGCCTCAGCGGCGTACGGCTGGTGGCCGGCGGCCGGGAGCACACCGTGGCCCTGTCCGGGACCAGCACCGTGCACTCCTGGGGCAGCAACGGCTCCGGCCAGCTCGGCGACGGCACCACCGCCGACAGCAGCACCCCGGTGCCCACCCTCACCGCCCTCACCGGCATCGACAAGCTCGCCGCCCCCGTCGGCGGCGACTTCACCCTCGCCAACTGAAGCGCCTCGACGGTGCCCGGCCGTCCCTCCTGCCACAATGCGCGTGAGCACTCCGTAGCCGCCGCAACCCGTACAGTGAGGTCATCGTGTCGAAGGTCAAACTGAGCACCAACCACGGCGCCATCGTCCTGCGCCTCGACGCGGAGAAGGCCCCGGCAACGGTGGAGAACTTCCTCCAGTACGTCCGGGACGGCTTCTACGACGGGACGGTCTTCCACCGGGTCATCAACGGCTTCATGGTCCAGGGCGGCGGGATGGAGCCCGGCATGAAGCAGAAGAAGACCCGCGCCCCCATCCAGAACGAGGCCGACAACGGCCTGAAGAACCTCACGTACACCGTCGCGATGGCCCGCACCGGGGACCCGCACTCGGCCACCGCCCAGTTCTTCATCAACGTCGCCGACAACGACTTCCTCGACCACAGCGGCAAGAACGCCCAGGGCTGGGGCTACGCCGTCTTCGGCGAGGTGGTCGAGGGCCAGGACGTCGTGGACGCCGTCAAGACCGTGCCCACCGGCTCCAGGAGCGGCCACCAGGACGTCCCCAAGGAGGACGTGGTCATCGAGAAGGCCGAGGTCGTCGAGTAGAGGGCGGGGTCGTCGGCCGGGCGGGGGAGCGGGCGTGCGCACGGGAAGTCGGCCCGGCCGACTTCCCGCTCCACGCGGCTTCGCCCGCCGCGCCGCCGCCGCACGGGTGAATGCGCCCATGGCGGTGCGCGGCGCGCCCGCCCGGGCCGCGCCGGGCCGTCGAATACTCACGTACTCACGCGATGAGGCGCACGGCCCGTGCCGCCCGGACGAGGGAGGACCCGCATGCACCGCCGCACCGCCGCCAGGCCGGGACACCGCATCGCCGCGCCCCTGCTGGCCGGCCTGCTGCTCGCCGGGTGCACCTCCGCCGCCTCCGACCCCGAGGCCGCCCCCGGCTCCTCCGGCGCCGTGCCCACCGCGCCGCCGCAGCCCTCGCCGCAGCTGAGCGACCGGCAGGTGGCCTTCGCCGTGGACCGGATCGACGCCTATGTCCAGGACGCCCTGCGCAAGACCGGCGTGCCGGGCCTGGCCCTGGCGGTCGTCCACAAGGACAAGGTCGTCCACGCCAAGGGCTTCGGCGTCCGCGAACTCGGCAAGCCGGACACCGTCGACCCCGACACCGTCTTCCAGCTCGCCTCCGTCTCCAAGCCGATCTCCTCCACCGTCGTCGCCACGGCCGTCGGCCAGAAGGCGGTCGCCTGGGACGACCCCGTCATCGCCCACGACCCCGGCTTCACTCTCGCCGACCCCTGGGTCGGCCGCCACGTGACGCTCGCCGACCTCTTCTCCCACCGCAGCGGCCTGCCCGACCACGCCGGCGACCTCCTCCAGGACCTCGGCTACCAGCGCGACTACATCCTCCAGCACCTGCGCGACCAGCCCCTGGCCCCGTTCCGCGCCACCTACGCCTACACCAACTACGGCCTCACCGAGGCGGCCGTCGCCGTCGCCAGGACCAGGGGCACCGCCTGGGAGACCCTGGCCGCCGACACCCTCTACAAGCCGCTCGGCATGACCTCCACGAGCTCCCTGCGCTCCGCCTACGACAACGCGCCCGACAAGGCCGTGCCGCACGTGCGCACCGGCACCGGCGGCGGCTGGCAGGTCAGCACCACCGAGAACGCCGACCCGCAGTCCCCGGCCGGCGGCGTCAGCTCCACCGTGCAGGACCTCGCCCGCTGGATGCGGCTGCAGCTCGCCGACGGCTCCTTCGAGGGCAAGCAGATCGTCGACACCGCCGCCCTGGGCGAGACCTGGCTGCCGCACAGCCTCTCCAACCCGCCGTCCGCACCCGACGGCAACCCCGGCCAGTACGGCCTGGGCTGGAACGTCGGCCGCGACAACGGCGGCCGGCTGCGGCTCAACCACTCCGGCGCCTTCGAGCTGGGCGCCGCCACCGTGGTCACCCTGCTGCCCTCCGAGCAGCTGGGGATCGTGGTGCTGACCAACGGCCAGCCGGTCGGTCTGCCCGAGGCGGTGGCCGAGGAGTTCTTCGACCTCGCCGAGGAGGGCCACGAGACCGTCGACTGGCTCGCCTTCTTCGGCAAGGTCGTCCCCGCCGCCGCGCTGACCGGCGTCTCGCCCACCGACTACACCAAGCCCCCGGCCGACGCCGCCCCCGCCAGGCCCGACGCGGCCTACGTCGGCACGTACGCCAACGGCTACTACGGCCCGCTGACGGTGACCACCGGCAACGGCGGCGCCCTGGTGATGAGTCTGGGCCCGGACGACCTGCAGTTCCCGCTCCAGCACTACGCCGGGGACGTGTTCAGTTTCCGCACCCGCGGGGAGAACGCCGTCGGCCTGTCCGGGGTGACGTTCGGCGTGGGCGCCGACGGCCGGGCCTCCACGGTGGTGGTCGAACAGCTCGACCACGAGGGCCTCGGGACTTTCACCCGAAGCTAGGGTCTGTCTTCAGACCCCTGTCTGCGGGGCCGGGTGCCGCAGGAGGGCGAGGCGGCTGGCGGTGCGGTCGAGGTCGCGCATGAGGGCGGAGTCGGCGGGGAGGCCGGCGAGCGGGTCGGCGCCGATCAGGACCAGGCGGACGTCGCGGTCGCAGCAGACGTCGACCAGGTTGGCGAAGCGCCGGCGGCCGTCGGGGGAGGCCTCGGTGAGCGGCGGGACGCCGTCGAGGACGACGGTGGGGAAGCGGTCGGCGAGGGCGAGGTAGTCCGCGACGGAGGTGAGGCCCTCGCACAGCTCCGGGAAGCCGAACCACACGTGGTCCCCGCGGACGGCCCGGGCCGGCAGCTCGCGGTGGTGGGCGGCCACCGGACCCGCCTCCTCGGGCCGGGGCGCCGTGAGGCCGGCCGAGGCCTCGTCGCCGGGGTGGAGCCGGGCGCCGAGGCCGAACCCGTGGGCGCGTTCCGACCCGGGCAGGCGCCGGAAGTCGACTTGCCCGCAGACGTCGACCACGTCCATCCGCTCCTCGATCAGCCTGATCGTCGGCTCGAAGAGGTGGTGGTACAGCGGGTCGGGCATCAGCCCGGCGGGCGGGTAGTTGGACGTGGTGACCAGGGTGATCCGCCGGTCCAGCAGGGTGTGCAGCAGACGGGCCACCAGCATCGCGTCACCCGCGTCGTGGGCGTGGAACTCGTCGAAGACCAGGACCCGGCAGTCGCCGAGCAGCTCGTCCACGGCCCGGTCCACGGCCGCGCCGTCCGCGCCGCGACTCCCGGCGTGGTGGGCGACGCCCTCGTGCAGCCGGCGGAAGAAGTCGTGGAAGTGCAGCCGCCGCTTGCGCGGGGTCGCCAGCCCGTCGAGGAAGGTGTCCACCAGCCAGCTCTTGCCGCGGCCGACCGGGCCCCAGAGGTAGAGGTGCCGCGGACCGCGGCGCAGCCGCCAGGCCGGGTGGGCGAGCTCGCCGGCCAGCCGGCTGAGCCGCTCGACCGGGAGCTCCTGGGCGGGGTCGAGCGTGAATCCGCGCTGCCCGGCGGCCCGGTGGAAGTGCCCCCGCATCGCCTCGTACTGCTTCTGCACCCTGTCCGTCACGGGTCGGGACCCTAGCAGGGCGTCAGCGGTGTACGGATCACCGGGAGTTGCCCGGTCACGGGGCCCCTTCACGGCCGGTCCGGCGCGGGGCGGGTGCTGACGGAGCGTCCCGCACCCGCCCGGCCGAGGTTCCCGCTCCCGCTCCCGGGCCGCCGGCCGGCGGAAACGGTGAAGTCCGGTGGAACCGCTAGTAGTAGCCCTTCGAGCCGTCGAGGAGCTCGCGGACGATGTCGGCGTGCCCCGCGTGGCGGCCGGTCTCCTCCACGAGGTGGATCAGCATCCAGCGCAGGTTGGCGCCGCCGGCGCGGAAGCCGGGCTTGCGGCCGACGTCGTCCAGGGAGGCCGCCGCGACGATCTCGTTGCTGCGGGCGCACTGGGCCTCGTACTCCGCGAGCAGGTCGGCGAGGGGGCGGTCGTCGGTGTGCCAGTCGGCGTCCTCGGTGGACTCGTCGAAGGACGGATTCTGCTTCTCGTCACCGCCGAGGAACATCACCTCCAGCCAGAGGTGCTCGGTCCAGCGCATGTGCGAGATGAGGCCGGCCATCGTCATGGCCGGCGAGGTCGGGACGACCGCCCGGTGCGCGTCCCGGTCGTCCAGCCCCTCGCACTTCCAGCGCAGGATCTTCCGCTGCAGGTCCAACCAGCCGATGAGCGCGGTGCGTTCGTCCGCCTGGAGTGGGGGGCGTTCCAGTTCCGATGCCATGGCGGTGCAGGCTACCGAGGTGTCGCGCCGGGCGCACCGGGTTTTCCGCGTGCCGCCCGCCGCGCCGGGCGCGGGCACGCCGGTCGTGCGTGGGAAGTCGGCCCGGCCGACTTCCTGCTCCTGGGCCGGTCGGCGGTCGGCGGTTCGGGGGTCGCCGGTGCGGTGCGGGTGGCGGGCGTTCGGTTCGCGGACGATGAACCGGCCTCGGGCGGAGGCCCGTTGGAGTCGGAAAGAGAACGTTCACGCCCGATCACCATCGGGGCCCCGAGTCCGGAGGCTTCTTGCATGTCGATCAACCGTAGGACCCTTCTCAGGGGCGCAGCGCTCGCGGCCACGACCGGGGCCCTGGGCATCGCCGGCTCGGGCGCGTCGGCCGTCGCCGCGCCGGACCGCCTCGTCCACCGCCCCACCGACAAGTGGATGTCGCTGCTGGGCGACAACGTGAAGCTGTCGCAGCTGACGATCCCCGGAACCCACGAGACCTGCGCGCTGTACGACGGCGGCGCCTTCGGCTTCGCCCAGTGCCAGGAGTGGCGCATCAACCAGCAGCTCCAGGCGGGCGTGCGCTTCCTCGACATCCGGTGCCGGGTGGCGGGCGACGTCTTCACCATCCACCACGACAAGATCTACCAGAAAATCAACTTCGGTGACGTGCTGAACCTCTGCATCGACTTCCTGAAGGCGAACCCCCGCGAGACGATCATCATGCGGGTCAAGAAGGAGTACACCGAGGGGCAGGACTACCGCTTCAGCGAGATCTTCAACTACTACATGGACGGCTACGACGGGAAGGGCAACTACCGGCCCTGGTTCTGGCTCCCCAAGGCCGGATCACTGCCCGGCGGACTGCCCACACTCGGGCAGGTGCGCGGCAAGATCGTCCCCATCATGTCGGACTTCACCTGGGGCGACGGGCGCTACGACCCGCTGCAGTGGGGGGACAGTTCCCGGATCTGGCTGCAGGACGCGTGGAGCGACGGGCCCAGCCGCAAGGTCCAGCGGGTCAGGGAAGGGCTGGACACGGCGTTCTACGGCCAGAACGACGGCAAGCTGTACCTCCACTTCGCCAGCTCCAGCAGCTTCCCGGACACCCCGTACCAGATCGCCAAGGTCGTCAATCCCTCCATCCAGGACTACCTGACGCCGCGCATCTCCCAACGCGCGCACTACGGCGTGATCGCGATGGACTTCGTGGACGAGCGCAAGGACCTGCTGCAGATGATCGTCGACTGGAACTTCGGGCTCTGACCCCAGCCACCGGCCCCGCCGCCCCGAGGGTGGGGCGACGGGGCCGAGGGTTGTGGTCAGCGGGCGTCGAACTCGCCGGTGCGGACGGCGGTGACGAAGGCCTGCCAGGCGGCGGAGTGGAAGAGGAGGGTGGGGCCGGAGGGGTCCTTGGAGTCGCGTACGGGCATGACGCCGGCGAAGCCGTCGGCGACCTCGACGCATGCGCCGCCGCCACCGCTGTACGAGCTCTTCCGCCAGGTGGTGATGTGGGTGGTGTCCATCGCGCGCCTCCTGGGATCGTGCCCGCCAACTGGTGACCAGGGTAGGGGAGAAGGGCGGGAAGCAGGCCACGCCGGCTTCCCGCCCTTCAGATGGTCACCCGGTGGTTTCTAGTAGAACCAGACGGAGAGGCGGGCGGTGTTCGGGGCGACGTCGCAGAAGTAGCTGACCGCCTCCCCGCGAGCCACGTAGGCCTTGCCGGCCGCGTCGCACGCGGCGCCGCTCGGGTACATGCCGATGTAGGTGTAACCGGTCGTCCTTGTGGTGGACGCCTGGGCCGCGGGGGCGGCCATCAGACCGCCCGCAACCGTGAGCAGCCCGGCCAGGGCCATGGTGGAAACCGCCTTGCGAAGTGCCATGTCGATGTCTTCCTCGCTCAAGGGAGAACACCGGAGTCCGCTTCCCGGTGCTCGGCGGCGAGCCTTCCGGAATCCCGGATTCGGGGCAATGGTAGAGACCAATTTGGCAGAAAAGAGCCGCCCGCTGCCCAGTTGCGCACACCTCGGCCCCGCCGTCCCTGGGCTGGGGCGGCGGGGCCGGTGGTGGCTGTGGTCAGCGGGCGTCGAACTCGCCGGTGCGGACGGCGGTGACGAAGGCCTGCCAGGCGGAGGCGGGGAAGAGGAGGGCCGGGCCGGAGGGGTCCTTGGAGTCGCGCACGGGCATGACGCCGGCGAAGCCGTCGGCGACCTCCACGCACGTACCGCCGCTGCCGCTGTGTGAACTCTTCCGCCAGCGGGCGCTAGTCAGGTCGACATCCATTCAAAGTCCCTCCGTACCGCACGGATCATGGCTACCGATTCGGTCTGGCCCAAGGCCTCCACCACGAGCCGATCGTAGTCGTTGCCAAGTGCCGTGATCGCGTCGGAATCCCGATCGAGGTAGCCGCGCTGCTCAGTCTCGCCGTAAGCAAGCTTTTTGCGGTCGGGCATGGTAAGGAGGTGCACCAGCCGGGTGAACGGCCTGTTCTCGCCCAGCGAGTACGGCGCCACCTGGAGGATGATGTTGGGTTGAGCAGCCATTTCTTCAAGGTGGATCAGCTGCTCGACCATGACGTCCCGGCCGCCGATGGGTCGCCTGAGACAGCTTTCATCGATCACCGCGTGCAGGAGCGGCGGCGGTGTGCGGTTGTAGATGTGCTGTCGGGCAAGCAGAAATTCGATTCGCTCATGGGCCTGCTCCTGCGTGACGGTGCCTCGCCGGAGATTTCCCTGCTCCCAGGCGACTGCGTACGGCCGGGTCTGCAGCAGTCCAGGGATGACGTTGATCTCGAAGAGCTTGATCTTCTCCGCGCTCGCCTCGTAGTTGGCGTACTCAGGGAAGCCCGGAACCAAGGCCGTGTGCTTGGCCTGGAAGTACATCAGCATCAAAGTCCCGCCCGTCTCCAGGACTTCGTCGGCCTTGGTAGCAAACTTCTTACTCGGCGGTCGGCGCGCAAGTTCAACGAACGAGACGTACGACGAGCTGACTCCGCACTTGCGGGCGAGCTGGTGCTGCAGGAGGCCCTTTGCCTTGCGTGAGTTGCGGAGTTGGATCGCGAAGGGGGCCCAGGGGCCGGACTCCGGGTCAATCTCCTTGATGTTCACCATGGCTGCTCCAAATCCACGCTTGCGCCGCAGTCAAGTTGTTTGCGCTTCCGATCGTAGGCGTCGGCGGGCCACCATGTGCACAGAACGTGAAACTCCGATCGCAGAGGGTTCCCTTCCCATGCACCACGACCAACTCCCTCGCCTCCACGGCTACGGCGTCCGCTGGGACGCCGGGGCCGACCGCTACCGGGTCCGCAACGAGCTCACCGGGGAATGGCTCCGCGGCGCCAGCGGCGAACTCGCGGCCTTCACCTTCTTCGGGGACGCGTACGGCGCCTGGCGCGCCTTCGAGGTCCACAAGCGGCCGGGGGAGTGAGCAGCTTGTCCTCCACCCTCTCCCGCGCGACCGCCGAGCAGCGCCGGCAGGCCGCCGACGTCCTCGACGACCTCGCCACCGTCCTCGCCCTCGGCGGCGTCAAGCTCCCCACGCTGGAAGTCGACTGGGCGGACGGCCGCCTGACGTGCAGCTACCTGCTGCGCCTCACCGCGCGACCGCTCGACCTCCTGCGCATGGTCGACCTGTTGCGCAAGGGACTGCGCTACGAACGCCTCACCCACGACGACTGAACATCCCCCACCGCGTCGAGAAAGCGACCTCCCCCATGCAAGACCCCCGCCTGCTCGCCAAGCCCCCCGTCTGCCGGCTCGGCTGCCTCGTCCTCGTCCGCAACCAGCGCGGCGACGTCCTGCTGGTCGACCCCGACTACATGGACGGCATGATCCTGCCGGGAGGCTCCGCCAAGCCCAACGAACCCCCGCACCTGGCCGCCGCCCGGCACCTGCACGCCGAGACCGGCCTGATCGTCCGCCTGAGCGACGTCCTCGCCGTCGACTTCACCCCCGCCGACCGCCATCTGGAGCGCCTCACCCTGGTGTTCGACGGCGGCGCCGTCCCCGACGGCACCCTCATCACCGTCCCCGCGCAGCGCAGGAGCGGTCTGTTCGGCGCCCGCTTCGTCCCCGCCCGCAGCCTCCCGGACTTCATGGCGCCCTCCCAGGCCGCCCGCGCCGCCGAGGCCCTCGCCGGCCGTTCCCTGCCCGCCCTCCTGCACGGCCAGCGCGCCGCGTGACAACGGCAGCGGCGGGGCCGACCGGCATGTCGTTGCCGGTCGGCCCCGCCGCTGTCGAACCGTCGTCTACCAGTCCGACTTGATCTCGAACGCCCAGTCCCAGCTTCCGAGTTCGGTTCCGTCGTCGTCGACGAAGCTGCCCTTGCCGGTGTAGGCCCCCCGGGTGAGGACGCCGGACGGCACCTCCTCCCAGTCGTGCCGCGGAACGGAGACCTCGTGCGGCTGGGTCTGCGGGCCGAAGGAGCCCAGCATCTGGCGGTCCTTCTGGACCCTGAGCCCCTTGCGGTAGGTCTGCGCCGTGTACTGGACACCCGACGCGATCTCGCCCGCGACGCGGAACGTCAGCTTCACCTGGTACTGGGCGCCCTCCTTGAGGGCGAGGGGGGTGTCGGCCGCCAGCTTCCGGGCCTCCTCGGTGGACAGGTCCAGGACCACGGAGTCGCGGCCCTCGAACTCGAACGTGGCCCGGAGAAGGGCGAACCGGGGCTCCGGCTGTGCGGTGCTGTCGCTCGTCATGATCCCATTCCTCGCTGATCGGATGCGATCAGCCTTCCGGGGCAACGGCGTTCGGGGTGCGCGGCCCGGTGCGATGTGGCCGAAACCAAATGTGATCTTCACTCTTGAGAGTGAAGATCACGGGCGTATCCCGGCCACGGTGCAGATGGGGCAGGGCGATCATTGGCGCGGCGATCGTCGGCCCGGCGCGGGCTCCCCGCGCCGGGCCGGGGCGGTTCCGTCAGTCCCTCGGGGTGCGGCGGCAGGCGTCCGCCGCGACGGTGGCGGCGATTCGTCGGACCAGCTTCGTAGTGATCAAATCCTCTCGAAGGGCATGGAGTTGGCGGGATGAAGGGAGCATGATCCGCCCACGATCCCCGGCCCGGGGCATGCATGCCGGACCGCGCGCCGTGCCCGTTCGGACGCCGGGCCGACACCCGACCAAGATCACCCGAAGACGAGGAGGGAGGGTCGTGCCGGGCCCGCCGACCACCGTGCTGGCAGGATGGCGGCATGGAACGAGTAGTGGGCATCGGCGGGTACTTCCTGCGGGCCGCCGACCCTGCGGCGCTGGGCGCCTGGTACCGCGACTGCCTGGGGCTGGACGCCGACGAACACGGCCTGTGGCGCCAGGAGCCCGGGCCGACGGTCTTCGCGGCCTTCGAGTCCGGGACCGACTACTTCGGCTCCCGCACCCAGCGGACCATGCTCAACTTTCGCGTCCGCGACCTGGATGCGATGCTCGCCCAACTGCGCGCCCGGGGGGCGGACGTGGCCGAGGAGACCCAGGACATGGCGGGCGTCGGCCGGTTCGGCTGGGTCACCGACCCCGAGGGCAACCGGATCGAGCTCTGGCAGCCCGCCTGACCGGACCGAGCCGCGGCGGGCCGAGGTGATCATCTCCCCATCCCAGTACGGGAGATGAGGGTTCTCTGAGGGTGCTTTCTCGGGGACAACCCCGATGCCGGACCCGGCCGTGGGGCCCGAGACTCGGGTGCATGCGCATCACACGGGCCGGCTGGGCCGTCATGACGGTGCTCTCCACCCTCATCGTCGCCGTCTCCGCCAAGTACCTCAGCTTCGATCCGGCGGTCTTCATCGAGCAGCAGCGCGCCACCTACCTGAGTCACGAAGTGCCGCTCTACATCCACATCTTCGGCGCGCTCACCGCTCTGCTGGTGGGGCCGTGGCAGTTCTCCCGCCGCCTGCGCGAACGCCGCCCGCGCCTGCACCGCCGCATCGGCGTCACCTACCTGATCGGCTGCCTGGTCGGCGGAGCGGGCGCGCTGCTGATGGCGCCGGTCGCGTTCGGCGGCGCGGTCTCCGGGACCGGCTTCGCCTGCCTGGCCGTGGCCTGGCTGGTGACCGGCGGCGCCGGGCTGCGGGCGATCCTCGACGGGCGGGTGGTCGACCACCGCCGCTGGATGGTCCGCAGCTTCGCGCTCACCTTCGCCGCCGTCACCCTGCGGCTCATGCTGACCGTCGCCATGGCCGCGCACCTGGACTTCCGCACCTCCTACACCGCCATCGCCTGGCTGTGCTGGGTGCCCAACCTGCTGCTGGCCTGCTGGTTCACCCGCCGCAGCCCCGTCGCGGGGGCGCCGAACCGGCGGAACCGGTCGAGGTGACGGCTGCTCATGTTTCCCTCGGTGACGTTCTGTTGATCGAACAGGGGAGTGCGGCCCCCCGTTAGCCCGGCCGGGCAGCGGGGTTCCTCCGCCCGGGTAGCGGATGCCTTCCCCGGCGGCGGGCCCGGGTGGTTCGGGTACGGATCGGGGTCGATGCGGGGAACAGTCCGCCGTCGACACAGCCCGACCCCACACCCCACACCCCAGGAGGCCGCCGTGGCCCGCACGAAGCCCCTCGTCCTGACCGCCCTCACCGCCTTCAGCGTCCTGGCCGCGAGTGCCGCCGTCGCCTTCGCCGACGGCAAGCCCGCCGGCAAGCCGAGCGTCGTCGTGCCCCACGACGAGGCCGCCGCCGACCCCGCGCTGCTGTCCGCGCACAACCAGGTCTTCGGCGACTTCGTCGACGTGGCCCCGGGCGGCAACGGGTTCGCCACCGTGACCTGCCCCTCCGGCCAGGTGCCCACCGGCGGCGGCGGCCAGACCAGCGCCTTCCGGATCTTCTTCACCGACTCCTACCCGAGCGGCAGCTCCTGGGTCGTGCGCGGCACCAACACCGGCACCGCGACGGAGTCGATCCTGGCGACCGCCGTCTGCACCATCCCCTGACCTCCGGGGGGAACGGCCCGGGTCCGGCATTCGGGCCCGGGCCGCCGCATGTCCCGCGGGCGGACGGTGTGGCGCAGCTCACGGCGCGCGGGCGGCGCGGGGATGTCACAGAACGGCGGGCTGTCCTGTCTTCAAGGGCAGCAACGGGACCACCGACCGAGGAGCACCCCATGGAAGCCCGCCTGAACCCCTTCGCCAGCCCCGTCATGGGCAAGGTCTTCAAGCACCTGATCGCCGCCAACAGGCCCGTCGCCGAGTCGAGCCTGCCGTACACCGTCCAGGAGCTGGTGCGGCTGCGCGCCAGCCAGATCAACGGCTGCGGCGCCTGCATCGACATGCACTTCAAGGAGGCCGTCCACGCCGGGGAGGACCCGGTGCGCCTCAACCTGGTCGCCGCCTGGCGCGAGGCCACCGTGTTCACCGACGCCGAGCGCGCCGCGCTGGAACTCGCCGAGGAGGGCACCCGGCTCGCGGACGCGGCGGGCGGGGTGAGCGACGAGGTGTGGGCGAACGCCGCCAAGCACTACGACGAGGAGCAGCTCGCCGCGCTGGTCTGCGTGATCGCGATCATCAACGCCTTCAACCGGGCCAATGTGATGCTCCGCCAGCCCGGCGGCGGCTACGAGGTCGGCATGTACCAGCACTGACTTCCTCAACCGGCCTGCCGGGCCGGGCCGGAGGGAAGACCGGGGCCGCTCGACGGTACGGCCGCCGCGAGGGTGCGGCGCCGCGCCGCCGGGCGGCCCCGGCGGCCGTTCACCGGGCGCCCGGACCGGGCGGGTGCGGGTGGCCTACCATGTCCCACTGATGATCATCTCGTGGCCGCACCCGGTGTACGGGGAGCGGGCCGAAGGGGGACGGGTATGGAGATCGGGCTCGCGGACACCATCCGGGCGCTTCGGCAGGAGCTCGCCACCGCGATGGCCGACGGCGAGGGCTCGCCGGTGCGGCTGCGCGTCAACTCCGTCAAGCTCGACGTCGAGGTCGCCGTCACCGCCTCGGCCGAGGTCGAGGGCGGGGTCAAGTTCTGGGTGGTCTCCGGCGGGGCCAAGGCCGCCGGCGCCAGGACCGCCACGCACACGGTGTCGCTGGAGCTGACGGCCGAGACCGAGCAGGGCGGTGCGGTGCTGACCAACTCCGAGGCCGGGATCCTGCTGCCCGACTGACGCCGGGCGGGGCCCGGCGGACGGCGGTAGCCACCACCGGGGAGGCTTTGCGGAACGGTCCGAACGGCGGGTGGGGGACAGGGCATGCGGCGCGGCCCGAACGGCATGCTGGACAGGGTGGTGATGGTCGCCCGACGGGACCGGACGACCGGCGGGACGCGGTTCCTCGCCTCGGGCTTCCTGCTCGCGAGCGGTATCGCACTCTCCGTGCGCCACGCCTTCGAGGACTCCGAGCGCTACGCGTACGAGGTCCGTCCGGCGGTGGGATCGGCCGGCGGGAGCGGCAAGCCCGTCGCCGTCGACCTGGTGGTCGGCCACCAGGACCCCTCCCTCGACCTGGCCCTGCTGGTGCTGGCCGAGGACCGCGGCGACCTGCCGCCGATCCGGCTCGGCGTCGCGCCCACCCGGCTCGGCCGCATCGCCTTCACCGCGGTCGGCTTCCCGGACTTCGCCATCGACCGGATGCGGCCGACCACCCGGCAGATCGACGGCGACGTGCTGCTCGGCTCCTTCCTGGGCCGCGCCGACCTGGAACTGTCACTGACCTCCCCGCCCCCCGCGGTGCCCCCCGCGGCGCCCACCGACCGGCCCGGCCCGGCATCACCGTGGACGGGCTTCTCCGGCGCCGGCGTGTTCACCCGCGACGACGTACTGCTGGGCGTGTGCAGCAGCCACCACACCCGCGGCGGGACCGCGAGCCTGACGGCCACCGGCTTCCAAGGACTGTCCGAGGACCCCAGGTTCGTCCGCTACCTGCGCGCCCACGACATCGACCCGGACCCGGTCGCGGTGACCGACCGCGAGGGCTCCGCGCAACGCCTGCGGGAGATCCACACCCACGACGAGGTCGTCCGGGGACTGCACGGACGCGAGACCCGCCTCGTGGACGACCGCCTCTCCTTCGTCAGCCCCGGCCCCCTCCACGAGGCCCAACCGCGGAACCTGCTGCGCCGTCTCTCGACACCGGACCCGCGAGGCGTCCTCCTGGTCGGACAGGCCGGCGCGGGAAAGACCCGGACCTGCTTCGAAGTCGCGCGGGCCGCCCATCTCGACGGCTGGCAGGTCCTCCACCTCCAGGCGAACAACTCCGTGACGGTGGACGACCTCTCGCAGGTCGTGCGCCAGGCCGAGCGGCCCCGGGTCCTCCTCGTCCTCGACTCCCTCGACACCTGCGCCCAGCTGGACCCGCGGGCACTCGTCGACGCCCTGCTGCCCGAGGCCAAACGGTGCGGCGTCCACGTCGCGGCGCTCGCCTCGACCCGTCCGGGAGCACGCCACCGGCTCCACCAGCGCGGTGCCGGGCTCCTCTTCGACGAGGTCCTGCTGCGCCAGGACGAGGACCACCGGACCACGGTGATCACCCACATCCTCCGTGAAGTCGCCCCGCAGGCGCTCCAGCGGTGGGGGGAGGAGGAACTCGCCCGGGCCTGCGGGCGCCGTCCGGTCATCGCCCTGCTCATCGCCGACGCCCTCGAACGCCGGATCCGCGCCGGCCACCTCGCCCCGGACCTCGCGCGGGTGCGCCCCGGTGAACTGGTCAGCTGGATCCGGGAGGGAATCCGGCAGGACTCGCTGACCCCCGTCGGCACCGGGGACGCGACCGGCCCGCTGGCCACCGCCCTGCCCGACCTCGCCCACCTGGCCTTCGCCACGGCGGTCAGCATCTGCCCGCAGCCCCGCCCGGCCGTGGAGGAGGCACTCGACGCGCTGCTCGACGCCCACCCCTCCACCGCCGCGGGCGTCATGGGCGGACGGCACGTCACCGACACCCTGGTCTCGCTGGGGTGGATGGACGAGTCCGGGGGCGAACTCCACGTCGTCCACGACATCGTGACGGACGAACTGGTCCTCCACTCCCTCCTGCCGCCACCGGGCTGGAGCATCCACGGCGCATCCGCCGAAACGCTGTTCGACGCCACGTCCCGGCACTCCCGCTCGTTCGCCCTGTTCACCGGCCATCTGCAGCGGCTGGCCTCCGACCTGGACGGGCCGGGAACGGGCCACCGGGCCGGCGCACTGGAGCGCTTCTGCCGGGACTGGGCCACCCGCAACGCCGTCAGGCTGGGACAGCTGCTGGAGCACGCGGGCCGGGACGGCGAGCAGGCGCTGCTCGCCATGACCCTCGACCCGCCCTGGAAGTCCGCGGCCCTGGAGACCTGGGACGCACTGGTCCGCCCCTGGCTGACCCGGGCCGAACTCGACCACGCCGCAAGGCCGTTCCTCTCGGCGGCGCTCGGCGATCCGCAGAACGTGCCGCAGCCGCTGATCTCGGCCTCGCTGTCCTGGCTGTCCCGGCGGGCCGGGCAGACCGACGCCGACCACGTCATCCAGGCGCTCCTGGAACGGGACGACCTCTCCTGCGGCCAGGAGCGGCTGGCTGTGGACCACGCCCTGGAGTGGGTCCGCGGACACGCCGGCTGGCGCTCCGCCCCACTGGTCCTCAAACAGCTGCTCAAGCGGGACCACGACACCCCCACCCGCGGCCGGGTGGTCCAGTGCGCCTTCGACTGGCTGAGCCCGCGCCGCCCGTCCGAGGCGAGCGCCGCCGTCCTGCAGCACCTGCTGACGTACGGGAACCCGGCGGGGGAGCAGCGGGAGGAGGCCGTGCGCCGCACCCTCGCCTGGTTCGCCGACCACCGGGACGCCGCCGGCACACTGCGGGCCGCGTCGCTCCTGCGTACGCTCCTGAGCCACCCCGCGCTGACGGCGTCCGAGGAGCACGCGGCGCTCGAACGGGGCCTCGACTGGCTCGCGGAGCACCACGCCGAGGTCCCCACCGCCGGCGCGGTGCTCCGCGTCGTCCTGGAGCGCCACACGCTCACCCCCGACCGGGCGCGGCGGGTGACCCGCTACGTCGAGGCCTGGAGCAGGCTCCATCCCGCCAGTCCGCACCGCAGCCACGTCCTGCGCGTCCTGCTGGCCAGCGAAGGCACCGGCGCCGGCGAAGGCACCGGCGCGGGCACCGGACTGCTGCACCAGCTGGCCGGCGATCCCGCCGATCCGGCGGCGGCCGTCGCGCTGCAACGACTGCTCGAACGCCCGCTGACTCCCGAGGAGGCCCGCCCCCTCATCTCCCGGGCGTTCCGGTGGCTGGAGCTGAACGAGACCTCCGCCGACCGCCGGCGCGTCCTCCAGGTTCTGCTGTGGCGGAGGGAACTGACCGGAGAGCAGCTGACCGAGGTGGCCGATCTGGTGGTGGCGGAGCTCCGCGCCGGCCCCGCCCAGCCGGCCCTCCTCGGCTCGCTCCTCGGCCGCCGCACCGGACTGCGGCCCGACCAGGCCCGGTTCGGGATCGACCTCGCGATCGACCTGTGCGCCGTCCACACCACCTTCCACTTCCAGCGGCCGTTCCTGTGCCCGCTGCTGAGGCGGTCGGACCTGACCCCCGAACAGGCCTCCCGGGCGGTGGCGCTGGGACTGGAGCGGCTCTCGGCGAACTTCAGCAACAAGACCCGGGAGATCCTCTGCGCCCTGCTGGAACGGCGGGACCTCTCCGCGGCCCAGCTGTCCCTGCTCCTGCGGCACACGACGGATTGGCTTGCCAGGCGCGGCTCGACACCGAGGGCCCCCTTCGTCCTGCTGCACCTGCTGGAGCGCGACGACCTGCCGGCCGGGATCGAGCAGGAGGCTCTCCGCAGGGCCCGGGAGGCACTCCTGGCGTACCCGGACACCCTGCCGGCGGAGCGCCTGCGCGCACGGCTGGCCGGACGCGGCCCGGTCGGGGCCTGAGCGCAGGGGCGCCCCGGCCGGGGCCTGAGTACAGGACACCAGGCCCGGCGGGTCCCGGCGTTGTTCAGCCCAGCACCGCCGCCACCGCGCGCGGCGTCCAGTGCCCGGCCGCGCCCGGGCGGGTGGCGAGGTAGCCGGCCGCGCGCCAGGGGCCCCAGCCGTGGGACTCGGCCAGGCCGGTGGCCAGGGTGCGCAGGTAGGGCGGGGTGGGGGCGTTGAGATCGGCGCCGGCCACGCCCCGGGAGGCGGTGAAGGTCAGCAGCGGGTGGCCGTCCGACTCGCCGACGTGCAGCAGGGTTTCGTAGCGGCCCGGGCCCAGTTCGGCGCGCCCGGCGGCGAGCGCGGGGGCGAGGTCGAGGTCGGTGCCGGGGCTCCGGCGCATCTCCTGGGCGGCGATGTCGCTGAACTGACCGACCGTCACCAGATAGGCGCGGCACGGCACTTCGCCGCCGCCGGCCGGGTCGTAGAAGGCCGATCCGCCGCCCCAGGTGAGCGATTGCCCGGCGAAGTAGAGCGTGCCCGGCAGCACGGTGGCCACCGCCCGGCGCGGCGGACGCGGATCGCGGCAGCCGGGCTGGGCCTGCGCCCCGCCGTCCGGGCGCCCGCCGCGCAGGTAGCAGGCGAGGCGGGCGGCGTGCAGGTTCGAGCCGTACGCCACGTACCAGACGAGCGTGCTCCCGTTCCGGCCGTCGGCGCTTGTCCGCGGCCCCTCGTCCTCGGTGGAATGCCCAGCCGATTCCCAGCCCGAGGGGCCCTTGCCCGGCCCGCTCACAGGACGGAGCCGCGGCGAGGTGCGCGAAAGGATCCCACGCGAAGATGTGAAAACCGTGAACAGTCCGATGATCCGACCAGAACCCCCCGATCCGGTAGCGACCCCCTCGCCACCGGTAGCGTTCCGGACGCCATGGTGTTCATCACCCTTCCCTCTCCCGTCGCGCCGTTCCGGTATTCGGCGATTACTCTTCACCAGCGGAAACGAGCGAAAACCCGCGAAATGTCATTCGATTCATACCGTTGCTGTTCCTGTGCGGCATCGATGATGAGAATTCCCTTTGATCGAACCTTCGCTGCATCCAGCCGACTCCCAGCAGAGTCATGGTGAGTGGGCGCCCTCCGCAGGTGACAACCGGGTCATCCGGCGTCACACCCGTACACCCGTACACCCGTACGCGCCCCCAGGACCCCGGAGCCAAGGAAACCCATCCATGGACGCACGCCACGACACGGCCGGCCCAGGCACGCTGCACCGCCCCCACCAGGGCCCCGCGGCCGGCTGGCCGGTGGCCCAGGCCGCCCACCCCCGCAGCCTGCTCGACATCGTCGCCGCCACCGCCGACGCCCACCCCCACGCGCCCGCGCTCGACACCGGCGACACCGTCCTCGACTACCGCGCCCTGCTCCACGAGGTCGACACCCTCGCCGGGCAACTGGCCGGCCACGGCATCGGCCGCGGCGACCGCGTCGGCATCCGCATCCCCTCCGGCACCGCCGACCTCTACATCGCCGTCCTCGCCGTGCTGCGCTGCGGCGCCGCCTACGTCCCCGTCGACGCCGACGACCCCGACGAGCGCGCCGGGATGATCTGGCAGGACGCCGCCGTCTGCGCCGTCCTCGGCCCCGGCCGCAGCCTCCACCCCGGCGCCGCCGCCCACCCCGGCGGCCGCCCCGCCTGGCCCGGGCCCGCCGACGACGCCTGGATCATCTTCACCTCCGGCACCACCGGCCGCCCCAAGGGCGTCGCCGTCACCCACCGCTCCGCCGCCGCCTTCGTCGACGCCGAGGCCCGCCTCTTCCTCACCCACCGGCCGCTCGGCCCCGGCGACCGCGTCCTCGCCGGCCTCTCCGTGGCCTTCGACGCCTCCTGCGAGGAGATGTGGCTGGCCTGGCGCCACGGCGCCTGCCTCGTCCCCGCCCCCCGCGCCCTGGTCAAGGCCGGCACCGACCTCGGCCCCTGGCTGGTGACCCGGCGCATCACCGCCGTCTCCACCGTCCCCACCCTGCTCGCCCTGTGGCCGCAGGAATGCCTGGACGCCGTCCGCCTGATCATCGTCGGCGGCGAAGCCTGCCCCGCCGAACTCGTCGAACGCCTCGCCGTCGACGGCCGCGAGTTCTGGAACACCTACGGCCCCACCGAGACCACCGTCGTCGCCACCGCCGCCCGCCTGCTCCCCGGCGAACCCGTGCGCATCGGCGCCCCCCTCGACGGCTGGGAGATCGCCGTCGTCGACCCGGCCGGAAACCCCGTCCCCTGGCACGCCAGCGGCGAACTGCTCATCACCGGCGTCGGCACCGCCCGCTACCTCGACCCCGCCAAGGACGCCGAGAAGTTCAGCGCCCACCCCGCCCTCGCCTCACCCCGCGTCTACCGCAGCGGCGACCTCGTGCGCAACGACCCCGACGGCCTCGTCTTCCTCGGCCGCGCCGACGACCAGGTCAAACTCGGCGGCCGCCGCATCGAACTCGGCGAGATCGACGCCGCCCTCCAGGCCCTGCCCGGCATCCGCGCCGCCGCCGCGGCCGTCCGCAGGACCCCCGCCGGCGCCGACCTGCTCGTCGGCTACCTCGTCGCCCACCCCGGCACCACCCCCGACCTCACCACCGCCCGCCGCCGGCTCCTGGAACGCCTGCCCGCCCCGCTGGTGCCCGTCCTCGCCCTCGTCGACTCCCTGCCCACCCGCACCTCCGGCAAGGTCGACCGCGGCGCCCTGCCCTGGCCGCTCGCCACCACCGGCACCGCCCCCGCCGCCCAGGCCCTCGACGGCACCGCCGGCCTGCTCGCCGGCCACTGGGAACGCCTGCTCGGCACCACCCCCGGCCCCGACGACGACTTCTTCGCCCTCGGCGGCTCCAGCCTCACCGCCGCCCGCCTCGTCTCCGAACTGCGCACCCGTCACAACGGCGTCTCCGTCGCCGACCTGTACGCCCACCCCGTCCTCGCCGACCTCGCCGCCCACCTCGACACCCTCACCCCCACCACCGCACCCGAGGACACGGCCGCCACCACCGCCGTCCGCGGCCGCACCGTGCGCCGCACCCCCCGCAGCGCCGGCCTCTGGCAGACCCTCCTGCTCCTCGGCATGTTCTCCCTCGCCGGACTGCGCTGGATCCTCGTCCTGATCGCCCTCGACAACCTCACCGGCAGCGACCTCGCCTGGGCCCCCCACAGCTCCTGGTGGCCCGTCGCCGCCGGCCTGCTCCTCCTCTACAGCGCCCCCGGCCGCACCCTGCTCGCCGCCACCGGCGCCCGCCTGCTCACCGTCGGCATCCGCCCCGGCAGCCACCCCCGCGGCGGCCACGTCCACCTGCGCCTGTGGGCCGCCGAACGCTACACCGCCATGTTCGGCACCGCCGCCCTCGCCGGCACCCCCTGGGCCCCCCGCTACGCCAAGGCCCTCGGCTGCCGCGTCGGCCCCGGCGTCCAACTCCACACCCTGCCCCCCGTCACCGGCCTCGCCCGCCTCGGCGCCCACGCCTGCGTCGAACCCGAAGCCGACCTCGCCGGCTGGTGGCTCGACGGCGACACCCTCCACCTCGGCCGCATCGACATCGGCGAAGGCGCCCGCATCGGCCACCGCGCCACCCTCATGCCCGGCGCCCGCATCGGCGCCCGCGCCGAGATCGCCCCCGGCTCCTGCGTCACCGCCACCACCCCCGTCCCACCCGGCGCACACTGGACCGGCTCCCCGGCCCGCCCCGCCACCGAAGCCCCCGCCGACTGGCCCACCACCCCCGCCCCCGCCCCCCGCCGCTGGAACCTCGCCTACGGCGCCGGCTTCACCGTCCTCGGCCTCGTCCCGATCATCGCCGCCCTGCCCGCCCTGCTCATCGTCTACCCGATGGTCGACACCGACGCCACCCTGGCCGGCGCCCTCCTCCAACTCCTGCCCGCCACCGTCCCCCTCGCCGCCCTCACCATCACCTGCTACGCCACCCTCATAGCGCTCCTCGTCCGCCTCCTGTCCCGCCCGCTGCGCCCCGGCTTCCACCCCGCCACCGGCCGCGTCGCCTTCTGCGCCTGGGCCGTCAGCCGCCTCGCCGACACCGCCCGGCGCACCCTCTTCCCCTTCTACGCCAGCCTCTTCACCCCCGTGTGGCTGCGCCTGCTCGGCGCCCGCGTCGGCCGCCGCGTCGAAGCCTCCACCGTGCTCGCCCTGCCCGGCCTGATGCGGGTCGACGACGGCGCCTTCCTCGCCGACGACACCCTCGTCGCCCCCTACGAACTGCGCGGCGGCTGGCTCCACCTCGGCCCCGCCCACGTCGGACGCCGCTCCTTCGTCGGCAACTCCGGCATCGTCGGCCCCGGCCGCCACCTGCCCGACAACTCCCTCGTCGGCGTACTGTCCGACACCCCCGCCCACGCCCCCGAAGGCTCCTCCTGGCTCGGCCGCCCCGCCTTCGCCCTGCCCCGCGTCGCCGACACCGGCACCGAAGGCCGCACCTACGACCCGCCCCGGCGCCTGATCTGGGCGCGCGCCGGCGTCGAACTGTGCCGGCTGCTGCCCATCGTCCTCGCCGCCCTGCTCGGCGACCTCGTCCTCGCCGTCCTGCAGGAACTGCGCGACGACTACGGGCTCGGCGCCGCCCTCGGCGCCGCCGGACTCGTCCTGATCGCCGCCGCCGTCACCGCCTGCGCCGTCACCACCGCCGCCAAATGGGTGCTCGTCGGACGCTTCCGCGTCGCCGAGCACCCCCTGTGGTCCTCCTTCGTATGGCGCAACGAGCTCTACGACACCTTCGTCGAGGAACTCGCCATGCCCTTCGGCGGCCACACCATCACCGGCACCCCCTACCTGAACGTGTGGCTGCGCAGCCTCGGCGCCCGCATCGGACGCGGCGTGTGGTGCGAGACCCACTGGCTGCCCGAGACCGACCTGGTCACCGTCGAGGCCGGCGCCAGCGTCAACCGCGGCACCGTCCTGCAGACCCACCTCTTCCACGACCGGGTGATGCGCCTGGGCCCCGTCCACCTCGCCGCCGGCTCCACCACCGGCCCGCACTCCATCGTGCTGCTCAACTCCTCCCTCGGCGCCGGCACCACCGTCGGCCCGGCCTCCCTCGTCATGCGCGGCGAGAACGTCCCCGGCGGCGGGCACTGGCTCGGCAACCCCGTCGCCGCCTGGAACGCCGACCCCACCCCGCCCGCCGGACGGCGCCGCCGCCGGGCCACCGCCGGGGTGTGACGCGGATCACCCACGCGGGGCGATGAGTTCGCGGTGCGGTCACGGTCCATACCCGTGACCGCACCGCTTCCCGCCGTGCCCCGCCGAGAGGAACCGCCCATGACCGCCACCCCCGCCGCGAAGACCCCCGCCGAGAAGAAGCCGGCCGCCAAGGGCAACCCCGCCTCCTACTTCCCCGCCATCGAGAAGAAGTACGGCCGCCCGATCGAGGAGTGGAAGGACCTCGTCCGCACCTCCCCGCTCACCAAGCACATGGAACTCGTCGCCTGGCTCAAGACCGAGCACGGCCTCGGCCACGGCCACGCCAACGCCCTCGTCGCCCACACCCTCGCCGAGAAGGCCGCCTGAGCCCGGCCGGCACGTGCGCAAGCGCCGCCGCGCGGGCCCGGGAGACGACCCGTCAGGTCGTACGGGCCTCGCGCCAGGGCCCCGTGACGGCGGGCCCGGAGGATCCGGCCCCCGCCGCCCACCCGCCGCCCGACGACTTGCCAGCCGTCCGGCGCTCCCCGACAGTGGGCGCGGGGAGTCGGCGATCACGCCGCTCAACTCCGCTACCGGGACAGGGGATCGGCATGGCAAGGCAGTTCAGGGAGCCCGCGTTCGGTGCGCTCCACCGCAGTGCTTCCGTCATCGGCGTCCCCGGGCTGCTCTGGCAGCTCGGGCGGCGGTTCGTCCTGGTGTTCTGCCTGGTACTGCTCGTCGGCCTGGTGGTGATGCGCCCGGACAACGCCGTGATCAAGACCGCGATCGTGGTGGCGATCGTCCTGGCGGTCTACGGCCTCGCCTTCGCCTGGCGCTGGGCGGCCGGGCGGCTCGGTATCCGCCAGTGCCGCCTGCACGAGGACGGCGTGGCCGTGACCGACCTCCTCGGCGGCGTCCGGGACGCGGTCGCGTGGCGCGACCTGGCGACGGTCAGGGAGATCAACGCGACGGGCGTCCTGACGTCCTTCCGCCGCTTCGAGTTCCAGCACCGGGCAGGACACCTGGCGATGGCGGTCGTCGTCCCCTCGGTCCACCGCGCCTTCGCCAAGGACCTCATCCGCCTCGCCAACCGGAAGATCGGCGCCCAGGGGTCCTGATTCGTAGACCGCCGGAGTTCACGGGAGTTCACGGGGGTCACGGGCGCCGGGCCACGAAGACGAACTCCCGGCCCGGCCGGTCGGGCGCGTCGCGGACCTCCTCCACCACGAAGCCGTGGGCGGCCAGATCCCGCTCGACCTCCTCCCGCTCCCGGAAACGCAGCGTCGAATCCGAGGTCAGCACCTGCCCGTCCGCGGCGAACACGTACGTCCACCGGAACGACACCAGGGGCCAGTGCACCCCGGTCAGGTCGACCCAGCTCTCGACGGAGCCGGCCCCCGGGACGTCCGTCACCCGGTGGGAACGCCCACGGGTCCACTCCTGCCAGGCGCGCGCGGCCGGGTCACGGGTCTCGAAGACCAGCCGCCCGCCGGGCCGCAGCGCCCCGAAGGCCCCCCGCAGCGTCCCCTGCCAGTCCCGCGGACCGACGACGGCCTGGGCGACGTTCGCCGTCATCGTCGCCAGATCGACCCGCAGCGGCGGCAGCCGCGTGGCGTCACCGTGGATCCACCGCACCCGCCCGCCGCCCGGCTTGGCCCGCGCGACCTCCACGGACGCCGGCGCGGGATCCACGCCGACCACCTCGACCCCGCGCCCGGCCAGCAGCAGCGCGAACACCCCCGTGCCGCAGCCGATGTCCAGCACCCGGCGCGCCCCGAACTCCCGCACCATCCCCAGGTAGGGGTCGAGATCACCGCGGTCCGGGTCGAGCGGGTCGTAGACCGCGGCCAGCCGCGGGTGCCCGAAGCATGCGTCCACCATGGGCCGAACATAGGCGAAGCCCCGCCCGGCACCCAACGGGTCGGCACCACTTCGCCCACGGCCGGCCGAAACCGGCCCCGTCCCGCGCCCGCCGGGCCGAGGCCCTCGCCGCCCGACAGGCCGTGGTCGCGCTCAGCATGCGCTGCGCCCGGCCGGGGCTGCCTCCAACGCGCCATTGCCGCAGCCCTGTTGTGCCGGATCCGGGCACCTGGCCGACCTGGCGCACGGGCGTGCGCACCGCCCCCTCGCCTGGATCGAGGCCGAGGGCGAACCCGCCGAACTCGCCCACTTCCAGCGGCTGATCACCGTCCCACCGCAGCCCCGCCCGGGGCACCCGGGACGCCCGGGACGCCAGCCGGGCCCGGCCGAGCGGCGCAGGAAGTCGGCGGGGCCGACTTCTCGTGCGTTCGGGGTGCGGGTTCGCCGTCCGGGTGTCGGGCGCCGCCGGTCGCGCCGGTACGTGGGAAGTCGGGCGGGCCGACTTCCCGTGCGCGCCCGGCCGGGGCCGCTACCGGTGCGGGGCCGGGACGCCGGCGGCGCGCAGCCTGGCCTCGGTGAGGGCGGTCAGCCGGGCCGAGACCGGGGCCTCGTCGTCGCGGTGGCGGTCGATCAGGCGGTACTGGACGGAGGCCCTGGCCCAGGCCCGCAGGCTGTCGGGATCCCCCAGGAGCGCGGGGTTGGCGAGGCAGCGGTCGGCCATGGCGGCGGCGAGCTCCTCGATCCTCGGATCGTCCGGCGCCCAGGCCTCGGCCTCCTGGCCGCGTCTGGCCAGATCGACGAACTCCGGGTCGTCCAGGCGGTGTTCGAGCTGGGCCAGGAAGCCGTCGAAGCCCTCCGGCACCAGGGCCCGCGCCAGCACCAGGGCCTCGCGCTGCGCCGCCACGTAGTCGGGGCCGAAGCCGAGCCCGGGCATCCGCTCCAGGGCCGCGCAGGCGCGGTCGGGCAGCAGGGCCCGGTCGCCGTCGGCGAGCCGGTGCAGGGTGTCGCGGCGCGCGGTCAGTTCCGCGATCCGCTCGTCCAGCCGCCGCTCCACGTCGGCGAGGGCGGCGGTGAACCGCTCGCCGTCGGCGCCGAGCAGCGGCCCGATCTCCGCCAGCGGCACCCCGGCGGCGGCCAGCGTCCGGACCTGCACCAGCCGCAGCAACTCGGCCGACCCGTACCGCCGGTAGCCGGAGGCGTCGCGCTGCGGCTCGTCGACCAGCCCCTGCCGGTGGTAGTGCCGCACCGTCTTCACCGTGACGCCGACGTACGCCGCCGCCTGCCCGATCGTGACTCCGTCGAATCCGTTCGTCATTCGTTCAGCCTGCCGTACGACCGGATGCCGTACGACCGGATGCCGCGGGGCCGGGCCCGGTGCCGAACACCTCGTCGACGAGCCGCCGCTGGGCGTCCTGGAACGCCGCCGCGATGGACACGTCGGCGTCGTCCACGTAGTTCAGCCCGGCGGTGAGGGTCGTGCCGCCGTCCGGCGAGCCGTACATCAGCGCCGCGGAGCCGATGGTGGCGCCGTTGTGGTGGAAGACGGTGCCGCCCTCCCTCTCCTGGGCGAACAGCCCCAGTCCGTAGCCGACCGTCGCCTCCGGCGTGCGCATCTCGGCCAGCAGGCCGGGCGGCAAGAGCCTGCCGCCGAGCAGCGCGGAGACGTAGGTGTGCAGGTCCCGGGTGGTGGAGATCATGTCGCCGCCGGCCGCGACCCAGGACGGGTCGTGGCGGGTGACGTCGAGCGTCCGCTCCCGTCCGGCGTCCTCGTAGCGGTAGTAGCTGCGGGCGTGCGGCGCGGGGACCTCCGGCGAGGCGCCCGGCGCCACCGTGCCGGTCAGCCCCAGCGGATCCAGGACCAGCCGCCGCAGCTCCTCGGCGAAGGGGCGGCCGCCGACCCGCTCGACCACCAGCCGGGCCAGCACGTAGTTGGTGTTGGAGTAGCTCCAGCCCGCCCCCGGCGCGAACCGCGCCGGCCGGGACAGCGACAGCCGCACCAGTTCCTCGGGCGGGTACGTGCGGAAGCGGGCGTCCACCCACTCCTTGCCCCGCCACGGGACGCCCGGCACGAACGTCCCGTCCTCGGTCAGCTCGCCGGTGTGGTTGAAGATCCCGCTGGTGTGCTGCAGCAGCATCCGCACCGTGATCCGCCGGTCCAGCCCGAACCCGGGCAGGTGGTCGCCGGCCGGGTCGTCCAGGGCCAGCCGCCCCTCGGCGACCAGCAGGAGCACCGAGGTCGCGACGAAGCTCTTGGTGACGCTGCCGACGCGGAAGTGCCCGTCGGCCGGCGGCCTGCCGTCGCGGCCCAGCTCGCGGGCCCCGGTGCTGCCGACCCACTCGCCGTGCGCGTCGTTCACCCGCACCTGCACCCCGAGGAAGCCGGATGCGGCGATCTCCTCGACCGCCCGCCGCAGCTCCGGGCGGTCCGGACCGTGGCCGAGGTGGTGGCCGACGTGGCGGGTGGAGCGGTGGGTGGTGGACATGCTGCCCCCTCGTATCCGTGGGGCCCGCGTGGTCGTCGGGCCCGATGAGGGGAGCCTGCACCCTGACCCGAGGTCAACCTCAACCGTGATCCGGCTCACAGCCGCAGCGTGGACGGGGGACGGGAGGACGGGGGGCGGGAGGACCCGGGACCGGGGCCGCCGTCGGCACGATCGGGAAGACGGCGGCCCCGGCCCCGGTACGGGTCCGTACGGGCGGGGCATCGACCGCGGGGTTGCCCGTACGGCTGCGGTCGGCACCCATTCCACGACTTCAACAGGACTTGAAGTCAAGCCCCGTCCGAGGCGAGGCCCCGCCCGAGGGTGCCGTTCCGGGGCGGGGTAGCCTCGCTGCGGCGGGGGACTGCGGAGGACAGACACGGACAAGACGGACAGGGGCGGGCGGATGACGGAGCAGCACAGCTACTGGCGGGTGTCGGACGGCGCGGCGGTCGGCGCCACCCAGGCGCACATCGTGTGGACCAGGGCGGCCTACCCCGCCCTGGTGGAGGTGGCGCGCCGCTACCACGCGGTGATCAGCTACGCGGACCTGGCCGAGGCGGTGCAGGAGGCCTCCGGGGTACGCACCCGGGTCAACCAGCGGCACTGGATCGGCAAGGTGCTGTCCCTGGTGATCCGCGAGGCGCACCGGCGCGGCGACCCGCCGCTGACGGCCCTGGTGGTGCACGCCACGGACGGCCGGGTCGGCCCCGGCTACCAGGAGGTGCTGGCGGTGGCCGGACAGCCGCCGGTGGCCGCGGAGATGGACCGCGAGCAGCACGCGGCCGCCGCCCGCCTGGCCTGCTACCGGCACTTCGGCGCCGACCTGCCCGCCGACGGCGGCACCCCCGCCCTGGCCCCGCGCCTGCGCGCCTCGGTGGAGCGCAAGGCCGCCGTCGCCGCCCCGCCGCGCCCGCCGGCGATCTGCCCGACCTGCTTCCTGGAACTGCCCGCGACGCGGGTGTGCGACTCCTGCGGGGCGACCGTCGCGCCGTGAGCGGGGGAGTGCGGCCGTGAGCCGGCGGCCCGAGGGCTGAGCGGACGTCCCGTCACACGGCGGCGGGCAGCCGCCCGGGCATCTGCCAGCCCTCGGCGAGGCGGGACGGGGACAGGCGCCGCCCGTCGCCGAAGAACTCGCAGAACTTCATGATCAGCGGGTCCCAGCCGACCGGGTCGACGTAGTGGTCGCTGCCGGGCACCAGCAGGCTCTCCTCGACGTGGGCGCGCACCACCGACACCTCGAAGGCGGTGCGCCCGCCGCCGGTCAGCGCCGTCGCCGACTCCACCCGGCACTCCAGCTGCACCGGGCACTCGGCCGCGCGCGGCGCCCGCACCAGCTCGCCGGGCAGCTCGGTCATACCGGCGGCGGCGAACTTCCGCCGCTCGTGGCGGTAGCCCTGCTTGAGCCGGTACTCGGCGATCCGCGGGGCGGCGGTCAGCAGCGCGAGGGCGTCCACGGCGTCCACCTGCGAGGAGGAGGGCAGGTTGAGCACGCACTCGCCCTCGCGCCGCAGGTTGGCGGCGGTCTGGGAGCTGTCGCCCAGGCCCAGCACGCAGGACTGCCCCAGCCACCACGCCGAGGACATCGGCATGAGGTTGGCGCTGCCGTCCTCGTTGCGGGATCCGATCAGCACCACCGGGGTGCCGAAGTAGAGAACCTTGAGATCGATGACCTTGTGCACGGGAACTGCCGTCCTCGGGATGGGGAATCGTTGCGGTCACCGACTCTGCCCCGGCCCGGCCGGGGGCGCTGGCGGTGATCGGACATCGCGTTTCCGCAGGTCCCGCAGCTCCCGCAGGTCCTGCGGCTCCCGAGGACGGCACGGCCCGCCGCGGCGGGCGCTCCGTCAGCCCACCGGCCCCCGGGCGGCGACCAGCCGGGCCCGGCCGTCGCGCAGCCGGTAGGACAGGCCCACCACGGACACCTTCCCCCCGGCGACCTTCGCGGCCAGCGCCTGCGAGCGCTCCACCAGCAGGTCCACGGTCTGGCGGATGTGCTCGTCCACGATCCCGTCGCTGTCCTCGATGCCCGCTGCCTTCGCGGACAGCACGCTCGGGGTCACCCGCTCCACCACGTCCCGGACGAAACCGCCCGGCAGCTGCCCCTGCTCCAGGGATTCGAGCGCCGCCGCCACCGCACCGCAGGAGTCGTGGCCCAGCACCACCACCAGCGGGCAGTCCAGCACGCTCACCCCGTACTCGATGCTGCCCAGCGCCTCCGCACCGGTGACGTGCCCGGCGGTGCGCACCACGAACAGGTCGCCCAGGCCCTGGTCGAAGATGATCTCGGCGGCCAGCCGGGAGTCCGAACAGCCGAACAGCACCGCGAAGGGCCGCTGCGCCGGGGCGAGCGCCGCGCGGCGCCCGGCGTCCTGGTTGGGGTGCTCGGGGTTGCCCGCGACGAACCGGGCGTTGCCCTGCATCATCACCCGCAGCGCCTGGGCGGGGTCGGTCAGGAAGTCGTCCGTGGGGCCGTCGAGCGGGCCGGGCTCGGGCGCGGATATCGGTGTGGGGATCATGTCTGCACCCTAGATCGCCGCAGGTCGAGCCCGCAGCCGGGGGTCAAGGGTCGGACGGCCCCACGGACGGGCCCGTACGACCCCGTGCGATCCGCACGCGACCCCCGTACGGCCTCATGCGCCCCGTGCGGGTCCGTACCGCTCCGACGGGCCCGGGCTGCGGGTCCGTCGGCTACGGGGCGGGGCCGCGGGTCCGTCGGCTACGGGGCGGGGCGCAGGGCGAGGACGGTGACGTCGTCGCGGCTGTGGCCGCCGCTCCAGCGCCGGGCCCGCCGGTCGAGGGCCTCGGGCAGGGCGTCGGCGGGGGTGGCGGCGAGGTCGGCCAGGCCCTGTTCGACCGGGTAGAACGTGCCGGAGTTGTCCTGGGCCTCGGTGATGCCGTCGGTGAGCAGGACCAGCACCCCGTCCCCGGGCAGCGCGAAGCGCCGTACGGGGCGCGGCTCGCCGGGGGCGGCCAGGGCGGCGAGGCCGAGCGGGATGCCGGCGTCCAGGGGGACGGGCTCCACGCGGCCGTCGGGGTGCAGCAGGTAGGGGGAGAGGTGGCCGCAGTTGACGGCCCGTACCTCGGTGGCGGAGCCGTCCCGGGCCCGGGACCCGGTCCCGTCCGCGTTCCCGTTCCCGTTCCCGTCCGGGCTGCCGACGCACAGCACGGTGGCGGTGACGAACCGCTCCTGCTCGCCGCTCTGCACCGCGTACGCGTTGTGCCGCTCCACCGCCGCCTCCAGGGCGTCGGCGACGGCGGGCAGCCGCGCCTCGCGGAAGGCCGCCTCCCGGAAGGCGCTCAGCACCGCGAAGCCCGTCCCGATCGCGGGCAGGCCCTTGCCCTGGACGTCGCCGACCAGCACCCGGGTGCCGTGCGGGGTCTCGGCGACGTCGTACAGGTCGCCGCCGACCATGGCGTCCTCCTCCACCGGCCGGTACAGCCCGTCCAGGCGCACGTCCGAGGTGGTGACGGGCAGCGGGCGCAGCAGCTGGCGCTGGAGGGCGACGGCGCTCTGCCGCATCCGCGACAGCTGCCGCTCGCGCCGCACCCGCCGCGCGCACAGGCCGATCACGGCAGCCTCGGCGGCGACCACGCCCACCAGGGTGCCCAGCCGGGCCGGCAGGTCGCCGGGCGGGACCACCAGCGAGTGGAGCACGACCACGGCGGTCACCCACACCGAGACGGCCACCGTCTGGGCGATGGTGCCCAGACCCGCCATCAGCGCAGGCAGGAACACCAGCAGCAGCACCAGGCGGGAGCTGGTGCCGCTGGCCGCCTGGACCAGCAGCACGGCGGCGGTGGCGGCCAGCACGCCGAGCACCACCGTCCGGTTGGCGGGGGCACGCGGGGCGGCGGGCTGTTGATCCTTGCGGTCCACCCCTGCCGTCCTCTCCGCCGCCCGGCCGTCCCTCCAGGGTGGTCGGCGCGGCGGGGCAGGCGCGAGCGGGCTGCGCCGGGCGGGGGACGGCGACTGTCGGCGGCGCTCGGTACGGTGGCCGGTGTGTCCTCCCCGTCCACGCCCCCGCCCCCGTCGGCGCCCCCGCCTGTGCCGCCGCCCCCGCCTGTGCCGCCGTCCTCCCGTGCGACCCCGGCGGGCCGGGTGCCGATCGACGACCTGGTGCGGCTGCGCCGGGCCCGGGACCGGATGGACCGCGAGTACGCGCAGCCGCTGGACGTGCCGGCGCTGGCCCGTACCGCGCTGATGTCCTCCGGCCACTTCTCGCGCAGCTTCCGCAGCGCCTACGGCGAGACCCCGTACAGCTACCTCATGACCCGACGGATCGAGCGGGCCAAGGCGCTGCTGCGGCGCGGGGACCTGAGCGTGACCGAGGTGTGCATGGCGGTGGGCTGCACCTCGCTGGGCTCCTTCAGCACCCGCTTCACCGAGCTGGTCGGGCAGAGCCCCAGCGCCTACCGGGCCGGCGACCACGAGCCGGGCGCGGCGATCCCGGCCTGCGTCGCCAAGGTCCGCACCCGCCCGGTGCGCCGCGCGGAGGCCAAGGGCGCCAAGGGGGCGAAGGAGGTCGAGGAGGCCACGGGGGCCAAGGGGACGAAGGGGGTCAAGGGTGCCGAGGACGCCGAGGGCGCCCGGCGGGACGGCGGCCCCGGCGCTCCCGTAGCGTGACGCGCATGAGCATCGAACTCGCGCAGTGCTTCATCGCCGTCGACGACCACGACCGGGCGCTCTCCTTCTACCGCGACGTCCTCGGCTTCGAGGTGCGCAACGACGTCGGCTTCGAGGGCATGCGCTGGGTCACCGTCGGCTCGCCCGACCAGCCCGGCGTGGAGATCGTCCTGGAGCCCCCGCTGGCCGACCCGCACGCCTCCGAGAACGACCGCCTGGCCGCCGCCGAACTCCTCGCCAAGGGCCTGCTGCGCGGTGTCATCTTCCGCACCGACGACTGCGACGCCACCTTCGAGCGGCTGCGGGCGGCCGGCGCCGAGGTCCTCCAGGAGCCGATGGACCAGCCCTACGGGGTGCGCGACTGCGCCTTCCGCGACCCGTCGGGCAACATGCTGCGCTTCAACCAGCCGCGCACGAGGTAGCGGCCGGCCGGCCCTCGGCCTGTGCGGCCTGGGGCGGCCTGGGGCGGGTCAGACGGGCTGGAGCCGGGTGCGCAGGAGGCAGAACTCGTTGCCCTCCGGGTCGGCCAGGACGTGCCAGGCGGCGTCGGCGGGCTGGCCGACGTCGACCGGTACGGCGCCGAGCGCGAGCAGCCGCTCCAGCTCGGCGTCCTGGTCTCGGTCGGTGGGGTTGACGTCGATGTGCAGCCGGAGCTTGCCGGGCCGCGGCTCGCTGTTGGGGAGGAAGAAGAGGGTGGGCTGCGGGCCGCCGAAGCCGGTGCCGGGCGGCCCGATCTCGATGGTGCCGCCGCCCTCGCGGCCGACTTCGACGTAGCCGAGGACCTCGCTCCAGAACGCGGCGAGCCGCTCGGGGTCGGCGGTTTCGATGACCAGTTCACTGATGCGGCATGCCATGGTCCGTCAGCCTACGTCGATCATGTCGCGGCGCAAGGGAATTGATCCGCCCGCCCGGACGACGGGGCGCCTCGGGGGCCGGGCGGCGCGCGGGGGCGTTCGCGCAGACGAACGGCCCGGCGCGCACCCCGGTGCGGCACGATGGGGCGATGGAGAGCACTCGACAGACAGTCAGTTCCGGCTCGCCCCTCGAACCGCGGATCGGTTTCTCCCGGGCCGTGCGCAAGGGCGATTACGTCGCGGTCGCGGGCACCGCCCCGATCGGCGAGGACGGTGCGCCGGTCGGCCAGGGCGACGTCCACGCCCAGACCGTCCGCTGCCTGGACATCGCCGAGGCCGCCCTGCGGGAGACGGGCGCCACGCTCGCGGACGTCGTGCGGACCCGCATCATGCTCACCGACATGAGCCAGTGGCGGGAGGCGGCGCGCGCCCACGGCGAGCGCTTCGCGCAGATCCGCCCGGTCACCACCTTCGTGGAGGTGTCGCGGTTCATCGACGAGCGGTGGCTGGTGGAGGTCGAGGTGGACGCGGTGATCGGCTAGCGGGCCGACCGGGCCGACCGGCGGCCCCCTGGCGGCACCGGGCGGGGCCGGCGGGCGGTGGCCGGCCGGTGGGGGAATGAATCGCGGGATGGGTGCTGTTGTCGCAGGTCGAGATACCCCCACCCGTATTTTTTCGGGCGTCCGTACCCCGGACACCCGAGAACGGAGCCCCCGTGAACCGCCCCGCCGAAGCCGTACGGCCCGACGCCCCGCCCCCCGACGCCCCCGCGAGCGGCGGCGCCCCCGAGGGCGGCCGACCCGGGCCGCTCGGCCGCCTCGGCGTCTGGTCCACCCGGCACTTCAAGGCCGTCCTGGTCGGCTGGCTGATCGTCGTCATCGGCCTCGGCGCCTTCGCCCCCAAGGTCACCACCGCACTGTCCGGCGCCGGCTGGCAGGCCAACGGCTCCCAGTCCGTCCAGGTCCGCGAACTCGCCGAGCGGCACTTCGCCGGCAACGCCTCCTCCGCGATCCAGATCGTCGTGGCCGCCGACCGCCCCGTCACCGACCCGGCCGTCCAGCAGGTGATCACCGCGGCCGGCGCCCTCGCCGCCGCCGACCCCCGGGTCTCCACCGTCATCGCCCCCCAGCCCGGCGCCACCATCAGCCCCGACGGCCGCACCGCCGTCCTGCTCGCCGGCGCCAAGGCCTCGCCCGACGACATGGTCCGCGCCGCCGACGACCTCAAGGAACCGCTGGGCGCCCTGTCCACCGACGGCGTCAGCGTCCACGCCACCGGCGCCTCCGTCCTGTGGAGCGACTTCAACAAGGCCAACCACGACGCCATGATGAAGTCCGAGTTCATGTCCTGGCCGGTCACCCTCGCCATCCTGGTGCTCGCCTTCGGCTCCCTCGTCGCCGCCGGCCTGCCCCTGCTGCTCACCATGGCCGGCCTCGCCGCCTCCGCCGGTTCCCTGGTACTGATCAGCCACCTCTTCCCGGTCTCCGTCTGGGCGATGAACTTCGCCATGATGTTCGCCCTCGCCCTGGGCATCGACTACGCGCTCTTCCTCGTCGTGCGCTTCCGCGCCGCCCGCCGGGCCCGCACCGCGCGCGGCGCCGCCGGGGCCGCGGACGCCGTGCGCGCCGTCGCCGAGACCATGGACACCGCCGGCAAGGCCGTCCTGCTCTCCGGCGCCACCGTCCTGATCAGCCTCTCCGCCGTCATGCTCGTGCCCTCCCCGGCGTTCCGCTCGATGGCCGGCGGCATCATGCTCGCCGTCCTCTTCGTCCTCGCCGCCACCCTCACCCTGCTGCCCGCCGTCCTCGGCCGGCTCGGCCACCGCGTCGACGCCCTCGCCCTGCCCCGGTCCAAGTCCGCCCGATCCGACACCTCCGCCTCCCCGCGCTTCGCCGCCTGGGGCGAACGCCTGTGGAAGCACCCGCTGCGCTACGGCGCCCTCGCCCTCGCCGCGCTGATCGCCCTCGCCGCCCCCGTCATCGGTCTGCGCACCGCGATGCCGTCCATCACCGTCCTGCCCGAGGACGCCAGCGCCCGCGCCGGCTACACCGCCGTCCAGCAGGCCTTCGGCCCCGGCGCCCCCGGCACCCTGCAGATCCTCACCCCCACCGACCGGGCCGCCGACGTCACCGCCCGGGTCGCCGCCACCCCCGGCATCGCCGCCGCCATGCCCGCCCAGCCGGCCGCCGACGGCTCCGGCTGGTCGATGATCCAGGCCGTGCCCACCGTCGACCCCTCCAGCCCCGACCTCTCCGGCACCGTCCAGACCCTGCGCGCCGAACTGCCCGCCGACGTCATGGTCGGCGGCGCCGCCGTCGAGAACCTCGACCTGCAGCACCTGCTCACCGAGAAGACCCCGCTGGTCATCGGCGTCGTCATGGCCCTCGGCTTCCTGCTGCTGCTCGCCGCCCTGCGCGCCCCGCTGATCGCCGCCCTCGGCACCGCCGCCAGCCTGCTGTCCACCGGAGCCGCCTTCGGCGTCGCCCGCCTGGTCTTCCAGGACGGCCACGGAGCCGGCCTGCTGGGCTTCACCCCGCAGGGCTTCCTGGACGGCTGGGCACCGGTGTTCTTCTTCGCGATGATCTTCGCCATCGCGATGGACTACACCGTCTTCCTCCTCGCCTCCGCCAAGGAGCACTACGAACGCACCGGCGACCCCAAGGCCGCCATGACCGGCGCCCTGGCCCACTCCGGCCGGGTCGTCTTCGCCGCCGCCGGCGTCATGGTCGCGGTGTTCTTCACCTTCGCCCTGTCCGGCCCGCTGCCGCCCAAGGAGATGGGCATCGTGCTCGGCACCGCCGTCCTCCTCGACGCGGCCCTGGTGCGGCTCGTCCTGCTGCCCGTCCTGCTGCGCCTGACCGGGCGCGCCGCCTGGCACACCCCGCGCTGGCTGGACCGGGTGCTGCCGCGGATCACCTTCTCGCACGACTGACGGGCCACCCGCCCCGCGCACCGGCGCCCCGGTGCGCGGGGCGGTGGGCCGCCCTACCGGCCGCGCCGCAGCGCCCCCGGCACCGCCGACAGGTCCTGCTCGGCGATCTCCGGGTGCGCCAGCAGCACCTCGCGGGCCGCCGCCAGCACCGGGCCGCCGCCCGCCAGGGCGAGGTCCTTGGCGGCCAGCCGGACCGGGAAGTCCGACCCCGTGCCGAACGCCCGGGCCGCCACCCCCGCGAGCGGCCCGGCCGACAGCACCTCCCGCGCCTGCTCCTGCGGCACGCCCAACTCCTCGGCCACCGACAGGACTTCGCCCAGGGCGGTGACGCAGGCGACGATCGCGCCGATCACCACCACCTTCAGCGCCGCGCCCGAGCCCGGGCCGCCGCAGCGCCGTACCCGGCCCAGCTGCTCCAGGACCGGCTGCGCGCGGTCCAGGTCGGCGTCCTCGCCGCCCGCGAGGACCGTCAGGCCGCCGGTGGCCGCCGGGCCCGTGCTGCCCAGCACCGGGGCGTCCACCAGGGCGACGCCGTCCGGCAGCCCGGCGCGCAGGTCGGCGGTGGCCCGCGGGCCGATCGAGGACATGTCGATCCACAGGGTGCCCGGGGCCAGTTCCGCCGCGCACCGCCCGGCCACCTCGGCGACGGCCGCCGGGTCGGACAGCATCGTGACGACGACGTCCGCGCCGCGCACGGCCTCGGCCGGGGTGGCGGCCACGGTGGCCCCGGCCAGGTCCCCGGCGCGGCCGGGGGAGCGGTTCCAGACGGTCAACGGGTAACCGGCGGCGGCGAGTCGGCGGGCCATCGGCAGGCCCATCCGGCCCAGCCCCAGAAAAGCGATCTTCTTCATGGCCGCCACGCTAGGCAGCCACGAGCCAGGCGACAAGCGAATGTCCGGCATGGTAGTCATGCGCAATGGACATGGCTTGGCTGGACGTCTTCCGCACCGTCGCCCACCTGGGCTCCTTCACCGCCGCCGGCGAGCGACTGGGCTACACCCAGTCCGCGATCTCCCGCCAGATCGCCACCCTGGAAGGCGAGTTGGGCACGCCGCTGTTCGACCGGCTGGCGCGCGGCGTACGGCTGACCGAGCACGGCCGTGCCCTGCTGCCGCACGCCGAGGCGATGCTGCAACGGCTCGACGCCACCCGGCGCGACCTGACCTCCCTCACCGAACTCACCGCCGGACGGCTGCGGGTGGGCGCCTTCGACAGCGCCAACGCCGACCTCGTCCCCGGCGCCCTCGCCGCCTTCCGCGCCGCACACCCGGACGTGGAGATCGGCCTCACCGAGGGGCTGGCGGCGCACCTGCTGGACCTGCTCGCCGAGGGCGCCGTCGACCTCGCCCTCGTCGCCTCGTACACCGAACCCGCCGACGACGGCGACCGCTTCGACTTCCGCCCGCTGATGGACGACCCGGTGCTGGTCGCCCTCCCGCGCGGGCACCGCCTCGCCGGACGCCGCCGACTGCGACTGGCCGAACTCGCCGACGAACCCTGGATCGCCGCCCGCCGCCACGCCGAATCCACCCTCCTCGCCGCCTGCGTCCGCAGCGGGTTCCAGCCCCGCATCGAGTACACCGTCGCCGCCTGGACCGCCAAACTCGGCCTGGTGGCCGCCGGGTTGGGCGCCACCCTGATTCCCTCCCTCGCCGCCCGCGTCAGCCGCCCCGGCATCGCCCTCGTCCCCCTGCACCCGGACGACACCCCGGTCCGGCAGGTGTACACGGCGACGCGGCGCGGGCAGCGGGTGGCCCCGGCGGTGGCGGCCTTCGAGGCGATCCTGCGCGAGGGCGCCGGTTAGCGGCGCAGGGCGAGCCCGGCGGTCAGGGCACTGACCGCCGGGCCGCCGAGGAGCAGGACGGCCGGATGGCGGGGCCGGGACTGCAGGGTCGGGCGGAAGCCGCCCACGCGGAACCCCAGGAACGGGCGAAGGGGACCGCTGTGCAACAGGCGCCGGCTCAGCAGGCGGTGTCCGCGGCCGGCAGCGCCCCCGTCGACAGGTAGGCGTCCACCGCCGCGTTCGCGCACGGGCTGTAGGCGTTGAGGTAGAGGGTGTGGACGCGGCCCGGGACGGTCACCAGGCGGGAGCCGGGCAGACGGGAGTGCAGCGCCAGGGCGCCCCGGTAGGTCGCGTGGGTGTCGCCGGTGGCGTGGAGCTGGAGGGCTGGGACGGCGTTGCGGACCTCGACGGGCGGCTCCAGCGGGGCGCTGCGCCAAGCGGCGCACGGGACGGGGGCGTTGTAGACCGGGCCGAAGACCGGTTCGGCGGCGCGGGAGCGCTCGACGGCGTCGCGGTACCAGGGGGCCGAACGCGGCATCGCCACGTCGTCGCACAGGATGCCGAGGGTGGACGACAGGCCGGCGCCGGCCTCCGGGCCCGGGGCGAGGAGCACGGTCAGCAGCTGGTGCAGGGCCGGGCCCGCCTGGACCGGCCGGCCGTCGGCGGCGTCCAGCAACTGGCGCAGCACGTCCGCGCACAGGGCGCCGTCGCGGTCGTCGCTCAGGCAGACCGCGAGCAGCACCGGCAGCAGCGCCCCGTCGAGCCGGAAGCCGTCGACGGCGATCGGCGCCGCCTCGGCCCGGCGCGCCAACTGCTCGACGGTGGCCCGCACCGCCGCCGGGGTGGCGCCCAGGTGGTAGGCGCCGTCCTGCGGCGCGGCCCAGGCGGCGAAGTCGTCCAGGGCACGCTCGTTGGCGCCGGCCATGTCCTGGAACGCCCCCATGCCGTACCGCGCCGGGTCCAGGGCGCTGTCCAGCACCAGCCGGTCGACGCGCTGCGGGAACAGCTGCGCGTACACCGCGCCCAGCATCGCGCCGTAGGACTGCCCGAAGAAGGAGGTCCGCTGCTCGCCCAGCGCCGCGCGCAGCACGTCGACGTCCCGGGCGGTGTTGCGGGTGGTCAGGTGGGGCAGCAGATCGGGGTACTTGTTCCAGCAGGCGTCCGCGTCGGCCTTGGCCAGGCGCCAGGCCTGCTCGAAGCCCGCCCGGCCGGTGCCGGCCGAGCGCAGCCACGTGCCGCGGGTCAGGCCGCAGTCCGGGCCGCCGGCGCCGACCCCGCGCGGGTCCATGCCGACGATGTCGTAGGCCGCCGCCGTCCCGGGGGCCAGCTGCTCCCGCAGCGCGACCGGCATGTCCAGCCCGCGATCGCCGGGGCCGCCGGGGTTGGTCTGCAGGACGCCCCGGCGCTTGGCCGGGTCCGCGGACCTGATCCGGGAGACGGCCAGGGACAGGGTGCGGCCCCGCGGCTCGCGGTAGTCCAACGGCACGGTCAGGGAGGCGCATTCGGCGCCGGCGGCGGCCAACTGCGGCTCCTGGCAGGCGGCCCAGGCGAGCGGCTGGCGGCGGTAGGGCTCCAGCTGATCGGCGCCGGCCGAGGAAGCGGGGGCGGCCGAGGAGGCCGAGGAAGCGGAGGAGGCGGGGGCGGCGAAGGGCGCCGAGGAGGCGGGGACGGCTGCGGTGAGCACGGTGGCCGCGGACAGGGCGAGGGCGGTGGCGAGCGCCGGTGCGGTCTTCATGTCGGCCAGCCTAGAAGGGAGTTGGCCACCACCGGGGATCCGGCCCGCCGATCCGCCTTGACCTCAAGTCGGCTTGAGGTCCTACGGTCGGTCGCGTCCTGACGATCAGTCGATCGTCGATCGGCCGAAGGAGCACCGGACATGACGATCAAGACCTACGAACCGCAGATCATCGCCGCCCAGCCCATCGGGGCATGGACCGGCGAGGTCTACCGCCGCCTGGTGGTGGAGGGCCTGCGCGAACAACTGGCGGTGGAAGACCTCACCCAGCCCCACTGGTGGACGCTCAACCACGCCGCCGGTCGCCCCGGCGGATGGACCCGCACGACCCTGACCGAGCGGCTCACCCCCTACGACGACCAGAACACCGCCTTCGACACCGTCTACGACGACCTGATCGCCCGCGGCTGGCTGACCGAGGACGCCGACGGCGCCCTCACCCTCACCGAGGAGGGCGAGGCCGGCCGCCTGCGCGCCCGCGAACGCAACCTGAGGATCAGCGAACGCGCCCACCAGGGCATCGACACCGACGAGTTCGTGACCACGATCAACGTGCTGCGCCGCATGGTGGCGAACCTGGGCGGCAACGGCAACCTCCCCGACTGACCGCCCCCGCAGGACGGTACGGCAGGACGGTACGGGCCCGGTTGAAGGACGGAATTGACCCATGGAAACGATCGCCGATTGCCACCTGATCGGCGGTCTTTCCGCCCATAGGCTGGTCACATGACGACGACGAAGACCACCGCCGCCCCCGTCCTGACCCGCTGCGCCGAGGCCGAGACCTGCACCGACCCGAGCTCCACCATGACCCTGCTGGCCGACTCGGCCCCGGAGGAGGGCGGCTTCACGGTCTACCGCTCCACCTTCGCCGCCGGCGCCCCCGGAGCACCCGCCCACTTCCACACCCGGGCCTGGGAGCTGTTCTTCGTGATCAGCGGTTCGCTGCGGGTGCTGGTCGGCGAGGAGGTCTCCGTGCTGGGCGCGGGCGACTTCCTCGCCGTGCCCCCGCACACCCCGCACGCCTTCGCCGCCGCCCCCGGCGCCGAGGCCGACGTGCTGTGCGTGTTCACCCCCGGCATGGACCGCTTCGACTACCTGCGCCTGCTGGGCAGCGTCATGCGCGGCGAGAGCGACCCGGGCGCGATCGCCGCCTCGGCGGAGCGCTTCGACAACCACTACGTGGACAGCCCGGCCTGGCGGGCAGCCCTGGCGGGCGACGGCGCCTGAGCCCCGCACACCGCCGCCCGACGGCTCCGGTCCGCTCGACGGGCCGGGCCCGCCCGGGTGTGGAACGGTGGTAGCCCGGGAGCGTCCCGGTCGCGAGAGGAGTGGCCATGTCGTCGAAGCGCCGCCGCAAGAAGAAGGCCAGGGCCAGGCGCGGGGCCAACCACGGCCGCCGGCCCCAGTGCTGAGCCGCGGCTGAACGGGTGAGGCGCGCCCGGGCGGCCTTCCCGGCCGCTCCGGGCGCCGCCCGGTCGCTGCCCGAAGAGCCCTTGCCCCCGGAGCCCCGGCTCAGAGCCGCCCGCGTCCCAGGAAGCCGCCGCGCGCCACCTTGTGGTACTGGCAGTAGCCGACCCAGTTCGCACCGAACGCCAGCTCCAGGACCACGCCCCGCCCGTCCGCGCGGACCTCGCTCAGCAGCTGCGCCGCGTCCACGTCCGCCGGCGTCTGCTCGAACACGTAGAGCCGGTTGATGTACGGGCCCGCCGGGATCGGGTCCCGGTGGGGGATGCCGTCCCGGTCCCAGGTCAGCGTCGCGCCGGGGCTGGACAGGCAGGGGGACTGCATCCGCCAGCCGTCGGCGTCGACTCCGCCGTCGCGGTGCCAGCGCAGCGCGTGGTCGAGGCTGCCGGCCGGGTCCGGCCCCTGGCCGTGGGCCTGCCACGGGACCACGTCCGCCGCCTCGATCCGCCGCAGGACGTCGAGGACGTCCCCGGCGTCCTCCCGGACGACGAAGTAGGCGCGGGCGTAGATCCGGCAGACCAGCAGGGTGTCCCGGGGGTGGTCCAGGCCGTAGGAGGACGGGAGGGTGGACTGGTCCAGGACCTGGGTCAGCACGTGCTCGACCCCCTCCACCGCCCCCAGCGCCTCGACCAGCCCCCGGATCCGCTCCCGCTCCGCCGCCCGGGCCGCCCGCGCCGCCGGCGAGTCGATCAGCTTCAGCCTGCGCCGCTCGGTGGGCCAGTGCATCGCCCGCAGCGACTGCACACCGTTGAGGACCGGGTTCACCAGCATGACGACGAGATGGACGAGGCTCGTGGCCACGTCCTTCAGCAGCTTCTTCACCAGCAGGGAGTCCTCTCGGGTCGCACGCGCGTCTGCGCCCCACACCCTGTCCCGCCCGCACCCGGCCCCGCAATCCGCGCCCGTACTCAACTCCCCTCCGTGCCCGCCCGGTTGCCGAGCGCGTCCACCGTCCACCGTCCACCGTCCACCGTCCACCGTCGGCCGCCGGGTCGATTCGGGGCAGTCGGGCCGCAGCGGCCACCGGTCCGCCGCCCCACCGCCCCGGCGGCGGGGCGATCGTCGGCGGCGTGACCTACGGTGGCGTCATGGACGAGTACGCGGTGCCGGTCCTGCCCAGCCGGGACCTGGACGAGACCCAGGAGTTCTACGCCCGCCTGGGCTTCGAGCCGCGCGGGCGCTGGGACGGCGAGGACGGCTACCTGATCCTCGTCCGGGGCACGGTCGAACTGCACTTCCGCCACGACCCCGGGGTGGACCCGCTGTCCACCGCCGCCGGTTGCTACCTGCAGGTGCGGGACGCGGACGCACTGCACCGCGACTGGGCCCGGCTCGGCGTGCCCACCGACCCGGCCACCGGCAGCCGTCTGACCCCGCCCGCCGACACCGCCTACCGGATGCGGGAGTTCGCCCTGGTCGACCGCAGCGGCAATCTGCTGCGGATCGGCAGCCCGCACGGGCCCCGGTAGGCCCGGGCCGCGTCCGTACGGCGACCCGTTCGCGAGGGCCCGCGCATGCTCAGGGGCTCGCGGGTTCCGCGGGCCGGTCCCCGGGGGCCGGGGACGGCGTACGGGAGCGGCTTCGCACGCCGGTGACGACGAACCACAGGCAGGTCAGCAGGGCCATGGCGGAGAACGTCGCGATGAGCAACTGGGTGTCGGGCATGTCGTCGTCGGGGTAGTGGGTACCCAGCACGCGGGCCGTCGCCGGGTGGTCCGCGGCCACCTCCAGGGGAACGGTCACGCCGACGGCCGGGTGGGCGACGGCGCGCCCGACCTTGAGCGAGGTCGTACTGTACTCGCGCTCGCCGACCCGGTACGTGAGGGTGCGCTCCACCCCGCTCTTCTCCCTGTTCCGCTCGGCGCTGATCGTGGCGTCCACGCGCAGTGGCGAGGCGTCGATGCGGTCCGCCGCCCGGTGCTGCGCGAGCATGCCGGACAGGCTCAGGCCGAACACCAGCAGCGCGAGCGCCGCGCCCGCCAGCGGCAGCGGCCACCTCCGGCGGATCAGTTCCTTCATGGCCCGACGGTATCCGCCACGACCCGGGCGGGTCCACGGAGTTGAGCGAACGGACGCCCATGTGATCGCGCGTCATCGCTCGTCGGCGCCGTCAGCGCGTGGCCACGGTGGTCGTCACGCGGACGAGCGAGGGCCGCCGCGGGGTGGAACCGAAGCCGAACCGCACCGGTGCGACCGGTGCGAGCGGGCCGAGCCGTCGGCCGTCGAGCACGGCGGTCACCGCGGTGACCGCGTGGAGGTCGCGGACGCCGTACCACTCGCGCCGGCCCCGGCCCGCGGTGCCCCGGGTCCGCACGCCGAGCAGGAGCCGGGCGAGCGGGTCGGTCACCGCGGTCCAGCCGGGCCGGGCCGCGATCGGCCCGGGCACCGCCCTGAGCGCGAGCCCCAGAACGCCGCGCCGCCCGGTGGTGAAGCGCAGGTCGAGCGGGCCCGCCGTGACCCGCCAGCGCGTCGCGCCCCGCTGCACCGCGACCGGTACGACCCGCACCCGGTCGAAGGCGTACGTGCCGGCGATGAACTCCGCCGTCCCCTCGGTGGGCGCCAGCAGGATCCGGGTCCCGTCGGCGTGCTCGACCATGACGTCGGAGAACGGCCCGAACGGCGAGGCCGCCCAGTGGCCCACGACCACGCGCGTGCCGGAGGCGGTGCCGATGCCGGCGATCCAGCCGTCGAACCGCAGTCGGCGCGGGCCCGCAGGCCCCCGGGCGGTCGCCGGGCGACGGGCCCGGGCCGTGTGCGGTGGATCCATCGTTCCTCCTCGCCCGCCCGGCGGGACGCCTGCGGCATCCATCCTCGACGGCTCCCCGGACCGTGTCCACGCGGGACCGGGCGGCGCCCGGGGGAGGGGGCCGGGCCCCGGGCCGCTCGGCCCCGCCCGGCCCCGCGGTCGGGGCCGAACCGGCTTGCTACACCGTGCCGTTGGTTCGTGGGGCGGCTGCCGCGCGGACTCGCCGGCGCAGGAACAGGGCGGCGCGGTCCAGCGCCTCGTCCGCCTCGTCGAGGACGCCGGCGAACGCCTGGAACACGTGCGGCACGTCGGCGGTGACGTCGAGGACGACGTCCACGCCCGCCGCGCTCGCCCGGGCGGCCAGGCGGGTGGAGTCGTCCAGCAGCATCTCGTTGCCGCCGACCTGGATCAGCATCGGGGGGAAGCCGGTCAGGTCGGCGCAGACGGCCGGGCTGAGCAGCGGCTGGTGCGGGTCGGCCCCGGCGAGGTACATGGCTCCGGTGCGTTCCAGGCCCGCGCGGGTGAAGACGGGGTCGACGCCCTCCCTGGTCTCCATGCTCGCGCCGCTGCGGGTCGCGTCGAGGCCCGGGGAGAAGGCCAGCAGGGCGGCGGGCAGCGGCAGGCCCGCGTCCCGCGCGGCGAGGCAGGTGGTGACGGCCAGGCCACCGCCGGCGGAGTCGCCCGCGAAGACGACGGCCGAGGGGTCCTCGCCCCGGTCGAGCAGGGCGCGGTAGGCGCTCAGGGCGTCCTCGATCGCGGCCGGGAAGGGGTGCTCGGGGGCGAGCCGGTAGTCCAGCGAGTACGCCCCGAGGCCGGTCCTGGCCACGAGGTTCCCGGTCAGGGAGAGGGCCGTTCCGGGCGAGCCGAAGACCCAGCCGCCGCCGTGGAAGTAGAGGATCGTCCCGGCGGCGCCCGGGGCAGCCCGCTCTCCCGTGCCGGGCCCGCCGACCGGCTCCACCCGCAGGGCGGGGCGGCCGCCCAGCGTCGTCGGGGCGGTGCGGATGCTGTCGTGGGGCACGATCATCCGGGCCATCAGCTCCCGGAATCCGGCCCGGACCTCCTCGACCGACCGGGGCCCCGCGGGGCCCTGCTGCCGCAGGATCCCGTCGACCCGGATGCGCTGCTCCCTGCTCATGGGCGTGCTCCTGCCGTAAGTAGCTTCCGGTACACTATATGCCGTGGAATATACATCGAGCGGTGACCGTGCCGGGGCCGGGCTCCCCGGGCTCTTCGCCGACCTGGTCCGGTGCGAGACACGCCTCTACAACGACCTCGGCGAGCGCCTGCGCGAGCGGCACGGGATCGTCCTCTCGCAGTACGAGTTCCTCGGCTACCTGCGCGACCACCCGGGCTGCCGAGTGGCTGACATCGCCGCCGAGTTCGCCATCGGCGTCGGCGCGACCAGCAAGGGCGTCGACCGCCTGGAGAAGCAGGGATGGGCGGCCCGCCGACCCAACCCCTCGGACCGCCGGTCCTCGCTCCTGGACCTCACCGACGCCGGCGCGCGGCTCGTCCGGGACGCCGAGCGGACCTACACCGGCGGCCTGGCCGAGCTGCTCGGCGGCGCCCTCGACGCCCCCGCGCTGGCGGCGGTCGCACAGGCCCTGTCGACCCTGCGGTCCGCCCTCGAACGCGACCGGGTCGGCACGCCCACCGGCTGACCGGGGCCCGGCCCGGGAGCCCGCGCCGGGCCTAGGACTCCAGCCCGTTACGCCGCCCCGGCGTCCCGCCTACGGTCCTTTCCCGTGGACACGACAGGGATTCTGGACGAAGCGCTCCAACGACTGCACGCCTGCGGGCCCGAGCGGCTCGGACGGCTCACCAACCACGCGCCGATGGCCGTCGAGGCCCTCACCGCCCGCGGACAGGCGCCGTCGGTGCACCGCTGGCTCGACCTCTACGCGCGCAAGCTGGAGGACCTCCCGCCCCGCGTCGAGCCGGTGACGGACACCAACTGGCGTACGGCGCTCGGCGATCCGAGGCGTGCGGCCGACTGGATCGGCCACTTCGAGCGGGAGGTCGCCGAGCGCCCCTGGCGCGAGGTGCTGGCCCGGTGGTGGCCGCGGCTGCTGCCCGGCCTGTACGGCGGGTCGACGCACCCGGTGATCCGGGTGGGCCACGCGGTGCGCACGCTGCTGGCCGGCGAGGCCACCGGGCCGCGCCTGGCGGAACTCGCCCACGGCCTGGGCTACTGGGCGGCCCGCCACCGGAGCGTCGCGGTGCCCGCCCGCCTGCCGGGCGCCGCCTCCGCGGCCGCCGCCCTCGACGCGGTGCCGGCCGTCGACGTCCGGGACGGGGGCTTCCCGGAAAGGCTCGGCCGCGTCACGGCCCTGCCGGTGTGGGCCGGGGCCGAGGCACCCCTTCCGGGGGAGGTGCCCGGCCGCCTCGCCGAACTGGTCCGGGCGGCGACCCACCGCTACGCCACCCACGGCCACGGCGAGGAGACGATGCTCGTCCACGCGGCCACGGCCCCCAACGCCGTGCTGCGCACGCTGCCCGCGCTCCCGCGGGCACTGTGGCCGGCGAGCCTGCGGGCGGCCTGGACGGCCTCGGCGGCGGTGACGGCGATGTACGCGCCCGCCGCACCGGCCGGGTACGTCCCGCCCGGCGCGTTCACCCCCGAGGAGGTCTTCGAGCGGGCGCTGGCGCACGGCGACGAGCACGTCATCAAGCTGACGGACACGGCCCTGGACGTCGGCGACGCACCGGCCCTGACGGCGGCCCTGCGCGCCATGGAGCTGAGCACCCCGCTGGGATGAGGTGTACGGCGCGGGGCCGCCGGAATCGCCCGCCGGAATCGCCCGCCGGGACCGTCGTCGGAATCGATGGCGTGAACGTGTACATGAGGGGCGGCAACTCCCCGACGGCGCCTGCCGCATGCCTTCCGAACGCCGACCCCGACGCCCGCGCGACCGTCGCGCACAGACCGGCACCTCACCGCCTCCACCGCGAAGGAGTCCTGACCATGCGGAAGTTCATCCTCGATCTGGTCGAGCGCACCGTCGCCACGTACGCCGCGGCGTTCCTCGGCCTGCTGCTGGCCGACAGGTTCGACCTCACGTCGATCAGCTCACTCAAGGCGGCGGCGGTCGCGGCGCTGCCGGCCGCACTGACCGTGCTCAAGGGGGCGGTGGCGACCCGCGTCGGCGACCCGAGCTCGGCCGCCCTGCTGGGCCGCCCCCGCGAGTAGCCGGACCGGCCGGCGAGGGGAGGGGCGCGCCACGGGGCGCCCCGCCCCTCGCCTCGGGTGTGCCCGGTGCCGGTGGGCCGACAGTGAGGACGGTGAGCTGCCGGTGGGATGCGAGTGGCCCGAGGGAGCCTGGGAACCGGGCGGGACCGGCTGCGATGCGCGGGTCCGCCCGTACCGCCGGATCACCGTGCCGAGTTCCAGGAGCCCGCCATGCCCTCCCAGCCCCAGTCCCAGTCCCAGCGCCAGCCTCAGTCCCAGCGCCAGGCCCAGTTCCAGGCCCGGCGCCAGGATTCGCCGTGGGACGTCCACCGGCTGCCCCGCGCCGAGGGGAGGAACGTCCTGGTCACCGGCGGCAACGCGGGCATCGGGTACTTCGTCGCCGAGCAGCTCGCCGCCGCCGGGGCCACGGTCGTCCTCGGCAGCCGTGACCGGGCGAGGGCCGAAGCGGCGATCGCCTCCATCGGCTCGCGCGTCCCCGGGGCCAGGGTGGAGCACCTGCCCCTGGACCTGGCCGACCTCGCCTCGCTCGGCCCGTCCGTGGACGCGCTCGGACTGGACCGGCTCGACGCGGTCGTCCACAACGCCGGCGTGGCGCTCGACCACCCGCCGCGCCGCGAGACCGCCGGCGGCCACGAGCTGATGCTCGCCACCAACCACCTCGGGCACTTCGCGCTGACCCACCACCTGGCACCCCTGCTCGCGGCCGCCCCCGGAAGCCGCATCGTCACCACCGGCAGCTTCGCCGCCAAGTCCGAACGCCTGGACCTCGACGACCTCCAGAGCACCCGCGACTACCGGCCCAAGCGCGCCTACGCGCGCTCCAAGTTGGCCCAGATGCTCTTCGCCCTCGAACTCGACCGCCGCCTGCGCGCCGCCCGCAGCACGACACTGAGCGTGCTCGTCCACCCCGGCGGCGCGCTCGACTCCCTCACCCCCTCGCGCCCGCCCGTCCACGTCCGCACCACCGGCGAGCGGCTGCGCCACCTGCCGCTCGGGCTCGTCGTCCAGGGCAAGGACGCCGCCGCCTGGCCCGCCGTCCGGGCCGTGCTCGACCCGGCCGTGCGCGGCGGTCAGCTGTGGAGCCCCCGCGCGTTCGGGCTGCGCGGCACGCCCAGGACCGAGCCGCTCTGGGACCACCTGGCCGACACCGCGACCGCCGCGCGGCTGTGGGCGGCCAGCTGCGAGCTGACCGGTCACGACCCGACGCCCGCCCACTGAGCTCCGCCGGAACGCAGAGAGACCGCTCGGGCCACCAGGGCCGGGCGGTCTCTGCTGTTCGGGCGGACCCATGCGCCAACACGGCCCGCTGCCGATGTTCCCGAGTTGTTGGAGTGCACAGCGCCCCGGGTTCCGGACCCGCGGGTCCGGGTGACGCCGCTGCAAATCGTCACATCCAGCCAGGACGGCTCACAAGGGCATGCTGCACAAAGGCGCATCAAAATCCGGTTTCAGTTCGTTGAACTGTGCGTTTCTGATAGGGCGTTCACGAGATTGCGGCCAGGGGCCGGGACCGTGGCGCATCAATCTTCGCGATGTTCACCGAACCGATTGGGATTCACCCGTACGCCTGACAGAGTGTGTGCCCACCGGGCACACAGTGCGACGCCAACCGCACAAGTGCCCGCCAGTTGGAGTGGACAGTGATATGGAGGACTCCTCGATGACGAGGAAGCGGAACAAGCGCGCCCACACCCCTACCCACTGCGCGGCGGCGCAACCGGTACCGCCGCGCCCGCGCCCGTACCGGCCGCTCGCGGCCGGTGAAGCGGCCGTGGTCGTCGTCGTGGTCGTCCTGACGGTCGCACTGGCCGCCGCCCTGGTGGCGACGGGCATGTCGGCCGGGGCCGCGCTCGAACTGGCCACGGGCGGATGCCTGTTGGCCGCGAGGCTCCGACGGGAGCGGGCCTAGGAAGAGCGCCTGCCCGAGATGGGACGCCGAGAGAATCCGATCGGGGCGACCGAGCCGGCGCTGGGCCGGCTGGCCGTCTGGCTGCGGGAGCAGCGCGAGCAGGCCGGGTTGACGTACCGTCAGCTCGCCGCTCGGACCAACTACCACCCCACCACCCTGCAACGGGCCGCCGGCGGGCGCTCCGTACCGAGCTGGAAGGTCGTCGAGGCCGTCGTGCGCGAATGCGGCGGCGACCTCAAGACCGCCCGGCGCAAGTGGGTCCAGGCCAACTACTGGGCCCACGTGCCGCGCCCCTCGGGCAGCCGGCGGCTGCGCGCACCCCGGCGGGTCGACCCCCAGCAGGTCGACTCCTTCGCGGACCTGCGCCGGGCGATGCACGAGATGCGCCGCAAGGCCGACTGGCCATCCCTGCGGGAACTGGACCGCCGGGCCCGCGACCGGGGCGGACGCCTGCCCTCCAGCACGCTGGCCCTGGTCCTCAAGGGCGAGGCCCCGCTGCGCAAACCCGTCTTCCTCGCCTACATGGAGGTCTGCGGGGTCAAGGAGGCCCGCCGCGCCCTGTGGGCGGCGGCCTGGGACCGGACGAACAACGCCCGCACCCCGCTGCCGGTCAACTCGCGTACGTACCACAGCGAGTTCGTCCGGGCCATGCAGTCCTCCAGCGCCGGCACCCCGACGGACATCCTGTTCCGCCTGTGGGCGACCCTGCGCACCAGCCTCGCCGCCGAACGGGGCGAGGGCCCCGGCCACCCCGCGGCGGCGGGCCGCGAAGGCACCGACGACAACCCGTCGGTGCTCGTGTGACCCGGTCCGCGGCCGGGACGCGCCACCCGCGCCCCGGCCGCGGACCGGGCACCCGCCGCGGACCAGCACCCACCCGCGCCACCTCGGGACACCACCATGCCGACACCACGACGCCGATCGGCAGCCCCCGGGCCCGCCCTGGGCCTGTGGGCGCTGCACGACCTGCACCTGCGCCACTACCTCGACTACGCCGAACTGCTCCTGCCGCCCGCCGACGCGCCCCTGGCCGTCCGCGCCGCCTTCGAGGAACTCGGCAGCCACTGGCTCGACGCCCTGTCCACCGCCAGCCCGGCCGCCTATGCCTGGCAGGCGGTGCGCCGCCGGGTCTGCACCCTGGCCGGCCCCCGGCCGCTGGGCCCGGTCGCCCACCTCACCGCCGCCCAGCAGGACGTCCTGCTGCTGCACCTGGTCCTCGACCTGTCCGCCGCCGAGATCGCCGCGCTCACCGGCACCGAACCCGCCGCCGTCCACGTCCAGCTCCGCTCCCTGGCCGCCGCCGCCCGCCGCTGACCGGGCCGGTGTCGCCCGCCGCTTGCCGAGAGCCCGTCAGGGGCCGGGGCGCCGTGCGGACTACGGGGCCGGCGGGTAGCCGCGGGTGTGGACGAGGTCGCGGGTGAGGCGGGTGAAGGCGCGGGCGGCGGCGCTGCGGTAGGCGCCCTCGCGGTGCAGGAGGGTGACGGTGCGGGTGGGCAGCGGAGGGTCGAGCGGGACGGGGGCGAGGTGGGGGTGGTCGTGGGCGAGGGCGTCGGGCAGGACGGTGGCCAGGCCGGTGCGCCGGACGATCTCGGTGAGGGCCTGGACGGAGTTGGCCTCGACCGTGATGCGCGGGGCGGCCCGGTGGCGGGCGAAGTAGCCGTCGATGTGGCCCCGGGTGGCGAAGTCACCGCTGAGCAGGGCGAGTTGTTCGTCCTTGAGGGCGTGGACCGGTAGCGGGTCGGGCAGTGTCCGGGCGCGCGAGGAGCCGGTGACGAGGCTGAGGGTCTCGGTGAACAGCGCGGTGGCGGTGAGGCCGGGCGGGTGGGCGCCGGCGAAGGCGATGCCGAGGTCGAGGTCGTCGGCGAGCAGCGCGGCCTCGATGCGGTCCTGGGTGGTCTCGGTCAGGGTGAGGCCGACGCCGGGGTGGCGGGCGTGGAGCTCGGCGGTGAGCGGGCCGACCAGGTAGGCGGTGAAGGTGGGGGTGACGCCCAGGCGCAGGTGGCCGCGGGAGAGGTCCTGGACGTCGTGGACGGCGCGTTCGGCGGCGGCCAGGTCGCGCAGCGCGCGCCGGGCGTGGTCGGTGTAGACGGCGCCGGCGTCGGTGAGCCGCACGGTGCGGCCGGTGCGGTCCAGCAGCTGCACGCCCAGGGTCCTCTCCAGCTGCCTGATCTGCTGGGAGAGCGTGGGCTGGGAGATGTGCAGCTCCTCGGCGGCGCGGGTGAAGCTGCCGTGTTCGGCGACGGCGAGCAGATAGCGCAGGTGACGCAGTTCGGGAGCGGCCATGGAACACACTATAGATGCGACCAATGGCTTCCATGCCCGACAGCTCTTGGACGCTATAGGCACAGGTCATGCATGGTGGATCTCACCGGCCCACCGAGGCCGGCCACCACCCGAAGGGAGTGACCAGTGCAGGACCTCACCGACGGCGTCGCCCGTTTCCAGCGGGACGTCTTCCCGGCCAAGGCGGAGCTCTTCGCCCACCTGGCCACGCACCACGCCCCGGACACCCTGTTCATCGGCTGCTCCGACGCCCGCGTCGTCCCCGAGCTGATCACCGGCACCGAGCCGGGCGACCTGTTCGTCATCCGCACCGCCGGCAACCTGGTGCCCGCCCACACACCCGAGGCCGACGGCGTCGCGGCCAGCATCGAGTACGCCGTCGCCGCACTCGGCGTGCGGGACATCGTCGTCTGCGGCCACTCCGCCTGCGGCGCGATGACCGCCCTCGCCGAGGGCCACGACCTCAGCGGCGCCCCCGCGGTCGCCACCTGGCTGCGCCACGCCGACGCCTCCGTGGCCCGCACCGCCGCCGACGGCGACGTCCCCGCGCTGGTCCGCCAGAACGTGCTCGCCCAGCTGGCGAACCTGGCCACCCACCCCTCGGTCGCCCGCGTCCTCGCCGCGGGCGGGGTCGCCCTGCACGGCTGGGTCTACGACATCCCCACCGGCCGCGTCGAGGTCCTCACCGCCGGCGCCCCCGCGCTCGCCGCCTGACCCCCCGACCCCCCGTACCCCCTCGCGTCGCCCCCGTTCCCGGGTGACGTGGACCCCTCGCAGAGAGAAGGACAACCGCCATGGTGCACGCCCAGTTCAACCAGAGCGCCCGCGAGGCGCTGGCCGACGCCGCCGTCGACGCCAAGATCCGCAAGAACCTCTCGTGGAAGCGGATCGCCGAGGCCTCCGGCCTGTCGGTGGCCTTCACCACCGCCGCCGTCCTCGGCCAGCACCCGCTGCCGGAGGAGTCCGCGAAGGCCGTGGCCGAACTGCTCGGCCTGGACGAGGACGCGGCGCTGCTGCTGCAGACCGTCCCGGTCCGCGGCTCGATGCCCAACCGCATCCCCACCGACCCGACGATGTACCGCTTCTACGAGATGCTCCAGGTCTACGGCACGACCCTCAAGGCCCTGGTGCACGAGGAGTTCGGCGACGGCATCATCTCCGCGATCAACTTCAGGCTCGACGTGCGGAAGGTCGCCGACCCCGAGGGCGGCGAGCGCGCGATCATCACCCTGGACGGCAAGTACCTGCCGACCAAGCCCTTCTGACCGGCCCTTGCGGCCGAGCCCTGCCGATCGGGGGCGGGCCGGGACCCCCACCCCGGCCCGCCCCTTGCCCCCCGTCCCTTACCTCTGCCCCTTCCCCCCGCTCCCGCCCCGGAGGCCCTGATGGACTTCGTCCAGCGCACCATCGACATCGCCCGCCAGAACGTCACCGAGGGCGGCCGCCCGTTCGCGACCGTCATCGTCAAGGACGGCGAGATCCTCGCGGAGAGCCCCAACAGGGTCGCCCAGACCGGCGACCCCACCGCCCACGCGGAGATCCTCGCCATCCGCGAGGCCTGCACCAGGCTCGGCACCGAGCACCTGACCGGCACCACCGTCTACGTGCTCGCCCACCCCTGCCCGATGTGCCTGGGCTCGCTCTACTACTGCTCTCCCGACGAGGTCGTCTTCCTCACCACCCGCGACGCCTACGAGCCCCACTACGTCGACGACCGCAAGTACTTCGAACTGGGCACCTTCTACGACGAGTTCGCCAAGCCGTGGCAGGAGCGCAGGCTGCCGATGCGCCACGAGCCGCGCGAGGACGCCGTCGAGGTGTACCGCCTCTGGCAGGAGCGCAACGGCGGCGAGCGCCGCGTGGCGGGCGCCCCGCGCCCCCAGGGCTCCGCGCGGGACTAGGCACGCCCTAACATCGAGCCGTGATCGTATGGCTCAACGGCACCCACGGCGCGGGCAAAACGACGACCGGCGCACTCCTGCAGCCGCTGATTCCGGATGCGCGGGTGTTCGACGCCGAGAAGGTCGGCGAGACCCTCATGGACATCACGCCGGGGCTGCCCCGGACGGACAACTTCCAGCACTGGCCGCCGTGGCGGCAGCTCGTGGTCGAGACCGCCCACCGGGTGCTCGACTACACCGGCGGCACCCTGGTGATGCCCATGACCGTCCTGGTCGAGCGGTACTGGCGGGAGATCAGTGCGGGCCTCGCCCAACGTGCCATCCCGGTACGGCACTTCGTCCTCCACGCCGACCAGGGGACCCTCCGCGGACGGATCGAGGGGGACACCGTCCTCGGCCCCTCCTCCTTCCGCCTCAGGCACCTCGAACCCTACGCCGAGGCGGCCCGCACCTGGCTGCACGCCGAGGCCGAGGTCCTCGACACCACCCACCTCACGCCCGCCCAGGCCGCCCGGCGGATCGCGGCGGCCGTCACGGGCCGGGGCCCCACCCTCCCAGCCGTTGAGCCGGGGGCCGGGTCGGGGCCGTAGACGTGGAAGGGGCGCCCTCTGCCGGAGCGGGCGCCGCGGCGTCAGGAGGCAGGCGTGCTCAGGTTCCACGGAGCATGGCGGATCACCGTCGTCGGCAGGAGCGCCGACTTCGACCAGCGGGCCGTCGTGCGCGGCGCGTACGGGCTGCGGGTGCTGGCCGGGCGGGTCGGCGCCGCCATCGAGGTGGACGAGGAGAGCTGGACGCTGTCCCTGGAACACCACCTGCGGGGCCGCAGCTGGCAGCCCAACCTGCGCACCACCCCCGGACCGGTCACCGAACACGGCGGCCTGCGCAGCCAGTTGCTCACCAGCAACGACTGCCACTGGCCGGGCAAGCCGCTCGACTACGTCAACTTCGTGCTGCGCCTGGACCAGGCCGTCACTCCGGCCGTCACCCGGACCGCCGCGCCGGTGCGCGCCGCCCGTCCGCTGGAGGCGCCGATCGCCGCGCCCGTTCAGGCCGTCCGCACCTCCTCCTCGGGCTGGCCCGGGTCCGGGCCCGCGACCGGGCCCGAGCGCGAACGCGAGCGCGGCACCACCCCTGAGCGCAGCACCGCCCCCGAGCGCGGCACTGCCCCCGCGTCGCCGTCGGTGTCGCCGAGGGAGAGCGGGCGGCCCGCCTGGTAGCCCGACGGCGCGAGCGGGGGATACCCCCAGGTCACGGCGGCCCGCTGGCCGGGTGTTCCGGCGGGCCGGCGCCGGGTTGGCTGGAGCCGTCAGCACCAGCCGAACCGAAAGGCCGTCACCCGTGCCCTTCCGTACGACCGTCCGCACCACCGCCCGCGCCGCCGCCCGGGCCGCCGCCGTCACCGCCCTGGCCGCCGCGCTCGGCGCCACCGCCATGAGCACGAGCGCCTCGGCCATCGTCAACGGCCGCGACTCCACCGAGCGCTACCCCTTCATGGCCACCCTCCCGCTGAGCGCCGAGCAACTCGCCGACGGAGCCTGCGGCGCCACCCTGATCGACCGCCAGTGGGTGCTGACCGCCGCCCACTGCGTGGTCGGCACCGAGGACACCGGCGTCACCCTCAAGGGCACCGTGCGCATCGGCAGCGCCCACCGCGACAGCGGCGGCACCGTGCGCAGGGTCGACCGCGTCGTCGTCCACCCCGGCTTCGAGTTCGGCGACGGCGCCACCCGCCCCAACCGGAACGACCTGGCCCTGGTCCGCCTGGACCGCCCCGCCCCCCAGCAGCCCGTCCGCGTCGCCGAACACCCCGGCAGCCCCGGCACCCCCACCCGGCTGCTCGGCTTCGGCACCGTCGTCGACACCACCGACTACCAGCGGATGGTCTTCCCCGACCGCCTCCAGGAACTGCCCACCCGCATCGGCGCCACCACCGACTGCGCCCCCGGCTGGGCCGACCCCACCCGCCTGTGCACGCTCAGCCGGGTGCCCCGGGCCATGGCCTGCTTCGGAGACTCCGGTGGCCCCCAGATCCAGCGCGGCCGCGGCGGCCGCTGGGAACTCGTCGGCACCACCTCCGGCCCCGGCGCCCCCGGCGTGCCCTGCGCGGGCGGCCCCGGCCTGTACACCGACGTGCCCGCCTACGCCCCCTGGATCAGCGGCACCCTCGCGGCCGGCTGACGCCCCGACCCCACCGCGCGGCTAAAGTCCCAGGTGAGAACCGTCGCGCCCGAGGAGAGCCCGCCATGCCGACCGACCCCGCCGCCACCGCGATCCCCGCCCCCGCCGCCGCGCGCCCGCACCCCGCGCGCCTCGGCCTGGGCACGGCGGCCGTCGGCCGGCCCGGCTACATCAACCTCGGGCGCGACGCCGACCTGCCCGCCGAACGCACCGTCGACGCCCTGCGCGAACGCACCCACACCCTGCTCGACGCCGCGTACGCCGCCGGCGTGCGCTACCTCGACACCGCCCGCTCCTACGGCCGCGCCGAGGAGTTCCTCGGCCAGTGGCTCGCCGAACACCCCGAGGCCGCGGCCGAGGTGACGGTCGGCAGCAAATGGGGCTACACCTACACCGCCGACTGGCAGACCGACGGAGTCGCCGCGCACGAGGTCAAGGAGCACTCCACCGCCGTCTACGACCGCCAGATCCACGAGACCCGCACCCTGCTCGGCGACCACCTCGACGTCTACCTCGTCCACTCCGTCACCCCCGACAGCCCCGCCCTCACCGACCCCGCCCTGCACCGGCGCCTCGCCGACCTCGCCGCCGAAGGCGTCCGGGTGGGCCTGTCCACCAGCGGCCCCGCCCAGGCCGACACCATCCGCCGCGCCCTCGCCGTCACCGCGGACGGCGGACCGCTGTTCACCGCCGTCCAGGCCACCTGGAACCTGCTGGAGACCTCCGCCGCCCCCGCCCTCGCCGAAGCCCACGCGGCCGGATGGCTCGTCGTCGTCAAGGAGGGCATGGCCAACGGCCGCCTCGCCGGCCGCAACGCCACCGGCCCCGACACCGCCCCGCTGCGCACCCTCGCCGACCGCACCGCCGCCACCCCCGACGCCCTCGCCCTCGCCGCGGCCACCGCCCAGCCCTGGGCCGACATCGTCCTCTCCGGCGCCGCCACCCCCGACCAGCTCGCCTCCAACCTCGCCGCCACCGGCCTCCGCCCGACCCCCGAGGACCTCGCCGCCCTCGGCACCATGGCCGAGCCGGCCGGGGCGTACTGGCGTACGCGGGCCGGGCTGCCCTGGTCCTGAGGCGTCGCGGGCGGGGGCTCCGCGCGAGAAGTCGGCGGGGCCGACTTCTCGCGACCCCGCCCGTTGTCGGTGCCCGCCCCTACGGTGAGCCGCATGACCGAGCACCTGGACCTCGTCGCCGCCCTCGCCGCCCTGCCCGTCGACCTGCCCGTCGACCTGCCGCCCGGCCGTACGGTCACCGCGGACGACGGGCCCGAGCCGCTGCTGTGGATCAGCGACGCCCCCGCCCCCGCCGGGCTCTGGCGCCAACTGCACCGCGCCCACCCGCAGACCGGACTGTGGCCGCTGCTGCTCACCCCGCTGGACCCCGCCGGCCCCGACTACCGGCCCTGGCTGTCCGGCGAGCTGTACCCGGTCGACGCCGCCGTACCCGACCTCTACGACCCGGCCGCCCTGCTGGCCACCTGGTGGAAGCAGGTCGACGAGGACGAGGACGGGGAGGTCAGCGAGGACGCCGAGATCCTGGACGAAGCCCTCGCCCCCTACGGCCGCACCTGGCCCGGCCCCGCCCCCGCCGCCACCGTCCCCGAGGGCGCCGCCGGCACCGAGGCCCGGGAACTGGCCGAGGTGCTGCGGTCCGTCAAGGACGCCCGCCTCGGCCTGGTGCGGGCCGACAGCGGCGCCCAGGCCCTCGCGGTGTGCGGCTGGAGCGGCCCCACCAACCACGACGACATCGCCAGGATCGCCACCGTGCTCGCCGACTGGGAACGCCGCTTCGGCGCCCAGGTCGTCGAAGTCGGCTTCGACACCCTGGAGCTGAGCGTCCCCGTGCCGCCCGCCACGCTCGCCGAGGCGCTCCCGCTGGCCGCCGAGCACACCGCCTTCTGCCCCGACCTGGTCTTCCAGGGAACCGGCAGCCTCACCGAGTACGCCGAGGGGCTGGTGGGCGCCCACCAGTGGTCCTTCTGGTGGGACTGACCGACCTGACCTGACCTGACCTGGCCCGATCCGGGGCCGGGCGCAGGGAGCCGCTTGGGCACGACGGACCCGGGCGGGCCGACCCGGGCGCGCCGACCCGCCCGGCGCCCGCCGGCCACCCGTGTGGCATGCTGCGCCGGGCCGCGAACCGGGCCGCGAACCGGGCCGCGAACCGGGCCGCGAACCGGGCCGCGAACCGGGCCGCGAACCGGGCCCGAGCACCGCCCACCGCACGGACACCCGTCCCCGCCCCCCGAGGAGCACCCCCCTGAACACCGCCTGCGCCGAAGCCCTGTCCGCAGGCCTGCTGGTACTCGTCCTGGTCTGCGCCGTCGCCCGCCCCTGGGGCTGGCCGGAGGCCGCCGCCGCGGTGCCGGCCGCCGCCCTGCTGGTGGCGACCGGCGCCGTCCCGCTGGAGCACGCCACGGCCGAGGCCGCCCGCCTCGGACCGGTGATCGGCTTCCTGGCCGCCGTCCTGGTCCTGGCCAAGCTCTGCGACGACGAGGGGCTGTTCCGCGCCTGCGGGGCCTGGATGGCACGCAGCGCCGCCGGCCGCCCGCGCCGACTGCTGGTCCAGGTGTTCACCGTCGCCTCCCTGGTCACCGCGGTGCTCAGCCTGGACGCCACCGTCGTACTCCTCACCCCCGTCGTCCTCGCCACCGCCGCCCGCCTGGGCACCCGGCCCGGGCCGCACCTGTACGCCTGCGCCCACCTGTCGAACACGGCCTCGCTGCTGCTGCCGGTCTCCAACCTGACCAACCTGCTCGCCTTCACCGCCAGCGGTCTGAGCTTCGGCCGCTTCGCCGCCCTGATGACACTGCCGTGGCTGGCGGCGGTCGGCGTTGAGTACCTGGTGCTGCGCCGCTTCTTCGCCGCCGACCTGGACGCCGCCCCCACCGCGGCGCCCGAGACCGGACCGGCCCCCGCCATGCCGCTGTTCGCCCTGGTCACCGTCGGCTGCACGCTCGCCGGGTTCGTCCTCGCCTCCGCACTGGACGTCGACCCGGCCTGGGCGGCGGCCGCCGGCGCCACCGTCCTGGCCGCACGCGCCCTGGCCCGCGGCCACGCCACCCCCGCGACGGTGGTGCGCTCGGCCGCCCTGCCGTTCCTGGCGTTCGTCCTCGCCCTGGGCATCGTGGTGCGCGCCGTCGTCGACAACGGCCTGGCCGCCGGCCTGGCCCACCTCGTCCCCGACGGCACCGCCCTGCCCGCCCTGTTCGCCACCGCCGCCCTGGCCGCCGTCCTCGCCAACGTCATCAACAACCTGCCCGCCACCCTGGCCCTGGTGCCGCTGGCCGCCCCGGCCGGACCCGGCGCCGTCCTCGCGGTCCTGCTCGGGGTGAACATCGGCCCCAACCTCAGCTACGCCGGCTCGCTGGCCACCCTGCTGTGGCGCGGCATCGTCCGCGACCGCGGACTGCCGGTGGACCTGCGCGAGTTCACCCGCCTGGGCCTGCTCGCCGTCCCCGCCACCCTCACCGCCGCCGTCCTGGCCCTGTGGGCCTCGCTGCGCCTGATCGGGCCCTGAGCGGGGCGGGAATCCGGCAGGCCCGACTTCCCGCGCCGCGCCGCACCCCTGCCGGCCGGCGGGGCGGAGAGCCGACCGCCGTCCGCTGGCTGCGGCCGGCCCGCGCCGGCCGCCGGGGCGAATCTCCGGTGCGCCCGGGCCGTGCTCCCCGGTACCGTCCACGCGTGACCCGTAGAACCCCGCCGCGCCCCCTGAACGTCGAAGAGCTGTTTCCCGAGGTCGCCCCGTTCCGCCGGGAGGCCGTGAGGCTGCATCCACGTCGGGGCGAGCCGACGTGCCGCGACAGCTCGGTGGGCGGCCCGCTGCTCTGGCCGGCGCCGGAGCCGTGGCCGGAGTGCCCGGAACACCCCGGGTCGCCGATGGTCGCGGTCGTCCAGATCCACCGCCGGGACGTGCTGGACCTCGTGCCCTTCCCGGAGGAACGGGACCTGCTCCAGGTGCTCTGGTGCCCGCTGCGTCACGACGGCCAGTGGGTCGTGCCGCAGGTCTGCTGACGGTCCGTGCGGGAGGTCGGGGAGGTGCGGCCCGCGCCGCCGGTGCCGGCGGACGCCGCGTACGGGCAGGTGCCGCGGCCGTGCGTCGTCCATCCGGAGCGGGTGACGGAGTACCCGAGTTGGGACCTGCCGTACGAGATCTGGGACGCCCTGGAGGGCCGCTTCGAGCAGGTGGAGAGGGAGACGGGCTGGGACTACCAGTTCCACCTGTCCACCGCGCCGGGCGTCAAGCTGGGTGGGTTCCCCGGCTGGAGGCAGGACCCGCAGTGGCCGGTGTGCCCGGCCTGCCGGACGGCGATGGACCATCTGCTGACCGTGAGGAGCACCGAGGAGCACGACTGCAGGCAGGCGTGGACTCCGCTCGAGGACCGCGACGTCCGGTGGGAGGGAACGGACCTGAGCCTCGGAGACCTGGGCGGTGTGTACCTGTTCGAGTGTCGCGCGTGCCCCGGGCGCCCGTTCACCCATCGCTTCGACGCCTGACCCCCGCGACCGGTGATGCCGGAGAGGCCGGGGGATTCCTGGGCGCGGGGGGCGTACCCGGCCGGTCAGTACTCCGAGCTGGGCGCGGCCGTGACCGGGCCGAGGTCCGGTCGGTCGCGCAACTCCAGTGCGGTGCCGTGGCGTTCGAGTTCCAGGACGACCAGTTCGTTGGCGCCGGGCCGCCACAGCGGGGCGGGGGCGTAGAGGGTGCGCTGGGGGCCGGCGGCGCAGTGGCGGCCGAGCAGGAAGCCGTTGAGCCACAGCAGTCCGCGGCCCCAGTCGGGCAGGGCGAGGAACGCGTCGGCGGGGGAGGGGAGTTCGGCGGTGAAGCGGTGGAAGGCCGGCTCGCCGTCGCGGGCCTCGGCATTCTCCGTATTCTCCGTGAAGCGCAGTGCGGACAGGTCGGTCAGCGGCAGCGGCCGGATCTGCCAGTCGAAGAGCCGCTGGTGGCCGTGCGAGACGCCGCGGGTGATGCCCTTGCGGTCGTCCATCTGCGGGCCGTAGTTCACCCGTCCCAGCGCCTCGACCAGGATGTCCAGCACCACCCCGTCGGGCCCGGTGGCCAGCGGCAGGGTCGCGCCGGGGGAGTTGCGCTCCAGCACCCCGAGCGGGCGCCCGTCCGCGAACACCTGCGCCCGGTCGGCCAACCCGTCGATGCGCAGCGGCAGTTCGGGGCGCGGGCCCGGTACGCGGGTGCGGTAGTGGATCAGGCCGCGGTCCTGCCCGAGCCGCTCCATCGGCAGCGGCGCCGCGTGCCGAAGCGGCTGCGACAGCGCGTCCAGGGCCTGCGCCAGGGGCGCGCGCCCGTCGGCCCGTTCCAGGCGCTGCGGCGCCACCCGGGGCGGGGGGTCGGGCAGTTCGCCGTCCGGCAGGGGCAGGTGGCGGCCGATGACCTCGCGCAGGGCGTGGAACTTCTCGGTCAGCTCGCCGGCCTCGCCGATCGGCGCGTCGTAGTCGTAGCTGGTGACGGTCGGCTCGTAGCCGGCGTCCAGCGGGTGGGCGCCGGAGTGGTTGGCGCCGGACCACAGGCCGAAGCTGGTGCCGCCGTGCGCCATGTAGAGGCTGACGGAGGCGCCGGTGGCCAGCAGTTCGTCCAGCGAGGCGGCGGTCTCCTTCGGGTCGCGGACGTGGTGCGGCAGGCCCCACTGGTCGAACCAGCCGATCCAGAACTCCATGGCGGTCAGCGGGCCCTCGCCCTGGTGGCGGCGGAGCACCGCGAGGCGCTCGGGGGCGCGCGAACCGAAGGTGGCGGTGGCGAGGAGGCCCGGGACGGTGCCGCCCTGCTGCATGGTGTCGTGGGCGCCGTCCGTGGTGAACAGCAGGCAGTCCACCCCGCGCCGCAGCAGGCCGTCGCGCAGGTGGGCGAGGTAGGCGGCGTCGTCGCCGTAGCTGCCGTACTCGTTCTCCACCTGCATCGCCACCACCGGCCCGCCCCGGCTCGCCAGCAGCGGCAGCAGCTCGGGCACCAGCGCGTCGAACCAGCCGTCCACCTCGGCCAGGTACGCCGGGTCCGCGCAGCGCAGCCGCAGCCCGTCCACCGCCAGCAGCCGGGCCGGCAGCCCGCCGAACTCCCACTCCGCACAGATGTACGGGCCCGGGCGCAGGATCACGTCCAGCCCCAGGCCGGCGGCGAGGCGCACGAAGCGCGCCACGTCCCGCCAGCCGGTGAAGTCCACGGTGCCGTCGGGCAGTTCGTGGAAGTTCCACGGGACGTAGGTGTCCACCGTGTTCACGCCCAGCGCCCGCACCCGCCGCAGCCGGTCCTCCCACAGCTCGGGGTGCACCCGGAAGTAGTGCACCGCCCCGGCCACCACCCGGTGCGGCACCCCGTCCCGCACGAACCCGTCCGCGTCGTACCCGAGCATGCGCGCACCCGCCTTCCCGCAGGAGACCCCGGGGCCGCGCGGCCCCCGGCACCGCCGAGCCTAGCGAGGAACGGGCCGCGCGGGCCGCCGCCGCTCAGGTGTCGTAGCAGCCGTCCCACGGGGCGAAGAAGCCCAGGCCGTCCGGGTAGAGCTCCAGGTGCACGCGGTCCTCCTCGTCCTCGTCCACCTCCAGGACCAGGCCGAACAGGGCCCCCTCGAAGCGGACCTCGAAGGGGGCGATGGCGATGTCCTGGTAGTGCCGCCCCGGCAGGGCGTCCAGCCACTGCTCCAGCAGCAGCGAGGCCGCGTCGACCGCCTGCCGCTCGCCGTCCGCCGTCGTGCCGGTGGACTCGATGCGCGAGCCCAGGTGGCGGCCGGCCTCGTCGAACCGGTGCAGCACGGCGTGCCAGCGCTTCACGGCCTGCCAGTCGTCGCCGCTCCAGCCCTCGGGGAACGCTGCGACGACGGTCGCGTAGAACTGGCCGCCCTCGCACCGCCCGATGGTGTCCGTGCGGTAGTCGGGCTCGTGGCGGATCGGTATGACCTCGGGAACGTTCATGTCCCGCACCTTAGGTCCCACCTGCGACAACGCCGCCCGGCGGGGCCCGGGCGCCGATGTTGCGCCCGGCGGCGCGGGTGCGGTAGTCAGATGGGTCGCCACGCGCGGGGCCCGACCGACGGCTCTCCTCCTTCCGGCAGGACGCGCGAACATCACGGAGGTGGGGCCATGGACGTGCCGCAGACGATCGCCCGGCTGATGCTCCGGCTCCCGGGGCTGACCGCCGCCGCCGGTGGCCGCGACGTCGACTGGGCGGCGATCCGGGAGGGGATCGGTACCGGACTGCCCTCCGACTACCGTGAGCTGTCGACCCGCTGCCCCAGCTTCTCGGTCGACGAGTTCCTCCTCGTGTCGACCCCGGTGCCCGGCTCGGAGGCGGCGTTCGTCTCCGGCGTCCGCTCCGACCGGGAGATCCTGGAGGACGACCTCCGGGAGGGGGACGTCCCGGCGGAGTACACCACCGGCGAGGGGGACGGGGCGCGGCCCGCACTGCTGGCGTGGGCGGGCACCCCGGACGGCGACGAGATCCTCTGGCACACCGCCGCTGCCGACCCCGACACGTGGCCGGTCGTGGTCCGGGGCCGCGGCGGCGGCTGGTGGTCGTACCCGGAGGGGGCCGTGTCCTTCCTGGAGGGCCTGTACGCCGGACGGATCGCCGTCCCCGGCCTGCCGGCCCCGCTGCCGTCGGGCGACAGGAGGGTCTCCTTCCACGCTTTCTAGTGCTCTGAGCGAGAACGTTCGCCGGTTGGGCCCGGGATAGCCTGCGCCCGTGAAGGTCTATCCCCTCTGGCACATCAGCCACCAGAACGAAGCCGGGCCCAACGACGAGACGATTCATCTCGACGACGGGGACGTGTTCATCGACGAGCAGGACGGCGACGACGTCAAGCTGCTCGGCATCTACTCCTCCGAGGCCGTGGCCGAGGAGCGGATGCGCCGCGCGCGTCTTCTACCGGGCTTCGCCGACGAGCCGGACTGCTTCCAGATCGGAGAGTACGACATCGATGAGGACCACTGGACCGAGGGTTTCGTCCGCGTGCCGGTCTAGGTCTTCGGGGTGGCGGGCGTTCGCGTTGCGCCAGCGCAGGTAGGCGTGCAGAGCGCGGGTCCGGACCGTGTGGTTCGGATGGTTCGAGTTGGCGAGCGTGAACTGCCGCAGCTGCCCCGGCGCACGATCCGTTGTAACTGCTGGCCCTCCTGGTCGGTCAGCCTCCTGACCTTGACCGGCTCCGCCACCACGCCCCCACCCGTTGGATGTCCGCCTCATCCAACCGGTTCCGGCCCCACCGCCGCCAACCCGGTGAACGTTCTCGGTCAGAGCACTGGCTACAACGGGAGCACCATGCCCTCCTCGGCCGCGATCACCTCGCCCGAGAACCGGCTCCGGGCCTCGGCGGTCGAACGCGTGCGGTCGCTGCCGGGCCAGAAGTGCGTGAGGAGCAGGCGCTCGGCCCCGGAACGGGTCGCCCACGTCCCGGCCTCCGCGGCGCTCATCAGGTGGGGGTCGCCGCCGTCGGCGGACGGGCCCTGGAGGGTGGCTCCGGCGATGAACAGGTCCGCTCCCGCGGCCAGCCGGGCAAGGGCGGGGTCCGCTCCCGCGTCGCCGCTGTAGGCAAGGGTCAGACCCGGCGCGGTCAACCGCACCCCTGCGTGCGGAACGTGATGCGGCAGCAGCGCGGCATCGAGCCGGAACGGTCCCACCCGGTGACTCGAAGGAAGCGCGTGCACGTCGAAGACATCGAGCAGGTCCTCGGTCGGTTCCATCGCCTGGACCCGGCCGATCACTCCGGGGGTGCAGTACAGCGGCAGGCGGGCGCCCCGCTCCTGCGCGAAGTAGCGTGCGCGGCACAGGGGACTGAGGTCGGCGCAGTGGTCGGGGTGCTCATGAGTGATCACCACGGCGTCGACGTGCCCGGCGGCACAGTGCTCCAGCAACCGCGGGAACGTCGCGTAGCCGAGGTCCAGCACCAGCCGGAACCCGTCGTACTCCAGCAGGAACCCGCTGGCGCCCCGCCCGGCCTCGGGCCAGGCGCCGCACGTCCCCAGGACCGTCAGTCTGCGCACCGGCCGATGCTCTCACGGGTGGCTCCACCGGCCGAACTCGAACGGTCCCGGTCCCGGTCCCGGTCCCGCCGCCGCGCCCGGCCCGTACGGTGATTCGCAGAAGGGCCCTGTCAGACTGCGGACATGAACGGAAAGTCTCTCGACGACGGGCTCGCCGCGAATCGCGCCCTCTGGGACGCCCGGGCGAAGGCGCACGGGACGACCCCCGACGACGTGTTCTACGACGTCGATTCGTTCCTGGCCGGGCGGCAGACGCTCCACGGGATCGAACGGGAGCTGGCCGGTGAGGTGGCCGGTCGGGACGTGCTGCATCTGCAGTGCCACTTCGGCATGGACACCCTGAGCTGGGCCCGCCTCGGTGCCCGGGTGACCGGGGTCGACTTCTCGCCGGCGGCGATCGCCCGGGCGCGTGAACTGGCCGGGCGCGCCGGTCTGGTGGCCGATTTCATCGAGGCGGACACGCAGAACCTGCCGTCCGGCCTGGCGGACGGGTTCGACCTCGTGATCGCCACCTACGGGGTGCTGTGCTGGATCGGTGACCTCGACGCGTGGATGCGCGGTGCGGCGATGGCGCTGCGGCCCCGTGGCGGGCTGGTGCTGGTCGACCTGCATCCGGCGTTCCAGACCCTGGCGAGCTACGAGCCGTTCGTGGCCGACTGGCCCTACGGCGGCGGGGAGCCCCAGCGCGAGGCCGTGACGGGCACGTACGCCGACCCGGACCTGCCGATGGCGGCGCAAGAAGTGGTGCAGTACCCGCATTCGGTGGGCGAGATCGTGACGGCGGCCGCCGGAGCGGGACTGATCGTGGACCGGCTCGTCGAGCACACCGAGGCCGCGTTCGACGCACGCCGCATCCTGCCCCAGGGACCCGACGGCACCTACCGGTTCCCGTTCGGCGACTCCTACCTCCCGGTCCTCTACTCGCTGCGGGCGGTGTCACCCCCGGACCCCCGTCGGACGGCCGGGTGACTGGGGGGAGAAAGCCGCAGGCGCGACGAACGGGCCGCCGTGGACGGCGAGTTCGCCGCCCCGCACGCCCCGCACGCCCCGCACGCCCCGCACGCCCCGTTCGCGCTGTTCCCGAGGCCCGGCGGGCCGCTGACCCGGGGAGCCACCGGGCACGGTGACTTCCGCGCAGGCGGGTTGCCCGTGCGGTGCTACGGCTGCGCGCGCTCGCGCCACCAGGCGACCGTCGCCCGCAGTTGCTCCTCCAGCGGCGTGGCCCGCACCGCGAACGCGGCCTCGTACGCGGAGCTGTCCACCACGAACGGCCGGTCGAACTGGTAGCGCACCTCCCGCAGTTCGCGCAGCAGCGGGGAGAACAGCCCCGCCACGGCCAGTGCGGCCGCGGGCAGGCGGCGCACCGCGACCGGCCCGCCGCCGGCCTCGGCGGCCAGCCGGTCGACCATCGCGCGCGCCGACAGGGGAGGGGCGGTGGGCACGTGCCAGGCCCGGCCCCAGGCCCGCTCCTCGCCGGCGATCTCGGCCATCGCCCGGGCCACGTCCGGCAGGTAGGTCCAGCTGTGCGCGGTGTCCGGGTCGCCGAGGGCGGCGATCGGGCGGCCCTTCAGCAGACCGGGCATCACCCGTGCCGCCAGGTGGCCGCCGTCGGTGACGCCGGGGCCGAAGAAGTCCGAGGCCCGCACCTCCACCGCCCGGATCCGCCCGGCCTCGTGCAGCGCCCGCGCCTGCTCCCAGGCCGCCGCCCGTACCCGTCCCTTGGGGCCGGTCGCGGCGAGCGGCAGGTCCTCGGTCATCGGGCCGGTCACCGGCCCGTAGCCGTACAGGTTGCCGAGCATGACCAGGACCGCGCCGCTGTCCTCGGCCGCCGCGCACAGCGAGGCGGTCAGTGCCGGCCACAGCCGCGCCCACTGCGGCAGCGGCGGCGCGGCGCAGCCGTGGACGGCGGCGGCACCGCGGGCGGCCGGTGCCAGCTGTGCGGGGTCGCTCGCGTCCAGGACGAGATGCTCGACGCCGGGGACGGCCGGCCCGGCGGGGCGCCCGGTGCGGGTGACGACCCGGACCTCGTGGCCCTGTTCGGCCAGCAGGCGGGCGGTGGCGGCCCCGGCGGGCCCGTGTCCGACGACCAGGTGGAAGCTCATCCGCCAGAGCCTAGCGGCGGCCTCCGACGGGCAGGGGGCGCGGTGCGGCCCGCTGCGGCCCGGTGCGGCCCGGTGCCGGAAGAGGGAAGGCGGAAGGGGAGGCCGGACAGATCGGGGCAGGTCAGGGCAGGTCGGGGCGGGTCGAGGACCGGCACTTATTTGGTATGCCGATCGTAAAAGTGGATCTATGCTGTGGGTCGTTCATGATCCCTTCACACGAAGCAGGTTTGCTCTCGATGAAGCTGCCCCGGGTGTCCGCAGTCGTCGCCGCCGCGGTCCTGGCCCCCGCTGTCCTCTTCCCGTCCACGGCCTCCGCCTCCGACGCCCCGAAGCCGATCGGCCTCTCCGGTCCCGACACCGGCTCGGACTCCGTCAAGGACACCGCCCCCGAGGACGGCACCCCCGGGGCCGGCAGCGGACAGGAGCAGCGCGACCGCGCCGAGGTCCAGCGCATCCTTGCCGACCCGGCGAGCGGCTTCGGCGTGCGCGAGGCCGCCGAGAAGGCCCTCAAGGGCGGCGCCGCCGAGCTGCGCCACTTCCTGGAGGTCGAGCTCGACGAGCAGCGCAAGACCGACGACCGGGTCAGGACCGCCCAGATCTACAGCACCGGCGGCCCGGCCGTGAAGGCCGCCGCCAGGGCAGCCCTCAACAGCGGCGACGATGCCATCGCCGAGTTCCTGAAGACCGGCCAGTACGTCGCCCGCGCCGAGGACGAGGACCGCGCCAAGGTCGAGGCCCTCCTCGCCGACCCCAAGACCGGCCGCGGCGTGCGCGAGGGCGCCGAGAAGGCCCTCAAGGGCGGCGCCGCCGAGCTGCGCGACTTCCTGACCACCAAGCTGCGCAGGCTGCGCGCCGACGACAACCGGGTCAAGCTCAGCCAGCTCATGAGCCAGGGCGGCACGGCCGTGCGAGAGGCCGCCGGCAAGGCGCTGGACGCCGGCACCGACGAGGCCGTCGAGGCCTTCCTCAACGAGGGTTTCGCCAAGGCCCAGTTCGAGGACGACCGGGTCGAGGTGCTGCGCATCATCGCCGACAAGGAGACCGGCCCGGCCACGGCCGCGGCCGCCCAGAAGGCCATGGACGGCAACGCCGAGGCCGTGCGGCGCTTCCTGACCGTCGAGCTGCCCGTCCTGCGCGAGAGCGACAACCGGGTGAAGGTCTCCCAGATCATCGAGACCGGCGGCCCCGCGGTGAAGAAGGCCGCCCTGGCCGCCTCCGAGGGCAGCTACGCGGACATCCTGGCCTTCCTCAAGGAGGGCTGGGCCAAGGCCAGGGCCGAGGACGAGGCCGCGGCGGCCAAGCCCGGCACGGGTACGGGCAACGGCACCGGCACGGGTACGGGCACCGACGGTTCCGGGCAGCAGCCGCAGACCGTCCAGCCCGCCGGCCTCACCCAGACCACCACCGGCGGCGGCACCACCGGCACCGGCGGCACCACCGGCACCACGGCCGGCACCCGCACGGGCACCGGCAGCACCGGCACCACCGGCTCCGGCACGCTCGCCGCCACCGGCAGCGACGGGCTCGGCTGGGAGGCCGGCGGCGCCGCCGCGGCCCTCGCCGCGGGCGCGGCGATGGTCGTGGCCGCCCGCCGCCGCTCCACCGAGAGCTGACACCCCGGAAGCCGACACCCCGGGCGCCCGCCTCCCCGCGCGTCCCCGCCCGCCGTCACCCCGGCGGCCGGGGACGCGGTGCGTTCCGCCCGCTCCCGGCTCGGCGGCTCAGCCGCCGTCCCCGCCGTCCCCGCCGCTGTCCCCGCCGCCGTTCCCCACGCGGTGGGGCCGCCGGCGCTGGTAGCTGCGCACCGCCTTCCCGGCGCCGAGGGTGAGGGTCGCGACCACCCGGGTCCAGGGCGGCCCGCCGCGGTCGGCCCACACCACGCAGCCGCACCCCGCGACGACCAGGACCAGCACTCCCACCAGAACCGCACCGACCATCGCGACCACCCGCTTTTCGCTCGACGTCCTGTTACGTCTGACGTCCGGATCGTCCCACCCGGTTCGGCCGTGCGGGCGGAGGCTGTGCCAGGATGCGGTAGCCGAACGGCCCAGGTCACCGCACCGGGCCGGACGGGCCCCACCCGTCAGCCGTACCCGAGGAGTCACCCAGTGGCCACTGCCCGGTTCGCCACCCTGCACACCACGGCGGGCCCGATCCGCCTGGAGCTGTTCCCGTTCCACGCGCCGAAGACGGTCCGCAACTTCGCCGAACTCGCCGAGGGCACCCGGGAGTACACCGACCCGCGCACCGGCGGGCCGGGCCAGGGCCCGTACTACGACGGCACGCTCTTCCACCGGGTGATCGCGGGCTTCATGATCCAGGGCGGCGACCCGACCGGCACCGGCGCCGGCGGCCCGGGCTACTCCTTCGCGGACGAGTTCCACCCGGAGCTGTTCTTCACCAAGCCGTACCTGCTCGCGATGGCCAACGCCGGCCCGGGCACCAACGGCTCGCAGTTCTTCATCACGGTGGGCACCCCCGCCCACCTCAACCGCAAGCACACCATCTTCGGCCAGGTCGCCGACGCCGCCTCCAGGGCCGTGGTCGACGCCATCGCCGCCACCCCCACCGAGGCCGACCGCCCGGTCGAGGACGTGGTGATCACCTCCGTCGAGATCGAGCACTCCTGACCCGGTGACCGCCGAGCAGCAGGCTTTCCCGCCCCGCCCGGTCCGCGGCGTACGGGCCCGCTACGTCCACCAGACGAGCTGCCCGGGCGACGTCGCGATCGTCACCGTGGACTTCGAGCCCTGGGAGGAGGGCCTGCGCGTCGAGTCCGCCCCGGACGCGACGGTCCGGGGCGACCCGGAGCCCGGGGACCTGGAGCGCTTCCACGCCGCCCTGGCCGAGGGCGTGCGCGCCGAGCTGTCCGAGCAACTGTCCGGCACCCCGGTGGCGTTGGCACTGGTGCTGCACCACACCGTGGTGCACCTGGTCGACTCCCGCGAGCACTCCTTCCGCACCGCCGGCCGCCTGGCGGCGCGCGAGGCGCTGACCCGCCTGGGCGGCGGCGGCCAGGAGATCTGACGGCAGGTCAGAACCGGTTCGACGGGGGACCGTTCGCGGACCGCGGCTCCGGCCGGCCCGTCAGGGGGCCGGCGGTCGGCCGGGGCTCAGGACCCCGGCGGGACCGTGCTCCACTGCTGGGAGCGCGCCCCGTCGTACATCCGCAGGGCGACGGCGCTGCCGAGCCGGACGCCGCCGGTGAGGGCGAGGTCGGGGTGGGTGGCGGGGGAGATCCTGACCTTGCCCTGCCCCACGTTCTGGGAGCAGGTGCAGGACCTGCACCGCGCCGAGTTCGTGCGCCGGTCGGTCCAACTCGCCGAAGGCGTCGGCTCGGTGCTGCCCGGAGCCCGCCTGCACGGCAGCGCCTGGGAGCTCCCGGGCCCGCCCAGGGACGTCCACCTCGACGGGCGCGGGCTCCTCCTCCTGCCGACCTGCCACCGGTCCGGCGGGCCGCTGCTGTCCGATCTCCCCAGCCGTCCCGCCGCGGTCACCTACCCGGCCGGCCCGGCCTCTTCCTGCCGCGGCCCGGCGGCCCGGCCGGCCCGCGGACGCTGGGCACGGTGATCGGGAACACCCGCACCGAACTGCTGCACCTCCTGGACGAGGAGCGCACCACGAGCGAGCTCTCCCGCCACCTCCACCTCAGCGCCGCCACGGTCTCCGCCCACACCACGGCCCTGCGCGGCGCCGGCCTGATCTCCGCCGAGCGCGCTGGCAAGGCAGTCCTGCACCGGCGCACCGCACTCGGCGGCCTGCTGCTGGGACAGGGCGCCTGACCGCACCCTCTCCGTGCGCCTGACCGCACCCTCTCCGGGCTCCGGCACCACCCACGCAGACGGCTGGAGCCGGTGCCCGCTCGAATCCGGCCGCAACCACGGGACGACGAAGGCCCGGGCCTTCGCGAAGGCGGAGGATACGAGGTTCGACCTCGTGAGGGGTCGCCCCAACACGCTTTCCAAGTCTCACGAACGGTATCCACCGGGGTTCACACCGGTCCTGACCAGCGGAGGAGCAAACCGATGGGCGCGGTCGAACCCGGGCGGACGAGGATGAACGAGAGCAAAACTGAGACCACGAACCTCCTCAAATGCGACAGCATGAGGATGTCCCACGATGCTGGGTCGACTCGCGAGGCACTGTCATACCTGCCGGTCATACTTCAGCCTATGGGTGTCAGATCAGATTTCTCACTGGACCTGCAGCTCAAGTACGTTCACGAGCAGGCGGCGAACGACGAGGTGAAGCGGGCGGTCGCCTCTGTGCTCCAGCACATGAGAACTGGACGCGGTGGCCACCGCAGAGGCGGGAAGGCGCTCGTACAACTCTTGGCAGAGGCGCGCGGACGCGCAGCCTCGGTTGGTGAGTGGGAGGTTGTGCGGATGCTGCAGGACTCCCTCGATTACGCCGAGGAACGGATCCTGCAGCCGGAGTTCGACGAGAGATACCGACTCTTTCAAGACGGCATACGCAACCAGCGGCTGCGGCGGTTTGTGGCGGGCACGCTTGAGATTAACTTCAAGTACGTCGCTGAGGCGGGGCGCGAGTTCCTGGACCAACACCCCGACGCAGATGTGGATGATCTGCTGGCCCATATCAACTCACTCAGCCATGACGCGCGGTATCTCGTAGCACCGGAGGGCCGGCCAGGGCGCTACTCGCTCCTCCGCGGCCGGGCGGAGCAGATGGTGTGGCTAGAACGTGTGCTCCAGGAACGGATCGATATCGAAGACCCGGTGGAAGCTGCTCGGCGGATTGCTGCGTCACCAGAGGCATGGGCTCTCCTAGCCGCTGATCCAGATGGCCAGATGATCCTCCGGGCAGCCCAGCTTCAGCAGCGATCGGCCCGTCTGGCCAGTCTGCGCAGAGTGGCGGAGGACAGCACAGCCACGGAGCTGGACCTACAACGGGCGCTGGAAGGGCAGTACTGGATCTTTGGTGGTCGTTTCGTTGGGGAAGCGGCCCAGCGCAGGTTGGTGTCCGGTGACGAGGTCGACATTCCTCTGATCCGCGGCGATGGAAGCCTTCACATCGTCGAGTTGAAGCGGGCCATGAGCATGAAGGGTCCTCTAGTGAAGCGACATCACGGAGCCTGGGTGCCTACTGCTGAGGTGCACGATGCCGTCGGCCAAGCGGTCAACTACCTTGTTGGGTTGGACGAGAACCGTCAACAGATCTTCGAAGACTTCGGCATCGAGACACGTCGAGCAAGCGCCATCGTTTTGATCGGCCATCCTGCCGTCCAGCCAAGCGTACCGGAGCGTGAGATCAACGAAGCGCTTCGGACGTTCAACACGCACGTGAACCGTGTTGAGGTCATCACGTACAAGGAGCTCATCGACAACGCCGGACGCTCCCTCGGGGATCCCTCCGAGACATAGTGGCTGCGCCGACGGAGAACGGTAGATGACAGCGAGCCCCGACCATACTGTGATCGCGGCCCTCCGGGCGGCTGGGCTGCACCTCAACGGACGGCAACGAATGAGACCACCGGGCCCACGGCCGATCCGGTGGCCGCAGTTGCTTGACTCCGTCGCCGTGTATGCAAGGTCGACCACCATCCGCTCGCCGGGTGGGGTTTCCAGCTGCGTGTACCCGGGCTGAGGTGCCTCCGGTACTCGCCACACCAGCCTGGAAGCTCGACTCGCACCATGCCGACTCCGCCTTGGCGGGACCTCCACTGGCGATCGGTTTGGTGGCCTGGGCATGCTCCACTTGTCGCGGCTGGCGCCCTACGTCGGCGCAGGTCGTGACTGAAAATCAGAGGTGGGTCCTGATCCAGATGGTGCAATACGTCATCGCAGCAGTTCCTGCTGCGGTTGCTGCTCCTCGGAGGAAACACAGCGCGGCCTCATGAAGAAGCCTTCGTGCGCGGCGCGTGCGCTGGTTACTTCGGCGCTGCCTCTTGAGGCCTGGGCTGGATGGTGCGGCTGCGTCGGTGACCGGCATGGCTTCCTCCATGAGCTGAGTCTCAGCAGTGGCTGAGGCGGTTGTTGTGGCCGCAGAACATGTTCGCTGGGGCAACTGGGCTGGCCCCCACGGAGCGGAAGCATCCGCAGGAAACAGAGGAGAGCCTGATCTGCAAGGTTCTGCTCTGTTCTGCGCAGAGATCCGGCGATCACCGGAAATCTGCACTGGACCCCTTCTAACGTTGGGCTTCGGGCGAGAAGGGGCGGTGAGCCAGATGGTCAAGGGCGGCGTACGAGCTGGCGAGAGCCGGTTCCAAAGGGAACTGGGCGCGGCGGCCGCAGAATTGCGCAGATTGAGGACGCAGGGCGGAGAGCCCACGCTGAGGCAGATCGTTGAGCGGGCTCGGCGAGGGAACCTGTCCGAGTCAGGGGTCAGCAGCGCGCTGCGTGGGGGCAACTTGCCCAGGTTGGACTACTACATGCTCCTGGTACGGGTCCTCCTGACCTTCCAGAGTGGCAAGGTTGCGACGATCCAGCATCCGGATCTGGCTGAGTGGCGCGAGCGGTGGCAATGTCTGAAGCAGCTACAGGGAGACGAGAAGGTCAGTAAAGAATCAGCCACTGCTGGGCGGGAGGTCCCAGCCGCCTCAGGCGGCCTAGCCGAGCAGGTCCTGCTTGCAGCGATACGGCGCGGTGAGTATGTGCAGTTGCTTCCCATGGAAGAGGCCACGGGCGGAGTATGGGCGGTGGCCTTCTCACCGGACGGCTTGCGGATTGCAACCGGCCACGGATCGAAGACGGCCCAACTGTGGGACACCGTGGGACAACACAAGTTGGGTAGGCCCCTCTTTGGGCATACGGACCTGGTCCTCACTGTCGCTTTCTCGCCGGAGGGCGCTCTGCTTGCGACGGGTAGTCGCGATGGGACGGTGCGCCTGTGGGATGTGGCCGGCCGGATGTCAGTTGCCGAGCCTCTTGACGGCCACGATGCTGGCGTGTCCCTGGTGCGCTTTTCCGGTGACGGCCGGTTTCTCATCACCGTTGGCAGAACGATCCGTTTGTGGGATCTGGCCGATGCCGAACATCCGAGCAGGATAGGCAAGCCCTTCTCGAGCTCTCTCACGGCCGAACCTGCACTCTCTACCGACGGACTCCTGGCAACCGGGCATGCGAACGGCGTTGTCCAGCTGTGGGATCTACCCACCCAGACCAAGATCGACGGGGTACTGCGCGGCCATGCCGACCGTGTCACAGCCACCGCGTTCTCTCCTGACGGCCGGCTCCTGGCCACGGCCGGGTGCGACATCCAGCTCTGGGACGTGGACTCGCGGCGGATGATCCACGAACCTCTCACGTGCCAGCAGGAGCATGTGCAGACCTTGTCTTTTTCCCCGGACGGGCAACTCCTTGCCGCAGTCACCGGAGTCCGCGGCCAGAAGCAGAAAGAGACGCCAACCGACATAGTCAGGCTGTGGGATACCAGGACGTGGCAGCCGGTCGGTGAACCGTTGGAAGGCCACGAAGGAGTGGTGAGAGCCGCGGCTTTCTCTCCCGACAGCCGACTGTATGCAACCGGTGGTGACGACGGCCTGCTGCGGATGCGTATCCTTCCTGCAGCGCCTCACTGGTAGCCGCGGGGAGGGGAGTTCGGTGCACTCGTGTTTTTGGGTACACCGATCCCCGGTACTCCCGCTGCCGCAGCTCCGCATCCTGCTGGCTCTGGGCTCTTGTTGCACCTTATCGAGGACATCTCCGCGCAAGTGACGCCCCGCCGATGTGGCCCGCAAGGAGACGCGTCGCGGGTGACCGCCCCACCGATAGCGGCCGAGCCGCTCGGCTCAGCAAGGGCGCGGGCTGTCTCCACGTTCCAGGCGCCGTGTCTGCGACCTGGGAGGTGGCCGAGGGTGCCGAGGGGACGATCCGACCTTCCTCGAAGAGGGCGGTTGAGACTGCCGATGAGAATGTGAACGACGAAGGCCCCCTGCCACGCGATCACGCGGCTCGCGTGGCAGGGGGCCGGAAGCGGAAACAGCGGAACATCTCATGTCAGCGCTCGACTCGTCACTACCCTCACGGCCACTCGCCCGTTACTCAGGCCAAACGTCCCGGCTGGCCGTGACCGCGATGGCTCGATGCCCGGCCGGCAGACCCCACTCCACGACGTGCAGTTTCGCCCGTTCGACAGCTTCGCGCGTAACGCCCATAGCGGCAAGTGGGGTTGCCCCATGGTGCTCTAGCCAAGCGAGGCGGCGGCGTTGCTCCGTGGGGTCCAGGGTGTCCCAAGAATCCAGAGTGACTCCTGGCGTCGGCATACCTAGCATCTCCATCCGAACTGCGACGCTGTGGACGTACGGGAGTTCGGAAGGGGACCGCGCCAGTTCCACCAGGGACCAGGCAGCCGCGTACGAAATTGAGCCGTGAGCCCCCATTAGCCGGCGGGCGCGCCAATGTTGGATCGGCGCGAGCACGTAGCGTAAGCCCTGCCGTCTCCTTATGTTTCCCGTGCTCATCAGCTGGCATGCTCATCGCTCGCTGAGCTGGATTGCTCAAGCTGCAGTTCTCGTTTCCGCTGCTCTTCCTTAAGACGTTCGACAAATCGAGCAAACATCCGAAGTCGCTCGCCCTCGGAGAGATCGTTATTGGGGTCGCTTCCAGCGTATTCATCGAGCATGAACTGTGAAGCGTTGTAATGTTTCTCGATCTCATCGGCAGTCGACTGCAGGTTGTAGCCGCGTTCCCGGAACTTGAAGTACCCTGTTACTCCTGCCGATATTCCCACAAAGCCACTGAGGAAGGCGGCTCCGAATCTCAGTGCGGCACTGCTTCCGTCATTCATGGCGGTGAGGGATGACGTCACAATTGACCCGGTGATGATGATCACTTGGAAGAAATTGTGAACTCGACGGTTCCTGTTGGCGCCCTTCCTGTACTGATCGACGATCTCCAGCGAAGCCTCGCGGTAGATCCGCAGGCCGGATGGGGAGTCCAGTGGGAGTTGGGCTGCGGCGGTTTGGCGATCCTGTAGCGCATTGCGCAGCTCGCCGGACGTGGTGACGATCTTCGCGCGGTTGATCCAGAGGAGTCGGCCCATCGTGACCCACAGGGCGGTGACGATCGCCAGTCCCGCATATCTGGCGAACAGCGGCTGTGTATTCCAGAGGCCGACGATCACGGTGTAGCCCAGCAGGAAAGCCAACGCAATGGCGCCAAGCATGCTCAGCAGGAAGATTCGTTGGAAGGTGCGGGCTCCGCGGAGATCGGCCTCTAGTTGGTCAAACTCCTTGACCTTCCTTCGGTAATCCTCCTGAAGGCGCCGCTCCTCGTGCTCTGGCATCAAAAAGGGTCGATATCCAGGCGAATTTTGCCCATCTCCGGAAATGCCTGCACCCGTCGCCACAGATCCCCCTGTTGCCTCACTGGATCTATCGGAGGGTAGGGCACGGATCATTGGCAAGCAAGAGCGGATGTCTGTGCGGCAAGCTTCCGTGAAGAATGTTCCGAAAATTACTGCGAGGGCCGCTGAAATATTCGAGACGATGTGAATTTGATGAGGTTCGGATAGGTCAAGGTCTACTGTGGGCGTAGACGCTTAGCCGAGAGCGGGCCCGAGGAATCTGCCGGCGGCGGGTGAAACGAGAGTCGTGGCGCCCCCGCCGGAGGGCCGGTGTGCACGTCGTGCTGGCTAGATTGGTCCAGACCACATGCCTGCTGGAGCTGATCACGTTGTGCGCGTCGGCCGTTTCCGATCTGGTAGTCCTATAGGCGTGACCGCACACGAATTCGTGGATATCGACGACCCCGACACCTGGCCGGTCCTTCTTGCCGCCCGCATCGGTGAAGTCGCCGCCGAGGTGCCCGCACGCCTCGACACCGCGCGCGACCTCAACAACCGGGTTGGCCACGTCGCCGAGTAGGACAGCGAGGGATCAGCTTCCGGGAGCCCCTCGGGCCTCCTGGCTGGTCGGGCTCCTGACGTACTGGGGGGAAGTCCAGTAGTTTGGGACTGCGTGGGAGAGCGTTGACTATGACCACGTGCGCCGCCTCGGTCGCCTGTCCATAGTCGTCGCGGCTATTGACGTGACCAACTCTGCTGCCCGTGTGCCTGGCCGTGAACTGCTCTTCGACTTCATCGGCATCCACTGAGGCATGGACAGAAGCGGTGTGACCTTCCACTGCACGGCTGACGTCCCGGGCGAGCAGATCGTGGACATCTGGCACCCCGGCGACCCCGAGTGCGATCAGCACCTTCATTCTCCCCAGACGTAGCAGGTCCGGCAGCGGGGTTCACTGTGCAGAGCGTGGCAGCTTAGATGTCCAGAGGCACAACTGAGACCAGAATCTAGACCGCGGAACGATGAAGCAAGCGCCGAGCGGGAGGGGCCGTCAGGCCTGCCCTCCCGAAGGCGGTCGGCCCGGGGCTCAGGATCCCGGGGGGACAGTGCTCCACTGCTGGGAGCGCGCCCCGTCGTACATCCGCAGGGCGACGGCGCTGCCGAGCCGGACGCCGGCGGTGAGGGCGAGGTCGGGGTGGGTGGCGGGGGAGATCCTGACCTTGCCCTGCCCCACGTTCCGTACGGTCCACTGCTGGTTTATGTCGTTCCGGTCGCAGGGCCGGAGCGTGACGGAGCCGCGGGAGCCGTTCGGCGCGGTCAGGCAGGTGCCCGTCGCCTTGTTCTTGACGAGCTGCTTCCCGGCGACGGTGCTCAGGCTCCACTGCTGGCGGTCGTTGTTGCGCTCGGGGGTGGCCACGATGACCCGGCCGCCGCGGCCGGCCTCCAGGTTCCTGGCCGAGTCGTCGCCCCGTGGCCAGACCCGGAGCTGGTTCCAGTTGTCGGTCTGCTTGGACGGCTGCGTCGTCTGCTGCGGGGCCTGGGATCCGGCCGTTCCGGTGGCTGCCGTCGCCAGGCCGGGCGTGCCGCCCAGCAGGACGGCGGTGATGGCTGCGGTCGCGATGCGCTTCGCAGGAGACATGGTTGTCACTCTCATGTGTTTTCCCTTGTGGGGTGTCCGAGAGGCGTGCGGGTTCCTCGGCGGATTGCGCCGGAAGCCCTGCGGGTCACGGGGCCGTGGGCCGGTGGGCACGGAGATGCCCCGTACCCACCCGACCAGGCTAGCCAGAGGTCGGTCCGTCCGCAGCTCCGAGGAAACGTGCAGGTCACGGGCGTGCTGCGGGCGTCGGAGGGCCTGCCGGGGGCGGGGGTCGCCCGGGGGCCACTACTTCACGGACCGCATGGACCACTGCTGGTTGTCCTGCGCCGCGTAGATCCGCAGGAGGGCTGTGTTGCTGCCGGCCTGGGTGCCCCCGGTGAGGGCGAGGCGGGGGTGGGCCTTCGGTGAGATCGCCACCTGGCCGGCCGTCACGTAGTGCACGTCCCACCGCTGGTTCGGGTTGTTCCTGTCGCAGGCCCGGACGGTGACGGCGTCCAGGGTGTCGTCCGGCGCGGTCAGGCAGGTGCCCGTCGCCCTGTTCTCGATGAGCGGCAGTCCGCCGATGTTGCTCAGGCTCCACTGCTGGCGTGCGCTCTCGGGGTCGACGACGGCCACGACGGCCCTGCCGGCGCTGTCGACGTCCAGGTTCCTGGCCGGGATGTTGAGCGGGTAGATCTTGAACTGGTGCCATTCGCCGGTCAGCTGGGAGGGAAGTGCGGCCTGCGGAGTGGCGGCCGTGGCCAGGCCTGGGGTGGCGCCCAGCAGGACGGCGGTGACGGCCGCGGTCGCGATGCGTCTGGCAGGAGACATGGTTGTCACTCTCATGGGGGTTTCCCTTGTGAGGTGGTCCGAGAGGTGCGCGGGCTCTTCCGCGGATGACGCCGGAAACCCTGTGGGTCCCTGTGGGTCGCTGTGGCTCGCACCGGCCGCTGGGCCTCCGGGGCCCGGTGGGCACGGCGATGCTTCGCACCCACCCGACGACCAGGCTAGCCAGAGGTCCGTCCGCCCGCAGCTTCGGGTGAATGCGCAGGTCACGGCCGTGCGGGCGGGGTGAGCCGGGGCACTGTACGGCGGGTTGCGCGGCGGCGCACGTCCGGACGGCCCTGCCGACCGGCCGGAAACGCGGGGCCGCCGCCCGGCGCGGTGCGCGGGCGGCGGCCGTGGAGCGGGCGCGGTGTCAGGAGCAGCTGCTGAACGTCGCGCTGGTGTTGGCGATGTAGAGGGTGGCGCCGGCGGTGGGGTCGGAGGCGAGCGGGACGGTGATGGTGTCCTCGGCGGTCCACGGGATGCCGTGGGCGTCGAAGGTCCAGGTGCCGGTGACCTTGCGGGCGACCTTGGCGAGCGTCACCCAGCCGTACTCCTGGGTCGGGACGGTGACGGTCACGCTGTTGTTGACGCTCCGCGACCCGTGCCATTCGTTGGTGTAGTGCAGGGTGGAGCTGACCGTCCCGGTCAGGACGTTGCCGGGGGCGGCGGCGGACATCTGGGTGCCCATGTCGGCGCCGATGCTGTTGGACCAGCCGCTGTCGTCGGTGACCGCGAAGGACTGCTGGACGGCGCTGCTGGTGTTGTTGAACCAGACCGCGGAGGCGCAGGCGCGCGGCAGCGGCGCGGCCGGGGCCTCGCTCTTGGTGGCCCAGGAGCAGCTGGAGGGGTCCTTCTGGCACTGCTTGGCGCCGTGGTCGACGGCCAGGTTGCGGGCGGCCTGGGCGAAGCCGGTGGACCACTGCTGGTTGACGGTGCCGTTGCAGCTGTACTGGTCGGTCCAGGCGTCGTCGTAGTTGCCGCCGAGCAGCAGGTCCAGGCAGGTGTTGTCACCGGCGTGGCGGATCATGAACGAGTCCGCGCCGCCGGCCGCCGCGGGCTGGAAGTACCAGCGCTGGCTGGCCTGCCCGGCGCAGCTCTGCTGGCGCAGCGCCGGGGTGAAGAAGGCCAGGTCGATGCACTTGCCGGTGTCGTTGTTGACGATGGTGAAGGAGGAGTCGGACGGGTCGACGTTCAGCCGCCAGGACTGGTGGTAGCCGGGGGCGGAGTTGGTGACGATGTAGGCGCCGTCGCCCATGTTGCCGTTCTGGACGTCGAGTTGGCGCCCGTTGCTGAGCGACTTGATGGTCAGGCACTGCTGCGGCGAGGCGCAGGCGGCGAGCGGGGCCGGCGCGGCCTCCGGGGTGGCCGCGGCGGCGCGGGCGGGCGCGGCGGTCAGGCCCAGGGCGGCGCAACAGGTCACCAGGAGGGCCGCGAACAGGCGCAGCCAGGGCGCCGTACGGCCGGGGGTCGTGGTGGGCAAGGGGTTTCCTTTCGTCGGGGGAGAGGTGCGGGGCCCGGGCTCAGGGCGCGGCGGCGAAGGCCGCCTCCAGGCGCGGGACGTAGTCCGCGAGGTCCTGCGCCCAGCAGCCCGCGGTGTGGCCGCCGTGGCAGTCGGCGCCCCAGCCGGTGCCGTCGCCGTAGCCGACGTAGCGGTACGGCAGGCCGAGCGCGTCCAGGCGCTGCTTGAGGCGCTTGGCGGTGCCCTCGGCCCAGAACTCCATGTCGGCGGGGTTGTTGTTGCCGTTGCCGGTGTAGACGGCGATGCCGGTGTGCTCCAGCAGGCCCGCGCGCGCGACGGGGTCGGCGGCGTTCCAGCGCCAGTCGGCGTTGAACACCGGGTACGGGGTGCCGAAGATCGCGTCGCTGGAGACGGTGGGGCCGAAGTCCAGGCCGCAGGGGTGGCCGTCGCTGGGGCCGCAGAGCACGGTGCCGGCGTTGGTGAGGGTGGCGACCACGGCGCCGCGGATGATCATCTCGTCGGTGGAGAGGTCGTTGGCGCCGGACATGGTGAGGACCTGGCCGAACAGGTCGGGGCGGTCCTGGGCGTAGTGCAGGGCGCCGAAGCCGCCCATGGACAGCCCGCCGACGGCCCGGTGGGCGCGGTCGGTGCGGGTGCGCAGGTTGGCGTCGACGAACGGCAGGACCTGGGTGAGGTGGAAGGTCTCCCAGTTCTGGGCGCCGGCGGCGGTGTTCTGGTCGAGCCAGTCGGTGTACCAGCCGCGCAGGCCGCCGTCCGGGATGACGGTGATCATCGACTGGGCGGCGGTCAGCGCGGGGTAGGCCAGGGCCGGGTCGCTCGGGTTGTCCGAGGCGCCGTGCAGGAAGTACAGCACCGGGTAGCGCTTGTCCGGCCGCTGCGCGTAGTCGGCGGGCAGCAGGATGCGGATGGTGTGCGGCCCGGCGACCTTCGCCGTGGTGACGGTGATGACGAAGTTGGTGGCGGTGCCGGTGGCGGCGCCGACCTGGGTCAGCCCGAAGCCGTCGGTCAGCGGCGGCGGCGCGTCGGTGTCGGCCCGTACGGCGACCTCGGCGCGTACGGCGGGTGCCGCGGGTGCTGCGGGCGCCGCGGGCGCCGCTGCGGCGGAGGCCGCGGGCGTCGCGGCGAGCGGGAGCAGGCAGGCGGCCAGGGCGGCGAGTGCCGCGCGGGCGCGCCGGAGCCGGGCAGGGGGCATGGGCGTCCTCGACCTTCAGCGACCTTTGGCGAGCTTCGGTGATCCTCGGTGATCTGACTGATCGCCGACAACTCTTGCCAGTGGCCCCGCCCCGGCGCCAGGGCCCCCGGCGGCGCACCTGGGCCACTGGCGCATGTGCGCCGCAGGGGTGGGTAGGTTCCCCTGAATCTGCCCTGGACATGACACAGTGGCGGGACGCGATGACTGGGGGGCGTCGTGCACGACGTGCTGGAACCGGACTCCGAACGCGGCCGCGTCTACCACGGCCTGGTCGGCCGGCCACGGGCCCGCGTGCCCGAACTCGCCCGCGAGAGCGGCCTGGACGAGGACGCCGTCCTGGCCGTCCTGCGCGACCTCGCCGACGAGGGCGTCGCGGTGGCCTTCGACACCACCGACAGCGCCGACGACCGCGACCACGCCTGGGAGGCGCTGCCACCCGCCCGGGTGGTGGAAGCAGTGCTGCAGCACGACGCGCTGCGCCAGGCCACCGCCCGCCGGGCCGGCGCCGAACTGGAACGGCTCTACCGCTTCGCCCGCCGCGACACCGGCAGCTACGGCGCCCTGGAGGTGGTCGAGGACCCCGCCGAGGTACTGGCCGCCAGCCGCCGCCTCCAACTCGCGGCCCGCCACCAGCTACGGGTCATCGACGTGCCGCCGTACTCCGGCAGCCCCGCCCACTACCTCGACCAGGAGGTGCTGCAGCGCCGCCGGATGGCCGCGGGCGTCAACTACCGGGTGATCTACCAGGGCTGCGCGTTCCAGGACCCGGTGGTCGGGCCCAACATGGCCCGGATGATCGAGGCGGGGGAGCAGGCCCGCACCCTGGACGAGCCGCCGCTCAAACTCGCCATCGGCGACGACGACCTGGCCATCGTCACCCTGCCCGCCGACGACGGGCCGGGGGTGGTGTCACTGCTGATCCGGCCCTCCGGGCTGCTGAACGCGCTCACGGCGGTGTTCGAGACGCTGTGGCGCCTGGCCGTGCCCGCGTCGATGGCCGAGGTCGACCTGCGGATCGACGAACGCGACCGGCGGATCCTCACGTTGATGGCGGGAGGCGCCACGGACGACGCCATCGCCCGCCGGCTGGGGCTGGGGCGGCGCACCGTGGTGCGCCGGGTGTCGACCCTGCTGGCGCACCTGGGCGCCACCACCCGGTTCCAGGCGGGGGTGCAGGCAGCCCGGCGGGGGTGGCTCTGACCGGCGGGGGCGAAGTGCTGCTCGGCACGGTTTGGAGTGGGAAGTCGGGCCGGCCGACTTTTCGTGCGGGGGTGGGTGGCGGGGGTGAGTGGGGTCGGATTCGGGTGCGGCGCCTTGGTGTGGCTTGGCGCGAGAATCCGGGCCGATCGACTTCTCGTGCGGGTGTGGGCGGCGCGGCGGGGGGTGGGCGTGAGTGGGGCCGGCTTCGGGTGTGGCTGCTCGGTGTAGTTCGGCGTGAGAAGTCGGACCGGCCGACTTCTCACGTGGGGTAGTGGTCGTGTCTGCCTGTGGAGCGGCCCGGCGATGCGGCGGCGTCCGGGCCGGATGGCTAGCGGGCCGTGTCCGCCCAGCTGATGCGGATCTCGCGGTCGCCGAGCGGGAGGGCGAGGACGGGGGCGTCGGCGAGGTCGCGGACGATGTCGCGCCGGGCGCAGGGGCCGGTGAGGCGGCGCTCCAGGGCGTAGTGCTGGAAGCGGGACATCGGCAGGTGGCAGACCGAGGCCCAGATCCGTTCGAGGGCATCGGCGTTGAGGGTGTGGACAGCGGGCGGGCGGTGGCCCGGGACCTCCACGCGGATGTCGTGATCGGCCCTCACGCGGCCACCTCGCACCAGACGATCTTGCCGATCGGTTGACGCGGGGAGCAACCCGTCTCCTTGGCCAGGGACTTGACGAGGTGCAGGCCGCGCCCGGCCTCGCCGTCGAGGGTGAGGGCGCGCAGGACGGGCTCGCGATCCTGCCGGGCGTCGTGCACTTCGATGCGCAGGCAGGTGGGGTCGGGGGTGAAGTCCGGGTCGAAGTCGAGGTCGAGGGAGAGGTAGATGCGGTGCCCCGGCGGGGTGCCGTGCAGGAGGGCGTTGGTCACGAGCTCCGAGACGATCAGAAGCCCCGAGTCGAGGAACTGATTCCCGTTCGGGGCGGAGGCGAGGAACGAGGCGAGAAGGGAACGCCCCTCGGAGGGGGCGCGGCGGCTGCGCGGCAGCCAGGTGGTGGAGGAGTGGGAGGACACGGCGAATGCACCTTCCAAACACGCGAGTGGAGTTGACCGGGCCGCGGAAGCGGCGACCCGTACGCGTCCATCAGGGAGCGCCCATCAGGGCGTGGCGTAGCAGCGTGCCATGCATGTCACGCATAGCCACCATTTCGTTACGCAAAGCATGGAGCATGTGGATGTCGCACCGCAAGACATGTCAACCAAAAGTGAAAACTTTCAGATCTGATGGCAAGGTGCACCCTCTACGCTTCAGTCAGTGGTGGCGAACCGTCACCACTCGCATGCACACTGGTGTCTGAACGTTCTGGAGGGTTACGTAGATGGCTGTCGCAGTGCCAGCTGTGCGGTATCGGCGCATCGCCGCTGAACTGAGGAGGCTTCGCGAGCTGAAGAGCTTGTCGGCCGAAGAGGTGGTCGCCCAGGTCGACGGCGTCAACCTGGTGAAGCTCAGCAGGTACGAGAACGCGCGCGTCCAGCTGAAGCCTGATGTCGTCCGAGCTCTGCTCGACTTCTACGAGTGCGACGAGGAGCTCAAGGACGTCCTCGTAGAAATCCTCCGGGACAAGCGCCGTCCCGGCTGGATGGCGGGCTACGAGCAGCTGAACCCGCTCTACACGGACCTGATTCGCCTTGAAGAGACGGCCGTGGGCAACAAGTCCTATCAGTCCGCCTATATCCCGGGCTTGCTTCAGACGCGGCAGTACGCTCACGCCATCATCGCCAGCGGCGTGATAAACAACTCCAGCGTCGAAGAGCGCGTCGAGGTCCGGATCAACAGGCAGTCAGTTCTCACTCGATCCGAGAACCCACTGAAACTGTGGGCCGTGATCCACGAGGCGGCCCTCACCATGAGTGCCGCGCCGGGCGTGATGATCGACCAGCTGGACAAGCTGGTGCAGTTCAGCCAACTCCCCAACATCAAGGTTCAGATCATGCCGGCCATGGCACCGCCGCATCCCGGGATGACAGGGCCTTTCGCACTCCTGGAGTTTCGGCAGCGTGATCTCGACCTGGTTCTGCTCAGCGGGATGCTCAGCAGTGACTGGGTTGAGGATCCGGATCAAGTCGACATCTACCGAGAGGCGTTCGACGAGATCATGGCAACCGCCATGTCGCTCGACGAGTCGCGCAACCTCATCACACAGAAGAGAGAAATGCTCAAGTGACCCACTTCTCTGTCGCCTCCGCACTCCCTGTTCAGTGGAGGAAGGCAACCGCCAGCAACCCGAACGATGACTGCGTCGAAGTGGCCGAGGGCATCACCGGCATCGTTCCGGTCCGCGACAGCAAGGACCCCCACGGGCCGGCCCTCGGCTTTGCCCCGGAGGCGTGGCGGTCGTTCGTTGCGGGTATCCAGGCCAACGACTTCCCGGCCGGATCCTGAAGCGCTTTTTTGCCGGGCGGCCTCGCGGAGCACGCGAGGCCGCCCGGTCTGCTTGCGGTATCCGGGCCGGTGACTTCCCGGCCAATCCCTGAAGTGCTTTGCCGGGCAGGCCCGCGTGCTCTGCGGGACCACCTGCCTGGCAGTGCACGCCCTCTTGCCCGAGAGCGCACGGCATCCACCCCGGACGTCCGAGGCGGCGGGGAGCGCTCACCGTCTGCGGCAGACTGGCCGAATTCGGGCCTTTCGGGAGGGTGTGTGCTGCTGCTCGACCTCGACACGGTGTCTCCCCGTGAGCGTGTGGACGCTTTCCACCATGCGTTGACGGATTCGCTGGTGCCGAACGACGTCTTCCACGAGGAGCCGGAGACCGGCATCCACGCGCGCATGGAACTCTGGCGCGTCGGCGGCCTGGACCTCTTCGCGACCCGGAACTCGGGCTTCGAGGTGCGGCGGACGGCCCAGCACGTGCGTCACCACCGGAGCAGCCCCATCGTCTCGGTCTCGCTCCAGCCCGTGGGCGTCCACCGGGCCGAGGTCGCCGGCCGGCGGACGCTCCTCGGCGCCGACGACATCTGCGTCTTCCACGAGCTGTCGCCCCGCGTGTACGGCTGGTCCGGCGACGGCGCCTCCCAGGCCGTCATGTTCGACATGGACCGCCTGGGCGTGCCGGTCGAGGACGTGGCGCGGGCCTCCCAGCAACTGCGCTCCAGCCCGCTCCACGGCCTGGTGCTGCAGCACCTGCGGGGCCTGTGGCACGATCCCGGCCGACTGGAGGCCGATCCCGGCGCGCAAGCCCTGGGGTCCGCCACGACGGAACTCGTCCGCGCGCTGCTCCTGTCGGCCGCGCACGCCGAGGAGAGCGTCGAGGTCAGGTCGACGATGGACGACACCCTGCTCACGCGGGTCCTCGCCTACGCGCGCTCCCACCTCGCGGACCGCGACCTGACGCCGGAGCGGATCGCGGCCGAGCACGCCGTCTCGGTCCGCCGGCTCTACACACTGCTCAGCGGGGCGGGCATCAGCCTGGAGCAGTGGCTGATCGAGGAGCGGCTCGGCAAGGCCCGGCGCATGCTGGCCTCCCCGCGCTACGACCGCCTGACCGTCGCCGCGGTCTCCGCCCGGTGCGGGTTCAGCAGCCCGAGCCACTTCAGCCGCCGCTTCCAGGCGGCCTGCGGGGTGTCCCCGAGCGAGTGGCGGCGGCTCGGCGGCGCCGTCCCCGTGGACGACCCCGGGTGACCTCACGTCCGCGCGGGCCCGGGTGACGTCACGTCCGCGCGGGCCCGCGCGACGTCACGCGTGCAGGGCGGTGTGCAGGGCGTCCGTGATCTGGATGCGCGCCGCCCCGGACGCCTCCGTGCCGCGGAGCCGGTCGAACAGCACGAACCCGTGGATCGTCCCGTGATAGCGGGCCGACACCACCGGGACGTCCGCCTGCCGCAGCCGCGCCGCGTACGCCTCGCCCTCGTCCCGCAGGACGTCGGCCTCCGCGGTGATGACCAGCGCCGGCGGCAGCCCCACCAGGCTCTCCACGGGCGCGCGCAGCGGTGAGACGGCGCCCCGCACGCGGTCCCGCGGGTCCGGCGCGTACTGCTGCCAGTACTCCCGCATGGCGGCGCGGCTGAGGAAGTACCCCTCGGCGAACCGGCGGTAGGACGGGGTGTCCATCGCCGCGTCCGTCACCGGGCACACCAGCACCTGGTGGCGCAGGCGCGGGCCGCCGCGCGCCCGCGCGAGGAGGGTGAGCGCGGCCGCGTGCTGGGCACCCGCGCTGGCGCCGACCACCGCGATCCTGCTTCCGTCGAGCCGGCAGCCCGCGCCGTGCCCGGCGATCCACCGGGCCACGGCGTATGCCCGCTCGACGGCATCCGGGTGGCGGGCGTGCTCCGGCCCGTCGTACTCGGGCACCACCACGGCCGCGTCCGCCCCGAGCACCAGGTCCACCAGCAGCTGCTGGTGCGCGTGGGCGTCGGTCAGCATCCAGCCGAGCCCGTGCAGGTAGAGCACCACCGGCAGCGGCTCGCAGGCCCCCGCGGGACGCAGGATCCGCACCCGGATGCGGCCGCCGTCCCCGCGCCCGCCGTCCCCGCGTCGCCCGTCCCCGCGCCCGCCGTCCCCGCGTCGCCCGTCCCCGCGCCCTCCGTCCCCGCCGGGCACGGCCAGCCACTCCTCCTCGACCTCGGGCTCCTCGCGGCCGCCGCCGTCCCACAGCGCCGCCATCCGCTCCCTCGCCGTGGGGCCGCCGGCCCGCGGGGGAGCCGGCCACGGGCAGGACTCGACGAAGGCACGCGTCTGCCGCCCGAGGACGGGTGCCACCCGGGGAACGTGGACGTCTTCGGGCACGAGTACTCCTCCTGGTTCACCGCCCGCTCACCACGGACCGGGGGATCAGCCTGGGGCAGTCGCGCACCGGATGCACGAGGGCCCGGGCAACCCCGCAGGCACGGGCAAGAGCCGTGCACCGTGGGGCATCGCGGCGGTGACACGGTGGTCCGGGGACGAGCGGGACCGGAACCGATCCGGGCACCAGGGCCGATCCCGGCACGCGGGAAGCCGCCGGATCCCGGCCGATCCCGCCCCGCCGGCCCCGCGCCGCACCGGGACGACCACGAATGAGGACTGCCATGACCGAACAACGGCGGCGAGCCCCCCTCGGCAGTGCCGCGCTGCGACAGCTGATCGAGGAACTCGCGGAGTCACTCGGCCGGTCCGTGGCCGTGGCCGACTCCTCGGTCCGGGGCGTCCGCACCAGCCGGCACTTCGGCGACGCGGACCGCGCCCGCGTCCACAGCCTCCTCCAGGGACGGGCGAGCGGCGACGTCTCCCGCCACGTCCTCGACCAGGGAGTCACCCGCTGGCCCCGGCCGGGGTTCCTGCAGGGCCGGGACGATCTCGGACTGCAACCCCGCTACTGCGTACCGCTGCGCGAACGCGGCCACTTCCTCGGCCTGCTGATGGTCATCGCCCCGGACGCCACCCTGGCCCCGGAGGAGACCGAGGCCATCGCCCGGGCCACGCCCGCCATCGTCGGCCAGCTGTACGCCGACCACCTCCTGGCCGACGCCGAGCGGGCCAGGGAACAGGAACTCCTGCTGTCGCTGCTGGACCCGGATCCCGCCACCCGCGCCGGGTCCCGCCACCGGATCCTGGACGACGGGCTGCTCCCGGACGCCCCCCACGCGGTGGTCAGCGTTGTGCAGGCGGTGCGCTGCCAGGCGTCACCCGGGCAGGTGGCGGCCGCGCTCTCCGGCGCGCTGGAGGGATTCCGGCGCACCCGGTCGGCCCACGGCGCCTTCGCGGTCGCCCCGGACCGGGTCGTCCTGCTGCAACTCGCCGACCGGCCGCTGGAAACCGAAGCACTGCGGGAGCAGTCCCGGCACATCCTGGACATCCTCGGCACCCGCCTGGACGCCTCGGCCGCTCCCGTCATCGGCATCGGCGGCCACCACAGCGGCCTCTCCTGCGCCCGGGCCTCCTACGAACAGGCGCTCGTCGCGGTGCGCGCGGCACGCCGGATACCCGCCCTGAACGACATCGGTTCCTGGGAGGAACTCGGCGAACTCGCCGTGCTCCTGCAACTGCCCGACCACGCCCTGAACACGTCACTCCTCCCGAAGCCGCTGCACACCCTGCTGGAATCCAGCGGAGGCCACCGCCTGGCGGAGACCCTGCGCTGCTTCCTCGACCACGCCGGATCGACGACCAGGACCGCCGACGCCCTGCGGATCCACCGCACCTCGCTGCACTACCGGCTGCGGCAGATCCAGGAGATCACCGGGTTCGACCTGGACAGCGGAGCGGACCGCATGACCCTGCACCTGGGCCTGCGCATCCGGGACCTCCTCGTCTCCCTCGGCACGGCCGGCGAACCCGCCACCCCCGCCGGCCGGGGCACCGCCGACGGACGCCACCGGGCCCGGACCACCGCGCCCGCCACCACCGCCGGCCGGGGCACCGCCACCGGCAGGGGCACCGCCGCTGCCCGGACACCGTCCGCCGCACCGCAGGACCGGGCCCGGCGCACGGCGAACGTCCACCCGGCACACCAGGTCCCGCCGCAGCGCACCCGCACCGCCCGCGAGCGCACCGCCCTGCCCGTCACGGCCGACGGCCACAGACGGGTCGAAGCCGCCTAGCGTTTCACCGGCAGGTCGCAGCCCTTGCGGTCGGCCGCGTACTGCTCGTCGCTCGGGACACCGTAGGCCCCCTCCAGATAGCCCTGGACCAGGGCGACGCAGGCCGCCTCGGTGCCGGTCGGTATCGTGCCGGGGTCCTGGGCGACGGCGGTCCCGGCGCCGAAGGCGAGGGCGGCGCAGCCGGCGCCGGCGATGCCCGCGGCACTGTCGTGGGCGTGGAGCCGGTCGAGGTAGGCGACGCCGTCCGCGCAGTCCAGCGGCATGTCGGCGGTGCCGAAGGTCATCGAGGCGATCATCCGGTCCACCTGCTGGTCCTGGGCCGCCGTCAGGTCCCCGTAGGTGGTGAGGCGGATGTGCGAGGCCGGCAGCCACCACACCCGGTGGGTGTGGGTGCGGGTGCCGTTGTAGTCGGGCAGCACGTCGGTACGGACGGTCCAGCTCTGGGCCTTGCGGCCGCCGATGGGCACCAGCGGGCCGGCCTCGGCGGCGGTGACCGTCTCCGGGGTGCCGCCGTCCTGCCCTGCCCACAGGATGCCGGAGCCCCTGAGGTCGGAGGGGAACATGCGGTCGGCGGTTTCGCCCGGGTCGAAGGCGATCAGCAGGCCCGTGAAGCCGGCGCCCGCGGGCTGGTAGCGGCCGAGCGTCACTCCCGCTCCGTTGGCCGGTACCTGCGGGCCGTCGTTGCGCGGATCCCTGGTGACCTGCCAGTCGGCCGGGACGGTGATGCCCATGCCGCCGAAGAGGCTCCGGGCGGTCGCGGTGGGCGTGGGCGTGGGCGTCGAACTCGCGGTCGGGCTCGGGGTGTTGACGGGGGGTGCGGTCGGGGTGGCGCGGGGCGTGGCGCTCGGGCTGCTCGGGGCCGGGCTGCCACTGGGGCCGGCCGCGACTCGGGTGCCGCCGTCCCGGTCGGTGCCGCCGTTGTCCAGGGCGGCGAAGACCAGGCCGGCCGTGAGGGCGGTGAGCAGCACGCCGCCGCCGACCGCGCGGACCGCCGTACCGGAGCGGCCGCCGGCGCCGCGGACGGGGTCGCGGACGGCGTCGGCGGCGGGCGGGCGCCGGGTCGGATCGACCGGGGGAACGGCCGTGGGAGCGCCCGGGGGAGGCGATGGAGGAACGGGCCCGGGCGGCGGGAGGACCTTGGTGAGGTCGTGGTCGGCCGCGGGGACCTCCCAGCCGGAGGGTGGCAGCGCGGCGATCGGCGGCAGTCCCGGGGCGGTCGTGTCCACGGTCCGGGTGAACGCCACGGTGGGGAACACCTGGGTGCCGCTCGGCCCGTACACGGCGGCGACGGCCTCGGCCAGGCCGCCGGCGGTGGGCCGGTTCATCGGGTCACGGTCGAGGGCCGCCAGGACCTGCGGGGCGAGCCGGTCGGGGACGCCGGTGAGGTCCGGGGCGCCGCCGGCGATCCGGAAGTCGATGCCGGTGGGGTTCCCGAAGGGATGGCGGCCCGTCGCGGCGAAGCACACCAGCATGCCCCACACGAACACGTCGGTGGCCGTGGTGGTCTCACCCCGGGTGAGCTGCTCGGGGGCCATCCAGCCGGGGGTCCCGGTGGTCACGCGGGTCGCGGTGACGGAGGTGGCGTCGAGGTGGTGGGCGATGCCGAAGTCCAGGACGCGCGGGCCGTCCGCGGCGAGGATGACATTGCTGGGCTTCAGGTCCCGGTGGGCGACCCCAGCCCAGTGGATGCAGGCGAGTGCGTGGGCGGTCGCGGCGGCGAACGTCGTCAGGCCGGAACCCGTCAGCGGCCCGTGCCGCTGGGCGTGCTGGTGCAGGGTGTTGCCGGGCACGTACGGTGTGGCGAGCCACGGCTGCCCGGTGTCGGGGTCGGCGTCCACCAGCGGTACCAGGTACGGGCCCGTGACCTTCCGCAGGACGGCGACCTCCCGGGCGAAGCGCCGTCGGTGCACCGGGTCCTGCGCGTGGTCGGCATGGAGGACCTTCACCGCGAGCGGCTGCCCCGTTCCGGGGTGAAGGCAGTAGAAGACGGTGCCCATACCGCCCGCGCCGATGAGTCGCAGCGGGCGGTAGGGGCCTATGAGGTCGGGGAGTGCCACAGCGCGAATTCTCGCGCACGTCCGCGGCGTTCTGCCCGGTGATCCCGCGAAACCCGTGAGCCCCGGCCCCCGCGGGCCCAGCGCGTCGGCGCCGCGGGCGCCTCGGCGGGCGAGCGATTCGTTCAAGACTCCGCCCCAACCACCCGCCCACACTGGCCCCATGACACCGAGCGACACCTTCACCCCCGCGGCCGGACGCTTCGCCCTCGGCCTCTACGACCCCATCGTCTCGCTCACCCGCGAACGCCTGTGGCGCAGCCTGCTGGCCATGCACGTCGCCCCCCGCCCCGGTGACGTCATCGTCGACGTCGGCTGCGGCACCGGCTCCTTCGCCGTCCTCCTCCACCGCGCCGAGCCGCAGGCCACCGTCATCGGCGTCGACCCCGACCCCGCCGTGCTGAGCCTGGCCCGCCGCAAGGCCGCCGCGGCCGGCGCCACCCCCGACTTCCGCACCGGCCTGGGCGACGCGGTGGCCGAGGTCGTCGGCGACGAAGCGGCCGACACCGTCGTCTCCAGCCTCGTCCTCCACCAGTGCCCCGTTCCGATGAAGCGGGCGATCCTCGCCGCCATGCACCGCACCCTGCGCCCCGGCGGCAAACTGGTGATCGCCGACTACGGGCGGCAGCGCACGGCGGCCATGCGCCTGGCCTTCCGGATCGTCCAGTTCGCCGACGGGAAGCAGGACACCCAGCCCAATGCCGACGGCATCCTGCCCCGCCTCATCGCCGAGGCGGGCTTCGAGGGCGTGCGCGAGACGGACACCGTCGCGACGGTGACCGGTTCGATGTCCCTCTACACCGCGCGCCGCCCCGGCTGAGCGGCCCCGCCCTCCGCCCCGCGCAGTGCGGGCAGCACCTGCGAGGGCGTCAGCCCGGTCAACTCCCGCATCCACCGCGTGAAATGGGCCTGGTCGGCGAATCCGCCCGCGAACGCCGCCTGCGCCGGCGAGCACCCCTCGCCGAGCGCCAGCGCCGCCCGGGACAGCCGCTGCCAGCTGCGCCAGCGCGCCAGCGGCACCCCCAACTGCCGCCGCGCCAGGGCCCGCAGGCGCTGCGGGGACAGCCCGACGCGCGCGGCGAGGCCCTCCAGCGGCTCCTGGTGGTCGGCCAGTGCCGCCATGGCCGCGCGCAGCCTCGGGTCCAGGCCGGTGGCGGGCAGCCCGCCGTCCGGCCGTACGTCCCGCTCGGTCAGGCCGTGCCACTGCGGGGCGACGGTGACCCCTTGCCCGCAGCCCGTGCGCAGCCGGTCGGCGAAGGCGCAGTGCGGATCCACGTAGAAGGTCAGCACCTCCCGGGTCGGGGCCATCCGGTGGCGCACCATCGGCGGCACCACGAGCGCGGGACCGCGATGGCGCCGCCCGGTGTCGTCCTCGATGGCCACCGTGCGGACGGCGCCCGCGACGGCGACCTGGAAGGTGGTGTGCCGGTGGAAGGCGCTGTCGGCCAGCGGCCCCCGGTACAGCGCGTACCCGGGGCCGACGGCGAACCGCGGGCCGGTCCCGCTGCTCACCGGTCCGCCTCCCGGACCTGGGCGGCCAGGCGGACGGCGGCGTACGGTACGGCGGCCAGGCCGAGCAGGGCCAGCACGATCCAGAACGGGGCGGCCGCCGGGCTCGGGCGGCCGGTGACCATCCGCCCGCCGTCCTCCAGCCAGGCCCGGACCTCCTGGCCGTCCGGGTAGGGCTCGTCGACCGGGCGCTCCTCGCTGAACTCCTGTCCGTCCACGCTCCAACGGTAGGTGCACCCGTACGTCTTCGAGCCCAGACCGCCGCCCTCCACCGGCCGCTGGCCGGTCGCCCGGCAGTGCGTCACCACCGCCGCGACACTGCGCGGCTCGTGCGCCCGCACCTGAACGGTGTGGACGGCCTGGGCCGTCGCGAACGCCGTCCCCCACACGGCCGCGAGCAGCACCACCGCCCACGCGCGGACCGCCGCGTCCCCGCCGCCTCCCGCCCGCCGGGCCGCTCGTCGGACCGCACGTCGGCCCGGCCGGGCCGAGGCGGCCGCGCCCACCGCCAGTGCGGCGGCGCACAGCCACAGCGGCCCCGCGCCCACCGGCCGGTCCAGCGACCACGCCCACACCACCGGCGCTCCGGCGGCGGCCGGCGCCGCGAGCGCCACCACGGCCGGCCACGCCCGCCGGCGACCGGATTCCCCCCTCGTCACGGCACGTCCCCCTTTTTTTCCCGTCCTTCTCCCCGTCCTTGCCCGTTCTTGACGCCGCCCCGGCCCCGCGGGCGCGCCTTCGTGCCGAGCGGTGACGGGACCGCGACATCGTCACGGGCCGCCGGGGCGGGAGGAGGCCGTGTTCGAATCGATGTGTCGACACAGTGTCATCACCGCAGGACAGCGCCCATTGCGGTTCGATCACGGTGTGTCCGATTCGTCGAACATTGGGGGAAAGTGTGGCGGTTAACTGTTTTGGCAGCGGTGTCGGCGGCCTCTCATAATTCCTGCCGACACGCGTGACGGAATTCCCGGAGAACCCGCTGGGGCAGTGGTGCCCGCGAGGGGCCCGCGCGTGGGATTCCGCATTCTTCCTGGGGGGATTTCCTTGCCCGAGCCTGAGCCCGAGAACGAGGGCGCCGCCGCCGCACCTCCGGCACCGGCCGAGCCGGCCGCCGCGCCGCCCGTGCCGGCCGCCCCGCCGGAGCCGGCAGCGCTGCCGACGCCGACCGCCGCGCCGACGCCGACCGCCGCGCCGGAGCCGACCGCCCTGCCGCAGCAGGCCCCGCGCCGGCTGCCGCGCGCCGTCGGCGTCGCGCTGGCCACCGCCGGCCTGCTCGCCGTCACCGCGGCCAGCGCCGCGGTGACCGTCGCCGTCGGCAAGCCCGCCGCCCGCTCGGCCGCGGCCGCCCCCGCCCCGTCGAGGGTGGCCGCGAGCGCGAGTGCGAGTGCCACCGCGAGTGCCACCGCGTCCGCGACGCCCTCGGCCGCGCCCGTCCCGGTGCCCACCGCCGCCCCGGCCGAACCCGCCCCCGCCAGCACCGTCAAGGGCACGGTCAAGAACGGCCAGCACGAGGGCGACCTGCGCTACTTCCTGCTCCCCATCCCGGCCGGCGGCGAGTCCTACGGTCCCGCGGACGGGATGACCATGACCAACGACGACGTCGCCGCGCTCTTCGGCAAGCAGGACGGCATCATGGACATCCTCGGCTCGTACGGCTACAGGAGCGGCGCGACCCGGACGTACCGGACCGCCGACGGCAAGGCCGAAGTCACCGTCACCCTGCTGAAGTTCGGCTCCACCGGTGCGGCACGCGACTTCGTCAAGGGCTACGAGGTCAAGTCGCTGAGCCCGTTCGACATCGACGGCGACCCGGGCGGCCACGGCTACCTGCAGGCCCCCAAGCAGCAGGCCTACACCGGATCGATGAGCGGCATCTCCAGTCAGGGCGACGTGCAGTACACGGTCGACGTCGACGTGAAGGGGACGCCCGACAAGGCGCTGCTGAACGAGCTGATGAAGCGCCAGCGCGAGTGGCTCACCACTGGCGGCTGAGCCAGGCTCCGACCGCCCGCCCGATGCCGCCCCTTCCTCTTCCCCCTTCTCTGGAGCCACTTCCGTGACCACCGAACCCGCGGAGCCGGCGCCCGCCGCGCCCGCCGTGCCCGCGCCTGCCGTGCCCGCGCCTGCCGTGCCCGCGGCCGCTGTTCCGCCGCCGCCGCCC
>NZ_JBHVSD010000021.1:0-118867 GCF_042885395.1 Kitasatospora sp. NPDC058063
TCCGCCGTCGTAGCCGCGCGCCCGGCTCCGATTCCAAGGAACCGCCGCCCCGCACGCCCCGACCCCTCCCGGCCTGCACGAACACCGTTCCCCTCGCGGCAAAAAGCAGGCAAAACGGACACTGCTAGCCGTCGTCGTTCATCGCATCCGTGTGTGAGCGCCCTCACCGGCCGGGATCCGACGGCATCGCTGACGGACCCACCACCGTCACACCGGGTCACCACCGACCGGCCGCCACTGAGACCCCCGCCACACCCCGCAGACGTGCCCCCGCCGGTCCGTGCGTTGACGGATGATGCGTGTGCTGCCGGGAGCATCCCGGACCGGTGCCGCGGCACCGAGGCACCGAGGCACCGAGGCACCGAGGGGGAGATTGTGCGATTCACCGGCCGGGTCTCCGGCGTCCTGTCGACCGTCCTGCTGGCAGCGGGAGTCGTGGCCGCCCCGCAGGCCGGCGCGGCGCCCGCCGCACCGTGCTCGGGCGGCCGGGTGCTGGACGTGGTCGCCCACCACGACGACGACCTGCTCTTCCTGACCCCCGACCTGATCCACGACCTGGCGAACCCCGACGTCTGCGTGCGGACCCTGTTCCTGGTCGGCTCGTACTACAGCCGGGACGACGTCGCGGCGCATCCCACGGACGCCGACAAGTACGCCTACATGGAAAGCCGTGAGGCCGGCGACCGCGAGGCCTACCGGGCGGCCGCCGGCATCCCCGGCGACTGGCAGCACGCGCCCTACTCGGCGGCGGGCGTGCGGGCGACGACGTGGTCGCTGGGCGGCCGGATCTCCACGGTCGAGCTGCGCGTGCCCGACGCCGCCGCGTCCAACGACGCCGGCACGATGTTCAAGGGCCAGCTGTGGGCGCTGTACGCGGACGGCCGGGAGGCCTGGCCCGTCCCGGGCGCGGACGCGCCGGTGCAGCAGCGGCTGAGCCGCGAGCAGGTCCTCGCCTTCGTCCAGGGCGTCATCGACGACTACGGGCCGACCGTGATCAACACCGAGGATCCGTCGGCGGACCACCAGCGGAGCTCCATGGACGGGAACTTCCACCCCGACCACGTCGCGGCGACCAGGCTGCTGCTCGGCGCCCTGAACCGTCGCGGCGGGACCTGGCCGCGCACGACCTACTACCGGGACTACCTGGCCCGGGAGTCGGCCCCCAACCTGGACGGCCCGGAGCAGGCCCGCAAGCAGCAGGTCTTCGAGGCCTACTGCCCGTACGACGACGAGATCCACCGCGGCGGCTCCTGCCGACCGGACTACGTCGATTGGTACCGGCGCCAGTACTACGCCGACTCGACGTGGCGCGGCTCCTACATCCTGCCCATGTCCTACGGCTTCGAGGACCCGAAGCTCGACCAGCGCTACCGCGTCGTGAACCGCTCCACCGGCCTCTACCTCGACGTCTCCGGCTCCTCGGTCGCCGACCAGGCCCCCCTGCTCGGCTTCTCCCCCACCGGGAACCCCAACCAGGCCTTCACCTTCAGGGCCGCCCTGGGCGGCTGGAACCTGCGCCCGGTGCACAGCGACCAGTGCCTCGACGTGACCGGGTCGAGCACCGCCGCCGGCACCCCCCTGATCCAGTTCCACTGCACCGCCGTCACCGTCGGCCCCGCCAACGTGTCATGGATGTCCAGCCCCAACCAGGCCTTCCGCGTCCGCGGCGACCGCACCGGCGGCTACACCATCACCAACGCCAATTCCGGCCTCGCCCTCACCTCCCCCGCCCGGGCCGGAGGAGCGGTCACCCAGACACCCGCCGCCGGCACCCCCGACCAGCTGTGGGACCTCGTCCCGGCCTGACCCGCGCCGTGGCGCCCCGGCCGTGGCGCCCCGGCCGGCTCATGACCCGGCGCGGCATGACCCGGTGCAGCAGCAGGGCCGGGCCGAGGGTGCCGGTGGGGCGATCTCCCGTCGGTGGCGCTCACCGCGCAGGGCCCGCTGGAGTTCGGGGTCGTCGTCCGGGTCGTAGAGCGGGGAGGCGGTGGCGGCGACGTGGTCGTGGATGCGCTGCCATTCGTCGCGGGCGGCGGCCGCGTGGAGGGCGGCCTCCTCCCCGGCGTCGGTGTGCCGGTAGGCGGTGCGCCGGATCCTCCGGGCGGCGGCGAGGGCCTGGGCGATCGCGCGCGGGCTCGTCCCGGCGGCCCGGAGGCGGACCCGGTGCCGGACGTCGCCGAGCAGCCCGTACTCCCGGTCGTCCGGCTCCCCCTGGGCGTGCGGATCGACGGGTGGGGCGGCGGGGCCGGGTGCGGGGCGGGTGGTGTCGGTCATCGCGGGTGCCTTCCGAGCGGAGGTGCGGGGCAGGGACGAGCGGTGCCCGCGGGGACGGGCCGGGCCACGGCTGCCCGTACCCTGCCGTTCGCCCCGCCACCCGGGCAAGGCGGGCCATGCGGCCCCGGGCCCTGTCCCCCGCCCCCTGCCCCCTGTCCAGGAGGTGGAATTCCGCCCGCGGTGGACGGCGCGCGCGGCACCGTGGGCGGCATGATCCTGCAACCGGAGACCACCGACCTCGCCGCCTACCTCGGGGCGGACGAGGTGATCGACCATCAGCACCCGGAGCTGCGGCGGCTGGCCGCCGAGCTGGCCGCGCCGGAGGCGGCGTACCGCCACGTCCGCGACCGGGTGGCGCACTCCGCGGACGCGGGCGCGTACAGCGGGGCGTTCCGCGCCTCCGAGGTGCTGGCCGCGCGCAACGCGATCTGCCACGGCAAGTCGCACCTGCTGGCCGCGCTGCTGCGGGCGCAGGGCGTGCCGACCGGCCTGTGCTACCAGCGGCTGGAGGACGGCGGGGGCGGATTCGTGCTGCACGCCCTCAACGCCGTGCACCTGGACGGCCGCTGGTCCCGCCTGGACGCCCGGGGCAACCGGGAGGGCGTCGACGCGCGGTACGACCTGGACCGGGAGCGGCTGGCCTGGCCGGTCCGGCCGGAGCGGGGCGAGCGCGACTACCCCGGGGTCTTCGCCGCACCGCCGGCCGCGCTGGTCCGGGCGCTCGCCCGGGCGGTGCCCGGCCGGTTCGGCTACGACCACCTGCCGTCCGAACTCCCGGGCGAGGCGTCGCCCGGCCCCGGGTGAGGTGCCCGAACGTCGTAGGCGCGGCAGGCGGCCGGTCGTCCGGGGATTCGCCCGTGGGCGTTACGGGGCGCCGTGCACGCGGCCCGGCGGCGTGCCCGTCCGCCGGGTGCGGGCCATGGTGTGGCCGCCACCGGGACGGCCGTCCTCGCGGTCCGCCGCCACGGCCGCGGCACGGAAAGCCGGTAGGCACCCGCGTCAGCGGCCTGGGTCGCCGGTGCCCCGGGGGCGCCGGGGTTGTCCGTGGGGGTGCGTATCGTCCGGGGCGGCAGGCACCACGGACGTGAGAAGAAAGGGGCGGGCATGAACGAGGTCCGGCAGGAGACGCGCGAGTACCTCGACGGGCTGTTCACCCCGGGTGTGCGGATCGGCGGCGATCCGCACACCCCGTACAGCTGGATCGAGATAGCCGAACTGAAGGAGGTCAGCACGATCCGGCTGCCGAGCGGGCGGCTGGTCGTGGACTCGCCCTGGAGCACCGGGGCGCCGCGCGAGCTCTCGGTCCGCGTGCCGCCCGGCGAGTACCCGGTGGACGTCTCCTGGGCCGACTGGCCCCGCCTCGCCGACGGCTACTACACCGAACACCGGATGTGCGCCGCGACGCGCCTGCGCGTGCGCGACGAGCCGGTGGTCACCTGGCAGCTCGCCCTCGGGGTGGGCGAGGACCCGGCGCTGCGCTCCGCCGGCGCGGGGTACGAGGCGGAGGAGGCGATGGGCTGCTTCGCCGACGCCACCGCCTGGCAGGCGTTGACCGGGCCCTTCCGCCACGGTCCGGCGGCCGGACGGGACACCGAGGACCTCTGCGAGGGCCACTTCGAGCTCGTCCGCGACGAGGCGCACCGGGCCGACCTGCTGACCTTCGGCGTCCCGGAGGGCTGGGGGCAGGTCTGGGAGGGCCTGGCCCGCGACGGCGGGATCGCGGCGATCGTCGCACCCGGCCCGGTGCCCACCAGCCCGTGGGACTGAGCGGTCCTGCCGCCGCACCGGCGGTCCCGACGGACGGCGGCCCGGGTGCGGCCCTTCGCCGTCGGGCCGCCGTCCGCGGCCGGGCGAGGGCGGCCCGTGCCGAGGTCAGCCGGCTTCCGGTGCCGGGCCGGGGCCGGCGGCGCCCGCCATCACCTGGGCGTGCAGGCAGGCGCGGGCGTGCGACAGGGCCGCGGCGGCGGCGCGCAGGTGGTGGTTGACGACGGGGAGCAGGGTGCCGCGCAGGCGATCGGCGGTGTGCAGTGCGGTGGCGGCCTGTCCCAGCAGCTCGCCGGCGCGGTGTATGGCCTGGCCGCGGTCGCTGGCGCGGTACTCCTCGGCGAGGGCTGCGGCGGCATGGGCGAGTTCGCCGACGCCGGGGTCTTCGACGGGTTCGGCGCCGAAGAACTCCAGCATGGACGCCAGTTCTGCCAGCCGGGCGTTGCGGCGCTTGTCCCACCAGGTGCTCACGTTGCGATCATGCACCACGACGCACCGCGATGTGGTGGGAACGGGTCAACTTCCCTGCGCGGGGGAGAATCCGGCCCGCCGGGGGTGGGTGACCGGCGCTTCCGGCCTCCGGGGGCGGCGCCGGGGGCGTACGCACGACCGGGGCGCGCCCCCAGGAGGGTGCGCAGCGCCGGGCGGTGCGGGATCCCTCCGCCGCCCGCACCGGGTCAGTAGCCGTCGTACGGCTGGCAGCCGGGGCAGACGTCGATCTGCACGCCGGGTGCGGGGCAGGGGTAGAACCAGCCCGCGCGAGCGGCCCGCTGGTGGATCAGCGGGCCGTCGGTCTCGGCCCTGCCGTCGTGGAAGACGGCACCGCACCCGTGGTCGCAGGTCATGGTGCCGATCGGGCGGGTGTCGGCCCCCGCGAACGTGACAGCCATCTCGGCTCCCCTCTCCCGGCCGCCAGTCTGCCGCCCCCGGCGGGCGGTGAACAGGCCGCGGCCCAAGCCGCGCCGCCGAGGTGGGCGCGGGCGCCGGACCACTCGGCCGCCGGACCACTGGGCCGCCGGACCGCCGGACCACTGGGCCGAACCCGTAACGAAGTGGACAAAGTAGGATGGCTGAACTCCCGCGCTACGCGCGAAGAGTTCCATAAATGCCCCATTTGCCTGTTTCATTCTCCCGCTTCACACGCACGGAGCCACCCTCATGGACAACCTGTCCACCGTCGACGTCGACGGCGCGATAGAGACCCGCGGTATCGAACCCGTCCCGGACCACGAGCGCCGGGGCAGAGTCCGCGAGCTCTTCCCGACCTGGGTCGCGGCGAACATCAGCGTCCTGCTCCTCACCATGGGCGCGGCCCTGGTGGTGTTCAACCAGTTGAACTTCTGGCAGGTCCTGGTCGTCGCCGCGTGCGCCGCACTCGCCTCCTTCGGCATGGTCGGCGTGCTGTCGGTCTCCGGGAAGTGGGGCGGCGCCCCGGGCGCCACGCTCTCCCGGGCCACCTTCGGGGTGCGCGGCAACCTCTTCCCCGGCGCGATCCTCTGGGTCGCCCGGTTCGGCTGGGAGACGATCAACGCCGTCACCGGCGCCTACGCCGTGCTGACCGTCCTCGACCTGATGTTCGGCGTCAAGAGCAACACCGCGCTGATCGTCATCACGCTGTTCGCCTTCGTCGCCTGCACCTTCCTGGTCTCCGGCATGGGCCGCAAGGCGCTGAACGTCTGCAACACCTGGTCGACGTACCTCTTCGGCGTCTTCAGCGTCCTGGTCCTGGGCTACCTGATCGCGACCATGAACTGGAGCGAGGTCTTCTCCAAGCCCGCGGGCACCACCGCGATGATGATCGCCGGCATCGGGACGATCGCCGCCGGCGGCATCAGCTGGGTCCCCACCGGCCCGGACTTCGCCCGCTACCTGCCGCACTCCGCCTCCGGCCGGAAGATCGTCGGCGTGACGGTCTCCGGTGCCGGCCTGGTGATGGTGCCGATGGTGCTGATGGGCGCCGTGATGGCGGTGGCCTCGCCCGGCCTGGCGCAGGCCGCGGACCCGGTCTCCTTCCTCGGCGACCTGCTGCCGACCTGGCTGGCCGTGCCCTACCTGCTGACCGCGATCGTGGGCATGCTGCTGATCAACAGCCTCTCCATGTACTCGGCCGGCTTCACCGCGCAGACCATGGGCGTGAAGCTGCCGCGCGCCACGGCCGTCAGCATCAACGCCGTGATCTCGCTGGTCGGCGGCCTGCTGCTGATGCTGGTCGCCAAGAGCTTCCTGGGCTCCTTCATCACCTTCCTGATCCTGCTCGCCGTCTCCTTCTCGGCCTGGATCGGCGTCTACGCGGTGGACATGTTCCGCCGCCGGTCGCGTGCGGTGCGCTACGACGCCGCCGCGCTGATGGACACCAGCAGGAACAGCCCGTACTGGTACAAGGCCGGCTTCTGCTGGCAGGCGATGGTCTCCTGGGTGCTCGCGCTGCTGATCGGGCTCGCCTTCACCAAGTGCGACTGGTTCGCCGGCCCGTTCTCCGACACCCCGATCGGCAAGTACGGGCTCGCCTGGGCGGCGACCATCGTGATCTCCGGCGCGATCATGGCCGTGCTCCCCGCGCCCCGGGAGAACACCCCCGCCACCGCCGAGCAGCCCGCCGACGTCCCGGCGGAGCGCACCGAGCGGGTCACCGTCTGACCGCACGGCGCGAACCCCCGCACGCCCCGGACCGCCCGGGTGCCGGCTCCACCGAGCCGGCACCCGGGCGGTCCGGTTTTCGGTTCCGCAGATTCCGCCGGTGCCGTGGCCGGGCGCCGGGGCGCCGGACGAGGTCCTGGTGGTCGGCGCCCTCGGCCCGGGCCGGTGTTCCGGATCGCTATCCGCGCGCCGCGGCGCGGCGGGCAGGTCCGTGCGCAGCGGCCCGTCACCGGCCTCGCGCGGGAGCAGGTCGTGCGGGCGTTCCTGCCCGCCCTACCGGGACGGCGCGGCCCGGACCAGGGCCCGGCACTTCCGGCACGAGGCCGGGTCCCCGGGCTCGAAGTGGCAAAGGAAGACCTTGAAGCAACGGAGCCCGCACAGGGTGCGGGGCCTGCCGCGGCTCAGGTCCCCGGCGTGCAGGACACCGGGCACCCCCTGGACCCCGACGGCGGGGAACTCGGCAGGCTCGCGCGCGGTGGCGGAGGACCGGGTCCCGTCAGGGGCTCCGGTGTCCGGGCTGTCGGTCATGCCGGGCAGCATGCCACGGTCGGGGACCGTCGTCGGCGCCGGGCTCCCACCGCGGGTCGGCGGGGCTTGCGTGCCGGTGGGCGGCGGCCTGCCGTGCGTGGCCGGGCGGTCGGACGGGCGGCCCGGAGACGCCGGGGCCGATGCCGGGTCAGCACTCCCGGGGAGGCCCCCGGCCCGGGCCTTGCCGTCCGGGCGGGGGCGGCAGCCGGGCTGTTCCTGCGGTGGGCTGACGGACCGCCGGCCGACGCGGGGGCGGCCGGCGGGGCACATCCCGGCACCGGCGGACAGGAGAAAAGGTGGAGACAGGAATCGAACCCGTCTGAACGGTCCTGCAAACCGTCGCCTCGCCACTCGGCCACTCCACCTCGACAACGGTGGAAACATTACACACGTATGAACCGGAACTCTCCGGAAGTGCTGGATTTTCACTCCGGAAGGCTCTTAATGCTTCTAGTGTTATTTCTCTCGACATGGCGCCGAAAGGGCCCGGAGGCCGACACGGGGAAAGTCATGTTGCGCTAGCCTGTGCCGATATCTCCAACCCGATGGGATTTCATTGATGGCCGTCGAGGAATCACGGTTCACCCGTATCACGGAGCTGCGTGGCGAATCCGCCACGAACCGGTGCCAGTACAAGAGTCTGCCCCTGCGCGACCTTCCGCCGCTCGGTGTCGTGCGTCGCGCGCGGATCGTCCGCGAAGGCCTGCGTGAGCGCCGCGCCGACATTCCGGCGCCCGGCCGTCCCTCCCGCTTCGCCGAGGGGGACTGGGTCCGGGTGAAGGACGAGGCCGTGGTGCGCGCCACCCTGGACGCCAAGGACCGCCACCGCGGCCTGTGGTTCACCCGGAGCCAGTGGTCGTTCTGCGGCGGCGTCTACCAGGTCGAACGCGTCGTGCGCCGCATGATCGACGACCACTACCGCGTGCGGCGCCTGTCGGGCACCGTCGCCCTGGCCGGCGCCACCTGCCACGGCGCCGACGGGACCCAGGGCTGCGGCATGGACTGCGCGCTGCTGTTCCGCGACGAATGGCTGGAGCCCGCCCCCGCGCCGGTCCCCGCCGCCCGGCCGGTCGCCCTGTGGGCGACGGTGCGCAGCCTCGCGGAGATCCACGCGACCCTCGGCTCCGACGGGCGCCTGCACGGCGTCCCCTTCCAGCCGGGGATGGAGCTCCACGCCGGCACCCGGCACGGCGCCACCGAGCTGCGTCACCGGTCCCTGGCCTGGTGGCAGCACCCCACCGGGGGGCGCTGGTTCATCCTCCAGGGCCTGCGCTGCGGCGGCGAGCCGGCCCCCACCGGCTGCGACCGCCGCTGCGCCCTGCTGTGGCACGAGTCCTGGCTGCGCCTGGAACCCGCCGCGGAACCCTCCGCCGCCGGCCGCTGAGCGGCCGTCAGCGCCGCCAGCGGTCGCGCACCAGCTTCGCGGTCAGGTGCAGCGGTCCGTCCCGGTCCCCGACGTAACATCGGGGAAGCGCGTACACCCCGCTGTGGGGCCCGGGGCTGACCGCGCACCCGTACGCGTAGCCGGCCTGCTCCACCGCCTCCACGGCGGCGTCGTCGAGCGAGCCGTACGGGTAGCAGAACCCGTCGACCTCCCGGCCCGTGAGGTCCTCCAGCACGTGGCGGCTGTCGGTGACCTGGGCGGCGAGGTCCCGCGCGCCCAGGCCCGCCAGCCGCCGGTGGGTCAGCCCGTGCGAGCCGATCTCCACCCCGGCGGCAGCGGCTTCCCGGACCTCGTCCGCCGTCATCAGCGGCTTGCGCGGGCCCTGCCGGTCCCAGTCGTTGGATCCGCCGAGCCGGCCGGCCACCACGTAGACCGTCGCGGTGAAGCCGTACTCCGCCAGTGCGGGCATGGCCTCCTCCAGGAAGTCGCGGTACCCGTCGTCGAAGCTGAGCCCGACCAGGCCCGCCGCGGTGCCGTCCCGGTGGGAACGCATCAGCTCGCCCACCGACACCCCGCGCAGCCCGCGGGCGGACAGCCAGCGCAGCTGGCGGCGGAACCGTGCGGGATCGACGGTGATCAGATAGGGGTCCTCGACCGTCGACGTCACCGAGTGATACATGAGTGTCCACGGGAGGCTTCCAGCGCCTGCGCCGGTCTCCCTTTCCGGACTATTGCGTGGTCGAATGATTCGCATGTTCCGCTCCAGCTGTCCGGTGGCACCGCCTGTGCAGGTGGACCCGAGGAAATTGCATTCTGGCAGCGTCGGACCCGGCTTCCATTCGCGCCAGGCGACTCCGCTTCATTTCACCCGGATGCCGGAGCGGGAGCCGTCTGCCGGGGGACCGGCCGAACAGCCCCGGTGACGGTGGCGGTAATGGCGACGGCGGGGGCGGGGGCCGCCGTCGCAGGTGCCGGAGCAGGCCCTGGAGGGGCGAGGGGTTCTCGCCGCCCGCTCCGGCCGTGGCGGCAGGTGCCGCCGTGGCGGGCGGGCCGGTTCCGGGGCTACTTGGGGGCGGCCGTCATGGAGGCGACGGCGTCCGCCACGCTGGAGCGGTAGTTGCCCATCTTGGGGTTCAGCACCCGCACGCCGCTGTCGAGCGGGAAGTTCTGGGTGTTCGCGAGGGGCATGTTGGTGCCCTCGTCGTCGGCCAGCACGTTGATCTCGTTGATGCCGGGGGTGGTGCCGGTGGTGGCGCCGCTCGGGTCGAGGTCGATCACCGCGTAGGCGTTCTGCCCCGCCGGGACCGTGAAGCGCTCGGTGCCGCTGGCGAGTATCGGCTTGACGTTCTTGCTCTGGTCGGGCGAGACGGAGTCGCCGAGGTCGACCCCCGGGGAGGAGCTCAGGCTGCAGGAGCTCGCACCGGTGTTGCGCACCTCGATCACCCGCTGGCCGGCCGCCCCGGACCGGGCCGTCACCTTGATCGAGAGGTTCTTGATGTCGCACGGGTGGGCGGCGGCGCCGGCACCGCCGCCGTCGGACTTGGTGCCGCCCGGGGTGCTCGCGCCGGACGGCTTCTGCGGGGCGGGCTTCGTCGCCGCTCCCGTGGCCGGTGCGCCCGCCGTGGGGGCACCGGAGGCCGGGGGCGTGACGGCCACCGTGGCGGCCGCGGAGGCCCCCGGGCCGCCGGCCGTGTCGGTGTTGTCGGGCCCGCAGGCGGTCAGCGCGAGGCCGGCTCCGACGACGAGGGCGGCGGAGGCGAGCAGCTGGTGACGGTGGCGGACGGACATGGTGGCTCCCCGATGGCGGTGCGTGCTGACTTGCGTGGACACCTCACAGGACGGTCGGTGGACGGCTTTTGGTGGCATGCACAGCGTCACAATCATCCGGACAGGATGAAGATCGGATCGTGACATTCCGTCAAGTGCGTGCGGGTGGACGGCCGGCCAGGGGTCGGCTCGGCGGGCGGCCCGGGATCGGCTCTGCGGGCGGCGGGCGGGGCCGCGAGGGCGGCCCGGGAGGCGGACGGCGACCGGCCGTACGGGCCCGGGGCCTGCGGGCCGCGGCCGGCCGCGCGAGGCCCGGCCGAGGCCCGGCTCGGGCGACCGCGGGCGCGGCAGCGGGCGCGCCGGGCCTTCCGGTGCGGGAACGTGGAACCGGACGAGGGCTTCCCGGCCCGGCGGAAGCCGCGGGTGCTGCTTCCGGAGAGGAGTCGACATGGATCCGCTGCGGCCCGGCCCGCTGCGCTGCCTGGTGACCGGGGCGACCGGCTACATCGGCGGCCGGCTCGTGCCCGAACTGCTCGCCCGCGGGCACACCGTGCGCTGCCTGGTGCGCGATCCCCGGCGGCTGCGCGACCAGCCCTGGCGGGCCCGGGTGGAGACCGCCACCGGTGACGTCACCCGCCCCGCCACCCTCGCCGGGGCCTTCGACGGCGTCGACGTCGCCTACTACCTCGTCCACTCGCTCGGCACCGGGCCGTCCTTCGAGGCGACCGACCGCGACGCCGCCCGTGCCTTCGCGGCGGCCGCGGCGGCCGCCGGCGTCACCCGGATCGTCTACCTCGGCGGCCTCGTCCCCGCCGGGGTGCCCGAGGCGGACCTCTCCCCCCACCTGCGCTCGCGCGCCGAGGTCGGCCGTGTCCTGCGCGCCGGCGGTGTCCCCACGGCCGAACTGCGCGCCGCCGTGATCATCGGCTCCGGCAGCGCCTCCTTCGAGATGCTGCGCCACCTCACCGAACGCCTGCCCGCGATGGTCACCCCGCGCTGGGTGTCCACCCGGATCCAGCCGATCGCCGTCCGGGACGTCCTGCGCTTCCTGGTCGGCGCCGCCCACCTGCCGCCCGGGCTGAACCGCACCTTCGACATCGGCGGCCCCGACGTCCTCACCTACGAGCAGATGATGCAGCGCTACGCCCGCGTCGCCGGGCTGCGCCGGCGCCTCGTCGTCCCCGTGCCGGTCCTCACCCCCCGCCTCTCCAGCTACTGGGTCGGTCTGGTGACCCCGGTGCCGGGGTCCATCGCCCGCCCCCTCGTCGAGTCCCTGCGCCACGAGGTCGTCTGCGGCGAGCACGACATCGCCCGCTGGGTGCCCGACCCGCCGGAGGGCCTGACCGGTTTCGACCGGGCCGTCACGCTCGCCCTGCGCCGGATCAAGGACGCCGACGTCGCCACCCGCTGGTCCTCCGCCTCGCTGCCCGGTGTGCCCAGCGACCCGTTGCCCACCGATCCCGACTGGGCCGGCGGCAGCCTCTACCAGGACGTCCGGGAACGCGTCGTGGCCGCGCCGCCCGCCGCCGTCTGGCGGGTGATCGAGAGCATCGGCGGCGACAACGGCTGGTACTCCTTCCCGCTCGCCTGGGCCGTGCGCGGCCGGCTGGACCGCCTGGTCGGCGGCGTCGGACTGCGCCGGGGCCGCCGCGACCCGGCCCGGCTGCGGGTCGGGGACTCCCTGGACTTCTGGCGCGTCGAGGAGATCGAACCCGGCCGGCTGCTGCGCCTGCGGGCCGAGATGCGCCTGCCCGGACCGGCCTGGCTCGAACTCTCCGTCGCACCGGACGGGGACCGCGGGACCCGGTACCGGCAGCGGGCCCTGTTCCACCCGCACGGCCTGGCCGGACACGCGTACTGGTGGGCCGCCGCGCCGTTCCACACCGTGGTGTTCGGGGGCATGGCCCGCAACATCACCGAACGCGCCCGCCGGCAGCCCTGATCCGGCCGGGCCCCGGCTCCCCTGCTCCCCGGCGTGCGGCGCGGGCCCCCGTCGCGGGGAACACGGAGAACACGAAGAAAATGATCCGGGTCCGCCCACCGTGTCGATCCGCGACCGCGCCGTTCGACCTGGGACCGGAAGGGTCGAGAGGCGACCCCCGAACGAGGAGGCCGGAGATGGCGAAGTACATGCTGATCATGCGGGGCACCGACGAGTCCGTCGCGAAGATGATGGAGACGCCCTTCGAGGAGATGCTCGAAACGGTGGGCCGTTTCAACGAGGAGCTGATCCGGGCGGGCGTGCTCGTCGCCGCCGAGGGGCTGGACGACCCCTCGCAGGGCGTGGTGGTGGACTTCGGCGGGGAGACCCCGGTGGTCACCGACGGACCGTACGGCGAGACGAAGGAGCTGTTCGGCGGCTTCTACGTGATCGACGTCGCCTCGAAGGAGGAGGCCGTCGAGTGGGCCAAGCGCCTCCCGGCGCTGCCCGGCTCGAAGTGCGAGGTCCGCCGCGTGCCGGGCATCGAGGAGTTCCCGCAGGACAACGAGTGGATCGTCAAGGAGCGGGCGTGGCGCGAGCGGACCGGCCAGCTGTGACAGCCGGGGCCACCGACGGCCCGCCGGTCGCCGAGTCGGCGCGGCGGGCCGTCGAGGCCGTCTGGCGGATCGAGTCGGCACGGATCGTCGGGGCGCTGGCCCGGTACACCGGGGACTTCGCGCTGGCCGAGGACGTCGCGCAGGAGGCGCTGGCGGAGGCACTCGTCACCTGGACGCGCGACGGTGCGCCGGCCAACCCGGTGGGCTGGCTGCTGGCGACCGCGCGGCGGCGGGCCGTCGACGCCTTCCGCCGCAGGTCGGCCCGCGACGAGCGGTACGCCTCGCTCGCCGGCCGGCTGGCCGACGGCCAGTCCAGCTCGGGCGCGGCCGACCCGCCCGCGCCGCCCGACGATCTGCCGTGGGACCCGGACCGGGTCGACGACGACGTCCTGTCCCTCATGTTCGTCGCGTGCCACCCGGTGCTGTCGCCCGAGGCCCGGGTGGCACTCACGCTGCGCGTGGTGGGCGGCCTGTCCAGCGAGGAGATCGCCCGCGCCTTCCTCGTGCCGGTACCGACCGTGCAGGCCCGCATCACCCGGGCCAAGAAGACGATCGCCGCCGCCCGCGTGCCGTTCGAGCTGCCGCCGCCCGAGGAACGGCCGGCGCGGCTCGGCGCCGTCCTGAGCGTCCTGTACGTGGTCTTCACGGAGGGCTCGACGGCGACGGCCGGCGACCACCTGCTGCGCCCCGACCTCGCCTACGAGGCCGTACGGCTGGCCCGGGTCCTGGCCGCCCTGCTGCCCGGGGAGCCCGAGGTGCACGGCCAGCTCGCGCTGTTCGAGCTCACCGCCGCGCGCTTCCCGGCCCGCACCGGGCCCGACGGCGAGGCGGTGCTCCTGGAGGACCAGGACCGGCGCCGGTGGGACCGCTCCGCGATCCGGCGCGGTCTGGCCGCGCTCGGCCGCGCCGCCGCCCTCGGGCGGGGCCTCGGACCGTACGGTCTGCAGGCCTCGATCGCCGCCTGCCACGCGACGGCGCCCTCGGTGCCGGAGACCGACTGGGACCGCATCGTGCTCCTGTACGAGGCGCTCGGCCGGGTGGCCCCCTCCCCCGTCGTCGACCTCAACCGCGCGGTGGCCGTCGCGATGGCGGGCGGACCGCGGGAGGCGCTGTCCATCGTCGACGACCTGGCCGCCTCCGGCCGCCTGTCCGGGTCGCACCTGCTCCCCGGTGTGCGCGGCGAACTGCTGCTCCGCCTCGACCGCACCGCCGAGGCCCGTGCCGAGCTGGAACTCGCCGCCCGCCTGTGCCGCAACTCCCGCGAGCGGTCGGTGCTGCTGCGCAAGGCGGCCGCGCTGGGGTGACGTCCGCCGGCCCGGCCGCCCGCGGCCGCGGCCGGCGGAATTTCCGCTTCCCCTTGCTCTCCTGGCTCTGGTATGACAGCACCTGGCCCGATCGGGGCCACCTGAACAGGGGGATGTTGTCGTGCTGAGGACCACCCGCCGACGCCGGGTACGCGTCGCTTCGATGCTGGCCGCCTCGGTGGCGCTCGCCACCGTGATGACGGCCGCGCCGGCCGGGGCCGCGCCCCACTCGACCGGGAGCGACGCCGCCCCGACGGCCGGGCTGAACCTGATGCTGCGCGCCGATCCGTGGAAGGTCGTCCAGACCCGCCGGGCACCGGACGGCACCTGGGACGCCGCCAGGGAGATCCCGCAGTTCGGCGGCTTCCGGTACTGGACGACCGTCGTCGACTCCGGGCGGCTGCGGCTGTTCGGGCTCCGGAGCTCCGGCCCGATGAGCGTGCAGTTCGTCCAGTCGACGCAGCAGCCCGACGGCAGCTGGCCCGCCCCGACCCCGATGCGGGGCCTGGCGGAACTGCCCGTCTCCAACGAGTACTTCCAGCTGGGCACGGCCGGCGCGGCCATCGTGGACGGCCGGGTCCAGCTGGCGGCGGTCGACCCCGCGGGCCGGCTCGTCCACACCGTCGAGAACCCGGACGGGAGCTGGCAGCCCTGGGGAGCGATCAGCGCCCCTCCGGGACTCGGCTCGGACAAATACTTCAGCCTGGCGACGGCCGAGGTGAACGGCGAACTGCACATCGTGGCCACCATGTGGAACGACGGCAGCGTGCTCCACACCATCCGGCACGCGGACGGCACCTGGGCCGGCTGGGGCAACATCATGGGCGCGGCCGGGACCCCCTCCCCCTGGGGCTGGCCGCACGACGTGGTCGCGGTGGGCATCAACGGCGCGCTGCAGGTCGCCGTGGTGAACAACAGCCAGATCGCCGTCTACCACACGATCCGCAACTCCGACGGGAACTGGGCCGGTTGGGGGCCCATCGGCCAGCAGATCCTCACCCAGCCCTTCTACGTGTGCGGCGCCGACGGCGCCAATGTGAACAACGAGCTGCAGCTGCTCTTCGAGACCTGCGCCAACAACGGCTCGCTCTACCACACCATCCGTCACGCGAACGGCAGTTGGGACCGGGCCGGCTACGTCCAGAGCGCCGTCGACCTCTCCCCCTGGCGGCCCGTCGCGGACGGGTCGGCCGTCGGCGGCTGATCCCCCCGGGCCGCCTCCCCGGCCGGCTCCCGTACCGCCGCCCCCAAGCCGCCGTCTCCCGCCCCGGCGCGGGAGACGGCCCCCCGCGGGGACCGGCCGGGGTGCACCGGGGCGCCGCGCGGGAGACGGGCTACTCGTAGCGCAGCGCGTCGGGCCGCATCAGCCGCAGGAGTCGCGGCAGTCCGAGGGCGGTGGTGAGGAGGACCGCACCGGCCGCGATTCCCGACATGGCCAGCATCGAGCCCCAGTCCACGTTCCACGGGACGCCCGCCGCGTACTGCAGCACCGTCCCCATCAGCAGGCCGCCGACGGCCGCCAGCACCAGGCCCAGGGCCATCGGGAGCAGCGTCTGCCACAGCACCGACAGGCCCAGGACGCGGCGGCGGGTGCCGACGGCGTTCAGCACGCCGAGCACCCGGCGCTGTTCCCGGAAGCGCTCCAGCTGGCCGACCAGCAGGCTGAGGGAGACCAGCAGGAGGGTGATCGCCGATCCCGCCGTCAGCAGGCGCTTGACCGCGAGGTAGGTGGGGTCGAGCGTGTTGTCGAGCGGGAACCCGGTGCGGGCCTGCGGGTCGATCGCCATCACGGCGGTGGTCAGCTGCTCCTTGGGGTCCGTCAGGCCGTCGGCGAGCGACACCAGGACGGTCGCCGGCTGTCCGCGCAGCGCCTCGGCCGGCACGGCGGCGGGGGTGAGCAGCAGCAGGCCGGATCCGATCCGCCCGTTGGGGTCCGCGCCCTCGACGGCGGTGACGGTGGCCGTCACGGCGGGCAGCGGGAAGGGGGCCGGCTCGCCGGTGCCCCGGAAGTAGGCGGCGTGGACGGTCGTCCCGGGCCGGACCGGTTCGGCGTCCGGCCGCCCGGCCGGGCCCTGGACCGCGAAGGCGTCGCCGTCCTTGCAGTCGGGCAGGGTCGCGAAGCCGCGCAGCACCGTGCAGGAGGCGATCCGGACCGAGGGCAGCTGCCAGGACCTGGCTGTCCCGCTCTCCAGGGAGAACTCGGTGTACGCCGCGGTGGCCTTGACCGCGGCGCTGTGCGCCAGGCGTTCGGCGATGCCGTCGGCGGTGGGCGCGCCGCCGGGGAAGGACACCGACTGCTGGTACGGCCCGGCGGCGGGCACGCCCCGGGTGATGCCCTCGTACTGTGTGCTGATGCCGAGGAAGAGCGTCTGCAGGGCGATCGCCCCAGCGATCGCCACCACAACGCCGCTGACCGCCGCGGCGGCCGGTCCCGAGCCCAACTGCAGGCGGCGGGTAGCCAGTTGCCAGGAAAGCCCGCCGCCGCCGGCCCGTCGGGTGACGGCCTCCACCAGCCACGGCAGGAGGGTGCAGAGGCCGATCAGCGTCAGCATCACGCCGACTGCCACGAGGAGCGATCCGTGTGTGCCGTTCCCCGGGTCGAAGAGCGCGAGGGCGAACACCGTCAGGGCCAGGCCGGCCAGCGGCAGCATCAGGCGCCATCCGATCCGGCGCCGGCCGGGGCCGGAGCGGCGGACCACGCCGAGCGGGTCGACGGTCGCCCGGCGCATCGCGAGCAGGGTGACGCCGATGCCCATGAGCGGCACGATCACGGCGATCGCGGCGGCGACGGCGGGCTGCGGTGCGACGTCCTCGGGGTAGAAGCTGAATCCGGCGAGCCGGATCCGTCCGATCGCCTGCCGGCCGATCAGGAAGAGCGCCGCCCCGGCGGCCAGGCCCAGCACCGCGCCCACCAGGGACTCCCCGGCGGCGATCCGGGCGGTCATCCGGTGATCCGCACCGCCGAGCCGCAGGGCGGCGAGGCGGCGGTCGCGCCGTTCGCCGCCGAAGCGCGCGGCGGCGGCGAGGAAGACCCCGACCGGGGCCAGCATCACCGTCAGGCCCACGGCGTTGAGCAGGATCAGCTTCGGGTCCATGGATTTGGGCGGTGAGAAGTGGCCGAACTCGGTGATCCGGACGGCGCCGGTGTCCAGCGAGAGGCGGTCGCCGCCGAGCACGAAGTCGGCCTGGCCGGGTCCGAGCAGTCCGGCCGGGCCGATGGTGCCGACCACGGGGTGGGGCAGGCGCTCGCGCAGCAGCTGGTTGGCGGGATCCTTCAGCAGGTCGGCCAGGGCCGGGGAGACGGCCATCTCGCCGGGCTTCGGGTAGGCGGCCACCCCGGGCGGCAGCGCCGCGTTCGGGCCCTCGGGCTGGACGATCCGGCCGCGGACGGGCGTGCCGTGGAAGGTGGTGTCGGCGACGGCCACCAGGACCGTCCGGTCGCCGGGGGTGGGCAGGTCCTCGTCCTGGAAGGTGTCGTTCTGCGTGTACAGGCGCTGGTCGCGGTGGTGCACGATGCCGGGGAAGGAGGCGGTGAAGAGCAGCAGGGCCACTCCCAGGCCGACGCCGCAGGCGGTGAGCAGCAGCCGGCCCCAGCCGTCCTGTCCGCTGGTGACGGCCAGTCGGGCGCCGAGGGCGAGCTGGTCCAGGGCCGGCCGGCGGACCTTCGGGTCGGCGGCGCTCACCGGGCGGCCGCCAGGTCGCGGGTGCGGCCGTCGCGGACGACGACCTCGCGGTCCGCGTAGGCGGCGACCCGCGTCTCGTGGGTGACCAGGACGACGGCCGCGCCGGTCTCCCGCGCGGCGAGGGTCAGCAGCTTCATGACGCGTTCGCCGTTGAGGGTGTCGAGGGCGCCGGTCGGCTCGTCGGCGAACACCGCCTTGGGGCCGGTGATCAGGGCGCGGGCGGCCCCCACCCGCTGGCCCTGGCCGCCGGACACCTCGCCGGGGCGCTTGGCGGCGACGTCGGCGACCTCCAGTCGTTCCAGCCACTCGCCGGCGCGGGCCTCGGCGGCCTTGCGGCGCATGCCGTTCAGGCGCAGCGGCAGCGCGACGTTCTCCAGGCAGGAGAGTTCCGGGACGAGCTGGCCGAACTGGAACAGGAAGCCGAACTCGGTGCGCCGCAGGGCGCTGAGCTCGGCGTCGGTGCAGGTGGTGAGGTCGCGGCCCCGGTAGCCGATGGTGCCGCGGTCGGGGCGGGTGATGCCGGCGAGGCAGTGCAGCAGGGTGGACTTCCCGGAGCCGGAGGGGCCCATGACGGCGACGAGTTCGCCGGCGGCGACGGTGAGCGAGGCGCCGGCGAGGGCCGGGGTGAGGCCGAAGGACTTGTGCAGGTCCTGGGCGGTGAGCAGGGGTCCGGCGCTGGTCAACGTGGGGTCTCCGTGAGGCGGGCGGTGAGGTCGTCGAGGCGGGCGGCGGTCAGTTCCAGCCAGCGCAGGTCGGCCTCCAGGTGGAACAGCGCGTGGTCGCAGATCAGTTCGTCGGCGAGGTCGCCGGCGAGCTTGCGGCGGGTCAGTTCGCGCATGGTCCGCAGGTGTTCGGCCCGCTGGGTGTCCAGGACGTCGGCGGCGGAGCGTCCGGTCAGGATGGCGAGCACGACCTTGTGGTAGAGGGTGCTCTGCAGGTACGGCTGCGGGTCCTCCGGCTGGTTGAGCCAGTCGGCGAGGTCGGTGACTCCGGCGTCGGTGATCGCGTACCGCTTGCGGTCCGGGCCGTCGCCGGCCTCCACGCCCTCCACGACGACCAGGCCGTTCTTCAGCAGCCGGGAGAGCGTCGCGTACACCTGCCCGTAGTGCAGGGACCGGTCGCGCCCGAAGTGCTCGTCGTAGAGGCGTTTGATGTCGTATCCGTGGCGGGGCTGGGCTTCCAGGAACCCGAGGAGCATCTGTCCGAGTGACATGATCAAGGACTATACACATCATGTATACATGGCATGTATAGCGAGGCGGGCCCCGGCGGTGGGGCCGGCCCGCACCCGCTCCGTACGCCCGCCGGCCGCACCCGCGAGGGCTGCGGCCGGCGAGCGGTTCCCGTCCCCGGCCGGTCAGGCGTCCGGCTGGGTGACCGTCAGCCCCCAGTGCACGTCGGGGGCCGACGCCCTCACCCCGACGTGGAAGGACCGGCCCTGCTCGGCCGTCACCACCGCCGAGCCCCTGTCGACGGCCTCGGCCGGACAGGGCACGGTGAACTCCACCGGGGTGGTGTCGCCGTAGTACGGCGTGAAGGTGACCCGCACCTCGCCCGCACCGCCGCTGCCGCCCCGGCAGCCGACCGTGACGGTGACGGGCGGACCGGCCGTGTAGGCGCCGCCGGTGACCGCCCCGCCGTCACCGATCCAGTCCGGGATCCAGATCAGGCCCTCCGGCCCGGGGTAGGGCAGGATCTCGCCCGTCCCCGGCGTCCCGTGCCCGGGCTCCCCGGCCTGTCCTGCCTGTCCGACCTGTCCGGCGGACGCCGGGGCGGCCGTCACCGCGACCGCCGCCATTGCCGCCATCGCCGCGACCGCCGTCGTCCAGGCGAAACTCGCACGCCTCATGGTCATCCCCTCCGTGGTGCCGGGCCCGGGCGTCCCGACGTACCCGCACACTGTCATCCGGCACCGACAGCGCCGCCTGAGTACGGACACTCAAATGGCCCGGTGCTCCCCGCCGCGGCGGGAGGGCGGTACGTCCTCGGCCGGGCGGCACTGCCCTACGCGGGCCCGCCGTCCGCCGGTGCGGCCCCCGCCGCGGGGCGTGCCACCGCGGCGGCGGCAGCGGCGGCGCGCAGCCCGAGGGCCGGGCTGGACAGGACCGGCACCGCGGTCGCGGTCCGCTGCGCGGCGTCAGCCATGGACGCCTGGGCGAGGACGACGGCGTCCGCGTCGTCCACGGCCTCGACGGCGGCCGCGATCGCCGTCAGGTAGCCGGCGCGGTCACCGCTCTCGAACCGGTCCCAGGCGCCCTCGACCACCGCTGCCGTCACCGTGACCGGCCGGCCGGATCGGGCGGCCTCCTCGTCGACGAGGGCCGTGGTCGGACCCAGGGTGCCGGCCAGTGCGGCGATCACGGCGATGCGTGTCACGGCTCGGCCGCCGCCGGGTGCGACGGCGACGGCGGCCGCCGCCATCGGACGGTCGACGCGCAGCACGGGCACTCCCAGCGCCGCGGCCCGGGCCTCCGCGACGCCCCCGATCGTCGAACAGGTGCACAGCACCGCCGCGGCCCCGGCGGCGATCGCCGGGGCGAGAGCCCGGTCGATGTCCCCCGCGACGGCCTCGGGCCCCTCGGCCAGGGCCCTGGCCAGCAGCCCCTCCGACACGACGTGCCGCAGGGACAGCCCGGGGTGCTCGCGGTCGCGGAGCGCGTCGAAGACGGGGACGTGGACCGGGGAGGTGTGGAGCAGCGCCAGCATGCGCGCGATGCTAACGGCCCCGGGGTGCCGGACGCCGTCGCCGGGAGGGCGCCGGGGCGGGGTGTCAGGGGTGGGGGTGGCTGGGCCGGATGCCACGGTGCGGGTGCAGCGGACGGGTCGGGCGGCGAGGTTGTGGAGATGGACACCGTCATCGTGCTCGAACCCGATACGCCGACCAATGTGCGGATCCTCGGCCCCGACCGCGGGCCGGCGGGCCCCGGGGACCCGGTGCGTCTGGCGCACTGCGCCCCCGCGGAGGCCTCCGGCGCCTGCGGCCCCCTGACGCTGTGCGGCCTGAGCACCTCCGACATGACCCTGGCCCCTCGCCGCTCCCCCGCGCCCGGCGGGCCCCAGTGGAACGCCTGCGGGGCGTGCCGTGAGGCCGAGGGGGGCGCGGTGGCCGCCGGTGCCGGGCCGGCGCGCGGGTTCAGGGGGCTGTGAACAGTCCGGGGAAGGACGGGGCCAGCCAGGGCCGGCGGCCCCAGGCGAGCACCTTGCCGCGGGCGATGGCGCCGGTGGTGGAGCAGCGGCCCAGGGCGAGGAGGAAGAACGCCACCGGCTCGACGAGGATCGTGCAGTCGGGGCGGCGGGGCGGCTCCTGGCTGACCGCGACGGCGCCGTCGGTGAAGGTGACCGCGAATCCGCCCGCGCCGCGCAGTCGCAGCCGGTAGCAGGCGCTGTGGCCGGCCGCGGTGCGGGCGTCCGCCACCAGGGGCATGGCCGTTCGCAGGAACGGCATGGTCAGCCCGACGCGTTGCCGGTCGATCGGGTGGGGCCGGCCGAGCGCGACGGCGACGTCGTAGAGGTGGGCCAGCATGTGGGTCAGCAGGTAGGCGCCGAGGGTGTCCAGGTCCATCGGGCCGAGCGGGGTCAGCATCGGCTCGGTGCCGGTGCGCGGGCCGGCCGCCGCCGCGAACTCCCCTGCCTGGCGGGCGATTTGCTCGGCGAGTACGGCCGGGTCGCGTTCGGGTCGCGCGGCCAGCGAGACCTCGTTGGCCGCGGCCAGCGCGCCCGGGGTGCCGTCCCCGTACGGGCGTTCCTCCCCGGCGGCGAGGGCGGCCATCAGCTCGTTGGCCATCGCGAGGTGGGCCGCGGCCTCGGCGACCGTCCACTCGGCGCCGGGGATGCGGATGTCGCCGCGGCAGTCGGCGAGCAGGGGGACGGCTTCGTCGCCGACCGCGGTGACGGCCTGGAGGAGCGCTGTGCGTGTGGCGGAGGGAGAGTGTTGGGGGAACGTCATGGTGGTGAGACTGGTCGACTCCCGCACCGCTGTCCAGTTCCCTGACAGGGCCGGGAGAACGGGTGTTCCTGTCGGTCGGCGGGCGGGCGGGCGGCGGGCGGAGGTCAGCCGCCGTCCGCGGCGGGTCCGGCGCCCGGCGGGCGGTCGCGGTCGGGCCACACGGTGATGTGGTCGTGTTCGAGGACCAGTCGCACGCGGTGCGCCAGGCCGAGGGATTCCGTGAAGTCGCGCGGCAGTTGGAGCCGGCCGACCCGGTCCAGCACCGTGTACTCGACGGGTGCGCCGTCGCCGTCACCGTCGGCGGCCGCGGGGCCCCGCAGCACTTCGGTGGAGGTGCGCCCGTCGCGGATCCGTACCGTGCGGCGGACCTGGTCGGCCACCAGGGCGTCGTGGGTGACGATCAGGACGGTGGTGCCCAGTTCGCTGTTGGCGGTGCGCAGGGCGGTGAAGATCTCCTGCGAGGTGGTGGTGTCCAGTTCGCCGGTGGGTTCGTCGGCGAGCAGCAGGCGGGGTTCGTTGGCGAGGGCGACGGCGATGGCGACCCGCTGCTGTTCGCCGCCGGAGAGCGCGGCGGGGGTGCGGTCGCCCGCCTGGGCGATGCCCATCAGGTCGAGCAGTTCGGTGGCCCGGGCGGCGCGGCGGCGGCGCGGTACGCCGGCGTAGCCCATGGGCAGTTGGACGTTCTCGCGGGCGGTCAGGTAGGGCAGCAGGTTGGCGGCGGTCTGCTGCTGGATCGTTCCGACGGTGCGGCGGCGGTAGGCGGTGCGTTCGCGCCGCTTGAGCGCGCCCAGGTCGGTGCCGTCGACGGTGGCGGTGCCGGCGCTGGGGGTGTCCAGGCCGGCGAGGATGCCGAGCAGGGTGGATTTGCCGGAGCCGGAGGCCCCGACCAGGGCGGTCAGTTCGCCCTCGCGCACGGTCAGGTCGAGTCCCTGCAGGGCCTGGACCTCGACGCCGCCGCGGGCGGTGGTGCCGGTGCGGTAGATCCGTACGAGGCTCTCGCAGTGGACCATGGGCCGGTCGGTCCCGGCGGCGGGTCGTTCGTTCTCACGGGTGGTCACAGGGCCTCCCCCAGTCGTAGGACGGCGCCCAGGGCGCGGCGGCGGGCGATCGCGGTCTCCAGGGCGCCGGCCGCCGTCACCAGCACGGTCAGGGCGAGGCCGAGCGCCGTGGTGGTGGTCCAGTCGGTGTGTGCGGCGGGTTCGAAGGGCGCTCCGGTGAGCGCCTGCAGCCGCAGGCCGGGGCCGAGCGCCCCGGGCAGCAGCAGGCCCAGGGCGGTGCCGCCGGCCGCGGCGGTGAGCAGCAGTGGCAGCGGGTGCAGCAGTTGCAGGGCGAGTACCGAGCGGCCGGTGAGCCCCAGGGTGCGCAGGTAGGAGGTGACGCGGGCGCGTTCGGTGGCGCTGAGGAGGAGGTCCAGGACGAAGGCGCCGAGGGCGAGCAGCAGGGCGAGTGCGGTGGTGACCTGGAAGGCGAGCTGGACCGAGCGGACCAGTCCGTCGGTGCGCAGGGCCTCGAACTCCGCGGCGTGGTCGAGCAGTTCGACCCGCGGGCCGGTCCTGCCGGTGGGGGCGAGCTGCGGGGTGGCCGCGGTGCGCACGGCGGCCCGGTCCAGCGGTGGGGCGCCGGCGGCGGGGTGGAGCAGGAGTGCGGAGGGGTGGCCGGGCTGTGCGGGCAGGCGTTGTGCGGAGGGGCCGGTGAACAGCAGCAGGGCGCCGGGGCGCGGCCCGTTGCCGAGGACCGGTCCGAGGACCGGGTCGCGCAGGGCGTCCTCGGGCAGGGCGCCGATCACGTGGACCAGGACGCGGCTGGTGCCCAGGGCGGACAGTTCGAAGGTGCCGTCGGGGAAGCGGGCGGCCAGGGCGGGGTCGGCCAGGGCGGTGAGCAGCGGTTCGGCGCCGTTCTCGCCGGTCTGCCGCACCGGCGCGTCGGCCCCGTCGGCGGCCAGCAGGGCGCGGGCGACCGGGGAGGAGGGGCTGGCGGCGGACAGGGCGGCGGCGTCCAGTCCGACGAGCTGGGCGCCGGGGAAGGCGGTGCCGTCGTCCTGCGAGGTGAGTTCGCCGCTCGCGCCGGTGACGGTCACCTGGTGGCCGACGGTGGGGACGTGGGAGAGGTCCTCGGGCAGCCGGTCGCGCGGTCCGACCAGGGCGAGCGGTGCTCCGCCGGTGCGCCAGTCGGCGCTCTGGGCGCGGCTGTCGGTGACGGTGCGCGAGATCCCGGCGCCGAAGACGCCGTAGCCCATGGCCAGCGTCAGGACCAGCAGGGCGAGTGCGGCCGTGCCGGTGTGCCGGCCGGCCTGGGCGAGTGCCACCAGCGGGACCGGGCCGCGCGAGCGGCGCGCCCAGTGGGCGGCCCGGCGCAGCAGCGGGGGCAGCAGGCGGAGCAGGACGAGCGCCGCTACCAGGGCCAGCAGGACCGGGGTCAGGGCGAGCGGGAGGTCGAGGCCGGAGCCGGCGAGGGCGCCGCGGGTGCGCAGCGCGGTCAGTGCGCCCGCGGCGAGCAGCAGGGCCAGGGCTTCCAGGGCGAGGCGGCGCGCGCGTGCCGGGGGCCGGGTGCGCGGGGCGGTGGTGAGCAGGGTGGCGGCCGGGGCGCACCAGACCAGCAGGGCGGCGGCGGCCGCCGGCAGGGCGGATCCCAGGGCGGTGCCCTGGGGCGTGGTGGCGCGGGCGATCGCCCAGCCCGCGGCGGCGCCGGCGCCGACCGCGACCGCGGCCTCGGCCAGCAGGCGGCCGGCGATCCCGGCGGTCCCGGCGCCGCGGGAGAGTTGGAGGGCGAAGGCGCCGGCCCGGCGGCGGGCGCCGAGCCGTGCGGTGGCGACGGCGGTGGCCACGACCACGGCGAGCAGTCCGACGAGTGCGAAGCCCTGGAGCTGTTGGGCGCGTCCTCGTTGGGCGGCGTAGGCGTCCAGTTCGGGCGTGAGCCGGTCGGTGACGGCGATCTTGGGCACGATCTGGCCGGCCAGTGTGCAGAGGCCGCCGGATTCGTCCCCGCAGCGCTGGGCGGTGTCGGCGGCGCGCAACCCGGCGAGGGCGGCGCGCAGTTCGGCGGTCCCGGTGGCGGTGGCGGCGGGCCCGGACCGGTCGGTGGCCACGGGCAGGTCCCAGGCCAGTTCGAGCGGTACGGTGCCGCGGCCCGCGACCTGTTCGATCCCTTCGGCGCTGGTGAGGAGTTGGCCGGCCAGTTGCTGGCCGGTCTCGGCCGGGACGGTCCAGGGGGCGACGAGCATCGGGAACTGCTGCCAGAGGCGGTCGGCGCCGTGGTCGGTGCGGAAGACGCCGACCAGGAGCACCGGGGTGGACCAGCCGGTGCCGGCCAGGCCGAATCGCTGACCAATCGTCAGGCCGAGGCGGTCCCTGGTGGTTTCGGAGACCGCGACCTCGACGGCGGGCGGCTGTCCGGGCGGGTCGGTCGGGTCGGGTGCGGGTTGCCGGGGTGCGCGGCCCTGGACGTACTCGACCGGGCCGTGGGCGTCGTCGGGCTGGGCGTGGACCAGGCTGAGCCCCGGGGGCCGGCCGTAGGGGGTGGGGACTCCGGGCCCTTCCGCCACGGCGGATGGGGCGCTCACGCGGCCCTTCGGTGTGCCGAGCGCGGCGGCCAGTCGCGGGCCGGCGGCGGCGCGCACCGCGTGGCCGGCCCGGTCGAGGTCGCGGTCGAGTGCGCCGGGGGCGATCCGGGGCCTGGACGGCAGCGGGACGGTGGTGGACGTGGCGGTGATCAGCGGGCCGGACAGTTGGGCGCGGGCGACCCGGTCCGCGAGCGCGCCGGCGGCGAGGCGGTCGAAGCGCGGCGGCCAGCTCAGCGGGATCGCCGTGAGCAGGACGGAGAGCAGCGCCAGCCCGGCCGCCACCGGCCAGGCGATCCGCGCCTCTCGTCGGATCAGGCGCAGTGTCAGCATGCGGGGCTCCCGCCGTCGAAGCGTCCGTTGCGGGGCAGGGTGCCGGGGGCGGTGCCGGGCGGGGTGCCGGGCCCGGGGGCGCGCCCGCTGCCGGGCGCGAGGCCGGGCCCCGTCCCGGGCCGCCGTCCTGGCGTCGGGCTCATCCGTCCTCCCCCGCGCGCAGGGCCCGGACCAGGTCGACCCTGGCCAGCAGCCGGGTGAGGACCAGGACCGTGAGGGCCAGCAGCAGGCCGCTGGCGAGCGTGGTGAGCGCGGCGGCCGGCCGGCCCGGGGCGGTGGCCAGGGCCGGGAAGACCGGGCCGGAGCTGTCGTCCAGCACGGTGAGCGGCAGCAGCAGGGCCGTCAGCAGCAGGCCCAGCAGGCCGCCGAGCAGCACCGGGGGCACCGTCACCGCCACCTGTTCGGCGCGCAGCATCGCCGTCAGTTCGCCGGTCCGTGCGCCCAGTGCGCGCAGCACGGCGAACTCCCGTTGCCGGGAGCGGGCCGCGCCGACGGCGTGCAGGGTCAGGGCGGTCACCGCGAAGAGCGGGGCGGTGGCCATGACCAGCAGCCAGGCGCAGCGCAGTCCGGCCCGGAACGGGTCGTCGGCCAGGTCGTCGGCGAGCCGCTGTGCGCTCTGGGCGCGGCCGAACGCGCTGTGGCCGTCGACGGCGGCCCAGGTGGCGGCGGGGTCGTCGCTGGCCAGCCACCAGTGGGTGTCGACGGGCGGCGGCGCGCCGGTGAGCGCTCGGTTGGCAGCGAGCGCGGGCAGGTCCAGCAGCAGGTGGCCCTGGCCGCGGCCGTAGCCGGGCAGGGCGTCGACCTCCCCGGTGATGCGGACCTTCTGGTCGCTGTCGCGGTCGCGGTCCCAGGTGAGCCGGATGGTGTCGCCGACCTTGGCGTTCACCGCGTCGAGCAGGGTGCGGTCGGCGATCGCGGACAGGACGGGCGGGGCGCTCCCGTCCGGGGTGCCGGTCGGGGTGCCGGCCGGGGGGCGCACGGCGAAGTACGTGTCCAGGGCGGCCGGGTCCAGGGCGTTCGCGGGGTTCTGGGAGCGCAGCACCGCGTGCAGGAGGCCGGGCCCGCGGCTGTGCCAGGTGCAGGCGGTGGCCCGGTCGTCCTGGGCGCCGCCGTCGAGCACCGAGGCGGGCCGGGCGTCCGGGGCCGGGTCGCCGGCGGGGCAGCCGAGTGCGGTGGGGCTGACGAAGGGCGCGCCGGAGCGGACCCAGGACCGGTCCGGTCCGAGGGCGAGGTCGGTTCGCCGGTCGCCGGTGACGGCGCTGATCCGCGGCAGGTCCAGGTCCAGGGTGGTGCGCCGGGCCAGCGGGCCGGGGAAGCGGACGCCGACGCGGGCGAGGGTCAGCGGGTAGCTGCGCCGGCCGCCGTCGGCCAGGTTCACGGTCAGCGGGTGGGGGCGGCCGTCGGCCGTCAGCGGGAGGGCCAGCTGCTCGGTCAGCCCGTCGGCGTCCTGGATCCACAGCAGCAGGCTCGGGCCCCGGTCCGGCGGTGCGGGGTCGGCGGTGGCCTGGACGGTCAGCTCCAGGGCGGTCGGCTCGCCGGGGATCGCGAGCCCCTGGGCGGGCGCGGCGGTCAGCGGGGCCAGCAGCGCCGGTGCCGGGCGGTCGGCCTGGTCGGGGCGCAGGGCCGGCAGGGCGCCGGAGGCCGCGGCGGCGGCGGTGTCGACGGCGACGGTCCGGATCACGGCGCTGCCCACGTAGGCCGACTGGTCGGCGACCGGGGTGAGGGCCGTGACGCCCGGCAGCGCGGCCAGCGCGCTGTGCCGCTGCGCCGCCGCGCCGGTCACCCCGGACAGCCGCAGGTCGGCGCCGACGGCGAAGGCGGCCCGGTCGCGGTCGCCGGCCGGCAGTGCGGCCAGGACCCCGGCGGCCAGGCCGGCGCAGGCCACGGCCAGGAGCGTGACCAGGACCGGGACCGCCTGGCGGCCGGCGTCGCGGCTCAGCCGCCAGGCGCCCAGTGGCGCGACCAGTCCGCGGGAGCGGGCGGCCGCCCGTTCCAGCAGCCGTCCGGCCGGCGGCAGCACCCGCAGCGCCAGCACCGCGCCGGCCACCGCCATCGCCGCCGGGGCGAGCACCAGGACCGGGTCGACTCCGGTGTCGAAGCCCGCACCCTCGTCGGGCACCACCACGCCCTGGTAGTGGTGCAGTTGGAGGAAGCCGAGAACCGCCACGGCGAGCAGCGCCAGGTCCGCTCCGGCCCGCTGCAGGCCCGGCCGAAGCGGGCGGCGCCGGCGGAGCGCCTGCCGGGCGTGCGGGTCCCAGGCCTGCCGGGCGAGCGGCAGCAGCAGGGCCGCGCCGTGCACCGCGAGCGCGAACCCGGCGGCCCACCAGGCGGTTCGGCCGTCGGCCGCGGTCAGGCCGTGCGCCCCGGCGCCGCGCAGAACGGCGGCGAGCAGCGGCTCGACCAGCAGCAGCCCGCAGGCCGCCGCCGGCACGGCGGCCACCGCCCACTCGCCGGCCGCCACCGCGAGCAGCCGCGCCAGGCCGGCTCCCCGGGAACGCTGGAGCGCCTGCTCGACGGCGATCGCGTCGGCCAGCCGACGAGCCGTCAGAACCAGGACCACCGAGGCGAGTACGGCGAGCAGGGCGAGCGGAACGGCGATCTCGGCCCTGGCGGCCAGGGCCGGCACCGCCTGGCCGTCGACCGCGGCGGGCAGCGCGCTGCGCACCCTGGTGTCGGCCAGGGGCGGGGCTGCGCCGCGGTAGACCGAGCGGGCGGTGTCGGAGCCGGCGAGGACGGCCACCCGGTCTCGCAGCGCGGCGAGTTCGGGCAGGCTCGACCGGCCGGTGTCGGGCAGGGCCAGCCAGACGGCCTGGGTGCGGCTGCCGAACGTGGGCAGGGCCGTCAGCTGGGCGCCGTCGGCCAGCAGCAGGGCGCGGTCCGCGCCGTCGGCGCCGGCCAGGCCGCTCCAGAAGGCGTCGGCGGCCGGGTCGGGGCGGTAGACGCCGGTCACGGTGAGTGTGAGCGGGCCGCCGGTGGCGGGGTCCGGGACGACCGCGGTGCTGCCGCTCGCCAGGCCGAGGCGGTCGGCGACGGTCTCGGGGAGGGCGACGCGCAGGGCGTTCCCGGGGGCGGCGGCGGGGGCGGCGGAGGACGCGGTGGGGGCGAGGGCGGGGGCGGGGGCGGGGGCGGCGTCCGGCCAACTGCCGCTGCTCAGCCGGGCGTAGCGGCCCGGGTCGGGCAGTGCCACCGGGAGCCCGGGCAGGCCGGTTTCGGTGGCCTGCCGGCGCGCGGCGAGCGGCAGCGGCAGGTCCACGGCGATACCGGCCCGCAGCGCGGTCTCGGAGCGGAAGGGGACGCCGGCCATCGCCCGGACCAGTGCCGTGTGCACCGCCCGGTCGGCCGCGGGCAGGCCCTGCGCCGTCCAGCGCGCGGACACCTCCACCGAGCGGCCGGCGTCGGCGGCGAGGCGCTGGCGCACCCCGGCCGCGGCGGCCGACTGCGCCAGCCCGGCCACCGCGGACAGCACCGCCGTCGCCACCAGGATGCTCACGGCCACGGCCGCCAGCACCGCGCCGTGCCGCCCGATCCGGCGCCCGACCCCCGCCAGCACCATCCGCCACTCCCCTCGGCGCCCTTCGCTCGGCTCCGGGGCGCACGTCACGGGACCACTTGCGGCCCAGAGCTGAGGTTCTATCACAGCGAACCAGCAGTGGTCTGTACCAATCAGATCACGGTCCTTCCCGTACAACCCGAACCGCCCCCGCCGTGTCGAACTGCCGCGAGGAGGAGGAACGACGGGGCAGGGCGGCGGCCACGCCGCCGGACTCCGAGGAGTCCGTCAAGGGCGGGGCCGCGGGGAGGACCTGCCGGCCCTCCCCTGGGAAATCGCTTGAGAAGGGGTGGAAGTGTCCGTGGGGGTGGAAGTGTCCGTGGGGGTGAAGGGCGTGGCCGGAGGCGACGGTCCGTCGGCGGAGGAGCGTTTCGAGCACTGGCGGGACCTGGTCGGACGGACGCGGGTCTGCGACGCGACCAGCGCCCATGTCGACAGCTTCACGGCGCAGGTGCGTCGGGTCGAGCTGGGGCCGGTGGCGCTGCTGGGGACGTCGTTCCCGTCGGCGAGGTTCCGGCGGACCGAGCGCATGGTGCGCCAGTCGGACGAGGAGCTGTACCACCTGACGCTGCTGACGGCCGGCGGCCAGGCCCTGAGCCGCGCCGGCGACCAGCGGGAGACGATCGGGGTCGGGGACCTGACGATCGTCGACAGCTCGCACCCGTACGACGTGCGGTGCTTCGGCGCCGGCGACCCCGGCCAGGAGCGGTTCGGGGCCGCCGGCGTGGGCGTCGACCTGCCCGCCTCGCTGCTGCCGGTGCCCCCGGACCGGCTGCGCGACCTGCTCGGGCGCAGGCTGTCCCGGCGGGAGGGGACGGGGGCGCTGCTGGCGGAGTTCCTCCTCGGCCTGGACCGCCGGGCCGCCGCCCTGGCACCGGCCGAGACGTGCCGCCTCGGGACGGTCGTGGTCGACCTGGTGGGGGCCTGGATCGCCGGGGAGCTCGACGCCGTGAACGCGCTGCCGCCGGACGCCCGGCAGCGGACCGTGGTGGAGAGCGTCCGGTCCTTCGTCCGGCACCACCTCCACGACCCCGGCCTGACCCCGCCGGTGGTCGCCGCCGCCCACCACATCTCCGTCAGCCACCTGCACCGGCTGTTCACCCGGCACTCCCAGGGCGAGACCCTCGCCGCGTTCATCCGCGGCCAGCGGCTGCGGAAGGCCCACCGCGACCTCGCCGACCCCGCCCTGCGCGCCCTGTCGATCCAGGGCGTCGCCGCACGCTGCGGCATCCCCGGCGCCTCCGAGTTCAGCCGCGCGTTCAAGGCGGCGTACGGCCTCTCGCCCCGCGAGCACCGGCAGCGGGCGCTGTCGGGGGCGGCGCGGGAGTAGCCGCGGGGCGCGGGACGGATCCCGGCCCGCGGCGGCGACCGCTGCCGGGCGGCACGGCCCGGTCGCCGAACTCTCCCCGGACTCCGCCGAGTTCGGGGAGAGTTCGGGCGACCGGGGATCATGGGCCGCACACGTCGGCGGCTCTCGACGCGGACTGCCGGGATCCCCGCACGACGGGAATCCCGGCAGTCCTCCAGGGCTCCCTGGTGGCTGGGGGCGGCTTCTCGGCCTGCGGGCCACTCAGGGGCGAACGGTCCGGCCCGGTCAGGCCAGGGAAACCGACCCGCGGTAGAGCGAGGAACCCACGCTGGTGCAGTACGCGTAGCTCCAGGATCCGCCACCGACCCGGCGCAGGTCTCCGTACACGGTCTGGCCGCTGTTGCACAGGGCGACGGCCCGGAAGTAGGTGGCGCCCTCGGAGCAGTACGCACCGAACGTGTTGCTGTCGCTCCAGGTGGAACAGGAAGTGTTCGTCGTGGTCGCCGACGCCGGCGTGGCGGCAGCGATTCCGAGCGTGAGCGAGGCCGCGGCGACGGCCGTTGCCGCGAATTTGCGTATCTTGAGCATCGAATTCCCCTCCCGGACAGGGCAGTCCGCTTTCGGGCGAAGGCGGCTGCGTCGTGCCTGAGGCTAGAACGGAACCATCCCCGGGCGGCGGTTCCTCGCGGGCCGGCGGACGCGGTGCCAAGAGCCTGCGACGCTGTGCACAGTCACGGACGGAATCACCCCCCGGCGGCCTGGTCGGGGGCGCGCGGGCCGCCACCGTGCACCGGCTCGGCGCGCCCGGCAGCACCCTCGCCTACGAGCTCAAGGACGTGGCCGCCGAGCCGCCGGCCGTGCGCACGTCCCCCGTGTACGTCGCGGCCCGGCAGCGGCTCGGCATCGATCTGCGCGCGCTCTTCGACGCCGATCCCCGCCCCGACTCCGCCGCCCGACTCGCCAGCCGGGGCTGGACGGTGACCGTGCGCAGCCCGTACGACTTCACCGCCGTGCACGGCCGCGGCCCGCTGCCGGAGCCGAGCGACGCGCCGGCGGCCAACCGCTGGGTCTTCGCCGCCCGCCCGGGGCCGTCGGAAGGCGGGGAGGCCTCGGGCGCCGGTCCGCGCCGGCGGACGCCGGTTCCGGGGCCCCGGTAGGGGCGGGCCTTCGAGCGCCGCCGCGGGCCCGTGCGGGCCCGCCGGCGCGGACCGCCCGGGCCCGCACGGGAGAATGGGCCGGGTGACCAGCACTCAGCCGCTCCCCCGGGGCCTCACCGCCCTGATCCCCGTCGCCCCCGCACCGGCCACGCCCGGTGAGCGGGCGGCCTCCCAGCTCCTCCATCTGCGCAGTGTGGAGGTGCCCCTGCCGCTCCTGGTGGCCGCCGCGGAGCTGATCGCCCCGCAGCTGGAGAGCGAGGACCCGGTCACCCGGGAGGCCGCCGAGGCCGTTCAGGCCCGTCTGCGGGCCGTCATCGCGCAGGCCGCGCTCGGGCGGTAGCGGGCGGCCCCGTCCCCGGTGTGCCGCGGGCCGGCTTTTCCGCGCGGGTGAATTCTGCGGCGTTTTCCGTGCCCCCGCCGTTCGGCGGGGGCACCCCCGCCGTCGGACGGAATTGTTCAAGGTGTTTCACAAAAGGGAAATTGACGCCCCCGTCGCGAGAACGACCTGCCCCGGCGCAATGTCGATCATGAACCGCCGCCATCGGCGGATTCCCCTGAAAACCCCTCAGCAATTCCGTCGGCCGCCGATTTCGCGGAATCAAATTGATCGCTATACGATCCATCGGGAATCGGATCCTGATCCCCCGCCGGAACGGCAACCCCACAGTCGCCGCCCCGCCCCGGACAGGAGAGCGCTCCGCCCCCCTCCGCAAGAACGCACCCCAGGTGGCCATGCATCCCCACACCGCCCACATCGACGGGTTCCACTACGGCTGGATCAACCCGCTCCTGTCCTACCTCATCGCCTGCACCGGCGCGGCGCTCGGACTGCGCTGCACCGTACGGGCCCTGACCCTGCCGCCGGCCCGCCGCCTGGGATGGCTGCTGCTGTCCGCGGTCGAACTCGGCTGCGGCATCTGGACCATGCACTTCATGGCGATGATGGGCTTCGCCGTCACCGGCTCGACCGTCGTCTACCGTGTCCCCGAGACCCTCGGCAGCCTGCTGCTGGCCGTCGTGGTCGTCGGCGCCGGCGTCCTGTACGTCGGCTACCGCCGCAGGACGACGGCGTCCCTGCTGATCGGCGGCACCGTCACCGGCTGCGGTGTCGCGGCCATGCACTACCTCGGCATGTCCGCCATGCAGGTCGAGGGCGAGGTCTCCTACGACCCCGTGCTGGTGGCCGTCTCCATCGCCATCGCCGTGGCCGCCGCCACCGCGGCGCTGTGGATGACCCTCAACATCACCGGCTTCGCGGCCTCGCTGGCCGCCTCCCTCGTCGCCGGGGTCGCGGTCACCGCCATGCACTACACCGGGATGGCCGCCGTCTCCGTCCAACTGGACGAGCGGTTCCGGGCCGACGGCCTGCCCGCCTCCCAGTTCGTCGTGCCGCTCGCCGTCGCCATCATGGCCGTCATCGCGATCGGCGGGTTCGTCCTCACCCTGTCCCCGCCGGAACCGGTCGACACCCCGGCCCGGGAGCCGCTGCGCGTCAAGCTCTTCGACCGCAGCACCTGACCACCGCAGCAGCCGACCGACCGCCGCGCCGTGGGCACGGCGCGCCGACGCGCCCCGGGGGCGGCCCACTGTCCAGGCCGCCCCCGGGGCTTCGGTGCGCACCGCGGCATCCCGGGGCCCTCTCCCCGGGACCCCTCCGGCATCCGTCGGCGCGCACGGCCGCGCCGCGGTCCGTCCCCCTCGACGGGCCGCGGCGCAGCGGCTTCACGGGGTGTCAGCGCGAGCCGGTCACACCTGCTGCCAGAGCGCGGGGACGTTCGGCGGCTCCCAGCCGACCAGGGCGGTGTGGCCCTGGAGGCAGCGGTAGCTGACGCCGTTGTAGGTCACGATGTCGCCGGCCTGGTAGGTGGTGCCGGCGGTCCAGGTGCCGCCGGGGTTGGGCGAGTCCTTGCCCACCGTCAGGCTGTACTGGGCGGTGTGGGTGGTGGTGCCGGCGGTGCCGGTGACGGTGATCTGGTAGGTCCCGTTCGCCGCGCCGGAGGAGGCGGTCAGGGTCAGGGTGGCGGAGGAGCCGGCCTGGACGGAGGAGGGGTTGAAGCTCGCGGTGACGCCGGCGGGGAGGCCGGAGGCGGTCAGGGCGACGGTCTGGGCGGTGCCGGAGGTCACCGCGGTGCTCACCGTGGCCGTGGTGGAGGCGCCGGGCTGGACGGAGCCGGAGGCCGGGCCGAGGGAGAGCGAGAAGTCGTTGCTGCCGTTGTTGGCGCAGGTGGGGTCGCCGGTCTGGGCGGGGACGCTGACGGCGTCCCAGGCGGCCTTGGCCCGGTTGAAGAAGGTGCAGGTCGGGTCGATGCTCTTGGCGGCGGTCAGGGTGGCGGTGCGGTAGCGCTTGTAGGTCATGCCGCTGGTCTTGAGGAGCATGCCGCCGTAGAAGACCCGGCCGGCGTCCTTGATGCCGATGCCGGTGACGGAGGAGTTGTTGCAGGTGGGGCTGGTGGGCTTGCCGCCGCCGGGGTTGGAGCCCTCGGCGAGGAGGTAGAACCAGTGGTTCAGCGGGCCGGCCGCGGCGTGCTCCTCGGTGTTCGGGATGGACGCCGAGTAGCAGTTGGGGTTGTTGCTGACCAGGGAGGGGTTGTACATGTTGCGGATCGGGCCGTTGCCGACCAGGTTGATCATCTCGCCGACGGTGTAGTCCGGGGTGTCGTAGGGGGCGGGCTCGTTGGCGTAGGCCTCGGTGAGGGCGCCCATGATGTCGCCGGTGGCCTCGCCCAGGCCGGACTCGTTGTTGGCGCCGCCGGGGGTGTACTGGTCGATGCCGTGGCCGAACTCGTGGCCGACGACGTCGATGGAGGCGATCCACTTGTTGGCCTGGCTGTGGCCGATGGATATCGTGCTGCCGTCCCAGTAGGCGTTGACGTCACTGAGGCCGACCTTGACCGGCCAGCTGCCGCCGTTGCCGTTGTGGCCGTTGCGACCGAGCCAGTCGCGGAGCATGTCCCATTCCTTCTGGGCCGCGAACATCGCGTCGCCGCAGCCGGTCTCCTTGCTGGAGGCGCTGCCGGTGCCCCAGGAGTCGCTCGACTTGGAGAAGACCTGGCCGGTGCCGTAGTCGGCGCAGGAGAGGCCGGGGCGGTTGGGGTCGCGCAGCGAGTAGGAGCCGCCCGAGGCGGTGGTGGCGATCGTCGGGGAGGGGCCGTTCCACTCGCTGTTCAGGGTGCCCGCGTGGACGTCGTCGTAGCTGTCGACGATTTCGCCGGTGGTGGCGTCCACGAAGACGTGCAGGTGGCTGGGGGCGGCGCCCTTGTGGCCGGCCAGGACGGTCTCCCAGGCCAGGCGGCTGGTGCCGTCCTTGACCCGGACGACCAGGCGGCGGGACTCGACCGTGTCGACGGAGGCCGCCTTGGTGCGGGCGGTCCGCTCCGCCTGCGCGGCGCTGATCCGTGCGGTGGTGGAGGTGCCGACGGGGCCGGTGGCGGCGGACTGCAGGGCGCGGACCGTGCCCCGGGAGTCGGCGAGGACGACGGCGTCGCCGCCGACCACGGGCAGTCCGCGGTAGCTGCGCTCGTAGGCGACGGAGTAGAGGCCGTCCACCCAGGGGGTGACGGCCTTGCGCTCGTAGGTCTCGTCGCTGCCCTTGGCCAGTGCGTCCAGGCCCGCCGTCACGGCGGCGTCGGCGGCGCGCACCGCCGCGGCCTGCCCGTTGGGCGGGGCCGGGGTGGTGTCGGGTGCGGCGGTGGCCGGCCCCGCGGTGGCGGCGATCATGCCGGCCAGCACGGTCAGGGTGGTCGCCGCGGTCAGCAACCTTCCTGCGGAAATCCTGCGTTGCATCGGGGCTCCTCGCGTGTGGGGGTCCTCGACCGCGGACGGCAGGCTGGGGAGGCGTCGCGGGGCCGCCTCTGGAGGGGACGGCCGTGCGGGCCGTCCGCGCTCGGGTGCCCGAACCCTCACACGGCGTCATGGCCGGGTCAATGGCTGGTGCGCGTGAGGCGCCGGGTTGGCAAATTCCGTCAAGCCCGCAGGGGCGGGTCTGCGTCGAGCTGGGCTTTTCCCGAGGTGGTTGAGACCACATCAGGGGTGACGGAGAGCGATCGGACGGGCGGTGGCGGGGCCCGGCCGTCAGGGCCGGGCGGGTGCCGGGTCCTGGACGCGCCCCTGCAGGGCCTTGGACAGTTCGGCGACGCAGGAGGCGAGTTGTCCGGTCGTCAGCTGCCCCGGGTCGCCGCCACACCCGGCCGCCGGTGCGGCCGGTGTCGGGGCCGCTGTCGGGGCCGGGGCCGGGCGTCCGCCGGGCGCGGTGATGTCGCCGCTCAGCGAGACCAGGTTGGGGGTCACCGTGGCGTCGCCCGACAGGTCGATGTAGTCCTGGGTCTGCCCGTTGAAGTCCACGAAGCCGCGCCACATGTCCCGGCCGAACGGGACGATCTCCTGCAGCGCGCCGCCCTGCCCGGCGCTGATGGTGATCGAGGTCTGCTGCGCCATGTACGACACCATCCGGCTGGCCAGCACGTCCAGGTTCACCGACGGGCTGTCGTCGCCGCGCACGTACACGTGCAGGTCGTTGAGGCCGCCGCCGACCCGGTCGGCCTGCAGGACGGCGAAGGCCACCACCAGTTGCGAGGAGCTCTCCCGCGGCACCAGCGGCGTCACGTAGTACAGGTGGCCGTCCGCCCTGGAGCGCAGCAGGAACTCGCCCGGGTTGACGGCGTTGGTCGACGCCGAGGTGTGCGCGTAGCCGAAGCCGCGGTCGTCCTTCGCGCCGCGGCCGCCGAGCCACTGGATCTCGTGGATCTGCGAGCGGACCACCGAGGCCGGGTAGACGGCCCCCGGCAGTTCGCCCGGGGCCACGTCCGCCCGGTACGTCATGCTCGGGCGGCCGTCGGGCGAGCCGCGCAGCACCAGCACCCCGGCGGGTTCCAGGACGGTGCGCTGGCGCCAGCCGGTCTGCCGGGCCACCGAGATCACCACCACCGGCTGGGCGGTGCGGGGGTCGGTGCCGTCGCAGTAGCCCCAGATGTCCTGGTCGCTGTGGACGAGGTCCGGGAAGCGCTCGGCGAGCAGGTTGCGCAGGCTGACGGCCCCGGTGCCGGCGAAGGCCCGGCCGAAGGCGTGCTCACCGCGGAAGGCGCAGGTGGTGACGGAGTTGGAGCGGCCGTCCCAGACGGCGACGCCCTCCATCGGCTGCTCGCCGGAGCCGTCCAGGACGGCCGTCCAGACGCCGCCGCCCGGTGAGGCGTCGGGCAGGTAGTGCAGGCTGTGGCCCATCAGGTGGACCCCGGAGGTCAGGCCGGCACTGTCGGTGAGCGCCTTGGTGGCCGCCGCGTAGGAGGCGGTGCGGGCCTCGAAGTCGAAGTCCGGCATCGGCGCGGTCTTCACGCAGGCCGGCACGTCGGCGGTGCCGACCAGGTCGCAGCGGGTGCCGTCGCCCGCGCGGGTGTGCTCGGTCACCGGCAGGACCGAGCGCGGTGTGCCGGCCCCGCCGGCGGGAACGTCGAGCACGGTGGCCGCCGCGTAGAAGCGGCCCGCGTCCTTGTCGTCGTCCCACAGTCCGGTGCCCGTGCGCACCAGCGAGCCGGCCACCGCCAGCAGCACCGCCGCCAGTGCCAGGCGCACCCGCCACCCGCCGTAGCCGGCCCCGGACTCCTGCGCGACGTAGGTGACCACGCCCACCGTGCCGCACAGCCCGATCGCGACCCAGAGCCAGAACAGCGGCGCCGCGTCCAGCACGCCGCCGTGCGGGAGGAACTCCCGCTCGATCAGCAGCGCGTAGCTCTGGTCCTGCTGCCCGAACCCGCCGAACACGGTGTGCTTGACCAACCGTACCAGCAGTGCGACCAGCGGCATCCACAGCCACCAGACGGCCAGCGCCGTCAGCCCGCGCCGCACCACGCCCCGCCGGACATCACTCTTCGTCACACGCCACCCCTGTCCCCGCCCCGGCCGGCCGCTGCCCCGCGCGCCGGTCCGCGACCTGACGGCGGGCGTCCGATGGTACGCGCCGCACCGCCCCGGCCGCCGGGATATCGCCCGGCCAACCCTGCGCCCGCCCAAGGGGTTTGCCGTCCGGTGGCCTCTCCCGGGCCGCGCTCCCGCAGCCGCCGCCGGGCCCGCCGGTAGCGGACCGTGACGGGAGGGAAACCCTCAGCACTTGACAGTCTCTTGCCCCGAGGCGCGTACTGGAACAAGGACAAACAGCAGACAGGGCCCTGTGCTCCAGGATTCCGTTCGATCTCCGCGGCCGGTGCGAAGCGGCGACAGGGCGTCGGGATGCTCCGCACCCCCGCGTCGTGCTCGGCCCGGTGCCTTCGACGGGCCCTTTCGTGTGCCGGTACCGCGCCCGCACCACCGGACGGTGCACGGGCGGTGACGCCGCCGGGGGCCGGAGCCCGTGGGCCGGGTCCGAGGGGCCGCCATGAGGTTGAAGTCGAAAACGGCCGATGTTCGAACGCGGGAGGACGCCACCGGCGCACCGCCGGTGGGACGCCGCCGCATCGCCGCTCTGCCGCGCGTCCTTCACGCGAGCCCCGGCATCCGCCCTTCCGACGGACTGCCGTCCCGCGGCTCGTCGACGGAAAGGCGGGCACCATGGTGCTCGATTCGACAACTCTGCACTCGAGCATCGAGGACCCGGTTCTCGACCGGATGATCTTCCTGAACGAGATCACGTCCAGCTATCCGGACGCGGTGTCCTTCGCGCCGGGGCGGCCCTATGACGGGTTCTTCGAGGTCGAGGAGATCCACGCCCACCTGCGCCGGTACGCGAAGTACCTGGAGAGCCGGGGCGCGGGGCCGGCCGAAGTGCGCGACGGCTTCTACCAGTACGGGCCGGCCGCGGGGCGGATCCGCGAGCTGATCGCGTACTGGCTGCGGCAGGACGAGGGGCTGGAGGTCGCGCCCGAGGCGATCGTGGTGACGGTCGGTGCGCAGGAGGCGATGTTCCTGGTGCTGCGCGCGCTGTTCGCGACGCCCGAGGACGTCCTGCTGCTGGTGACCCCCTGTTATGTCGGGATCATCGGGGCCGCGCGGCTGCTGGACATCCCGGTGGTCGCGGTGCCCGAGCGTGACGGGCGGCTGGTGGTGGCCGACGTGGACGGGGCGGTGCGGGCGCAGCGTGCGGCGGGCCGGCGGCCACGGGCGGTGTACGTGGTGCCGGACCACGCCAATCCGAGCGGGTCCACGCTGGACCTGGCGACGCGGACCGCGCTGCTGGAGCTGGCCGAGCGCCACGGGCTGCTCGTCCTGGAGGACAGTCCCTACCGGCTGAGCGGCCCGGGGCCGCGGCAGCCGATGCTCAAGGCGCTCGACCGGTCGAGGAGCGTCGTCCAGCTCGGCAGCTTCTCCAAGACGCTGTTCCCCGGCGCGCGGATCGGCTATGTCGTGGCCGACCAGGAGGTGCGGGGCGGGCGCGGCGGGGTGCGGCTGCTCGCGCGGGACCTGGCGAGGGTGAAGAGCATGGTCACGGTGAACACGTCCTCGCTCAGCCAGGCGGCCGCGGCGGGTGCGCTGCTGGGTGCGGACGGCCGGCTCTCCGTGCTGAACGCCCGGGCCGCCGAGCACTACCGCCGCAGCATGGCTTCGACGCTGGCGCAGTTGGAGCGGCGGCTGCCCGAGGGGCGGCGCCGGGAGCTGGGGGTGGGGTGGAACCGTCCCGAGGGCGGGTTCTTCCTCACGCTGCGCACCGGTTTCCGGACCGGCGCCGCGGCCCTGGAGCGTTCGGCCCGGGACTTCGGTGTGATCTGGACGCCGATGGAGTTCTTCCACCCATACGGCGGGGGCGAGCAGGACATCCGGCTCTCGATCAGTTGTCTGACGCCCGGGCAGGTGACCGAGGGCGTCGAGCGGCTCGCGCGGTTCGTGGAGGCGCTCAGCGGCGAGCGGCGCCCGGACGGGACGCGCGGAGCCGGAGCCCGCAGAGCCGGGAGGCACGGCGGCGACGCGCCCGGCACCGGAACGGAGAGTGACGCATCATGACCGCGACCCTGGAGCGAGCGACGGTCGCCACGGCCCCGCGCATCCTGAGCGTGGGCACCGCCGTGCCGCCCGAGCACTATTCCCAGGAGGAGCTGCTCGACCTGTTCGGGATCACCGACCGCAAGGTGCGCTCGGTCTTCCTGCTGGGCTCCATCCGGCAGCGTTCGCTGGTGCTGCCCCCGGCGGCGCCCGACGGCACGCGGGTGCGCGAGAGCCAGGGCGACCTCCTGGACAAGCACAGGACGTGGGCCGTGAGCATGGGGTCGGACGCGATGTCGGTGTGCCTCAAGCGGATCGGGGCCGACCTGTCCGAGGTGGGCTACCTGTGCTGCGTGACGTCGACCGGCTTCCTCACCCCGGGTCTGAGCGCGCTGCTGATCCGCGAGCTCGGCATGGACTGGCACACGGCGCGGGCCGACATCGTCGGCATGGGCTGCAACGCGGGGCTCAACGCGCTGGCCGTGGTGGGCAACTGGGCCGCGGCCAATCCGGGCCGGCTGGCCGTGATGGTCTGCTCGGAGGCCTGCTCGGCCGCGTACACGATGGACTCCACGATGCGCACGGCCGTGGTCAACAGCCTCTTCGGCGACGGCGCGGCGGCGGTGGCGGTGATGGCCGACCCGCGGGGCGGCGAGGGGGCCGAGGAGGAGGGGGCCGGCCCGCGCCCGGAGGGCCCGCGGATCCTGCGGACGGCGAGCGTCACGATCGTCGACGCCATCGACGCGATGCGCTACGACTGGGACCGCGACCAGGACCGCTTCAGCTTCTTCCTGGATCCGCAGATCCCCTACCTGGTGGGCGCGCACGTGGAGGGCGTCGTCGACCGGCTGCTGGCCGGCACGTCGCTGCGCCGCGACGACGTGGCGCACTGGCTGGTGCACTCGGGCGGCAAGAAGGTCATCGACGCGGTCGCCGTCAACCTCGGGCTGACCCGCCACGACCTGCGCCACACCATCACCGTGCTGCGCGACTTCGGCAACGTCTCCAGCGGCTCGTTCCTCTTCTCCTACGACCGGCTCCTGCAGGAGGGCGTGGTCCGCGACGGCGACTACGGCGTGCTCATGACCATGGGGCCGGGTTCGACGATCGAATCCGCGCTCATCCAGTGGTGAACCGACGCGAGGGAGACCGCGATGCCCGTCAACGCCCTGCCCGAAGGCCCCGTGCTGCACGTGGACGGCGGCCGGGAGATCTCGGCCGAACTGACCGAGGCCGTCGGCGCGCTGTGCGACGAGGCGGAGTCCGCCGGAGCCGACTTCGCGACCCTGTACCTCTCCGGCGCCCCGACGGGCGAGGCGGTGGCGAAGCCCGCCGACGTGGCCACCGTGACGAAGTGGGAGCGGGCCGTACGGCGCTTCGAACGGCTGCGGCTGCCCACGCTGGCGGCGGCGAGCGGGGAGTGCGGCGGCGCGGCACTGGACCTGCTGCTCGCCACCGACGTGCGGGTGGCGGCGCCGGACCTGCGGCTGCAGGTGGCCTTCCACGGGCAGGCCGTGTGGCCCGGCATGGCCGGCTTCCGGCTGGTCCAGCAGCTCGGGCCGGCCCCGGCGCGCCGCACGGTGCTCTTCGGGATGCCGATCACCGCCCGTGAGGCCCTGGAGCACTGCCTGGTGGACCGGGTGAGCACCGACCCCGGGCGCACCCTGGCGGCCGCGGCCCGGCTGCTGCGCCGGCTGTCCGGCCCCGAACTCGCGATCCGCCGCCAACTGGCCTTCGACGCCCAGTGGATGAGCTTCGAGGACGCGCTCGGCCCGCACCTGGCCGCCTGCGACCGCTCGCTGCGGCGCGCCCGGGCGGCGGACGGGGTGACGGCGTGAGCACCCCGAACGGGCGGGCACCCGCCGACGTACGGGAGCGCGCCGCGGACGGCTTCGACCGGGCGGCCCGGCAGCTGCCGCCGTTCCCCGGGCCCGGGCCGCGCGCCGGCGGCCCGCCCGCCGGCACCGAGCGGGCGCTGGAGGACGGCCGCGCCCGGCGCACCGCCTTCCTGGACCTGCACGCCGAGGCGCTGTACGACCGGCTCACCGAGGGCCGCACGCTGCGCCCGCGGCTGGAGGCCCTGGTGGAGGGCGCCGCGCTCGCCGTGCCCCACCTGGTGCCCACGCCCGCGCAGCTGCGGGCGGAACGGGCCCTGCCGGTCGCACGGCGCCTGGGCTACGAGATCGACCTGGGCGTCCTCCTGCGCGGGCTGCTGCGCTGCCCGGCCGCCGGCCACCACCTGATGGACTCCATGCTGCGGCCCACCGGGCGGGCGCTGGCCCTGCTCGGGGAGTTCCGGGCCACCGGGGTGGTGCGGATGGAGAGCACCCGGCTGGAGCGGCGCGCGGGGGTGGCCCGGATCACCATGTGCGCCGGGGACCGCCTCAACGCCGAGGACGAGCAGCAGGTCGACGACATGGAGACCGCGGTCGACCTCGCGCTGCTGGACGGGCAGTGCGAGATCGGGCTCATCCGGGGCGGCGAGATGACGCACCCGCGCTACGCGGGCCGCCGGGTGTTCAGCGCCGGGATCAACCTCAAGCGCCTGCACGCGGGCGAGATCACGCTGGTCGGCTTCCTGCTGCGCCGCGAGCTCGGCTACCTCAGGAAGCTGCTGCTCGGGCTGCGCACGGACGAGGCGTCCTGGCGCTACCCGCTCACCGACATGCCGTGGGTGGCCGCGGTGGACGGCTTCGCGATCGGCGGCGGCATGCAGCTGCTGCTCGCGGTGGACCACGTCCTGGCGGCCTCCGACGCCTATCTGAGCCTGCCGGCCGCGCAGGAGGGGATCGTCCCGGGCGCGGCGGACTTCCGCCTGCCCGCGGTGACCGGACCGCGGCTGGCCCGGCAGATCATCCTCGGCGGGCGGCGGGTGCGCGCGAGCGATCCGGAGGCCCGCACGCTCGTCGACCGGGTCGTCGACCCGGCGGAGCTCGACGGGGCCGTCGAGCACGCCGTGCGGCTGCTGCGCGACCCGGCCGTCACCGCCAACCGCCGCATGGTGAACCTCGCCCTGGAGCCGGCGGACGGCTTCCGCGCGTACATGGCGGAGTTCGCCGTCCAGCAGGCGCTGCGCGTCCACGCGGCGGACGTGCTCGGCAAGGCGGGCCGCTTCACGGCCCGGCCGCCCGGCTGAGGCCCCCGGGCCCCTCCCCCGCCGCCCCGGCGGGCGGCCCCCGAACGATTGAGGAGACCGAGATGACCAGCCCCTTCGACGACCCGGACGCCTCCTACCTCGTCCTGGTCAACCCCCTGGGCCAGTACTCGCTGTGGCCGGCGTTCGCGCGGACACCCGCCGGGTGGCGGATCGCCCACGGCCCGGGCGCGCGCGACGAATGCCTGGAGTACATCGACCGGGTCTGGAGCGACCAGCGGCCGCCGGGCCCGGTCACGGCCACGAACGGCAAGGAGGTCGCCGCGCCATGATGGCCGGCCCGGGCCCGCTGATCACGGTACGGGCCACCGGCGGCGACGGGCCCGACCCGGCCCGGGGCCGGGTCAGGCCCGGCACCGCCCGGCGGATCCGGCCCTACCTGCGGCCCTACCGCCGGCAGATCGCCGCGCTGCTGAGCCTGACCGTGGTCGACGCCGTCATCACCGTCTCCACGCCGCTGCTGTTCAAGGTGCTCATCGACCACGGCATCGTGCCCCACGACCGGGGCGTGGTGGCGGCCGCCGCCGCCGCGGTGGCGGGCCTGGCGCTGCTGCAGGCGCTGGTGGGCTTCTTCGTCAGCCGCAGTTCGGCGCGCATCGGCGAGGGGCTCGTCTACGACCTGCGCACCGAGGTCTTCCGGCACGTGCAGCGCCAGCCGCTGGCGTTCTTCACCCGCACCCAGACCGGTTCGCTGGTGAGCCGGCTCAACACCGACGTGATGGAGGCCCAGCAGGCGGTGACCGTGCTGCTGTCCAACGTGCTCTCCAGCCTGGTGGTGCTGGGCCTGGTGCTCGTCACGATCTTCCTCCTGTCCTGGTTCGTGGGCCTGGTCGTCCTCGTCACGGTGCCCCTGTTCGTGCTGCCCGGCCGCGTCGTGGGGCGCCGGCTGCAGCGCAACCTGCGCACGTCGATGCAACTGGACGCCGAACTCGGCTCGTTCATGCAGGAGCGCTTCAACGTGGCCGGCGCGCTGCTGGTCAAGCTCTACGGCCGGCCGAAGGGCGAGGCCCGGCGGTTCGCCGGCACCGCGGCGCGGGTGCGGGACGTCGGCGTGGTCACCTCCGTCTACTCGCGGATGCTGCTGGTGACGGTGACGCTGCTGGCCTCGCTCGCCACCGCGGTGGTCTACGGCGTCGGCGGCGAACTGGTGATCGACGGGGCCATCCAGATCGGCTCGCTGGTGGCCCTGGCCACCCTGCTGGCACGGCTCTTCGGCCCGATCAACCAGCTCTCCAACCTGCAGTCGAACTACCTCACCGCCCTCGTCTCCTTCGACCGGCTCTTCGAGGTGCTGGATCTCGAACCGCTGATCGCGGAACGGCCCGACCCGGTCGTGCTGCCCGCCGCGGCCCGGGCCCCGGCCCCGGAGGTCGAGTTCGAGGACGTCTCCTTCCGCTACCCCGCCGCGAAGGACGTCTCCCTCCCCTCGCTGGAGACGCTGTCGCTGCCGGCCCCGGAACGCTCCGGCGACGCCGCGGCGCTGCGCGGGGTGAGCTTCCGCGCCCCGGCGGGCCGGCTGACCGCGCTCGTCGGGCCCTCCGGCGCCGGCAAGACCACGATCAGCCAGCTGGTCGCGCGGCTCTACGAACCCACCGCGGGCACCGTGCGGATCGGCGGCCACGACGTGCGCGACCTGTCCCTGGCCTCGCTGCACGACACCGTCGGCATGGTGACCCAGGACGCGCACATGTTCCACGACACCATCCGCGCCAACCTGCTCTACGCCGAACCGGACGCCACCGAGACGCAGCTCGTCGAGGCCTGCCGGGCCGCGCAGGTCTGGGACCTGGTCTCCGCGCTGCCCGACGGGCTCGACACCGTCGTGGGCGACCGCGGCTACCGCTTCTCCGGCGGCGAGAAGCAGCGCCTGTCGATCGCCCGGCTGCTGCTCAAGAAACCGACCGTGGTCGTGCTCGACGAGGCCACCGCCCACCTGGACTCCGAGTCCGAGGCGGCCCTGCAGAAGGCGCTGTGGACCGCCCTGGCCGGCCGCACCGCCCTGGTGATCGCCCACCGCCTGTCCACCGTCCGCGAGGCCGACCAGATCCTCGTGGTCCAGGACGGGCGCGTGGTCGAACGCGGCCGGCACACCGACCTCGTCGACGCCGACGGCCTGTACGCGGAGCTCTACCGCACCCAGTTCGCCGAACCGCCCGCGCCGCGCCCGGAGGCCGAGCAGCACTCGGCGAACGGCTACGGCGACCTGCCCCCGCTGCCGCGCGGCGGAGGGCCCCTGCGCCGGCTGCCGCCGCCCCAGACGGCGCCCGAGCCCGGCCGACCCGAACGGAGAGCACGATGAGCCAGTTGACGGTCGAGGACGTGTGGCCGCTTTCCCCGCTGCAGGAGGGACTGCTGTTCCACGCCTCGTACGACCAGGACGCGCCCCGGGACGTGTACGTGGGGCAGCGGATCCTCAACCTCGACGGGGACCTGCGCCCCGAGGTGCTGGAGGCGTCCTGGCAGGCGGTGCTGGACCGGCACGCGAGCCTGCGCGCCGCCTTCCGCTCGCGCGCGTCCGGCGACACCGTCCAGGTGATCGCCAGGGGCGTGCGGATCCCCTGGACGTACGCCGACCTCGGCGGGCTGGGCGCGGAGGAGGCCGAGCGGGAGGCCGCGCGCCTGGCCGCGGTCGACGCGCGGCGCTTCGACCTCGGCGTGCCGCCGCTGCTGCGGGTGCTGCTGCTGCGCGCCGGCCCCGGCCGCCACCGGATGGTGGTGACGATGCACCACATCCTGATGGACGGCTGGTCGCTGCCGATCCTGTTCGGCGAGCTGTGGGAGGTCTACGGCAACGGCGGCGACGCCTCGGTGCTCCCCAAGGTGCCGCAGTACCGCGACTACCTCGCCTGGCTGGTGCGCCGGGACACCGACGCCTCGCGCGCGGCCTGGCGCGCGATGCTGGCCGGGACGGAGGAGCCCACCCTGGTGGGCCCGGCCGACCGCGGCGGCCCGCCGGTGATGCTGCGGCACGTGGTCGAGCGGCTCGGCGACGACCTCGCCGAGCGGCTGCGGGAGACGGCGCGCTCCGCCGGGGTCACCTTCAACCGGGTCTTCCAGGTCGCCTGGGCGCTGCTGGTGGGCAAGCTGTCCGGCCGGCTGGACACCGTCTTCGGCGCGACCGTCTCCGGCCGGCCCGCCGAGGTGCCGCAGTCGGACCGGATGGTCGGGCTGTTCATCAACACCGTGCCGGTGCGGGTGCCGCTGGACCCGGCCCTGCCCTTCCGCCGGGCCATGGCGGCGCTGCAGGACCAGCAGACCGCCCTGCTCGACCACCAGCAGCTGAGCCTGCCGGAGATCCAGCGCGCCGGCGGTCCCGGCGCGGTCTTCGACACCCTGATGGTCTTCCAGAACTACCCGCGCGGACCGATGGCGGCGCCCTCGGCCGGACCGGCGGCGCCCGCCGGGCCGGGCCGGGCGCCGCGGCCCGCCGAGGGCTCGCCCCCGGGCGAGGGCCTGGGCGGCACGGCGCTGCGCAGCGGGGAGCAGGCCGGCGGCCCGCTGGGGCCGCCGCCCGGCGACGGGCGGGAGCCTCCGGGGCCGCCTCCGGGCGACGGGCGGGAGCCTCCGGGCGGTCCGTCCGGGATCGGCCTGCGGGGCCCGGCCGGCATCCGGGTCTCGGCCGGCGGCGGCGAGGAGGCCGCCCACTACCCGCTGACCATCGTGGTCACGCCGACCGACGACATCGAGGTCCGGCTGGACTACCGGCCCGACCTGTTCGACGAGCCCACCGCCCGGGGCCTGGTCGACCGGATGCTCCTGGTGCTGCGCCAGGTCGCGGACGACCCGGACGTGCCCCTGGGCCGGCTCGACGTGCTGACCGGCGAGGAGCGGCACGAACTGGACGGCTCCGGGTACCGGACCCGCCGCGAGCTGCCCGGCGCGACGCTCGCCGAGCTCTTCGAGCAGCAGGCGCGCCGCACCCCCGGGGCCGTGGCCGTGGTCGCCGGGGCCACCGAGCTGACGTACGCCGGGCTGGACCGGCGGGCGAACCGGCTGGCGCGCCGGCTGGCCGCGCTCGGCGTGCGCCCGGAGACGGTGGTGGGCGTGGTCGCCGAGCGTTCGCCCGAGCTGATCGCCGCGCTGCTGGCGGTGGTGAAGGCCGGTGCGGCGTACCTGCCGATGGACGGCCGGCACCCGGCCGCCCGGCTCGCCGCGACGGCGGCGCAGGCGGGTGCGGCCGTCGTCCTGGTCGACGGGCCGAACGCGCGCCGGGGCCTGGCCGACGCCGCGCTGTTCGAGGGCGCCGAGGTGCTCCTCCTGGAGCCGGCCCCCGCGGACCCGGACTCCCCCGGCCCGCCCGGCTCCCCCGGCCCGCCCGCCGCGAACGGGGACGGCGCGGCCTTCCCCGCCGTGCCGGTGCGGCCGGAGAACCTCATGTACGTCGTCTACACCTCGGGTTCCACCGGCCTGCCCAAGGGCGTCGCGGTGACGTACGGCAGCGTCCTGGCGTTCTGCCTGGACGGGTGCTGGTCGGCCGAGACCCTCGAACGGGTGCTGGTGCAGGCCAACCACGCCTTCGACGCCTCCACCTACGAGATCTGGACGACGCTGCTGCACGGCGGCCGGCTGGTGCTGGTGCCGCCCGGGGACATCGACACGGTCGAGCGCGGCCGGCTGATCGCGGACCAGAAGGTGACCAGCGTGCACGCCACGGCCGGGCACTTCCGGGTGCTCGCGGAGCAGGCCCCGCACATCTTCGCCGGGGTGCGCGAGGTGTCCACCGGCGGCGACGTGGTCTCCGCGCACGCCGTACGGACGCTGCTGCGCTCCCACCCGGGCCTGGTGGTGCGCACCACCTACGGCCCGACCGAGTCCACCGCCTTCGCCACCCAGCTGCCCTTCACCGACCCGGACGCGGTGCCCGACGCGGTGCCGCTGGGCCTGCCGATGGACAACACCAGGGCGTTCGTCCTGGACGCGTTCCTGCGGCCCGTGCCGGTCGGCATGACAGGCGAGCTCTACCTCGCCGGGGCCGGGCTGGCGCGCGGCTACCTGGGGCGCGCCTCGCTCACCGCGGAGCGCTTCGTCGCCTGCCCCTTCCCCGCCGAGGGCGAGCCCGAGGGCGCGCGGATGTACCGCACCGGCGACCTGGCGCAGTGGACCCGGGACGGGCAGCTGCTCTTCCTCGGCCGCGCCGACAAGCAGCTCAAGATCCGCGGGTTCCGCGTCGAGCCGGCCGAGATCGAGGCCGTGCTCGCCGCCCACCCGGGCGTCGCGCAGGCGCTGGTGGTCGCGGTCGAGGACGCGGACGGCCGCAAGCGGCTGGCCGGGTACGCGGTGCCGGCCGGCGGCCGGGAGGCACCGCCCGAGCCGCGGGCGCTGGTGGAGTACCTCGCCGGGAAGCTGCCCGACTACCTGGTCCCGGCCTCGGTGACCGTGCTGGAGGCTTTGCCGGTGACGGCGAACGGCAAGGTCGACCGGGCGGCCCTGCCGCGGCCCGTCTTCGCCGGTCCGGCGCAGGGGCGCGCCGCGGCCACCGACGCGGAGGAGCTGCTGTGCCGGCTCTTCGCCGAGGTGCTGAACCTGGAGCGGGTGGGCGCGGAGGACTCGTTCTTCGGCCTCGGCGGCGACTCGATCACCTCGATGCTGCTGGCGGGGCGGGCCCGCAAGGCCGGGCTGGCGATCACGCCGCGCCAGGTCTTCGAGCTGCGCACGCCCGCGGAGCTCGCGCGGGTGGCCGAGCCGGTCGACGCCGAGCGGGCGGCGCGCCCCGAGGACGTCCCCTGGGGCCCGGTGCCGCTGACCCCGGTGATGCACGAGATCGCGGCCCGCACGGGTTCGCCCGCGCGCGCGGGCAGCCAGTCGATGGTGCTGACCGCCCCGCCCGGTCTGACGCCCCCGCTGCTGGCCGCCGTGCTGCGGGCCGTCCTCGACCGGCACGACGTGCTGCGGGCGCGGCTGGAGGAGGCGGACGGTCGGCTGGTGGTCCCGGAGCCCGGCGCGGCCCCGGCCGTCGCCGCGGCGGACCTGGTGACCCGGGTGGAGGCGGCGGGCCTGGACGGGGCGCGGCTGGACGCGCTGCTCGACGAGCAGGCGGCGGCCGCCGAGGCCGCGCTCGCGCCGCGGGACGGCGTGATGCTGCGGGCCGTGCTCGTCGAGCGCGGCGCCGCGCAGGACGCCCTGGTGCTGCTGACGGCCCACCACCTGGTGATCGACGGGGTCTCCTGGCGGGTGCTGATGCCCGATCTGGCGCTCGCCCACACGGCCCTGGCCGCCGGGGGCGCGGACGCGGCGCGGGCGGCCGTCGCCCCCGAGCCGACCTCGTTCCGTCGCTGGGCGGGCGCCCTGGCGGAGCGGGCCAGGGCGCAGCGGACGGTGGACGAGCTGCCGGCCTGGCGGCGGATGCTCGACCGGGTCGAGCCGCCGATCGCCGGGCGTGCGCCGGACCCGCGGACCGACACCGTGGGAAACGGGGTGTCCCGCGCCGAGCTGACCGTTCCGGCGCCGATGGCGGGAGCGCTGCTGGCGGCCCTGCCCGCGGCCTACCACGCGGGGGTCGACGACGTGCTGCTGTCCGGGCTGGCGGCGGCGCTCGACGAGTGGCTGCGGGCGCGCGGCGGGCGGGCCCCGGAGGGCTTCCTGATCGACCGGGAGGCGCACGGCCGGGTGCCGCTGGCCGAGGACATGGACCTGACGCGCACGGTCGGCTGGTTCACCGCCGTCCATCCGGTGCGGCTGGAGCCCGGGCCGGTCGACACGGCCGAGGTCCGGGCGGGCGGGGCGGACGCGGCGCGGCTGATCAAGCGGGTCAAGGAGCAGCTGCGGCAGGTGCCGGGCGACGGTCTGGGGTACGGGCTGCTGCGGTACCTGAACCCGGCCACGCGGGCGGTGCTGGAGCCGCTGGCGCGGCCGCAGATCGGGTTCAACTACCTGGGCCGGTTCGGCGGGGCCGGCGGGGAGGCGGACGTCCCCGGTGCCGACGGGGTGCCGGCCGGGGTGTCCGCGCGGGCGTGGACGCCGGCGGGTGAGCGCCCGGTGCCCGACGGCGGCGTGGACCCGTCGACGCCGCTGCGGCACGTGCTGGAGATCAACGGTTCGGCGCGGGACCTGCCCGGGGGGCCCGAGCTGGGCTTCGTCCTGGAGTCGCCGGGCGGGCTGCTCACCGGGGCGGAGCTGGGCGATCTCGCCGGGCGCTGGCGGGCGGTGCTGGAGGGCCTGGTGCGGCACGCCGCCGAGGGGTCCGGGGGCCACACCCCGTCGGACTTCTCGCTGATCTCGCTGGGGCAGGAGGACATCGACGAGTTCGAGTCGGCCTTCGGCGGTGAGGGCGAAGGCGAAGGCCGGGACGAGGGCCGGGGCGGGGGCTGAGCGGGCCGCACCGGCGCGGGCGTCGGAGCGGCCCCGGAGGGGGCCGGTTCAGCGCCCGCGCCACACGGGTGCGCGTTTCTCGGCGAAGGCGCGCGGCCCCTCCCGGGCGTCCTCGCTGGCCCGGCGGACCTGCTCCCAGTGGTAGCGGGTGGTGAAGGCCTGCTCCAGCGGCAGGTCGACCGAGCGCAGCACGGCCTCCTTCAGGGCGCGTTGGGACAGGGGGGCGCAGCGCAGCAGGTCGGCCGTCCACCGCTCGACGCAGGCGTCCAGCCGGTCGTCCGGGACGACCTCGTTGACCAGTCCGAGGGCCAGCGCCTCGTGGGCCGACATCCGGCGCCCGGTCAGCAGGTAGCCCATCGCGGCCTTGAGCGGGATCTGCCGGGCCAGCCGGAAGGCCCCGCCCGCGCCGGGGATCAGGCCGAGGGCGGCTTCGGGCAGGGCGAAGACGGCGCTCTGTGCGGCGATCACCAGGTCGCAGGCGAGGACGAGTTCGAAGCCGCCGCCGAGGGCGTGGCCGCGGACCCGGGCCAGGACGGGTTTGGACAGCGTGAAGCGGTCGGTCAGGCGGGGCGAGCCCGGCTGGCCCCGGGAGCCGAAGCTCGTCGGCGGGTGTCCCTCGCGGTCGAGCCGGGCCCGTTCCTTGAGGTCCTGTCCGACGGAGAAGGCGCGCTCGCCCGCGCCGGTCAGCACGACCAGCCGCACCTCGTCGTCGCGTTCGACCTCGTCCCAGACCGCGCCGAGTTCGGCGTGCATCCGCTGGTCCATCGCGTTGAGCACGTGGGGCCGGTTCAGGGTGACGCGTGCGACGTGGCCGGCCCGCTCGTAGAGCACGGGCCGGTCCGTCGCGGGTTCCTGTGCCGCGGGCTGTGGTGCTGCGGGTGGCGGCGTCGCGGGGTCCACGCGGGCAGGCTACCGGTGGGCCCGGGCCGCCGGGCGCAGGCCGGGCCGCGGCGCCGCGGCCCGGTCAGCCGTCGCTGCCGATCGAGCAGTTGGGGTCGGGGGCGTGGCCGAGGGGCCAGGCGAGGGCGTCCAGGACGGCGTTCCTGGTGACCGGGTCGAGGTGGACGACGGGCACGGCCTTGTTGTACGGGTTGCCGTACTGGTCGAGGCAGATCCAGCCGCTCGCGCCGTCGACCCGGTTGTCGCCGTGCAGCCGTCGCCAGCTCTGGACGACGTCGTCCGTCGAGGGCGTTTTCACGTTCCCCACCGTCTGGTTGCGGATGCCCGCGACGGCGGTGGAGACCGAGTCGTAGGTGATGATCACGCGGCCGTCGCGCAGGTCGGCGGGGCCGATCGCGTCGGGTGCCTTGGTGTCGGGCTCGCCCAGCAGGTCGGCCAGTTCCTTCGAGACGGCCTTGGTGCCGCCGGGGCCCTCGGTGCTCTTCTCCCCGAAGGTGTCGGGGTGGGCGAGGGCGGTGTAGCGCACGGTGATGCCGGCGCCGGTGCTGAGGGCGTCCCACTTGTCGGCGAACTTCTCGTCGACCATCAGGGTGGAGGCGTGCGAGCCGGTGATGACCGTGTAGTGCTTGTTGCACTTCCGGTTGCCCAGTTCGACCAGGAACTGGCGCAGTTGGACCGGGCGGCCGGCGAAGTAGAGGGTCGTGGCGGCGGAGGTGCAGATGCTCGGCACCATCTGGTGGAAGTCGTTGGCGAGGTTGCCCTCGTCGTTGAAGTCGGGCGGCGACTGGTAGGTCTCCGGGGCGTTGGGGGCGCCCTTGGTGAGCTTCTCGAAGGTCTGGCGCAGGGTGGCGAGGTAGTTGTCGTTGTCGCGGGTGTCCTCGATCACCAGGGCCTCTTCGGGCTTGATGGCCGCCCCGTACGAGGTGAGGGCGCCGGCCTGGTCGGCGTTGCCGGGGGCGATGCGCGCCAGTCCCGGGTAGCGGCGCGGGTCGGCGGCGGTGTTCTTGATGTCGTCCGCGGTCATGGGGCCGGCGACGACCGGGATGTGCTTGTCCGCGGTGAGGTAGCGCACGGCCTGTTCGGTCTCGGCGATGCTGATGTTGATGCCCGTGACGGCCCGCAGGTTCTGCTTCCCGTCGGTCGCGGCCTGCGCCAGCTGGTCGGCGACGGCGCGCCACTGCAGGTAGCCGCGGCCGGGGTTGGCCAGCACCAGCCGGATCGGGGGCTGCCGCTTGTTCTTGTTCCGGTCGTCGTTGGCCCAGTGCTGGGCCAGGTAGGCGCCCTGCACCTGTTCGACCAGTTCGCGCCGTTCGGCGGGCGCGGCGGAGGTCATCGGGATCATCAGGGCGACGGTGACGGGCGAGCTGTCGGCCACGCGGTCGTTCTCGGCCTTGATGCGGGCGGTGACCTGCTTCAGCTCGTCGGTGAAGACGTAGGCGCCGTCGGTGACGCCGACGCACTCGTGTCGGTCCCCGCGCCGCTCCACGCCGGGGGCGCAGGAGGGGTCGTCGACCAGCAGGTACTCGTATCCCAGATAGCCCCCTGCGGCCAGGACGGCGGCGGCGAGGACGGCCGCCAGCGCGCGGTTCAGGGGGCCGTCGGGCAGAACGCTCATGGTCGGGGGTCTCCTCAGATCGGGAGGTGGGGGGCCTGGACCCAGCGCCGCAGGAGCTGCGGCCAGGTCTCGTACGCGTGGAAGAACACCGTCTGGTGGGCGGCCCCGGCGAGCTGGGCCAGGGTGAGCAGCTGCAGCTGGACGCTTCCGATCAGCCGCTCGTCGGGCGGTGCGAGCGGGTGCGACTGCTGCCACAGCGCGTCGACGAGGAACTCGACCGCCTGGTGCACGGGGGTGCCGGCGCCCCCGCAGGCCGGGCAGTCCTCGGGCCGGGCCGCGAGGGCGGTCAGGTTCCGGGGCGGGTGCGGCGCGGCGCAGACCAGGTTGAGGGCGGTGAGCCAGCCGGCCGTGTCGTGGTCGGCCAGGCGCCGGTGGAGGGCGCGCGCGACGGTGCCCGTGTCGAGGACGGCGAGGGAGTGGTGCAGGAAGCGGTCGTCGGGCGGGGCGGCGGCGGCCTGCGGGGCCGCGGTCTGCGGGGCGTAGCGGTCGCAGAGGGTCTCGTGGATGTCGTGCCACCGCTCGGCCCCGGGGGTCGCGTCGAGCGCGGTGACCAGGCGGTGGCCGAGCAGGGCGCGCAGGGTGGGGTCGCCGACGAACGGCGCGCCGATGCCCGGCCACGGGTGGGCGCCCCAGTGGTCGCGCTGCAGCAGCCCTCTGCTCGTCTGGACGCGCAGGGTCCCGTTGTCGCCGGGCGGGTAGTGGGCGTCGAGCGCGTGGGCGGCGTCCTCGTCGAGCGCCGGGGCGAAGTTGGTCAGGCGCTCCCGGGCGATGTCGTCGGGGACCAGCAGGCGCAGCAGCCGCTCGTGCGCCGGTGTGCCGGGCTCGTCCTCGGCGGGCAGGTCGAACAGGGTGCGCGGGTCGGGGTTCTGCCCGAGGCGCACGGCCCGTCGGGCGGCCTGGACCAGGGCGTGGGCGATTCCGGCCCGGCCCGCGCTGAGGCGGTGGATCAACTGGGCGGTGTCGGGCCCGGGGTGGTCCGTGCCGAACATCCACGTGACCTCGTCGAGGGTCAGCTGGGCCAGCGGCAGCCGCAGGGTCCAGTCGGCCGGTGTCTGCGGCCGGTCCTCGCGCCAGAACGGGCCGGTGGCGTTGCGTGTCGTCGCGGTGGTGCCCTCGGGGTCGGGGGTGGCCGGTTCCGGTGCCAGGACGGTGACGACCACGCCCGGCCGCGTCCGGACCGTCTCCTCGTGCCAGACCCGGGTCAGCGTGTCCAGGACCGGGCGGCCGAGCGGGGAGTGGGCGTTGTCCAGGAGCAGCAGCGGGCGCGGCACCCGGTTCTTCAGGCGCACCCAGGTGTAGTGGTCGTCGATGTCCGCCAGGAGGGCGGCCATCAGGTGCCGCTCGGCGCGCTCGCGGTCGTGCGCGTTGCCGCGGAAGCCGCGGGCGAGCTCGGAGAGCTGGACGTTCGCCTCGCCCTGGGCGCTGACCCGCCGTTCGGCCCACCAGCGCAGGCCGTGCGTGTTGGCGCGGGCGCCGAGCAGTTCGGTGGCGACGATGTCGGCGAGCGAGGCGACGAGTTCGTTGACCCCGGGGCCCAGCCCGGCCGCGGTGCCGAGGTTCGGGGCGACCTGTCTGATCCATTTCGCCACCTTGTCCCGGCGCACCTGGGCGTCGGGCTGGCTCTCGCGCAGCAGGCTCTCCAGGCGCCGGCCGGCGGCCTCCAGTTCGCCGAGTCCGACGGTCTGCCAGCTGGTGACCGCCAGCAGGCCCTGGGTGAGCCGGGGGAAGGACAGGCCCGCACCGAACCTGTTCGCCCGCCGGCTCAGCTCGTACCGCAGGTGGAAGAGCAGGTCCGAGGTGTGGGAGGCGTTGCTCAGCCGGGGGGCCTCGTTCTCGGCGGGCAGGGCGAGGCCGGGGCGGCCGAAGTCCGCGCGCCCGAGGTCCGCGTAGGCCTGGGGCAGTCGCTCGGCGTACCGCACCTCCAGGGTCTTCAGGAGGGTGGTCCTGCCGGTCAGGCGCCCGCCGGAGCACTCGATGAGCAGGGGAATCCCGGCCGGGACGCGCAGCCGGGTGCCGCCCCCGGGTTCGGGCCCCGACAGTTCGAGGCCGACCAGCGAGGGAACGACGTCCTTGAAAACTGCCGCCCGTCCGTCCAGAACCACCGCGCCCCCCTGTCCTCCGGCGCGGCGGGAGTGCGCCGCGCCGGATGGAGAATAGGGGAACCGGTCGGTCCGCCACAGGTGTATCGCCGCGGACCGGCCCTCGGTTGCCAATTCGTGACTCGCCTGACATATCGTCAGACTGCCTGCGGGGGCTGGCCGGTGGGAACCGTTTTTCCCGTGGTGCCGGTGGGGCCGGTGGGACGGGGCGGCGCCGGGTCAGCCGATGGGACCGGTCCAGGCGACGGTCTTGCGCTGGAGCAGGAGCCCGTAGGTGAACTCGACCGATATCCGGTCCGTGCCGTTCGGCAGGGCGTACGCGTACACGCCGGTGGCCTCCTGGCCCGGGGCCAGCGAGCCGGTGATGAGCTTCAGCCTGCTGCTCCCGTCGCTCAGCGAGAAGAGCAGGGCACCCTTGGCGTCCCTGACCGTGGGCAGTCCCGATCCGTTGAGCGGGAGCTCCTGGGATCCGGTGTTGACGACGGTGATCCTCAGCTGGACGATCGTGGCGTCCTTGGGCGGCTGGTACACGGTCAGGAGCGGGGAGTACGGCTCCGGCGCGGCCGTCGTGACCTTCAGCCCGTCCCCGTAGGTGTAGGTCTGGCCGAACGACAGGTGCCGGGCCCGCTCCTCCGCGGCCGCCTTCTCCTTCTCGGCCTCGATCCGCTTCAGCTCGGCGTCGATCCGCTGTTTCTCCTGGGCGGCCCGTTCCTGGGCGGCCTTGGTCGCGGCCTCGGAGCGGGCGCGCGCGGCGTCCGCCTCGGCCCGCCGCTCCTCGTTGACCGCCTGCACCCGGGAGACGACGAACACCCCGGCGCCGACCGAGACCAGCAGGCCGGTGACGCCCAGGATCACGCCCGCCAGGGCCATCCCCCGGTTGGTCGCCGTGCCCTTGCGCACGTAGCCCAGGCCGATGGCTCCGAACACGACGGCGAGCAGGGCCGGCAGCCAGGACAGCCAGAACAGGATGACGACCAGACCGAGGACGACACCGACGATGCCGAGCACCAGGGCGGCGATGCCCAGGCCGTTGCGGGGCTGCGGGGCGGGCATCGGCATCGGGTACGGCGGCCAGTACGGCACGCCGGGCGCGGGCGCCGCGCCCGGGGCGGGCGGTATGCCGGGTGCCCCCGCGGGGGCGGGAGCGGTGACGGACGCGGGGGCCGCGGTCTCGCCCTGACCCGGGGTCGGCGGCGCCCACGGGTCGGTGGCAGCCGGTTCCTCGGCGGACTGCGGGCTGCTGTCGGGCGGGACGGGAACGGTCATGCGGGATCCTTCGGAAACGTCGGGACGATGAGCTGCTGCCGTCCGGCACCGGGGCGGGGTCCTTCCCGGGTGCCTCCGGGTCGCTCCCGGGTCGTTCCGGGTTCCTCCGGGTCGTTCCCGGCTCCCCGGCGGCGGCGACCCGCCCCGCGCGAAACGGCCGCCACCTCGTGCCGGGCCCGCGCGTCAACCCCCTGGGACGGGACACCGACAGGATCGGCGAGTGATCAACATACAGGGGCCCGCCCCGGGCCCCGACGCCGCGGTCCACGGGCGGATCCGGGCCCGGGACGACGCCTCAGGACCCGTCCCGGTCGTCCCGGAGCTCCGGGCTGAACAGGTGCGCCTGCCGCACCCCGGCCCTGCGCAGCTCGTCCGCGACGATGCGCAGGACGGTGCGGGCCATGTGCGGGAAGATCAGGCCCTTGCAGTCCATCCATACGTACGGGATCGAGGCGTCGACGGCGGCGTAGTTGGGGCTGTAGGGCGGCATCTCCTCGTCCCAGGCCTCCTCGGCCTCCTCCGGCGAGAGTTCGCGGCCGTCCTCGAAGACCAGCATGAGCCGGGGCTCGGCGGCGGTGAGCGCCGCGACCGCGCGCGCCGGGTCGTCGGACCTGACGGCCACTCCGAAGGACTGGCAGGGAACAGCGCCGGGGCGGGTCCGCCCGATGGGCAGCGTGTGCGGATCCACCGTGATGCCGCCCGGCTCGCTCTCCGAGACGGCCGCCCGCCGCATCCAGAACGCGGCCTCGTCGCTCTCGCCGCAGGCCTCGACCACGTGCCACAGCAACTGCGGCCCCGCGCCGCGGACCGCCTCCTCGAACAGGTCGCGGGCGCGCTCCCACTCCCCCTCGTCCGCGGCCTCGCGGCCGCGCCCGAACGCGGCTTCGGCGGCGGGAGACAGGGGCGGCAGGGGCAGCGGCGACGGCTCCGTGGTGTCCACGGCCCCATGGTTACCACGGGCCTGCGACAGTCCGGTGTCCTGCGGGCGGGCACCCGGCCGTCAGGCGGCGCCCGGGCGGGCGGGACTGGCGGGGCGGGACGGGCGGGGCGGGGCGGATTCACCCAGGGCAGAACGCCGTGCTCTTCCCCCCGGGCCCCCGGTCCCTAGGCTGAAGGGGTGAGCACTCAAGCGCCGAACGAAGCCCGCGTCATCCCCCTGCGCCCGCACGCCTCGCCGCCCGCGTCCGGCGGGGAGTCCCGCCCCCCGCGGACGCCCGCGCGCCGGGAGCCGCTGTGGCGCGACGTCGTCGGCGACGTGCTGCGGCGCGAGCGGCTCGCCCAGGAACGCACGCTGAAGGACGTCGCGGAGGCGGCCCGGATCTCGATGCCGTACCTGTCGGAGCTGGAGCGCGGGCGCAAGGAGGCCTCCTCCGAGGTGCTCGCGGCGGCCGCCCGGGCGCTGGGGCTCGGCCTCGCGGACCTGCTCTCGCTCGCCCAGGACGAACTGGCCCGCTACGCCCCGAGCCGGGTCGGCCAGGGCCTGGCGGACCAGAACCGGGCGGGCCGGGGACTCGCGGGCCAGGGCCTGGCGGGCCGGGGCCGCACCTCGCCGACGGGGCGGTACGACGGACTCTGCCTCGTCGCCTGACCGCGGCTCGGCACGGCGGCCGGGTACGGCAGGGGCTCGCCCCCCCTGCCCCCACCCGGCCGCGCGCGGCTCACCCGGACGCGAAGCGCCGGCTCAGCACCTGGTCGGCGATCCCGTAAGCGACGGCCTCCTCGGCGGAGAGCACCTTGTCCCGGTCCATGTCCGCGCGCAGCGTCGCCACGTCGTGGTGGGTGTGCCGGGACAGGACCTCCTCCACCTGCGCGCGGATGCGGACCATCTCCTTGGCCGCGAGGCTGAGGTCGGAGACCGTCCCCCGCCGGCCGCCGCTGGCCGGCTGACCGAGCAGCACCCGGGCGTGCCGGAGCACGAACCGCCGCCCCGGGTCCCCGCCGGCCAGCAGCACCGCCGCCGTGGAGGCGGCCTGGCCGACGCAGAAGGTGGAGATCGGCGCCTGCACGAAGGTCATCGTGTCGTAGATCGCCATCAGTGAAGTGAACGATCCGCCGGGCGAGTTGAGGTAGATCGAGATCTCCCGCTCCGGGTTCTCCGACTCCAGGTGCAGGAGTTGGGCGATGACCACGTTGGCGACCGAGTCGTCGATCTCGGTGCCGAGGAAGACGATCCGCTCGTTCAGCAGCCGGCTGAAGACGTCGTAGGTGCGTTCGCCCTGCGCGGTGCGCTCGATGACGTAGGGAACCGTGTACGAGCCCATGTCACAGTCCGATCCGTCGGCGGGAGGCGGCCGGGCGGATGTCGGCGACCGACTCCACCACCCGGTCCACGAGCCCGTACTCCCTGGCCTGCTCGGCGGTGAACCAGCGGTCCCGGTCGCCGTCGCGCGCGATGGTCTCCTCGCTCTGCCCGGTGTGCTCGGCGGTGATCCGCTCGATGGCCCGCTTGGTGAACTGGAGGTTCTCCGCCTGGATCTCGATGTCCGCGGCGGTGCCGCCGATGCCCGCCGAGGGCTGGTGCATCATGATCCGCGCGTTCGGCAGGGCGAAGCGCTTGCCGGGCGCCCCCACCGTGAGCAGGAACTGGCCCATGCTGGCGGCGAAGCCCATCGCCAGCGTCGAGACGTCGTTCGGGATGAGCCGCATGGTGTCGTAGACGGCCAGACCCGCGGTGACCGAGCCGCCGGGGCTGTTGATGTACAGGCTGATGTCGGTGCGCGGGTCCTCCGCCGACAGCAGCAGCAGCTGCGCGCACACCCGGTTCGCCGACACGTCGTCGACCTGCGTGCCGAGCAGCACGATCCGCTGGGCGAGCAGCTGCGCCGCGAGGTGGTCGTCGAAGGCGCTGGGCGGGGTGTCGCCCTCCGCCGCGCGGGGCGGGGGCGTGGTGAGCGGGGCCATCGGGTCTCCTTGTCGAGGCGGGGGGGGCGGAACTCGCCGTCCACTCCACTCTCGTCCCGGGAGGGCCCCCGGATGCGGCCGCTCTGCCCGCGGCGGATTCGCCGAGGGCAGAGCGGGCCGACGCCCTGCGCCGGTGGGGCGTTCGGCCCGCGGGGGTCAGCGGACCGCCGGGGTGAGCAGGGTGAGGGTGCGGGCGGTGGCGTCGGCCTCGGCCCGCACGCCGAGGGGCAGCGGGAGGTTGGGGCCCGCGTGGCCGAGGTCCACGCCGGCGAGGACGGGCAGCGGGCGGGGGCCGAGCACGTCCAGGACCACCTCGCGCAGCGACGGCTCCGTCCCGTCGGCGGCGCCGACCCGGTGCGGGGTGCCGACCACCATCGCCGCGATCCGGTCCAGGACGCCGGACAGCCGCAGCGCGTGCAGGTCGCTCCAGACCGCGGACAGCGGCCGGTCCACCTCCTCCCAGAAGAGCACCGCGCCGTCGAAGCGGCCTGCGGGGACGGCGTACGGGGTGGCCTGGAGGGCGGCGAGCCGGTTGAGCAGACCGCCGATCAGCGGGCCCCGGGCGCGGCCGGCGCGCCAGCACTGCCAGGGCGAGAGCGCCGGCAGCGCCCCGGGCGGGACGGGGGCGGTGAGCACCCGCAGGTACGCCTCGCGCAGGGCCCGGCGCGCGCCGTCCTCCTCGGGGCCCTGCCCGGGCCCGCCCGCGAAGCGCTCGTTCCACGAGCCGCCGAGGCCGTAGGTGGCCATGTCGGCGTGCACGCCGACCAGTCCGGTGCGGGCGTGCAGGGCCAGCAGCAGTTGGGAGACGTCGCTGCAGCCCAGCACCGGCTTGGGATCGGCGCGTACGGCGTCCAGGTCCACCTGGTCCAGCCAGCCGGTCACCGCCTGCCCGCCGGTGTGCGCGACGACCGCCCGCACCTCGGGGTCGCGCAGCAGCGCGTTGAACTCGGCCGCCTGCTCGGCGGGACGGGCCGCGGCCCACCAGTGCCGGCGCCCCTCGGCTACCGACGGGCACACCCGCACCCGGAAGCCGAGTTCCTCCAGGACGGCGGTGCCGCGGGCCAGGAAGGGCCGGGCGTCGGCGTCCAGCGGACCGGACGGCGCGGCCACCGCCACCAGGTCGCCGGGGCGCAGGGCGCGCGGAAGGAGCAGGGCGGTGGGTGCGGTGGACACGTGGGCGACCCCGGTTTCGCAGGTGGGCGGATCCGGCCGGGCCGGACGGGCGGGACACCCCGGCGGCCGCACCGGCCGGGCAGGTCGGACCGCAGTCTCGCCGCCGGCCGGCCCGGTGGCAACCGGTTTTCGCCCGCCCCGGAACCGGGCGGCTCCGGGGCGGCTCCGGGCGGCTCCGGGACGGGCGGCTCCGGCGAGGCGGCGGCCGCCGAGCGCTCAGCCCGAGGGGACGGGGACGACCGGGGCGACCGGCAGGGCCGGGAGTCGGTCCAGCGCGATCCCGAAGCGGGTGCGGTAGGCGGCGAGGGCCTCGTCGTCGGCGAGGGTCCGCTCGGTGCGCCCGCCGTCCGGAGCGGTGGTGATCAGGCGGTTGCCGCTGATGGTCACCCGGCCGCCGTCCGCGGTGAGCAGCGAGCAGGTCGTCGAGCGGGTGAAGTGGGAGTGCGGCGAGGTGGCCTGCCACCAGCAGGTCGGGGCGAAGTCGGCGAGTTCGTGCGGGCGCGGGCCCAGGCGGTACTGCGGCGCGCCGTCCAGCAGGACGTCCAGGTCGCCGTGCCCGCCGGTCGGGACGAGGGTGAACGCGCCCTCGGCGTCGGCCTGTTCGCCGCGCTCGTCCAGGCGCAGCGGGTGGCGGCTGAAGCGGCCGAAGCCGACGTCGACCAGCCACGGCTCGTCGAGGTCCACCCGCAGGGCGAGGTGGTCGAGCGGCGGGCCGAGCCGTTCGCCGTCGAAGACGCGGGCGGCCAGCAGGCTGACCCGGTAGCCGAGTGAGGTGAGCAACGCGGCGAAGGAGCCGTTGAGTTCGTAGCAGAAGCCGCCTCGGCGGCGGGTCACGACCTTGGTCCGCAGGGCGGCGGGGTCGAGGTCGACGCCCTCGCCGAGGTGGATGCTCAGGTTCTCGAACGGGACGGTGCGCAGGTGCGCGAGCTGGAGCCGGGCGAGGGCCTGCGGGGAGGGCGCTCCGGGGTCGGGGAGGGCGATGCGGTCGAGGTAGGCGGACCGCTGGGCGGCGGTGAGGCCGGCGGGGGGCTGGTCGGGGTGCGGCGCGTGATCCATCCGGCCATTCCACCGGGGTGCGGGGCGCGGGGACATCGGCTTTTGGTCCTACGTCCACCCGGGCGGCCGGACGGCCGTGCGCGGCCACGGGTCGGCATCGCCCCCGGGCGCTGCCCCCGCGCTGCCCTTTCGGCCCTCGTGGACGCCCGCGCGGGGCCGTAGTCTCGACGGCCGGGGGCCGGACGGCGGAACGGGAGGGCCGGGAAGCGTGCGCAAGGCCGTGACACACTCGGTGCCGCCGGTGCCCGGGGCCGCGCCGAGGAGGCGTACGACGCCGGGCCCGGCCGCGCTGCCCGCCGCCCCCGGCAGGGCGCCGCACCCGGCCGAACTCGCCGCCCTCCAGCGGACGGTGGGCAACGCGGCCGTGACGCGCCGGCTGCAGCGCCAGGAGGCCCCCGGGGTCCGGGAGCAGGCGCGGCGCGACGCCGCCGACCCGACCGGGCACGGCGAGTGGGGCACGTTCCGCGAGGACATGGCCCGGGCGGGCTTCTCCGGGGACGTCACGGAGATCGCCTGGCAGCTCGTCCTCGGCGGCATCGCCGACCAGGGGCGGCTCAACGACGAGGCCATGGCGCGGTTCACCGAGCGCCAGGACCAGCGCGACCACCGCGCGTCGAACAGCTGGTACCAGGAGCTGGTGAAGGTGGTCGGCGACCATCTGGAGATCGACACGCCGACGCTGGCCCTGTGGTCGGGCGGCCGGGAGATCAGCGACTACGCCCTCGCCAAGGGCCACACCCCGCTGGAGGCCACCGCCTTCGGCGGCGTGGTCGACCGGCTGGCCCTGACTCCGGACTGGATGCTCAAGACGCCGATGTGGAACGTCCTGTCCAAGGCCTTCGTGAGCCGCGCCCGCGGCCCCGTCCACATCTTCCTGCGGGCCTACGACCCCGAGAGCGTCCTCATCGCGCAGGAGGTGCCGCAGCTGCGGGTGGTCATGGCGCTGGACCCGGCGGTGCGGCTCGTCTGGCACCCGGTGTACGCCGCGGCCGACGGCCGGCTGATGGAGATCACCAGGGGCCTCGACCTGGTCCCGGACGCGCCCTGCTCCACCCGCGACGCGTGCGTGGGGATCCTCTACGACTACCTGCGCCTCGTCCACGACCCGGCCAACACCCGCTCCGAGCGCGCCCACGCGGACGTGAGCGCCCGCCTCGCCGCCAACGGCAACCCCCCGTAGCGCCGTCGGGCCGTCGCCGCTGCCCCGCGCCGCCCCCGCGCCGCCCGTGCGTCACTCCCCCGCGAACGCCACCGCCCCCGGCGGGTCCTGGGCGAGGACCCGCCGGGGGCGGTGGCGGGAGGGGCCGTTCGGGGCCCGGGTGCCGGTCGGGCGGCGGTCAGGCGATGGTCGGACGGTGGTCGGGCGGTGGTCAGGCGTACCACTTGTGCGCGACGGACTTCTGGGCGCCGAAGGTGAACAGGTCGATGCGGCCGGGGCCCCAGGAGACGGCGCCCACCACCGGCGGGAAGTCGACCGCGCCGACGTCGCCCCACTGGCTCCAGGCGCCGTCGTAGGAGTCGTGCCAGATGTGGTTGCCGGGGCCCCAGGCGAAGACGTCCAGTCGGCCGGGGCCCCGGGAGGAGATCGCCGGGGTGCCGGTGATCTGCGCGGGGAGCGTCTCCCAGCCGTTCCAGGAGCCGTTGCCGTACCAGGTGTGGCGGAGCCCGCCGTCCTGCGCCCGGCCGACGACGTCGACGCGGCCGGGGCCCCAGGAGACGGCGGCGGCGTTGCTGTACAGGTCCCCGCCGAGGTTCTCCCAACCCGTCCAGGCGCCGTTGCCGTACGAGCGGTGGTGGAGGTCCTTGCCGACCGGGAGGAAGAGGTCCAGCCTGCCGAGCCCCTGGGAGGAGATCACGGGGCTGACGGACGTGAGGCCGGCGCTCAGGTCCTCCCAGTTGTACCAGGTGCCGTTGTCGTACCAGCGGTGGGTGAGGCCGCCGTTGACCGCGTCGGTGCCGACCACGTCGATCCGACCCAGCCCCCAGGAGACGGCGGAGATGTTGCCGGTCAGCTTGCCGCCGAGGGACTCCCAGGCGTACCAGGTGCTGTTGTCGTACCAGCGGTGCCACAGGGCGTTGTCGCCGCCGACGACGAACAGGTCGAGCCGGCCGGCGGCCCAGGAGGACGCGACCGGGGCACTGATCGCCGAGCCGCCGAGGGACTCCCAGTCCGACCAGCCGGCCGCCAGGGCGGGGTTCGCGGCGGGGTCGGCGTCGATGCGGACGGCCGGCGCGCCGGCTGCGGCCGGGACCTCGGCGGGCGCGGCCTGCGCCGCGACCGGGAGGAGGACCGCGCCGAGCAGGGCGAGTACGGCGGCGAGGGGAACGGGCAGTGAGCGTCGTGTCATCGTTCGGTTTCCTCACTGTGGTGTGCGGTCAACTGCTTCCGGGATCGGCCTGGTTGGCGACCGTCCAGCAAGCTAGCAGGGTGACCGCCCCGCAGACCGAGGAAGAGGGGGCGCAGTCGGAAGGCACCCCGCTGCCGGAGGACGGGGAGGGCCGGCACCGGCCGTCGGCACCGGTGGTGGTCAGGCCGGCAGGTGGTCAGGCCGGGAGGTGGGTGGCCACCAGGGTGGCGAACTCCTCGGGGGTGAGGATGCGGATGCCGAGCTCCTCGGCCTTGGCGCGCTTGGAGCCGGCCTTCTCGCCCGCGACCAGGAGGGTGGTGCGCTTGGAGACCGAGGAGGAGGCCTTGCCCCCGGCGCGTTCGATCAGTTCGTTCATCTGGTTGCGGGAGAGGTCGGCGAGGGCACCGGTCATGCTGCCGGTGACGACGACGGCCTCGCCGGCCAGCGGTCCGCCGTCGCTCCCGTCGTCACTCCCGTCGGTGGCGCCGCTCCCCTCTCCCGTACCGCTCTCCCCCGCCGCGGCGGCGGGGGCGGTCGGGGCGGTGACGGCGGTGCCCACGCCGAGGGCGGCGAGGCGGTCCAGCAGCGGGGCGAGGTCGGCGAGTTCGGCGGCGACGACGCGGGCCTTCTCGGCGCCGATGCCGTCGACGCCGGCCAGGGTTTCGGCGTCGGCGGCGCGGATCGCCGCCATCGAACCGAAGTGCGCGGCGATCCGGCGGGACATGGTCCGTCCGGTGCCTCGGATGCCGAGGGCGCAGAAGACCCGGTTGAGCGGCTGGGTACGGGCGGTGGCGATCGCGGCGAGCAGGTTGACGGCGCTGGTCTCCCCCATCCGCTCCAGGGTGAGCAGTTGCTCGCGGGTGAGGGTGAACAGGTCGGCGAGGTCGGCGACCAGGCCGGCTTCGACGAGCTGGACGGCGCGGGTGCCGCCGAGGCCCTCGATGTCGAGCTGGTCGCGGCCGGCCGCGTAGAGGACGGAGGCGACGGCCTGGCAGTTGCGGCCGCGGGTGCAGCGCCAGCGCTGTTCGGTGGTGTCGATGGCGTCGCCGCAGCGCGGGCACGCCTGGGGGAAGGCGATCGGCTGCTCGGCGCCGGTGCGGGCGTCGAGCACCGGGGCCTCCACCCGGGGGATCACGTCGCCGGCGCGGTAGACGAAGACCTGGTCGCCGATCATCAGCCCGCGCCGTTCGATGTCGGCGGGGTTGTGGAGGGTGGCGAAGGTGACGGTGACGCCGTCGATGACGACGGGTTCGAGGACGGCGCGCGGGGCGATGATCCCGGTGCGGCCGACGTTCCACTCCACCCCGAGCAGCCGGGTGACCTTGTGCTGGGCGGCCAGTTTGCGGGCCACCGCCCAGCGCGGGGCGCGCGAGCCCAGGCCGGCCTCGGCGCGGTCGGCGGCCAGGTCGGCCTTGACCACCACGCCGTCGATCCCGAAGGGCAGTTCGGCGCGCAGCGCGGCGATCTCCTCGATCCGCTGCTGGACCTCGGTGATGCCCGCGCAGCGCCGCGGGCGGGCGTCGGTGGTGGCGGCGGTGTTGGCGCCGAGGGCGGCGAGGTGGTCCAGCAGGGCGCTGTGGTCGAGGCCCTCGGGGCCGACGGCGTCGTAGGCGAAGAAGGTCAGTTCGATCCGGTAGGGGCGGTCCTTGGCCCGCAGGGTGCCGGCGGCGCCGCTGCGGGGGTGGGCGAAGGGGGTGGCGCCGTGCTCGGCGCGCACCCGGTTGGCGTGCTCGAACTGCTCCTGGGTGAGCAGGACTTCGCCGCGCAGTTCGATGTCGGCGGGCTCGGTGAGCTCGGCGGGCAGGCCGAGGACGGCGTCGGCGGCGTGGGTGATGTCCTCGCCGGCGAGGCCGTCGCCGCGGGTGATCAGCTGCTGCAGGCGCCCGGCGCGGTAGCGCGCGGCGATGGCGAGGCCGTCGAGCTTGGGCTCCACGCACCAGGCGGCGACCGGCCGGCCCAGGCGCCGTTCGAGGCCGGCGGCCCAGGACTCCAGTTCCTCGGTGGAGAAGACGTTGTCCAGGGAGAGCATCGGCGCGCTGTGCGGGACGTCGCCGGTGGCGGCGCCGCCGGCCACCTTTCCGGTCGGCGAGTCGGGCAGGGCCTGGCCGGGGTGGGCGCTCTCGTAGGCGGCGATGGCCCGCAGCAGGGCGTCGTACTCGTCGTCCCCGAGCGGGGTGGAGCCGTCGCCGTAGTACGCGGCGGCGGCCCGGACGGCGGTGGCGACGGCGTCGGCGTACGCGGACGGGGAGGAGAGCGGGGCTGCGGTCTCGATCATGCGGGAATCATGACGGCCGGCACTGACATCGGCGCCCGGAGCCCAGCAGACCAGGCACCCCACCCGCGGTTTCCAGCAGACCTCAGGGGGTTCTACGTCCACCCCGGACCTGGGCCGCCCGCCCAGTGCGGTCCTGCCGTGCCCGCCACACCGACCGGCTGCACCACGGCACCGCCCTCCACGCCCTGTCCTGCGGCGGTCGTCGCTTCGTCACCCTCTGACGGCCCCTCCCCCGCCCGACCACGCGCCCGGGCTCCGTCGCGTCCCTGCCCGCCGGGCGGGAAGGCAGGCGCCAGATCAGGGTCAACTCCCGTTCTGCATAACACACTTGCCACTTGCCCGACGGTCTTCGCGGGCCACACACTGGGGCTGGCTCGACGGGGAAGGGGACGTCATGTGGGTGGTCCTGGTGCTTCTGCTGGGAGTGTCGGCGGCGGTGGCCGTGGCCGCCGTGCGCTGCTACGCCGGGCTGCGGGAGCTGCGCCGGGCGGAACAGCTGGCGACCGGGCGGGAGTTCGACCCGACACGGGTCGAACTCGCCTTCCTGGCCGGGAACCTGGGGGTGATGACCGTGACGGAGATGTACGAGCGCGGCCGATTGGTTGCCTCCCGCTCCGGTGACGTCACGCTGACCACGCCCGCCGCAGCCGGCACCGGCGCGGGAGCGGAGGACGGTGCCGGAGACGAGTTCGAGGCGGCGGCCGCGCGCTCACTCGGGTCCGCGCGCACCGGCGATCTCACCACGCTGCGCTGGGCGGTGGAGAAGTCCCCGGAGGCGAAGGCCCTGCGCGCGCGGCTCGCGGCGCGGGGCCTGGCCGACGACGAGGACCTCGTCGAACGCGTATGCCGGGTGAACCGGTGGATGGAGGTGCTGATCGGCGCGGTGTTCCTCGCGTTCCTGGTCGCAGGGGCGTGGACGGGCGCGCACCGAGGGCTCTGGCCCGTCCCGCTGGCGGCCTTCCTGCTGGCGGCCTTCCTGCTGCCCTTCGCGGCCGCGCTGTGGATCAACCACGTATCGCTTCCGCCGCTACGCAACGCCACCGGGACGGGATCCCGGGTACTGAAAGCCGCCCGAGCGGCCGAACCCCACAGCGGGACGGCAGCCGTGGCCCTGCGGGGACTCACCGCCCTGCCCGCCGACCACGAACTGCGTATCTGCGACGCCGCCTCCGACCGCCGGATCGCCGCCCAGGTGGAAGCCTCGATGCAGCAGCGCCTCTACACGTGCTCCGGTGAGGGGGGTTAGTGCCGCATCAGGCAACGTTCGGTGGGTGCGCCGCTCGATGGGCCGAGCGCGGCGGCGAGCACAAGGACCCCGACCGCGAGCCGCGCAGAGGTGCTCGACGCGGGCCTTCTCGGCCGCGCAGTCCGGGTCGCGGGAGGTCTTCCAGGTCTTCGGGCGTTGAAAGGAGACGCCTTCCTCGCGGAGCAGGATGCGCTGGCCCTCGTCGTCATCGATCTCGCGCACGCTCACACGTTCAGCCACCCGAGCACCCTGACACGACGCGCCGCCCGGCACGGAACCCGGCGGCGCATCGTGTCACAACAGGGCGGCGGCCCTGCCTGATCCGGCGTCACACACCAGTGGTGCCGTCAATGCGCTCCCGGAGCAGGTCGGCGTGGCCATTGTGGCGGGCGTACTCCTCGATCATGTGGACGTAGATCCAGCGGAGGCTGACGTCCTGCTCCATGAAACGGCCGGTGTCGGTCAGAGCGCGGCCGGCGCAGAGCTCGCGGGCGCGGGCGATCTCCGCATGCCAGGTGGCGAGGGCGTCGTGCAGTGTGGCGCCCTCGGCCAGTTCGAAGCCGCCGTCGGGGGCAGACGGGTCGGCCTGCGGGTCGTAGATGGGCGGGGCCTGTTCTCCGGCGAACACTCGGCGGAACCAGTTCCGCTCCACCTCCGCCATGTGCTGGACGAGGCCGGTCAAGGTGAAGCCGGACGGTGGCACGGACGCGACAGCGGCCTGCTCATCGTCCAGGCCCTCGCACTTCACGGCGAGGGTGACGCGGTGAAATTCAAGCCAGCTTTCGAGCGTGGTGCTCTCGTCGGCGTTCAGGGGCGGCAAAGGACGTTCGATGGCACTCATCGGACGATTATCGCCAGCGGCCGAAGCCATCGACAGGCAGGACCTCCGACAGGGCGAACGTTGCCTGATGCGGCATCGGCTACGGGGCCTACCCGGCCGACCGCGTTCCCTTCTTGAGGAACCCGGTGTCGTCCACGATCAGCACGCCACCGGGATCGGACATGTCCCCACCCGTGAACAGCCCAGCGAGCGAACCTAACAACCGTCACGGTAAGCACCGTTGCCGTACTAAGTGCCCGGGGGTGTGCCCTCGGGGAGGGGGGCGGCGAGGGCGGCGTCCGGCTCGGTGTCGGGTCCGGGTCGGGTACCGGTGCCGGAGCGGGCGGGGAGCGGGAGCGGGTGGCCCTCGCGCCACTGGGCGGTGGTCCGCTCGCCGCCCGAGCGGCGCTGCCAGTACAGGTGCTGGGCGACGATGAGCGGGCCCAGCGCGGTGAGCAGCGGGAATCCGGTGGTGAGCCAGCCGAGGGCGAAGCAGGCGCTGACGGCGCTGGTGGTCAGCAGGCCGAGGAGGGCGGCGACGGCGGCGGCGGTGCGGCCGTGGGCCTTGGCGGCGACCAGCGGGTACAGGACGAGCAGCAGCAGGTCGCCGAGGCCGACGGCGACGGGGGCCGGGCCGCCGGTGAGGGCGAGCATCGGGGCGAAGGGGCGGTCCTGGACCTGTTCGAAGAAGCGGGCGGTGGTGTCGGTGAGGGTGGTGGCGGTGAGGTCGTAGGCGGTGAGGACGGCGGCCAGGGCGGCGGTGTGGACGGAGCGCAGGCCGCTCTGGGTCCAGAGGTTGGCGACGCCGACGACGGCGGCGGCGATCATCAGGTCGCTGCCGGCCCGGGCGGCGCCGGGGTGGCCGGTGAGGGCGGCGAGCGTGGTGGCGGCGGTGGCGGTGAGGGCGGCGGCCCAGGACCAGGGGGTGGCGCGCAGCCGGGTGGCGGCGAGCAGCGGGGCGAGGGTGAACTGGACGGCCAGGCAGGCGACGAGGCCGAAGACGGCGGAGACGGCGGCGCCGGGCAGGGCGGTGTAGAGCAGCGGGGCGAGGACGACGCCGGCGCACAGGACGGCGATGTCGCCGCCGGTGTAGACGCCGACCGGGGGGCGGGGCATCCGGATCCGGGCGAGGTACCAGGCGGCCAGGGCCAGTTCGGCGGCGACGGCGGCGCTCAGTGCGGCCAGGGCGGCGGGGCTGACGGTCATGCGGTTCCTCCCGCGGCCGGGGCCGTCGACGGTGCCGGGGGCGCCGGTGGTGTGCCGGGGGCGCCGGGGCCGCCGGCGGTGTCGGGAGTGTCGAGGGTGTCGAAGGTGTGCTCGCGCAGGTCGGCGCGCAGAGGCGCGGTGGGCGGCATGGCGGCGCGGTCCTCGTACAGCACGATGTCGGACAGCCGCAGGCCGGCGGCGTGGGCGCGCTCCTCCAGGCGGCCGCGCAGGGCGGTGGCGGGCAGCCGGTCGACCAGCAGGTGCAGGCGGGCGGGTCCGTGGGGGCCGTCGGGGCCTTCGGTGAGGGCGTGGCGGGCGGGCAGCGGGACCTCCGGTTCGGCCTCGACCAGGTCGAGCACCTCGCGGGTGGTGACGGTGCGGCTGAGCGGCCCGTTCCAGCGGCCGAGGATCTCGGAGGTGGCGGGGAGGTGGGCGAGTTCGCAGGTGGGCGGCTCGGCGGGGAGGCGGACGAGGTCGCCGGTGGCGTAGCGCAGCAGCAGGGTGCAGTCGCGGTAGGGCACGTAGGGGGTGTGCACGACGGTGCCGGTGGCGCCGGGGGCGGTGGGTTGCCAGGTGAGCGGGTCGAGGACTTCGAGGTGTCCGAACTCGGTGGTGTGGTGGAGGTGGCCCCGGGTGCAGGGGGTGGCGCCGGAGGGCAGGATCTCGGTCATCAGGTAGGCGGAGGTGGCGGTGGCGCCGAACACCTCCTCGGCGCGGCGGCGCAGGGGTGCGGAGAGCACCTCGCCGCCGACGCTGATCGACCGCAGGCCGAAGTCGGTGCTGCGCCACTTGCGTTGTTCGGCTTCCTGGACGAGGGCGGCCAGGTAGGAGGCGGAGGTGGTCAGGTGGGTGATCCGGGGGTCCTTGCCGGGCAGGCCGAGCGGGGCGGCGAGGCGGTCGAGGGCCACGGCGGGGCCGACGGTGCCGAACTGGACGAACCCGGCGCCGGCGCGGGTGGCCGACTCCTCGGCGTTGACCAGCGGCAGGGTGGCGCGGGAGCAGCCGGCGTAGGCGACGGTGTGGCGGGGGCGCAGGCCGAGGCCGAGCACGGCGGAGATGGTGCTGAAGGCGACGGCGCACTCGAGTTCGGCGCGGGAGAACCACACCGCGGTGGGGGTGCCGCTGGTGCCGGTGGTGAGCGCCATCAGGACGGGGGTGGCGGCGTCCGAGACGAAGGCGGCGGGCAGGGCGCGCAGCGCCTGTTTGGGGGTGACGGGGACGCGCGACCAGTCCTCGGGCTCCAACCGGGCCGGGTCGAGGTCGAGTTCGGCGAACTGCCGGCGGTAGTGGGCGGTGTGCCGGGCCGCGGTACGGGCGGTGGCGCGCAGGCTGCGCCGGGCCACCTCGCGCCGCACCTGCGGGTCGACGTGTCCGGCCCGGCCGGGCAGCAGGGCGGAGTCCTCGCCGGGCTCGCCGAACTCGGCGATGGTGGCGACCAGGTCCCGCGCGAGGCGTTCCAGGTCGTTCGGACGTATTCGACGGTTCGTCAGGATTGCTGCGCCGTAACGCAGTTGACTCAGCGCGGTCGCGAACAAGCGGACTCCCCAGGCCAGGGTCGGACGGTACGCCACCCGGCCCCGGCCGGGGTCGATCGGATCAGGCCCCGATCAGGTCAGACCATGTGGAGGAACATGGCGGCGGTGAGGGTGCTGAAGGCGTACTTGAGGTAGTGCTTGACCATGATCGGTTCTCCCTCGTACGGGCCGGCCGGCCGCCCTGACCGGGCGCGGCAGCGGATGCCCGTGGCCGGTTCTGGTCGACGGGCAACGGCAGTATAGGGACGGTTCGGCCACCCGCAACAGCCTGTGTGCACGGCCAACCTTCCGGCTGTTCACGTCAGTTCGTGGTGTCAGCACTCCAGGAGGGTGCAGCTCCAGTGCATGCCGCGCCCCATGCCGGCCAGGGCGATCAGGTCGCCGTCGCCGAAGTGCCCGGACGCGCGGTGGTGATGGAGGTCGAGGAGGTGGTCCGCGGCCCCGAAGTGGCCCCGTTCCAGGGAGATTTCGAGGTTGGTGCGCTCCACCGGGACACCGAGCCGGTCGGCCAGCTTCGTCAGCGTGCCGAGGTTGTCGTTGAGCAGCACCACCCTGGCCAGGTCCGGGACGGACGCGCCGATCCGCTTGCAGGCCCGGGCCACCACCTCGCGCACCCGCTCGCCCATCAGGCCGGCGAACTCCTGGAAGCGGTCGGTGTCGTAGTCGAAGAACTCCATCAGGCCCCAGGCGTCGCGGGCCGGCGGGGGCGTCCGGCCGCCGCGGAAGGGGTCGGCCGCCCCGCCCTGGTCCATCCGGAACAGGTCGACGTAGCGGCCGTCGCTGATCGTCTCGCTGGCCCGCCAGCGCAGTTCGGGGTGGCCGCGCCCGGCCACCGCGGCGCCGGCGCCGTCGGAGAACAGCAGCGAGTTGGTGTGCATCCGGTTCCAGTAGGGCTCGCACGTCCGGTTCGCCCCGACCACCAGCGCCCGCTGGTACTCGGGGTGGGTGGCGAAGCGGCCTGCGAGCAGGTCGAAGCAGGTGATGCCGCTGACGCAGCCCTGGCCGACGAGGACCGCCTCGGCACGGCGGGCGCCCAGCCGGTCCTGGAGGCTCGCGGCCGCGTCCCAGTACAGGTACTCGGGGATGTCGGTGATCGCGAGGACCACCAGGTCCAGCTCGGCGGGGTCGGTGCCCGCTTCGTCCAGGGCCGCCCGGGCGGCGTCGACGGCCAGGTCGGTGAGCCCGACCCCGGCCGGGCTGCGGTGGACGGCGCGGTAGCCGTACGCCAGGACGCGTTCGACGTCCTCGGTGTACTCCGACGCCACGTCGGCGACGGCGACGGGCTCCCCGAGGGCCGATCCGAACGACATCAGTCCGTAGTCCACGCCACTGCCCCTTCCGGCCGCGCGGCTCGCATGTCCGCGCACTGTTCGGCACCGGCAAGGTGCCGCTTCCGCCGCCGAGGGAGTTCGTCATCGAACTTCCGTTTCCCGGTCCGGCCCGACGCCCCGTCAGGCTATACAGCGCCGAGGAGCCCTGACCAGCACCGACACCGGCGCCCTCGCCGCCCGGGCGGACGACGGATCACGGCGCCGGCGGGATCCCGGCGTGCGCGAGGGCGAGATCGACCATGCGGTGCATGACGACGCCGGGAACGGCGGGATTCCGGGCGCCGGTCGCGGCCCCGCGCGGATCGAGCAGCAGCGCCACCAGGTCCTCCGGCGGCAGGGCCGGATTGGTCCGGGCGAGCCACCGCACGTCGCGGTCGTCGTCGGCGGTGAGCGCGGCGGCGGTGGCCGGGGCGAGCCGGCGGTGCCCTGCGGCGGCCCGGCGGACCACCGGGTCGGGGTCCGCGGCGGCCCGCTCGACGTCGGCGCAGGTGGTGGCGGGGTCGTCGAGCGCGGCGGCCCGCAGGCGCGGGTTCGGGTCGGCGGCGAGGCGCAGCAGGCCCTCGCGGGGGAAGTTGGGGTGGTTCCGCGGGCGGCCGGGGAAGGAGAAGGTGCCGTCCCACCACGCCGCCATGTCCAGGAGCATCCAGGGCGGGGCATCGTCGCAGGACTCGGCCAGGAAGATCCGCACCACGCGGTCCTCGTCGCGGGCGAGGAGGTCGGCCACGTCGGCGGGCAGGCGCGGCGCCCTGGCGACGCTGCGGCGGACCAGCAGCTTCGGGGAGGCGGCGAGCAGGCGCATGGCCTCGGCATCGGCGTGCAGGGCGGTGACCCACCGCAGCTCCGCGCTCCCGCTGCCGGGGCCGATGTCGGGGGTCGCGGCGGCCGTCGCCGCCAGCTCGGCGGGGTCGGCGGGGTCGGCGGGCGGGAGGGCGTCGCCCGGCGACGGTTTCCGGGCGGCGCCGGCCAGTTCCGTGAACAGCCCGCGCAGGCCCGACCCGGGTGTGGCGGCGATGAGCCTGTCCCACTGCGCCGGTGTCAGTCGGCCGCTCTCCGCGACAGCGATCCGCACGCGTCGGCCGGGGTGGGCGATCGCGGCGTCCACGACCTCCTCGGGAAGGTCGTCGCGGTGCAGGACGTCGTGCGTGCCGGCGTCCAGGAGGCGCAGCAGCAGGTCGGCGGGCGCCGCGCGGTTGTGGCCGAGCCCGGACAGCCAGGCGAGGCCGGTCGCGCGCTCGACGTCGGTGGCGGAGGTGAGCGGGGCCCAGACGGGGCCGGGCGCGGCGGGCGGTGTCGGTCTCGGTGTCACCGGTCGGAGCCTACGCCCGCCGCCCGTACGGGCCCGCGGGGCCGGCAGCCCGGGCGGCCTCCGAGGGGTGGGGCCGCGGGATTCCGGCGCCGCGGCGGGCCGGACACCCGATCCCCTGGGTGTCCGGGCCGCCGCGGCGCCGGGGCGGGGTGCCCCGCTCAGCCCGCGAGGACCTGGGCGAGGGTCTTGTCGAGGGCGTCGAGGCCGTCGGCGTAGATGCCGGCGAACAGGTCGACGACCTCCTGCTCGGTGGCGTTGTCGGGGTTGAAGCGGCCGGACCACTGGACCTCGGCGATGTCGTCACGGCCGGGGACGGCGTGGACGCGGATGGTGGAGACGTAGCCGGTGACCGGGAAGGGGGCCCGGAGGATGGCGTAGCTGTACTGCCGCTCGGTCTCGTTGAAGTCCACGAGGCGCTCGACGATGACGTCGCCCTCGGGGTTCTTCAGGCTGCGGACCCGGCCGCCCTCGGACGCGGTGCTCTCGGGGATGTAGGGGAGCCAGTCGGGCAGGGCGTCGAAGCCGCCGATGAGGTTCCAGACCTGGCCGGGCGAGGCGGGGACGATGCGGCTGACGGAGGTGGAGGCCATGATCGTTTCTCCTGTACTGCGGTGGGGGTGCGGGGTGGGGGTTCAGGCGCCGTTGGGCAGCGGGGCGGCCGGGCTGACGAGGCCGGCGGCGCGCAGCTCCTGCCAGAACGCGGCCGGGACGGTCTCGTTCAGCGCGGCGAGGTCCTCGGCGATGCGGCTGGGCCTGGTGGCGCCGGGGACGACGGCGGCGGTCACCGGGTGGGCGAGGGAGAACTGCAGGGCGGCGGCCTTGATGGACACGCCGTGCCGGGCGGCGACGGCCTTGAGGCGGGCGACCTTCTCGATGATGTGCGCCGGGGCGGCCTGGTACTCGAAGTGGGCGCCGCCGGCGAGGATGCCGGAGCTGTAGGGGCCGCCGACGACCATGTCGACGTTCTGCTCCTGCGCCATCGGGAGCAGGCGCTGCAGCGCGTACTCGTGGTCGAGCAGGGTGTAGCGGCCGGCGAGGAGGAAGCCGTCGGGCCTGGGCTCGTCGAGGGCGAGGGTGAGCTCGATGGGCTCGGCCTTGTTGACGCCCAGGCCCCAGGCCTTGATGACGCCCTCGTCGCGCAGGCGGGACAGGACGCGGAAGGCGCCGGTGCGGGCCTCCTCGAACTTGGCCAGCCACTGGTCGCCGTGGAAGTCCTGGGCGATGTCGTGGACCCAGACGATGTCCAGCCGGTCGGTGCCCAGGCGCTTGAGGCTGTCCTCGATGGAGCGCTCGGTGGCCTCGGCGGTCCACACGTGGAGCATCTTGTTGGGGTTGCCGTGCTCGAACAGGCCGCCCTTCTCGCCGAGGTCGCGGTCGCCCTCCTCCAGCTCGTCGAGGATGACGCGGCCGACCTTGGTGGACAGCACGTACTCGTCGCGCCGCTTGGCGGAGAGGACCTCGCCCAGGCGCTGCTCGGAGAGGCCGGCGCCGTAGAAGGGGGCGGTGTCGTAGTAGCGGATGCCGTGCTCCCAGGCGGCCTCGACGGTGGCGGCGGCCTCGGTGTCGGGGATCGCGCGGAACATGTTGCCGAGGGGGGCGGTGCCGAAGCCGAGCTTGCCGGGGAGGAGTTCCTTGAGGGACATGTCAGTGCCTTTGCGGAGCGGGCGGGGGTCCGTGGGGAGGGGGCACCCGCCGGGGGTTGCGCCTGCGCCGAGTGATTGGTGCAGACGCGCCTTACATGCAGGAACAATAGTTGCACACGCGCTGCAATGCAAGGGGTGGGCCGCTCCGGGGCGACGGCGGGCCCGGGCGACGGGCGACAACGGGCCCGGGCAACGGGCATCAGCGGGCCCGGGCAACGGGCGGGGGCGGGCCGGCACGGCCGCGGGCGGGGGCGGGGCCCGGCGCCCTTCCCCCGCCCGCGCGCCGTCCGGCTCAGGAGGCCGTGAAGGCGACCTGGTCCACGGTCCAGAAGGCGCTGTTCGTGCCGGTGTAGCGGAACTGGAAGCGGGCGGTGGTGGCGCCGGCCGGGATGGCGACGGGGAGGTTCTCGACGGTGTTGAGGTCGCTGCGGTAGGACTTCACCGGCTGCGGGGCGCCGTTGTCGAAGACCACGTAGACGTCGCCGGTCTGCGGCCCGTCGACCTTGTAGTTCGTCGCGAAGGACAGCACGCCGCGGCTCGCGCCGGAGACCGGGTAGGCGGGGCTGACCAGGGTGGAGTCGAACTGGCCGGCGCCGTGCGCCTTGTCGTCCCACTCGTCGGAGTCGGCGACGGCGAAGACGTTGCGGGCGCGCACATTGGTCTCGCGGGACTGGCCGAGCTGGGCGGCGGTCCAGAACTCGTCGGTGGCGAAGGTCCAGCCGCGCCACTCGGTGACGCCGCCGGTGGGCATGCGGGAGTTGTCGATGCTCCAGCCGGCCGGCGGGGTGTGGGTCCAGCCCTTCACCGCGGCCGGGATGCCGCTCTCGTCGGTGCGGGCCTGCAGGCCCGGGCGCAGCGCGTCGAAGGCGTCGGGGACGATCTCGTCGATCGGGCGGCCGTCGAGCTGCCGGGCGGGGTCGACGGGGGCGCCCTCGTGCTTGAGGACGGTGGGGGCGATGTCGACCGGCTTGACGTCGTAGCGGCGCGAGCCGGGGGTGCAGCCGGCGCCACTGGCGATCAGGAAGGTCTGGCGCTCGTTGGCGCTGTTGCCGCCGTGGCCGCCGGCGTCGGTGTGGCCGTGGTCGGTGGTGACGAGGATCAGCCAGTCCTCCGCGGCGTACGTGGGGCGGGACCTGACGGCCTGGAGGACCTGGCCGACCAGGGCGTCGGCGGAGTGGAGGGCGGCCGCGTACTCGGGGCTGGCGCCGCCGTGGTTGTGGCCGGCCTCGTCGACCTGGTCGAAGTGCAGGAAGGTGGCGTCGGGGTTGCCGTGGGAGAGGTAGTCGACGGCGTCGGCGGCGGTCTTCGTGTCGTTCTCGCTCTCCTGCAGGCGCAGGTCGGCGCGGCCGTTGAAGACGTTGCCGGCGATGGGGTTCCAGGAGCCGATCACCAGGGTGGAGTTGGCGGGGTCGGCGTTCTCCAGGCGGGTGGCGAAGTCGGGGTACAGGTCGAAGCGGGAGCCGGTGAAGCTGTTGTCCTTCACCTGGTGCTTGTCGGGCCACACGCCGGTGGCGACGGTCGACCAGCCGGGGCCGGAGAGGGTGGGGGCCAGCGGGTTGGCGTAGAGGTTGCCGGTGGCGGTCATGCCGCCGGCCATCAGCGCCTTGAGGTTGGGGGCGTCGGCGGTGAGCAGCTTGTCGTAGCGGGTGCCGTCGACGCCTATGACGAGGGTCTTGGCCTGCTTGGTGCCGTTCGGCAGGCCCTGGTACGCACCGGCGGCGGCGGTCGCAGCGGTGGCGGTGGCGGTCGCAGCGGTGGCGGTCGCAGCGGTGGTGGCGGCGGTCGCGGCGGTGGCGGTCGGCACGATCAGCCCGGCGGCGGCGGTGGCGGCGGCGAGGGTGACGGCCAGGGCCGCGGTGCGGGTGGAGCGCGGGGTGCGCAACGGAGGACTCCCAACTGGTCGGCAGCACGGTGCAGTTGCACCGGGAGTGAGGATGGGCGGGGCGGGCGAGGACGGGCCCTCCGCGAATCCACGGTTGTATGAACAACCGCAGAAATTCAGACCAGACCCGTTATGCTTCCGTGATCACACACTCCGGGGCGGCCGCCCGGCCCGGACGGCGCTCGATACGCTTGCGCGGTGAACCACCCCATCCCCAGGGCCGTCCCCGAGCCCGCCCGCGCCGGCGTCCCCGAGCACGGCCGGGTGCCCAAGTACTACCTGGTCAAGGCCCGCCTGGAGGAGCTGATCGCCGAGCTGGGCCCGGGCGGGCGGCTGCCCACCGAGGTCGATCTGGCGCAGCGTCACGGGGTGGCGCGGGCGACGGTGCGCCAGGCGCTGCGCGAGCTGCTGCTGGAGGGCCGGTTGCGGCGGCAGGGCCGGGGCACGGTCGTGGCCGGGTCGAAGATCGAGCAGCCGCTGTCCCTGAGCAGCTACACCGAGGGCGTCTCGCGCCAGGGCCTGCGCCCGGGCCGCACCCTGATCGCCCTGGACCGGCTGCCCGCCGACGCGGCGATGGCCCGGCTGCTGGAGGTTCCCGAGGGCGAGCCGCTGTGGCACCTGGAGCGGGTGCTGCGCGCGGACGAGGAGCGCGTCGGACTGGAGTCGACGTACGTGCCGGTCGCCCGGGTGCCCGCGCTGGCGCGGGACTTCGACCCCGAGGGGTCCTTCTACGGCTATCTGCGCGAGCAGGGGGTGCGGCTCGGCGCCGCCGACGAGCGGATCGAGACGGTGCTGGCCAGCCCGCGCGAGGCCCTGCTGATCGGCACCCCGCCGGCGCTGCCGATGCTGCTGCTGCACCGCCGCAGCCTGGACGCGGCGGGGCGCCCGCTGGAGCAGGTGCGCACCCTCTACCGCGGGGACCGGTTCAGTTTCACCCTCGCGCTGGGCGCCCCGGACGCCCCGAGCACCCTGGGAGCTCCGAAAGCCCCGGACGCCCCGGACGCGAGCTGACCGTCCGGCGGCCGCGGGTCCGGCCGCCGCCGGCAGGGCGTGCGGGGCATGCAGGGCGTACGGGACATGCGGGGCATGCGGGGCGTACGGGCGTACGGGCGTACGGGCGTACGGGCGTACGAAACGTCCGGGTGTCAGCAGGTGCCGACGCGGCCGTTGTACGAGGACCAGACCGGCACCCAGGGGCTGTTGTTGTCGTGCGGGCGGTAGACGACGAAGTTGCCGTCGTTCTGCATGCGCGCCCAGTTGGCGCTGGGGTTGCAGCCGAGGGCGGTGCCGGACCACCACTTGGCCTTCTTGAAGGTGTCGTAGACGACGAAGTTGCCGTCGTACTGCATGATCACCTTGCCCGGGCCGCCGCTGTTGGTGCCGCTGGCCCACAGCGCGTAGCCGGTGTTGGTGTCGTACTCCACGAGGTTGCCGTCGTTCTGGTACAGCAGCCGGTAGTCGCCGTTGCCGGAGACGAGCGAGTCGCCGGGCAGCAGGCAGCTGCCCCAGTTCATGTGGTCCCAGCCGCTCGGGTTGCGCGAGCAGTTCCACTCGCTGTTGACGTCGGCGGAGGCGCTGGTGGCGGTCGTCAGTCCGGTGACCGAGGCCAGTGCCAGGGCGGCGCCGACCAGGGACAGGGCTCGCTTGACCGTTCCGGTGTTCCTCATCGTTCCCCTCGTTTCTGCTGCGGCGCGGTTCCCGACCGGCCGCGGCACGGTGTCGTGGACGGCCGTACGGACCCGGGGGCCCGCCCGCCGTCGTGCGGTGGGACCGGGGCCTCTCGACCCCTGCGTCCATGCCAACGGGATGCGGGCGGCGGCCGGTTCACCGGGATTCCCGCGGCCGGCCGCCGGACCGGGGGCCGGGCGGAGGCCACCTGGCCCGACCTTGTAGGTTTCGGTGTCACCGGCTGCAAGGAGCCGGTGACACCTGGTGGGGAGGGGAGCCCGGCCGGGCAGGAAGGGGACGGACCCCGGAAGGAAAGGGCGGACAGTGGCCACGAGCACGCAGAGCGTGTTCCGCAGCGAGGGCGTACCCGTGACGGAACGGTTCGACTGCTGGCGGGAGTTGGTCAGCCGCACCCGGGACAGCGAGGTGACCAGCGTCCACTGCGACGACTTCCGGGCGGAGATGCGGCGCCTGGAACTGGGCCCGGTGACCCTCCTGCGCAGTTCCTTCCAGCCGACCCGCTTCCACCGCACCGCGCGCCGGGTGCGGCGCTCGGACCCGGAGGTGTTCCACCTCACCCTGCTGCTCGACGGCGGCTTCACCCTGACCCGCGACACCGGGCGCACCGAGACCTTCGGGCCCGGCAACCTGCACATGCTCGACAGCTCCCACCCGTTCGACCTGCGGGCCTTCGGCTCCCGCGCCGCCCGCTCCCCCGGGGACCTGCGGATCGAGGCCGTCGGCGTCGACTTCCCCTCCGCCCTGCTTCCGGTGCCGCCGCACCGGCTGGAGGACCTGCTGGGCCGCGGCTTCTCCTCCCGGGAGGGCACCTGCGCGCTGCTCTCGGACTTCCTGCTCAACCTCGACCGGCAGGCCGCCCTCCTGGGCCCCGCCGACGCCCCCCGCCTGGGCGGCGTCGTGGTCGACCTGGTGGCCGCCTGGCTCGCCCGGGAGGTGGACGCCGAGGCCGCCGTGCCCGACGACAGCCGGCAGCGGGCCCTGGTCGAGCACGTCCGGGCCTTCATCGGACGCAACCTGCACGACCCCGAGCTGACGCCCGCCGTGATCGCCGCCGCCCACCACATCTCCGTCAGCTACCTGCACCGCCTCTTCGGCCGGGAGTCCGGCGGCGAGACCGTCGCCGCCTTCATCCGCCGCCGCCGGCTGGAGCGGGCCCGCCGCGAACTGGCCGACCCCGCGCTGCGCGCCCTGCCCGTCCACGCCGTCGCCACCCGCTGCGGCCTGCCCCGCGCCGCCGAGTTCAGCCGCGCCTTCAAGGCCGCGTACGGCCTCTCCCCCCGCGAGCACCGCCACCGCGCCCTGACCGGGAGCGGGGGCGGGGTCGGAAGCGGGGGCGGGAGCGGGGCCGTCGGCGGGTAGCCGTACGGGCGGCGGGCAGCCGTACGCGGGCGGCGCGGCCCGTACGGGCCGGGCCGACGGGCGCGAAAACCCCGCATCGTGAGCACCAGGTGCGCACGAGCGGGCGGGAATCCCGGATCAGTGCACGCAATGCCAAGGACTGTCCACTCAGCGCCAACACGGCGGGGGTGACGCCCTGGCATCCTCCCTGAGGGACACCGCGCAGCGGAACGTCGAGTTCCGTTCCGCGCCGGCGGCCCGGCACGCCACGGGGGAGCGTGCCGGGCCGCCGGGTCCCGCACCGCCCGGCCCGACCGGCCGGCCGGCCGTCGGCGGGCTCAGCGGGCTCAGCGGGCTCAGCCGGTCATCGGACCCAGCGGCTCAGCGCCCCAGCGCCCCAGCGGCTCAGCGACTCGGCGACTCGGCGACTCAGCGGCCGGACTCGTGGGCGAAGACGGCCTGGGCGACCGCCTTCTGCAGCGGGCTCAGGTGCTTGTCGACGAGGGTCTGGTAGTCACCGGCACGGCCGTCGGCCCACTGGCCCAGGCCCGCGACCATGGCCCGGCCGGCGCCGGAGAACGCCTGCACCATGCCGCTGTCCGGGGGCAGGGTGGTCAGGCCCGAGGCGGGCGGCGGGGCCTGGGCGCCGACCTGGTAGTCGTCGAAGGCCATGCTGAGGGTGGTGACCAGGTGGACGGTGTCCTTGGGGTCGGCCATGGTGAAGACGGCCAGGTTGTACTGGTTCTTGGCGCTGTCGGTGTACAGGGCGATCTGCTCGCCCAGGCAGCCCTTGGAGGCGCGGATCATCCCGATCAGCCGCGGGCCGACCGAGTCCGGTTCGACGCAGGACTTCATGACGGTCGATCCGACCCTGGTGTAGACCTCGCCGCCGGCCGCCGTCACCTGGGCGGGGAACAGCTGGTCGAGCGGCAGCAGGGAGGCGTCCGGGGTGGCGGAGGCCCGGGCCGCGGCGGCGGAAGCCGTGACGGAAACGGACGCCGAAGCCGACACCGACGCCGACGCGGAAACGGACGGGGACGGGGACTCGGAAACGGACGGGGCCGCGGACGGGGCCGCCGATCCCCCGCCCTCCTCGCCGGAGGGCCGCAGCAGGGTGAAGGCGCCGACGGTCACCGCGGCGGCGGCGAGGGCGAAGGCGAGGTTGCGCGGCCAGACCCGCTGGGGGCGGGGCGAGGAGTCGTCGGGCCGCTGGTCAGGATCGGTGGGGAACATACCGCCGTACCGTAGTGATCTTGATTGCGGCGCTTGACGACGGTTCGATCACAGTGCGGTCACGGTGCCGGGCGCGGTGACGGCGTGTCGTTCGTGTCCTCCCTGGTCCAGGCCCCGGCGCCGAGGCGCCCGGTGGTGCCGAGGTCGAGTTCCGGGACGACCGTGACGGGGGCCGCGTCGGGGGTCGCGCGCACCCGTACGTAGGGGGCGTTGAGCGGCTCCCCGGCACCGGCCTCGGTGGTGTTGCGCCACACCAGGGTGGTGCGGGCGCCCTCTCCCGGGCGCAGGGCGATCTTCCGCGGCGGGTCGTCGGCGCCGGTGCCGGAGGCGATCTCGGCGCCGCCGCGCAGGATCCGCACGCCGTCGAGGGGCTTGTGGTCGAGGTCGAGCGGCTGCACCTGCGGGTAGCCGTCGAGGGTGACGACGGCGGTGCCGCAGTTGCGCAGGTGCAGGCCGACCACGCGCAGGCCCATGGCGGCGTCGCCCTCGTCGGCGTACAGCCGCAGGCCGGTGGGCGGGCAGGGGCCGCCGGCGCCGGGCGCCTCGACGGTGGGCACGCTGCGGACCTTGAGGAGCTCCGGCTTCGGCGGGCGGGGGTTGCCGGGCTGTCCCGGGGTGGGCGCGCCCGGGCGGGAGCCCGGCCCGGTCGGGCCGGGGCGGGAGCCCGGCCCGGTCGGGCCGGGCGCGGTCAGGTCGATCCGCCCCTTCTCGGTGGCGCCGGGGGCGAGCCCGGTGACGGTCCGGGTGAGGTTCCCTCCCCCGCCCGACCCGGGGCTGCCGAACACCGCCGCGCCGCGGCTGGGATCGGGGCCGTTGAACACCACGGTGTAGTCGTAGGGTTCGCTGTTCGGGTTGGTCACCTCGTACTCGAAGCAGGTGCGGCCGACGGCGGTGATCCGCACCCCGCCCTGGGCGAGCGCCGTCGGCTGCGCCGCGCCGGGCGCGCCCGGCGTCGGGGTGCCGCACGAGCCGGGGCTGTCGGAGGCCTCCGGTCCGCCGCCGGAGGCCGCGGTCGTCGCGGTGCCGCCGGAGGCCGCGGTGCCGCAGCCCGCGAGCAGCAGGGCGGCGGTGGCGGCGGCCACGGCCGACGCGGCGGGCCCGCCGGGGTGACGGACCGTCAGTCGGCGGCGGGGCGGGGAGGTCTGGCGCATCCGCCGAGTCGATCATGCCCCGCGCCGGACGGCAGTGAGCCGCGTCACTTCGCGTGCAACAGCCCTGCCACGGTCCGTGTCGGCCTCCGTGCCCGCACCTTCGGCCCGACGATCCGCATCGACACGGACAGCCGTCAGGGCGGGTGCACGCTCACCTTCCTCGTGTCGAACACCGCGTCCGCCACCCTCGACATCCGGTACTCCGGGGACGGCGACGTCAGCCAGTGCGGGGGCGCCCTCCCGAACGACGTCCGCACCGCGTCCCCGGACCATCCGGTGGCACTCGCCATCGACACCGACGACCGCCCCGGCGGCTGCCGGCTGCAGCTCCGGATGAACGTCTAGCCACCGGCGGCCCGAACGCCCGGTCCCTCGCCCGCCCACCCGCCGAGCGGATGGGCGGGTGGGCGGGCCTGCCGGTTCGAAGAGTCGGGTGCGGCCGGGTGCCGTCCGTCAGGGCCGCCGAGGGTTGCCGTTCAGAGGAGCTGGAAGGACCACTCCTGCTTCCAGCCGCCTTCACAGCTCCACACCCCGAGCTGCTTGAAGTCGGAGTCGTGGGCGAGGCAGTCGTCGTCGCCGATCCGGACCTGGTACTTGCCGTTGCCGAGGCCGACGAACTCCCACTTCTGGTTGGAGGTGTCGCCCCACGCCTGCTGCTCGGCGACATAGGTCTCCGGGTTCTCGGTGAGGTTGAACCCGAGGTCGTTGACGATCCGGTAGCGGTCCCCGCCCAGCGGCTTGATGGTCCACTTGGACCCCTTCGCCCCCAGGATCCCGCCCACGATCGGCGAGCCCCAGCTCGCGGTCTCGTCGGGTGCCGTCGCGCCCAGCCCGTTGGCGAGCTTCAGGAACAGCGGCCGCTCGGTCGGGACGTCGGAGGACGGCTTCGGGTCCGGCTTCGGCTTCGGCTTGGGGTCCGGCTTCGTCGGCGTGGTCGGGTCGGTGGGGCCGGTCGGGTCGGTCGGCGTGATCACGCCGCCGGACGTGGACTCGAGCACCCATCCCTGATGCCAGTCCTGCTTGCACGTCCACACGCCGAGCTGCTTGAAGTCGGCGTCGTGGGCGAGGCAGTCGTCGTCGGAGATCCGGATCTGGTACTTGCCGTTGCCGATTCCGGCGAGCTCCCACTTCTGCCGGGAGGAGTTGCTCCACGGCTGGAGTTCGGCCGTGTAGGTGCCGTTCTCGGTGAGTTCCAGCCCGTACGAGCTGGTGATCCGGTAACGACCGCCGCCCACCGGGGCGACCTTCCACTTGGACTCGTTGCCGCCCCGGAGCCCGGCGACGACCGGGGCGCCGGCGGAGCCGCTGACCGGGACGGCGCCCAGGCCGTTGTCGAGCTTCAGGTACACCTCGGCGCCGTTGCCGGTGCCGCCGCCGGGCGTGGGCGGGTTGGTGGTCGGCGGGGTGCCGCCCCAGGCCCAGTTCTGGTTGGGCGCGTCCCGCCGGTCCTCGGAGCCGCAGGCCCAGGCCGCCACCGTGCTGCCGTTGGCGGTCCGGCCGCTGAAGTCGTCGATGCAGACGTCCTTGGACCGGTCGTCCTGGTCCGTCATGTGCCGGAAACCGCCGCTGGGCGACATGTTCCAGCGCTGACCGGGGATCTCCAGGCAGTCCCAGACCTGGAGCCTGGTCCCGTTCGCGGTCTTGTCGGCCTCCAGGTCGAGGCACTTGCCGTTGGCCGCCTGAAGCTTGTAACCGTTGTAGGTCCACTTCTGGGCGTCGCCGCCGTTGCACTCCCACATCTGCACGGGGGTGCCGTTCGCGGTGCCGTTGCCGCTGACGTCCAGGCAGACGTGGTAGCCGGGGCCGCTGGAGTCGGGGGTGAGGCTGCCGGTCCTGGTGCCGTAGCCGGACCGGGCGGGGAAGTGGACGGTGCGCACGTCGCCGTCGCACTTGTAGGGCCGCGCGGTGCCGGACCGGCAGGTCCACGGCTCCTTCTTGACGGTGTCACCGTCGTTGCCGATGAACGCCCAGTTCAGGTAGCCGCCGTCGCCCCGGTTGCGGAAGGTCGAGTCCCCCTGGAAGACCCAGATCCGGAACACGTCGTAGCCGGACGGTTCCTTCTTCTCCTTGTCCATGAAGTGGTTGAGCTTGTAGGTGGTGTCGAGCAGCACCCCCTTCATGTCGGCCTTGTACTCGTTCCTGAACCACTCGGTGTCGTACAGGTCGGTGCCCACGGTCTTGAACACCATGACGTTGAATCCGGGGAACTTCGCACTCAACTTCGTCGCGGTGCTCTGGGTGAACTCCGCGTTGTCCAGCTTGTTGAGATTGGCGGCGTTGTGCATGAGCTTGATCATGTCGAAGGCGGAGTTGATCAACGCGGTCATGCAGTTGCCGCCGCCCGGCGTGGCCGGGGTTCCGCAGGTCTTGTCCACGGGGGCTGCCGCGGGGGCGGCCGCAGGCGCCGCCTGGGCCTGCACGGTCAGGCCGGAGACCACGGCGACCGCCGCGACTCCGCAGGCCAGGGCGCGTTTCAGGCGGGACAGGGGTTGCACGTCAGAACCATCCTTCTTCTCGGGGAAGTTGGATGCTAGGCAGCGGAATTCTCCGTCCCACGACTCCTGACGCAATCCATATGACAAGATCAAGAAGCCTGACGCCTTTCACGCGCCAACCGGTCCGGCGGGCCCTGCGGACCGGGCTCGACCCCAGTGGCCTGCCTCGGGCAGGCCGGATCGGAGGACCCGCAAGGTGTCGACATCACCGGAGTTCCGCGGCTTCGACCTGGTACGGCGCGGCTACGACCGCGAGCAGGTCGACCGCTATCTCCGCGCCCTGTCCGAAGCCGGTTCACCGCCGCCGCAGCCGGCGTTCCCGATCAGGTGGCGCGGCTACGACCGCGACCAGGTCGACGCGCGCATCGCGGACCTCCTGCGCGGCAGGGGCGGCAGCGCGTAACCCACGTCATGGGTTCGGCGCAGGAAGTCGGACCGGCCGACTTCCTGCGCCATGGGATGTCCGGCACCCCGGCCCGCCCGGGCACAGGGGTCAGGGCACAAACCACCCGCACCCGCGTCGCGGTGGCCCCGGCCCGGCCGGGACCACCGCAGCCGACCGGGCGGTACCGGGCTCACTCGGGGTCCACCCGCGCGATCTCGAAGGTGAGCACGCCCAGCGCTTCCTTGTGGGGCGGGAAAATGGCGCGGATCGCTTCGAGCTGTTCGGCCTCGGTGGCATGGGGGTTGACCGCTTCCACCCGCTCGGTGCCGAACATCTCCTCGAAGGTGCGGTACTTCCCGATCCGTGTGACCCGGGTCAGGCAACTCGACTCGCGGCAGGTGAAGTTGATCCGGCCCCCGACCCTGATCCGCTCCATCGACTCGTAGGCGACGCGGACCTCGACCGTCTTCTCACCGGAGGCGATGAGGTCGAAGTACTGCCGGTAGATCGGCATGTCGCGGGGGCGCTCCGCCCGGGAGTCGTGCGTGGCAGGCCGGCGAGTGCTCATCAGTAGTGCTTCCCATGCGGTTGTGGTGCAGGACCGGTCCTCACGGCTGCCGGTGGGCCTGGATGAACAGGGTGTCGGCCGAGCGTGCGCCCGAAGTGGCAGGGGGGAGCCGGTCGATGCTGATCGCGGTGAACCCGGCCTCGTCCAGCAGCTTCGTCCAGACGTGCTCCTGGAGGACCCAGCGACGCATCGTCGTCGCAGTGCCGTCCGGGGTGCGGGCCGGGATGTCGGCGTGCCGGACGTCCGGCTCGGCGGGCGCTCCGCCGAGGTAGTGGCCCAGGGTGGAGGCGGCGAACAGCCCGCCGGGACGCAGGGCGCGGGCAGCGGCGGGCAGCAGCCGGCGGGGGTCGGCGAAGTCGAGGCCGCCGAAGACGGAGTAGAGGACGTCGTACGCATCCGGGTGCGCCTCCAAGTGCTCGACCACGCCGGCGAGCAGAGGGTGCAGGCGCGGCGCGAGGTGACCGTAGAGGTCGCAGGCCATCGCGTGCTGGGCGGGAGAGGCGTCGATGGCGTCGACCCGGGCCGGGGCGTGGTGGGCGACGAGGTGGGCGGCGTGTCGGGCGGCGCCCGCGCCGAGATCGGCCAGGACGAGGCCGGTGATGTCACCCAGCATCTCGCTCCCCGGCCCGCCGTCCTGGGCCCAGACCCAGTGGAAGGAGCCGGGGACGGCCCGGTCCGCGTCGGCGCGGGTGCGGCCGTAGTGGTGCCAGAGGTCCGGCGCGGCGGCCTGGGCGGGTGAGGTGGTCGTCATCCGGGCCATCCTGGTGCCCGGCGCACCCGGGCGCAGGGATTCGCGCGAAGACCACCCGTCCGCGTGGCGGTGGCCCCGGCCGGGCCGGGACCACCGCAACCGACCGGTCAGTGCGAGTCGTTGCCGGGGTGGCAGGGGCTGCAGTTGGCGGCGTCGGCCCACAGCGACAGGTCCACGTCCCAGCCGTCGGCCGCGATGATCCGGGCGGTGCGCAGCACCGTACCGTCGTCCTTGAACTCGACGGCCGGCACGTGGTGCAGGAAGTGGCCGTCGTTGTGGGTCCGGCACAGCTCGGCGTAGGCGACGGTGTCCAGGATGATCGTGTGGACGCCGATGTCCACCAGCGCGCTGGGGCCGAGGCTCAGGCGCTCGCCACGGTGGGCCATCGCGGTCAGCAGGTAGGCGTAGCCCTGGCCGAGGACGCGGGCGGCCATGACGGAGTCGTACGGGTAGTCGCGCATCAGCAGGCCGATCTGCTTTTCCCACAGATCGGCGGGGATGTGGTCGCGCACGTTCCGGAGCGGTCCGACGGTCGGGTCGGTGGGCGCAACTGCGGTTGCCATGGTTCCTCCGACTGCTGTTGGGGCACCTGGTGGCGCCGGGCACTACCCGGCGGCCCTGTGAAAGCTACGGACCTTCCGGCGCCGGATGCCGCCTTGTCAGGCGTTTTGCTGTCTGACGAACCGCCCGTCCGATCGACCCCGGGGAGGCCCGGAGCAGTGCCGCAGCCCCCGGCGCGTGGGCGGCGGGGGCCGGCGGGGTCAGGCGTCCTCGTCGGGCGGGGTCGTGCGGAGGGCGTTGACGACGCCCAGGGCCACGATGGAGACCGCGACGGCGAGGAGGACGGCGAAGGCCGTCCCGATCAGGAACTTCACGAGAAGTCCCGCTCCGCGTCGAGGAGAAGGACGAGGAGGTTGAGCAGCGTCGAGGCCGGCGCGGTGTTGAAGCGGACGAGGACGCGGCCGTCGATGGTCCGGTCGGTGCCGGCCGAGGGGAAGATCAGGCCGAACTTCCGCCCCCGGTCCTGGACTTCGGCGAGGAGCGTGTTGATGTGGGCATCGGTGTAGTGCCGGATCCGGGGGTCGGTCGGCAGCATCGGGTGGCGGCGGGCCATCACGCGGCGCCGTCCAGCTCGAACCAGACGGATTTGGCACGCTCGTGGGGGTCGACGCCCCAGCGGTGGGTGAGGCCCTCGACGAGTTGCAGGCCCCGGCCGGACTCGGCGAGCAGGGAGAGCGGCGGGGTCGCGGGGAGGATCGGGCTCCCGTCCGTGACGGAGACCCGCAGGGAACCGTTGATGGAGATGATCTCGACGAGCGGGGCGGGGGTGTCCCCGTGCCGCCAGGCGTTGACGAGCAGCTCGCAGAGGGCGAGCTGCGCGTCGGAGATGACGGAGGGGGACCAGCCGACGCGGGTCATGCTGTTGTGGAGGGTCTGACGGGCGATGGCGATGGTGGGGGTGTTGATGTGACGCATGGGAGTTCTCCCGAGGCGTGAGTGAGGGAGGAACCGGCGGAACATGTGTCGCCGTGAGCCAGGCCGTTGGAGAAGGACTTGGCTGCTCTGCGGTGCTTGCTAGCAGGCGTTACTGACGATCCGTCGGATCGGTGTGAGATCGACCGTAGCGCACCATCTCCTGAGTTTTTAGGCTCACACCTAAAAATTCGCTCTATCGTGTGGCTCGCAGATGGACCTGTACGTCGCCAGCGCGGCACACTGGCCCCAGCACCGGCCGAAAGGACGCCATGCCCCTTCGCTCCAACCCGACCCTCCGTCAACGGCGACTTGGCGCTGAGCTGCGGAGAATGCGGGAGCAAGCCGAGCTCGGCGGCAGCCAGCTCGCCCGCACCCTCGGCATCAGCCCTGGCCAGATGACGCAGATGGAGAAGGCGAAGATCGGCGTCAGCCCCGAGCGCCTGCGAACCCTGGCCTCGGCCTGCAACTGCGTCAACCAGCCGCTGATCAACGCTCTCGTTGACATGGCACTGGAGCGGGAGAAGGGATGGTGGGAAAAGTTCCGCGGCACCCTGACCATCGACTTCCTTGAGGTGGCCGAGCTTGAGAACCGAGCCAAGCGGCTGACAATCTGCACGACCACCTACATGCCCGGACTGTTGCAGACCAGCGACTACGCCTCGGCCGTGTTCGCACGGATCTTTCCTCCGCTGCCCCCACAAGACATCGACACCAGGACGGCCTTCCGAATCAAGCGGCAAGAGGTAGTTCGCTCAGGCGCGACTCCTCTCCAAGTGTTCATCCACGAGGCCGCACTGCGGATGCAGTTCGGCGGCCTCAAGGTCCTCATCGACCAGCTCGGTTCGCTGCTCGACGATTCCGAGCAACCCGGCATCTCAGTTCGCGTCGTGCCCTTTGCCGTCGACACCTTCCCCGGTTCCGGCGAGAACCTCACGTTCGCCGAAGGCCCCGTCCCCGAGCTGGACACCATCCAGATGGACGTCACCCAAGGTGCACTCTTCTTCGACTCCCCGGCGGACCTGGCCAAGCACCGGGCGATCTTCTCTCGCCTGGACTCCACAGCACTCTCCGAAGAAGGATCACGCGACTTCATTCGATCCATCATGGAGGATGTGAACCGCACATATGCGTAGTCCAGAGTGGCAAAAGTCCAGCTACAGCGCCGCAAACAATGAGTGTGTGGAGGTCCGCACGGTCGCCGGGGCGATCGAACTCCGCGAGTCCGACGAGGGCCACCTCATCCTCCGCACCACCCCCACCGCCCTCGCCACCCTCCTCCACGGCCTCAAAGCCGGCGAATTCGACCACCACGCCTGACCGCCCCGACCCCGCAGCGCCCCTCGCCCACCCAGGGCGAGGGGCGCAACCACGGCACCGCGAAGGCAAAGGTCCCCAGCCAGGAAGGAGACGGAAAACAACAATGCCTGAGTCCACCTGGCAGAAGTACCGCTGCTCGTCGAAGCCCGGCGGCCGCCCGCCGCTCGAGCCCTTGCACAGCCGCAGCCGCAGCCTTCGCGCCGTTCGCACCCCTTCACGCCGGTGACGATTCGCGCACATCCCATTACGTTTGGCAGTGATCGCGGGATGCGCCCGGCACCCCTGCGCACAGGAGGTCTCATCATGCGACGACTCGTCACAACGCTCGGCACTCTCATCGCTGCAGGGACGTTGGCCGTGGCCGTCCCCACGTCCGCCCAGGCCGCCACGGGAACCTTGACGTTCTACAACGTGATCTTCCCTGATGGGTCGGGCCTTGGCCCGGGCGTGCCGTACGTCGACCCGCCCGCAGGCTGCTACGAAGTGCCGAGGGAGGCGCAGGGGCCGTTGTCGGGCGTGAACAACGCGACAGACAGCGCGGTCCGCTTCTACTGGCGGGAGGACTGCACCAGCCTGCTGTTCAACGTCCCCGCCGGCCGTTCGGTCAGGTTCAACTCGCACCCCCGCTCCTTCATGGTCGAGAGGTAGCCGAGGCTCCCGGCCGCCCCGACCCGCAGCGCCCCTCGCCCACTCGGGGCGAGGGGCGTCGGGCGCTTAATGCCTCCGGGGCAGTCGCCCCAGGAGGCCGTGGCCGCGCGTGGTCTGCCAGCGCGAGCGCGCCTGGCGCAGCACGGTGTCCCACTGCTGGCGGATCTCGTCGTCCGGCGGGCGTTCGCCGCGTCCGATCCTGTCGAGTTCGTCCCGCACCTCCCGGCCGAGCGCCGCCGCGGCCACGGTGGCGAGCATGGCCCCGAACAGGGCGGAGAGCATGGCGAAGACCGCCCCGATCGCGCCGTAGCGGTCCGTGGAGGCGTTGAAGAGGCGCGGCAGGTAGACGCCCATGGCCAGGGAGTAGCCGGACAGCAGGACCGCCGCGATGCACGCGAACGGTACGAGGTCGAGCCGGGGGATCCGGCCTGCGGACAGCAGCCGGCCGCCCCAGATGAGGAAGGCCGCTGTCAGCGGTGCCTCCACGACGTCCGCCACCAGTCCCAGCGGCCCGCGGTCGAGGGTGGCGTGGACCCAGCTGCTCAGCGCGGCGTACCCGGCGAGCAGCGCGATCCATTTGAGGCCGTTCACGGTGTTGCGGACGCTCAGCGGTTCCAGCTCCCAGTCCTGTTCGAACAGGCGCTGGGCGGCCCGCGCGAAGCTCAGCACCGAGACGAGGAGGAAGGCGATCCCGAAGAGCCCCGTGGCGCCCCAGTCGTTGGACGCGGAGAGCATGTCTCGCACGGCTTCGGCGCCGCCCCCGGTGAGGCCGTAGCGGTCGATGACGCGCTGGGCGACGTCCTTGCCGCCGAGGCGGACGACGAGGGCTCCGCAGACGATGGCCAGTGGCACCAGGGCGGTGAGCGCGGCGGAGGCCAGGGCCATGGAGCGGTCGAAGCCCACGAGTCGCTGGAAGCGGCTGACCACGCGCAGCGCGAACGCCGGGCGGAGCCAGAAGGTCGCCGTCCTGAGAACGGTCTCGCGGTTGATCCGTGTCGTTTGGCCCTCCGGGGTGCGGCGGTGGTGCGGCCTCGGCGAGGGACGCCGGGGCAGCTCGGCGCGCGAGTCCGTACGGCCCTTCGGGTCGGTACGGCGGATCGTCGCCGGAGTGATCCTCGCGCGGCGGGGCCCGGCCGGGCGCGGCAACCCGCCGGGCGAGTGCCGCCGTCCGCCCGTGCGGGGCGGTGGTCCGGTCACAGCGCGGTGGCGCCCTCGGCGATCAGGAGTGCGCCGATCACGGCCAGGACCAGTGCGGTGACGGTGCTGTTGTGGGTCTCCAGCCACGTCCGCACTCTGCCCAACGGGGCCAGGACACGTTCCCCCGCGGCGATGTGGAGCAGCAGGGGGAGCGCGACGGTGAGGGCGGCGATCGCGGTGAACGCTGCCAGGGCGGCGACGGTGGGGGCCGCTTCCAGTTCGGCGGAGCCGATCGTCAGTCCCGCCGCCCCCGAGAGCAGGACGACCTTCGGGTTGGCCGCCGACAGCAGCAGCCCCAGCCGCAGGGCCTTGGCCGGGGTGGCGTCCGTCAGGGCCCTCATCCAGGCCGGGGTCGCCTTGTCCCCTCGGGAGCGCCACTGCCGGGCGGCGAGGAGCAGGAGGACCGCGCCGAGGCCCACTTTGGTCCACGAGGCCCAGGTGGGGGTCTCCTCGCGGGCCTCGACGACGGCGGCGAGCGCGGCGAGCGCGGACGCCGCCGCGAGGATTCCGGCCGTCCAGCCGGTCAGGAAGGCCGCGGCGGTGGGTCTGGGCCGCGGCGTGAACAGCAGCAGGATCGCGGGAACGACCGGAAACGGAGACAGCGCGATTCCCAGCGCGAGCGGTGTCACCTCGCCCATCACGGTGCCCACCGGATGCCCCTTCCGTGGTTGGTGGGGTGTTCGGTCATGCGGCCGACCGTCCCCTCGGCCCGCTGGAGCAGGGCGAGGTCGACGCGCCGCCGAGCAGCAGCACGCCTCCCTCGGTGAGGATGCGCGGGAAGCCTCCCCGCGGGGAGGGGTCGGGAAGGTCGCCGACGCCGAGCATGATGCCAAGGTACCCGCAGGCGGCGGCGAGGAGCGGCAGGCTGCGTTCGATCCGGGCGGGCCCGGAGGGCCGGCCACGAGGGCGCCAGCGCCTCGTGCCAGAACCGCGCCATCTCGTCGGCGAGGCGGAGCGCGAAGTGGTCCTCCCCGCGGTCGAGGGCCCGCAGGAGCTGCCTGGGCGGCGGGTGGCTGGAGCCGGGCCCCCAGGCGGATCCGGATCACGAACGCTCCCCTTTCGCCAGCCCCTTCGAAAGAATCGAATCATTCGACCGGTCAATCGGCTTGGCGTTTCCTGGATTCACCGCAGGACCGGCCTTGAGAGGAATCCAGGACCCGGGCCCGCGCGGCGGTGCCCGGGGCCCTGCGACTGGTCAGACGGTGAGGAGTTCCGTGGAGGTGGTGGCGGCTTGCAGGGCGTCGGGGTCGGGGACGATGCCGATCCCCGGGCCGGTGGGGACGGTCAGACGGCCGTCGTGGAGGACGAAGGGGTCGGTGATGTCGCGGGTGTAGTAGCGGGCCGAGGCCGAGATGTCGCCGGGCAGGGTGAAGCCCGGGAGCGCGGCCAGCGCCAGGTTGGCCGCCCGCCCCAGCCCGGTCTCCAGCATGCCGCCGCACCACACCGGTACGCCGTTCGCCAGGCACAGGTCGTGGATCCGGCGGGCTTCCAGGTACCCGCCGACCCGGCCGGGTTTGATGTTCACGATCGAGCACGCCTCCTGCCGGATGGCGGTGGCCGCGTCCCGGGCGGAGGTGATCGACTCGTCCAGGCAGATCGGGGTGTCCATGCGGGCCGCCAGCCGGGTGTGCGAGAGCAGGTCGTCGTGGGCGAACGGCTGCTCGATCAGCGTCAGCCCGTAGGCGTCGAGCCGGCGCAGGTGGGGCTGGTCCGCCGGACCGTAGGCGGTGTTGGCGTCCACCTGCAGGGCGATGTCCGGGCCGAACGTCTCCCGGACCGCTCGCAGCGGCTCGATGTCCCAGCCCGGTTCGATCTTCAGCTTGATCCGGGCGTAGCCGGCGCGGAGGTAGCCGTCGACGGCGCTGATCAGCTCGTCGACGGTGTCCGTGATGCCGACCGAGACGCCGACCGCGAGTTCGGTGCGCGTCGCCCCGAAGTACTGGGCGAGGCTGATGCCGGCGGTCCGCAGTTCGGCGTCCAGTACCGCCATCTCGACGGCCGCCCTGGCCATCGGATTGCCTCTGACCGGCCGGAGCAGCTCGGGTACCAGTGCCGCGGTCAGCCCGGGGGCCCGGGACAACCGGGGCAGCAGGAACTCGCGTACCACTTCCCGGGCCCCGGCCAGGTACTCGGCGCTGTACGTCGGATCGTCGTCGGCCACGCACTCGCCCCAGCCGACGGCTCCGTCGGCCGTGGTGACCTTGACCAGCAGCGAGTTCCGGTGTTCCTGGGTTCCCAGTGCGGTCCGGAACGGCGCGACCAGGGGCAGGGCCACCTCGCGCAACTCCACCTGCTGCAGCTTCATTCCGATGTTTCCTTCCGTCGCAGGACGTACCAGCCGGACCGGTCGAACCCGTCGATCCGGTAGCCGTTCTCCAGGGCGCCGCCGAGTGCCTGGCGCATCGCGGACCGCCAGCGCCGGGCGGCGGCCGGATCCGTTCGCCGCAGGGACTCCGCGTCCACGGGGGTGACACAGCGCAGTACGCCGCCGGTCGCGGCGCGCGGTACGGGCTCGCCGTTGCCGTCCGCTTCGAGCACGGGTTCCGCCGCGGCCGGGTCCGGCAGCGGTGCCGGTGCGTGCGGCGTCCCGTGCACCGGCCAGCTGACGAACAGCCGGTCGGATTCGTCGCCGTCGTTGATGCCGTCGGCCAACGGCCCGTAGAAGTCGGGCAGGTACGCCTCCGCGACCGCCCCGAGCCGCCGCAGGTTGAAGTGGGCGTTGCGGCGGATCAGCGGGTCGTACGTCCACGAGATCGACGACAGGCCCGCCCGGGCGGCCCACTCCCGCTGGTGCGACTTCATCGCCGCGCCGATCCCGCGCCCGTGCATTCCCGGCAGCACGCCGGCCACGTGCGAGTGCAGGCTGTCCCCGATGGTGCGGAATCCGGCGGTCACGCCGACCATCGCCGTCCCGAGGTACGCCGCCGCGACGTAGCCGCCGGTGTGGGCGAGCGCGCACATCACGTCCAGGGCCAGCGGTGCCTCGGCGGTGTCCGGGGTGTTCCACACGGTGCGCAGCACCGCGTCGGCCTGCTGGAGTTCGGGGACGGTCCGGAGCGACCGGATTCGGACGTCCGCCCGTTCCGCGCCGGCGGAAGGAAGATCGACCGTGCGACGAGTCTGCTCGGCGGGCCGCTCCGGGCCGTTGGCGTCCGTGCCCGAGTTCACCTGGCCTCCTTCGTGCCGATGTCCGGCAGCCGTAGCCGCAGTTGCAGCGCCAGTGCCAGCCGCAGGTCCGGATCGTCGATGTCGATCAGCTCGGCCAGCCGGCGCAACCGGTGCCGCAACGTGTTGGGGTGCAGCGTCATGGCCTCGGCGACCCGTGGCACGTCGTAGTGCCCGGCGATCCAGCAGCGCAGTGTCTTCTCGTACTCCGTTCCGTGCCGGGCGTCGTGGTCGAGCACCGTCGACAGGGGCTCCCCGTGCAGGGCCGGACGGTACCGGAGCGCCTCGTGGACGTCCCGCAGGAATATCGGGGCGGCCAGCTCGTCGTGCCGTCCGATCTCCGTCCTGCCGAACGGTCCGCAGACCACCTCGAGCGCCTGCCTGGCCTGGCTCAGCCCGGTCGGGACGTCGGCGAGGCCGGGGAGGGTGCGGCTGATCCCCGCCCGCCAGCCGCCGCCCAGGGTGTCGCCCGCCCGGGCCAGCACCGTCGCGATGATCAGCCGGATCACGGGCGCGTCGGACGCCGTGTCGACCACCGCCACGGCCTGGCCGTCCAGCGCTCCGGCGGCGGCTCCCAGCCGGTAGGCGGAGAGTCCCATCCGCAGCAGGTCGCCGACGTATTCGGCGGCGGAGTCCGGCGAGACGCCTCGCGCGTGACCGGCCGGGTCGCCGGGGCGGCCGATCACCAGCACGGTCGCCGGGGCGTCGAAACGTATCCCGAACGAGTCGGCGAGCTCCCGGGTCGCTCCCAGGCCGCGGAGCAGCCAGCCGAGGCGCTCGGCTCGTTGCCGGCGCTCGGCGTCCGCCGCGAGGCTGACCCGGGCCAGGTGGGGCGCGGCCAGCCGCGCGCCCTCGGCGAGGACGTCCGCCGCCTCCTCCGTCAGGGGTTCATCGCCTTGGAGCACCCAGATGGTGCCCAGCGCCTCGCCACCGTCCCGGATGGCGATGGCGAGGCGTGGCCGGTACTCCTTCGGCTCGTAGCTCCAGACCGCGGTGTCGGAGCGCAGGACGGCGGCGTACTCCTCGGCGTGGGTCGGGTGGTCCGGCACCCGGCGGCCGAGGATGCCGTCCCGGCGCGGGTCGTCGACCAGTTGGCCCGGGACCGTGGAGTAGGCCAGCACGCGCATGGACAGGTCCTCGATCGCCACCGCGCCGCCGGCGCGCACGGCGATGTCGTTGGCGAGGGCGAACAGGTCGGTGGACCGGTGCCTGTTCGGCTCGAACACCGGGCTCGTGATCGCGCGCAGCGCGTCGATCAGGGTGTAGAGCTGCCCCCAGGAGATCTCGGCGCTGCGCTCCAGGAGCGCCACTCCGGTCCGTTCGGCCACCTGTGTCAGCGCTGCCGTGTCCGTGGTGCCGGCTCGCATGACCACCGCCTTGGCGTGGTGCTCGGCTGCCCGCTCCAGGACGTCGGCGGTCAGTCGGCCGGGTACCAGGACGATCGCGTCGGTCAGCCCTGTTCCGGGGGCGTCGGTGTCATGGATCGTGGGCGCCCCGACGGCGACCGCCCGGCCTCGCGGCAGTGCGAGCGGCCGTAGGAGGTCGGTTCCCAGGCTGTCGAGCACGACCCCGAGGGTGATCCCGGTGGGGGCTGTCATCGCCGCTCCGGAAGTCCCAGGGGGGCGGTGTCGTCGGGCTGTCGGACGAAGCGCATCCGGTGGACACCGTGCGTGCTGATCAGGAGGTCGTCGCCGCTGGGGCGCAGGCTGATCAGGCCGCCCGCGCGGAACGCGCCGTCCGGTGCCGGTTCGATCGTCCCGACGAACTCCAGGCCGAGTTCGAGCGTGCCGTCCCGGGTGACCGTCGCCAGGACACCGAGTTCCGGACTGCGGTAGACGGCCGGTGGCAGTGTGGCACCGGCAGCCGCGGGGGGACAGCGCCGGTACTCCGTGGCGCGGCCGGGGCGGTACACCGATCCGATCCTGATCGTGCCGGACGACGCCCGCAGCCAGAAGCCGGCGCTGTCCTCCAGGCCCTGCCAGCTGCCGTCGACGGCCGGGGCGAACTCGCCGGCGGACGGCGCGTCGTGGATGCGGATCCGGCCGTTGCCCACGGCGTCGATCCGGAGGGTGAGGCCGGATCGCGGATCCAGCCAGTCCCCCGTCAGCCGGGCGGCGGGCTCGGCGGCCACCGGGTCCGCCGTCAGCGCGACGGGATCGTCCTCGGGCAGCCCGGCGGCCAGCCGGAGCACCCGGGTGGCCAGCTCCGCGGAGTCGATCGAGGAGTTGTTGCTCAGCAGCGCGACGCCGAGGTCGGCGTCCGGCATGAACAGCAGCTGGGACCGGTACCCGGGGACACCGCCGGCATGGCCGAACGCCGGCCGGCCCGCGATCGTCGTGTGGTAGAGACCCAGCGCGTACGGCCACTCCTGGCCGTCCCCGGAGTCGACCTGCCGCGACAGCCCGTCGCGGATGTCGGTGCCCAGGACCCGGCCGTCCTGCAGGAACCCGAACCACGGCGCCAGGTCGGCGATGCTGGTGGCCAGGCCGCCGTCGCCGACCGCGGATTCCTCGGTGTCGGCGCGCCGGACGGCACCGCGGGTGACGTCGTACCCGTAGGCGAATCGCGGCAACGGCTCCCGGCTGTCCTCGCGGAACACGGTCTCGTTCATGCCCAGCGGTGCGAACATCCGGTCCGTGGTGAACTCCCCCAGGGTGCGACCGGTGAGCCGCCGCACGAGCGAGGCGACCAGGACGTACCCGGTGTTGGAGTAGGAGAACGCGGTTCCCGGTTCGAAGTCGACCTCGGTCAGCCCTGCCACGAAGGCCAGCGTCTGGTCCTGGGTGATCCTCGTCAGCGGGCGGCCGGCGATCGTCGCCAGGGCCAGCCAGTCCCGCAGACCTCCCGTGTGCCGCAGACATTGACCGACGGTCACCGGCACCGCCAACTTCAGCTCGGGCAGGTGCGTGCGGATGTCGTCGTCCAGCGACAGTCGCCCGTCCCGGCACAGCAGCAACGCCGCCGCGGCGGTGAACTGCTTGCTCATGGAGGCGATGTCGAACCGTGTGCGGGTGTCGACCGGCGTCTCGAACTCCACGCTCGCCAGCCCCGCGGACGCCTGGTGGATCAGCTTCCCGTCGGTGTAGATCCCGACGGACAGTCCCGGGTCACCCGGGCGTACCGCCGAGCCCACGACCTCGGACAGTGTTGTTGAGATGGCCATGCGCCCCAGACTCTCAGCCAGGACTGCCCGGAGGGTTTGTCCTGGCAGGCAAAGTCCGCTCGCCCAACGTTGGCCGAAAGGACATGCCCGTACGCCTCCTGAGTCAGGAGCACTCCTCTGTCGCGCACGTTCCGGACACGCCGTCGACGACGCCGGGCGCGCCGGTCGTCCAGTGGCCTGCACCGGCGGCTCCGAGCAGCGGTGGACGACTTCCGGGTGACGGCCGCGCGGCCGGCCGCCGGCGCCCGGTGACCGACGTCTCGCGGCTTCTCCCCCACGAAGCCGCGAGACCCTCCCCGCCCGCCGCCCCCGCGCGGCGCACCCGCACGGCGCGGCCGCCGAACCGTCCGCGCTCAGAGCCGGTCGGCGTCGAGGACGGCCTGCACGAAGGCCTCGGGCGCCTCCTGGGGGACGTTGTGGCCGACCTCGGGCAGGCTCCGGTGGAGGTAGGGGCCGGTGAAGTAGTCGCGGTAGCCGGCGCCGTCGCCGGGGGCGGTGAACGGGTCGCGGCCCGCGTCCAGGGTCACGGTCGGCACGGCGATCCGGGGCCGGGCGGCGAGGCGGCGCTCCAGCCGGTCGTAGCGGTGCTCGCCCTCCGCCAGGCCCAGCCGCCAGCGGTAGTTGTGGATGACGATCGCCGCGTAGTCGGGGTTGTCGAAGGCGGCGGCGGTGCGGTCGAAGACGGCGTCGTCGAAGGCCCAGGTCGGCGAGACCTGCTGCCAGACCAGGCGGCACAGCTCGCGGCGCTTGTCCCGGTCCTCCATGGCACGCCGTCCGCGTTCGGTGGCGAAGTAGAACTGGTACCACCAGGTGTGCTCGGCGGCGGGCGCCAGCGGCTCCTTCTGCGTCTCGACGTCGGTGACGAGGTAGCCGCTGACCGAGACGAGCGCCTCGACCCGCTCGGGCCACAGCGCGGCGATGATGTCGGCGGTGCGCGAGCCCCAGTCGAAGCCCGCCAGCACGGCCCGCCGGATGCCCAGCGCGTCCATCAGGGCGAGCACGTCCAGGGCGACCGCGGCCTGCTGGGCGTTGCGCATCGTCCGCCCGGACAGGAAGCGGGTGGTGCCGTGGCCGCGCAGGTACGGGACGACGACCCGGTAGCCCCGGGCGGCGAGCAGCGGGGCGACGTCGACGTAGCTGTGGATGTCGTACGGCCAGCCGTGCAGGCAGACGACGACCGGGCCGTCGGCCGGGCCGTCCTCGGCGTAGCCGACGTCGAGCAGGCCGGCCCGGACCTGGGCCAGGCGGGCGAAGCCGGTCCGGGCAGCGGGGCCGGGGGCACCGGCGGCGGGGACGGGGGCGCCGACGGGGGCGGCGGCCTGGGCCTGGGCCTGGGCCTGGGCCCGGGGCAGGGTCTGGGCGGCCAGGGACAGCGCGGTGGTGCCCGCGCCGAGTCCGACGGCCCTGGTGAAGGTGCGCCTGTCGATCATGCCGGGTTCCTCCTTGGTGCGAACGTGCCGTTCATTCCAGCCTGTTGACACCACGTCAACGTCCCGGACCGCCTCGGCGCGCCGCCCGGGGGCCCCGGGACCGCTGGGAACGAGAGCGCCGCCCGGGGCCCGCGGGGCCTGCGGGGCGGGGCGGTGACCTGTTCGGCGGTCGCACGATTGGGTGGCGACCGCTATTGATCCCGCACTGTTCACCGGGGCCTGCTGGAGTGGACGGGCGCCCCACTCCCGTCGCACTCCTCACCCACCGGGCAGGTGAACGACATGACCGACCGCCCCCCGCACCCCGGCCTCCCGGCCCGGCCCGCGCTGTACCTCCGCTGTTACCCCGCCGACGCGGCGGGGCTGGAGTACCAGCGCGCGGTGCTGGAGCGTCTGGCCCGCTACCGCGGCCTGCCGGTGCCCTCCGCCTTCCTGGACGACGGGGTGCGCTCCGGCGACCCGCACCCCGCCCTGGAGCGGCTGCTGGAGCGGGCCGAGCAGGGCTGGGTGAACGTGGTGCTGGTGCCGGGGCCGTTCGTCTTCTCGCTCGACGACCGCAGTGCCCGGGCGACCGTGCGCCGGCTGGAGGCGCTGGGCTGCGCGGTACTCGAACTGCCCGGCCCGGACGTCCCGCCGCAGCACCCGCCGGTCCGTGCCCGGACCGCCTGAACACACTGCCCGCACCATCCGTACACGCACGGACACACCGCCCGCACCGCGGGAACACACCCCGGGAACGCACCCCGGGAACGCACCACGGAAACGCACCGCACCGCCCGCACCACCCGCACCGCGAGGGCGCCCCGGCGGGTACCACCGCAAGCCGTCACGGCATGATGTGCCCATGGCCTTCGCACCCCTCCTCGGCGAGCGCCGCGCCCCCGAACCGACCGGACGGCCGTGAGTCGGCCCGTCGAGCCGGGATCGCCCGGCGCCGGTTTCGTGTTCGTGGGGCGCCGGCCCGAACTGGACCGCCTGACCGACGCGATGCTCCGCCCGCCCGCCGTGGTCCTGGTCGAGGGCGAGGCCGGCCTGGGCAAGTCCCGCCTGGTGGCCGAGGCCGCGGCCGGTGCCGCGGCGGCGGGCCGCCTGGTGCTGACCGGCTTCTGCCATCCGCTGCGCGAGCCGCTGGCCTTCGGCCCGGTGGTGGACGCGCTGCGCGGCGTCGGCCCGTTCCTGCCGCCCGCCGACCGCATCCCGGCCAGCGCCGGGGCGCTGCGCCCGCTGCTGCCCGACCTCGCCGACCGGCTGCCGCCGCTGCCCGCGGCCGCCGGCGAGGGGACGCCGGGGCTGCGGCTGCTGGTCCAGGCGGTGCGCGCCCTGCTCGGCGCGCTCGGCGAGACGGTGCTGGTCGTGGAGGACCTGCACTGGGTGGACGACGCCACCCGCGAGCTGCTCCTGCTGCTGGCCCGGGACGTGCCGGCGGGGCTGGCCCTGGTGCTCACCTACCGGGCCGAGGACCTGGCGCCGGACACCCCCGCGCTGGGCGCGGCCTACCGGCGCCCGGCCGGAGTGGGCGGCGCGCTGATCCGGCTGGCCCCGCTCGCCGAGGCCGAGGTCGACGAGCTGGCCCGGGCGGCGCTGGGCCCGCGTGCGACGGCGGCGCTCACCCGGGTGCTGTTCGACCGCAGCGAGGGCCTGCCGCTGGTCGCCGAGGAGGACCTGATCACACTGGGCGAGCGGCGCGGTGCCGGCGCGCTGACCAACGCCGCGGACCTGGCCGCCGACCTGGAGCAGTCCGAGGTGCCGCGCGGCCTGCGCGACGCGGTGACCGAGCGGCTCGCGGCGCTGTCCCCGGAGGCCGCCGCGATCGCCTCGGCGGCCGCGGTGCTGGGCGTGCCGGCCGGGGAGGAGCTGCTGGCCGCCGTGGCCGGCCTCGACCCGCAGGCCGCGGCGGACGGCCTCACCGAGGCGCTGCGGGCGGCGGTGCTCAACGAGAAGCCGCTGGCCCGCTACGGGTTCCGGCACGTCCTGGCGCAGCAGGTGGCCTACCGCCGGCTGCCGGGGCCGCGGCGCGGCGCGCTGCACCGGCGGGCGGTGGCGGCGCTGGGCGCGCGCGAGCCGAGGCCGCTGGTGCAGATCGCCCACCACACGCTGGCGCTCGGCGACCGGGCGGCCTGGCAGGAGGTGGCCGAGGCGGCCGCCGACCAGGCGGTGGCGCTCGGGGACAGCGGCAGTGCCGGCGCGCTGCTGCGCCGGCTGCTGGACGAGCCCGACCTCGATCCGCGGCGGCGCGGGCGGGCCGCGCTGGCGCTGGCGCGGATCGCCGCCGACGGCGTGGATTCGGTGGCCAGCGCGGCGACGCTGACCGCGATCATCGCCGATCCGCGGCTGCCGGTGCCCGACCGCGGCGAGATCCGGCTGTCGCTGGGCTTCCTGATGGCCGTTCACGGCGGGGACCGGGCCGGTTTCGACCGGATGGAGGAGTCCCTCGACGAGCTGGAGCAGCGCCCGGGCCGGGCGGCCCGGGCGATGGTGGCGCTGGCCATGAACGAGCGCGACGGCGCCGGCGAGCGCGCCCGGCAGTGGCTGGAGCGGGCCGATCGGACGCTGGCCGCGAACCCGGACGAGGAGGTGGCCGCCGCGGTGCGGGCCACCCGGCTGACGTTCCTGGCGCGCGAGGGCGACCCCGCGGTGTGGGAGCAACTGGACGCGCTGCCGCGCAGCTCGCGGCGGCCGGAGATCGTCCGGCAGACCGCCCGTGCGCTGTACAACGCGGGTGAGATCGCCGTGGAGCTGGGCCACGACCGGCGGGCGGCACAACTGTTGGAGGAGAGCCGGCGTCTGGCCCGTCGGGCGGCGATCCCCTATCTGGAGTGCTACAGCCGGATCGCGCTGGTGCGGCTGGAGGGTCTGGCCGGGCGGTGGGACGGGCTGGAGGAGCGGCTGGCCGCGCTGGGCGCGGAGTTCCCGGACCTCGCGATGGCCGGGGTCGAGCAGGCCCTGCTGCGGGGCCGGCTGGCGGCCGCGCGCGGCCGGCTCGCGGAGGCGCGCGCCCATTTCACGGAGGCGGGCCCGTACGGGGAGCGGGAGTCGCAGGTGACCGGGGCGCTGCGGGCGGCGGCGGGGCTGGCGGGGCTGCAGCTGGCGGAGGGGGACGTCCCGCGGGCGGCGGCCACGCTGGTGCCGGCGCTGGACGCGCTGCGCCGGGCCGGGGCCTGGCCGCGGGCCGCCGAGTTGCTGCCGGTGGCGGTCGAGGTGCTGCTGGCGGCGGGCGACGCGGCGGGTGCGGCGGAGCTGGTCGAGCAGGCGCGGGCGCGTCTGGAGGGGCGGGACGCGCCGGCGGCCCGGGCGGCGCTGGCCTTCGCCGGCGGTCTGCTGCTGGCCGGTACGGATCCGGCGGCCGCGGGCGGGGATCCGGCGGCCGCGGGCGCGGAGTTCGAGCGCTCGGCCGGGCTGTGGCAGCGGATCGGGCGCCCGTACGAGCAGGCGCGGGCCGAGGAGCGGGCGGCGACCGTGGCGGCGGGGGGCGACCGGGCGGCGGCCGGGGAGCGGATCGCCGCCGCCGAGCGGGCCTATCTGGCGCTGGGCGCGGCCTCGGACGCGGCCCGCTGCCAGCGGCTGCGGCGGGAGCTGGGCCTGGGCCGGGCGGCCTCGCCGGGGCGGCGCGGCTACGGCGAGCGGCTGTCCCCGCGCGAGCGTCAGGTCGCGGCGCTGGCCGCCCAGGGCGCGGCGAACCAGGACATCGCCCGGGCGCTGTTCCTGTCGACCCGTACGGTCGAGCACCACGTGGCGAGTGCGCTGCGCAAGCTCGGGGTGGGCCGGGCGGGGCTGGGCGAGGCGCTGGCCGCCGCGGACGGGGCCCCGGAGGGCACCGGCTGAGGGAGGGGGAAAGGGGGGTCCCGCCCGCTCCCTCAAGGGGCGGGACCCGGTCCGGGGTCGGCCGTGCCGGTGGTGTCCGGCTCCGGGGTCAGCCGTGCCGGTGGTGCCCGGCGCGTTCGACGAGCCGGGAGAGCCGGGCCAGCCGGGCCAGGCCGGGCCGGCGCAGGCCGCTGCTGCGGCGGGCGGGCAGGACCAGCCCGGGGTCGGGGGCGGTGAAGTGGGTGTCGGCGTAGAGCCGGAGACGTTCGCGGCGGGTCATGGGGCGACCTCTGGGGGTGAGGGTCGTCGGTGTGGGGCGGGCTCCAGGAAACCGGCTGGGCGGGGGCGGGAACAATGCGTACCGCTACCCAATCCCCCGTACCGAATTCTGGGTACCGGCCGTTCGCGCAGCTCGGACGGGCCGTCAAGCGCTGTTGCCCCACCCGGGTGAAAGAGCCGTCCGGCAGGCATCGGCACCCGTCCGCGCAGGTACGTGGTTCTGCTGTTCGTGTCACCTCCCGACAGCGAGGTTCCCGTGTCACCTGTCCGACGAGTGCGTCCGCGCCCGCCGCACGTCCTGTCCGCGTTGCTGGCGGTGGTGCTCGGTGCGGGTGCCGCCGCCCTGAGCGTTCCGGCCCCGGCGGCCTCGGCCGCGCCGCCGGAGGCCGTGCGGGCCCTGCCGGCGGCGAACGCGGCGGCGCAGCCCGCGGCGAAGGCGGAGGGCAGGGCGGCGCGGCCGAAGCCGCGCGGGGCCGGGACGCAGCGCCCGATCGGCCCGGACCCGGTGGTCGACCTGCTGGCGCACGGCAACCTCACGATGGCCTCCAACTCGGTGCTGACCTGCGACGACAGCGACGGCACGGTCTGCTCGGACACCGAGGGGTCGAACAACGGCCGGACCAAGTTCGTCAAGGTCGACCCGAACGCGCCGGGCCCCAACGCCTCCTCGGCGCAGCTGCTGCTGCCGGCCGGGGCGAACGTCCTGTCGGCGCGCCTGTACTGGCAGTTCAACCCGACCAACACCAGCACCGCGGGCGGCACGTCCGGGGACATCAACCTGGGCAACCGGGTCTCCTGGAAGGTCCCGGGCGCGAGCGGCTACCAGCAGGTGACCGCGGACACCTACGACTGGTTCGACCAGATGGTGGGCGGCAACCCGCCGGAGCCGCTGCTGGCCGGCGGGGCGGTCAAGGACGTGACGGCGGAGGTCCGGGCGGCCGGTCCGGGCAGCTACACCGTCGCCGACATCCAGGCGTGCGCCGGCCGGTCCTCCGCGCAGAACTTCGGCGGCAACAACGTGGGCTGCTGGGGCGGCTGGTCACTCGTCGTCGCGTACGAGGACGCGGCGGAGCCGCTGCGCTACCTCCAGGTCTGGGACGGCTACCAGCTGCTGCGCGACCCCAACAACTCGACGACCCTCACCCTGGGCGGCATCCGCACCCCCGCCACCCAGGCCCCGCGGGCCGTCATGGGGATCACGGTGGGCGACGGTGACGCGCCGATCGCCGGGGACTCCCTGGCCGTCGGCTCAACGCCCACCGACCTGGTCCTGGTGCCGATGCCCGGCCCCACGGGGGTCGGCACGGACAACGCGTTCACCAGCCGGATCGACCACGTCGCGACGGACGGCACCGGCACCAACATCACCACCCGCGACCCCGACCCGGTCAACAACTACGGCTACGACGCCCGGATGATCGACGTGACCGGCAAGATCCCGGCCGGCAGCGAGCAGGCGCTGGTCCGCATCAGCGGCGCCGGCGACGCCCTGGAACCGCAGGCCGCCTGGCTGGCCCTGGACGCCCTCGAACCCGACCTGCGGATCACCAAGGCCAATACCCCGCCCGGCAGCCCCGACGACAACCCGCCCGGGCTGGTCGGCCCCGGCGGGACGATCACCTACACCTTCGCGGTGGCCAACCGGCGCCAGGACGGCACCAGCACCGACCTCGACACCGCGACCGGCGTCACCGTGACCGACACGATCCCGGCCGGCACCACCTTCGTCCCCGCCTCCAACCCGGCCTGCCAGGCCGCCGGGCAGACCGTCACCTGCACCGTCCCCGACCTGCCCCCGGGCGCCGAGGCCGACGTCGCCTTCCAGGTCACCGTCGACGCCTCCACCGCCGTCGGCACCCACCTCGACGACACGGCCACGCTCCACTTCCGGGGCAGCCAGACCCAGCGGGCCCAGGAGCGCACCAGCAACACCGTGCGCAACACCGTCGCCGCCGTGCCCGGCTACACGATCGTCAAGACGGCCGACCCGACCACCGCCAAGCCCGGCGACACCGTCCACTACCGGATCCAGGCCACCAACACCAGCCGGACCGACGCCCCCGGGGTGACCCTCACCGACGACCTGTCGGGCGTGCTGAACTCCGCCGCGTACAACAACGACGCCACCGCGGACCGCGGTCAGGTCCAGTTCGCGGGCACCGCGCTGACCTGGAGCGGGGACCTGCCCGTCGGGGCCACCGTGACCATCAACTACTCCGTCACCGTGCGCTCCCCGCTGGCCGCCGACGCGGTCCTGCGCAACACCGTCTCCTCCGGCACGTACGACAACAACTGCTCGCAGGGCTCGACGGACGCGCGCTGCCGCGCCGAGGTCCCGGTCACCGTCCCCAGCCCGAGCCCGAGCCCGACGTCGTCGCCGAGCCCGACCCACAGCCCGAGCCCGAGCCCCAGCCCGAGCCCCGGCCCGACCGCGAGCCCCTCGCCGCATCCGACCCACAGCCCGGGCCACAGCCCGACCCATGTCCCCCCGCCCGACCACGGCCACGGCGGCCAGCTGCCCGAGACCGGTAGCAACGCGGCCCGGCTGCTGCCCGTCGTCGGCCTCACCGCGCTCGGCGCCGTCGCCGCGGGCGCGCTCCTGCTGATCCGCGCCCGCCGCACCCGCCGCAGCCGCTGAGCCCCGTCACGACCGCACTGCCCCGGCCGCGCCCACGCCTCGCGTGGGCGCGGCCCCGCGTTGCCGGGCCGTCACCGGGAGCGCCCCCGACGGGGCGAGGTCAGCCGCGCGGGGCGGTGTCCAGGGCGCGGGCGTCGGCGGCGATCAGGCGGGCGCGGTCGGCGGGGACGGTGCGCCCGGCCTGGTCGTCGGCCCACTGGGCGAGCGGCCGGTACTGGCCCTGGCCGAGCATCACGGTCAGGGTGGCGACGGCGTTGCGGTCGGCGCCGGAGGTGAACACCAGGGCGGCCAGGCCGGTGGGGGTGGCGGCGAGGGTGAACTCGGTGGTGGTCTCGGCGCGGCCGCCGGGGCCGGTGGCCTCGGCGCGCAGGGTGTGCCTGCCGAGCGGGAGGGCGGCGGTGTCCAGGGCGGTGCCGGGCGCCAGCTCCTTGCCGTCCAGGGTGAGGCGGACGGTGTCGGCGCCGGTGGCCCGGACGGCGGTCACCGGCTGCTGGGCGCGGTCCAGGGTGGTGCCGGCGGCCGGGGAGGTGATCGCCACGGTGGGCGCGACGGGGCGGACGGGGTTGCCGCCCTGGAGCCAGGCGCTGTTCCAACCGGCCAGCTCCGCCGGGCGGTTGGTGATGACGCCGTCGACGCCGGCGGCCTCCAGGGCCTTCCAGCGGGTGGCCGAGTCGACCGTCCAGACGTTGACCGCGACGCCGGCGGCGTGCAGGTCCTTCACCACGGCCGGGCGTGCGGCGAGGCCGCCGTCGGAGGGGTTGTAGGCGGACAGGCCGAGGTCCTTGGCGACGGCCACCGGGTCGGCGTCGAGGTCGCCGCGCAGCAGGCCCAGGGGCAGTTCGGGGGCCAGTTCGCGGGTGTACCGCAGGGCGTCGACCTCGAAGCTCTGGACGAAGACCCGTCCGGTCATCTTCTGGTCGCGCACCTCCTGGACGATCCGGGCGACCTCGTCGCGGCTGTGCTTGCCCTTGATCTCCAGCAGCAGGCTGCCGCCGCGGGTGCGCAGGTCCTCCAGCTGGGCGGCCAGGGTGGGGATGCGGGCGCCGGCGTAGACGGGGCCGAACCAGGAGCCGGCGTCCAGGGTGTCGAGCTGGGCGGCGGTCAGGTCGCGGATGCGGCCCTTGCCGTCGGTGGTGCGGTCGACGGTGTCGTCGTGCAGGACGTAGGGGACGCCGTCCTTGCTGGGCTGGACGTCGTTCTCGATCCACTCGGCGCCGCCGCGGCGGGCGATCTCGTCGGAGACCAGGGTGTTCTCGGGGGCGGCGGAGGAGGCGCCGCGGTGGGCGAAGACGGTCAGCGGGGAGCCGGCCGGGCGCAGCCGGCCGCCGGGGGCGAGGGCGGTGACCCTGAGGTCGTCGAAGGAGACCTTGGCGCCGTTGACGACCAGGGCCTGGCCGCCGTCGGCGCTGCGGGCGACCTGGGTGGTGCGCATGACCTCCTTGCCGTCGAAGATCCAGCGGGCGGTGGTGCCGTGGACCTCGACGGCGATGCGCACGTCGCGGCCGGTGCCGGCGGCGGTGGGGGCCGCGGCGGTGTCGGTGACGCTCCAGGCGTTGGCGGGGGTGCGCTGGGCGAATTCGAGGCCGTTGGCGGCGGTGGTGCCGGTGCGCATGGTGGCGATGGACCAGGGGGTGGCGCCGGAGGCGGGGACGTCGAGGCCCAGGGCGGTCCAGCGGGCGCCGTCCTGGACGGTCTCGAAGCGGGCGGTGGCCTCGATGCGGAAGTCGTCCAGGTGGCGGCCGAAGGTGATCCGGCTCTGCTGGCCGGAGTTGGCGGAGGTGCCGACCAGGCGGCCGCCCTCGACCTTCCAGTCGCCCTCGACGGCGGCCCAGCCGGCGGGCAGGGCGGGGGCGGTGAAGGTCTCGTCGACGACGACCTCGCCGGGGGCCGGGGCGGCGCCGGCCGCGGCCGCGGCGGGGGCGGCTTCGGCGGAGACGGCGCTGGGGGCGTTCAGGGCGACGGCGGTGAGGCCGAGCGAGGCGGCGACGGCGGCGGCGAGCAGGCCGGTGCGGCGGCCCGCGCGGGGGCGGTGACTCTGTGTCATGCGCGGCAGGCTAGGGGCGCTTGCCGAACCGGGCGCCACGAGTCCGAAAACCGTTCGTGACCATTGCGCGTGCGGTTCGCGAAGGTGGCGCGTTCCTTGTCCTGTTCGGCCGGTTCGTTTCCGTACGGGTGCGGTGGGCGGGTGCGGCGGGCAAAGGTGCGGCGGGTACGCGGTGGGGGTGGGCCGGGTCGGACGGTCGCCCTGTGCGACGGTCCCGGGCGCGCCGCGGCCGCCCGCCGGGGGTGATCGGACGGGCGGCCGCGGTCGAGGGCGGGTCAGTAGCGCAGGACGGCGGCGATCCGGTCGCTGTCGGCGAGGGTGCCGTCGGGGACGAAGCCGACCTGGCCGCCGGTGTCCAGGGTGCGCTCGATCACCTCGTCGACGATGTCCTCGCGGGCGCCGGGCTGGTCGGCCTCGGCGGGCACGAGGTGCTCGCCCTCGTCGCGCACGGTGGCACGGTAGTTCTCCTCGACCACCAGGCGGGCGACCCGGCCCTCGCCGACGGTCCGCCAGACCTCGTCCAGGCCGGCCGCGAACTGCTGGGCGCCGCGGGCCTTGTCGAGCTGGGCGAGGTGCTCGGCGACCTCCTGGTCGGCGTGGGCGCGCACGGCGGGTTCGACCACCTTGCGCACGGTCTCGGCGTCGGCCTGGGCCAGGCCGCCGTGCGGGAGCTGCGCGGTGGACTCCTTGGCGATCGGGCCGACGGCGTCCAGCAGGGCGAGCGCGGCGGCCTCGCCGACCACGTACAGCGGGCGGGGGGCGGCGGCCAGCAGCTTGCCGACCTCGGTGTCGGCCTGGCGCAGGAAGGTCTTGGTCGCCTCGTCGCGGAAGGTGCTGGGCATGTCGCCGATCTGCTCCTGGCGCTCGGGGTCGGGGTTGTCGAAGACGCGCACCAGCGGGAAGCCGCGGCCCTTCTCCTCGGCGACCCGCTCCTCGGTGCCGCCCCAGAGCACCACCTTGTCGGCGGCGACCGCGAGCACCCAGAACGGGCGCTCGGCGGCGTGCGCGGCGACCAGGTTGCGGGTGAGGAAGGTGTCGGACAGGACCACCCGGGCGGGGGCGGTACGCCCGAGTGACCAGACCTGGTGCTCGCCGGGGGCGGCGAAGATCGCCAGGCCGTCCTCGGCGTGCACCAGGTCGACCTCCGCGAGGGCCCGGTCGAGCTGTTCCAGCACGTCGATCCGGTCGGCGCGGGAGACCTCCGGGTCCGCCTGGACGCGCTCCTTCGCCTCGGCCAGCAGGTTGCGCAGCCGGACCGGGTCCTGGGTGTTGTCCGGCTCCCGGCGGTGCGTGGGCATCAGGATCGACACCACCGGATAGGGCCGCGGCCGGCGCAGCTCGGCGAGGACGGCGGGGCTGAGGTCGGGGCGCATGGAGACCCTTTCCGAAGGCGGTCGGCCTTCTTTCGTGGACGCGCGAAGCCTGGCACTGCTGCCAAATGTCGTCAATGTACCTATTTACGGCTTCTGCGGCGCGCGAGCACGGCCCGGGCGGGGGTCGGGCGGGGGTCTGCGGTGCGGGCGGGCGGGGGTCGGGCCCGGGGCCTGCGGTGCGATCGGGCGGCCCGCCGGCGCCGTCCGGAGTCGGGCGGCGGCGTCGGCGGGACGCGGTCGGGCGCGGTGGGGCCCGGTCGGGCACGGTTTCGGGCCCGGTGCGACGCGACCGGTCAGGGCCGTCGGGACGGCCCGGGGACGGTCAGAACTGGACGTCGGTGCAGGAGTAGAAGGCGTTGCCGGTGTCGGCGATCTCCCAGACGGCGACGATCACCTGGTGGCCGGTGCGGCCGGTGGGCAGGGTCCCGGTGTGGGTGGTGGTGGCGGCGGGCTGGCGGCCGTTGTAGGGGACGGTCAGGAACGGGGTCAGGTCCAGGGCGGACCGGGTGATCGGCTGGCTCGCGCTGTAGCCGGGCTTGGTCAGGTAGTACTTGAAGTTCGTGGTGGAGTGCCGGGCCTCGATCTCCCAGGTGAAGGTGAGCTGCTGGCCCGCCGTCACCTTGGTGGTCGGCCAGGCGCCGCCCCTGGGGTTGTCCAGCGGGGCCCAGCGGGCGTCCCCGCCGGCGCAGATGGTGCCGTCCGCCGGGCCGCGGCTCGGGAAGCCCTTGGGGCCCTCGACGCTCTGCGGCTCCCACTGGATGTCGCCGCAGTCCCACGGGACGGCGTTGGCGCCGCAGAGCGCGGAACGGCTCGGCGGCAGGTTGATGAAGCCGTGCGACTGGGCCGGCAGGGCGATCGCGATCGGCAGGGCGATCGCGGCCGCGGCGGCGGCGATCAGATGGCGCTTGCGCATGGTGCTCCTCCGTGGGGGTGGATGGAGTGTGCGCCCGGCGCGGGGCGTGCGCGTGCGCGTGGGGGTGCGCACGGCGGTCTGCCCGAGACATGGCATGCCCGCGCCAGACCGGTTGCCCGACACCGTAGGAGCTGGCTTCCCCTCGCGTCAATGGTCTGAACCATTTACGCCAAAGCCTTGCGAACACTGGGCACCGCCCGACACCCCTCGCCCCGACACCCCGACCGGACCCACCCGGGCCCATCCCGGGCCTGCGCGGGAAGATTATTTGCACAAGCGCTATACAAGCCCTAGCCGATATTTCAGTTCATGGCTTATCCTGGACCCAGCCACATCTGCAAGGAGGCCAGGCCCCATGACCGCCACGGACCCCGCGCTCACCGCCCTCGCCAGCGGCTGGAACGCCCTGTCCCTCCTGCACGGCCGGATCGAGTCCCACATCGAACGCGCCCTGCAGGCCGAGCACGACCTGAGCGTGCGCGAGTACTCGCTGCTCGACGTGCTCAGCCGCCAGCACGACGACGAGGGCGGGCACCTGCAGATGAAGCAGGTCGCCGACGCGGTCGTGCTCAGCCAGAGCGCCACCACCCGCCTGGTCACCCGACTGGAGGACCGCGGCCTGCTGTCGCGCTACCTGTGCCCGACCGACCGCCGCGGCATCTACACCAACGTGAGCGAGGACGGACTGAAGCTCCTGGAGCGGGCCCGGCCGACCAACGACGCCGCCCTGCGCGAGGCCCTCGACGAGGCCGCCCGCAACCCCGAGCTGACCTCACTGGTCCGCGCGGTCGAGGCCGTGGACGCCGCCTCGCCCGCCCGCTGACCCCGGCCGGCCCCGCACCGCCGCTCCCCCGGGCCCGGCCCGTCCGAACCGCACCCACGGTTCGGACGGGCCGGGCCCGGTCGCGTTTCCCGCCCGCCCCACCCCGTTGCGCATGCAACCCGCGGCGTATGCAACCCGTGGCGCATGCAACCGATGGCGAATGCCCCATACCCTCGCTTGCACTTATCGCGCGTCTGCAACTATTGTTTAAGCACGCAAGGCGCTAGCTCAAGCAATCACAGAAGGGTTCGGGCCCATGCCTCTCGCTCTCATCGCCCTGGCCATCGGCGCATTCGGGATCGGGACCACCGAGTTCGTGATCATGGGACTCCTGCCCCAGATCGCCGGCGACTACGGCGTCTCCATCCCCAACGCGGGCCTGCTGGTCACCGGCTACGCCCTCGGCGTGGTCGTCGGCGCCCCGCTGATGACCGCCCTCGGCACCCGGATCAGCCGCAAGACCATGCTCATGCTGCTGATGGGCCTGTTCACGGCCGGGAACCTGCTCTCCGCGTTCGCCCCGTCCTTCCCCGTGATGCTGGCCGGGCGCATCGTGACCTCGCTCGCCCACGGCGCCTTCTTCGGCATCGGCTCCGTCGTCGCCGCCGACCTGGTCGCCCCGCAGAAGAAGGCCGGCGCCATCGCCACCATGTTCACCGGGCTGACCGTCGCCAACATCGTCGGCGTGCCGCTGGGCACCTTCATCGGCCAGGCCGTCGGCTGGCGCACCACCTTCGCCGGCGTCGCCGCGCTCGGCGTGCTCGGCCTGCTCGGCATCGCCCGGCTCGTCCCCGCCATGCCCCGCGCCGAGGGCGCCCACCTGCGCCGCGAGCTCACCGCCTTCCGCAACCCGCAGGTGCTGCTCGCGATGGCGATGACCGTGCTCGGCTTCGGCGGCGTCTTCGCCGCGATCACCTACATCGCCCCGATGATGACCAACGTCACCGGCTACGCCGAGGGCTCCGTCACCTGGCTGCTGGTGCTGTTCGGCGTCGGCATGTTCCTCGGCAACCTGCTGGGCGGACGCTACGCCGACCGCAAGCTGATGCCGATGCTCTACACCACCCTCGGCGGTCTCGCCGTGGTGCTGGCGCTGTTCACCTTCACCGCCCACAACAAGGTCGCCGCCGCCGTCACCGTCCTGCTGGTCGGGGCCCTCGGCTTCGCCACCGTCCCCCCGCTGCAGAAGCGGGTCCTGGACCACGCCCACGGCGCCCCCACCCTGGCCTCCGCCGTCAACATCGGCGCCTTCAACCTCGGCAACGCGCTGGCCGCCTGGCTCGGCGGCATGGTCATCAGCGCCGGTCTCGGCTACACCGCCCCGAACTGGGTCGGCGCCGTCCTCGCCGGCGCGGCCCTGCTGCTGGCCTTCTGGTCCGCCGCCCTGGAGCGCCGTGACCGCACCCGTGCGGCCGTCGCGGCGGGCGCGGCTCCCCGCCACGCCGCCCTGCACCACTGACCATCGACCCGACCCGCCCCACCACCGGAAGAAGCACCACCATGAGCACCACCACCGCCGTCGCCCCGCTCACCACCGCCGACGCCGAACTCCTCGTCGACGCCGCCCGGACCGCCGCCGAGGCCGCGGGCGTGACCGTCAGCGTCACCGTCCTGGACGCGGGCGGCCACCTGCTCGCCTTCCGCCGCGACGACCGCGCCGTGCTGATCTCCGGCGAGACCAGCACCCGCAAGGCCTACACCGCCCTCCAGCTGAACGCCCCGACCGCCGACCTGGTCGACCTGGTCAAGCCCGACGGGCCGTTCCACTCCCTGCCCACCGCGCTGGACCGCCCGCTGCTGTTCATCGCCGGCGGCATCCCGGTCCACCGCGACGGCCGGCCGATCGGCGCCATCGGCGTCGGCGGCGGCGCCCCCGAGCAGGACCACTCCTTCGCCGCCGCCGCACTCGCCCGACTCGCCCGGTGAGCACCGCCGCCCGGACCCTCCGCTCCGCCCCCACCGACCGCACCGCCTGAAGGAGACAGCGCATGACCACCCCCGACATCCCCACCGTGAAGCTGAACAACGGCGTCGAGATCCCCCAGCTCGGCTTCGGCGTCTTCCAGGTCCCCGACGAGCAGACCACCGCCGCCGTCGCCTCCGCCCTGGAGGCCGGCTACCGCAGCATCGACACCGCCGCCATCTACGGCAACGAGACCGGCGTCGGCCGCGCCCTGGCCGCCTCCGGCGTGGCCCGCGAGGACCTGTTCGTCACCACCAAGCTGTGGAACGCCGACCAGGGCTACGACGCCACCCTGCGCGCCTTCGACGCCAGCCTCGCCAAGCTCGGCCTGGACCACGTCGACCTCTACCTGATCCACTGGCCCACCCCGGCCCGCGACCTCTACCCCGACTCCTGGCGCGCCCTGGAGCGCCTCGCCGAGGAGGGCCGCATCCGCGCCGCCGGCGTGTCCAACTTCCAGCCCGCCCACCTCCAGCGCCTGCTGGACCACAGCTCGCTGGTGCCCGCCGTCAACCAGGTCGAGCTGCACCCCGGCCTCCAGCAGGCCGAGCTGCGCGCCTTCCACGCCCGGCACGGCATCGCCACCGAGGCCTGGAGCCCGCTCGCCCAGGGCGCCGTCCTGGACGACCCGGCGATCACCGCGATCGCCGCGCGCACCGGCAAGTCCCCCGCCCAGGTCGTGCTGCGCTGGCACCTGCAGCTCGGCAACATCGTCATCCCCAAGTCGGTCACCCCGGCCCGCATCCGGCAGAACCTCGACGTCTTCGGCTTCGAGCTGACCGAGCAGGACATGGCCGCGATCGCCGCCGGCGACCGCGACCTGCGCACCGGCCCGCACCCGGACCAGTTCAACGCGAGCTGACCCCGCCCCGACTCCCGTCCCGGGCGGTCGCACCGCCGCCCGGGACGGGCCCCGGCCACCACCCCGGCCGCCGGTCACCCCGAAGGACCCCGCCATGGCACTCCCCCACCCCGCCCTCGCCCGACTCGCCCCCGCCGACGGCCGGCTGACCATCGGCCTGGAACTGCCCCTGGACAACGACTGGGGCCAGGACCGCGGCCGGGCCGACCGCGCGGCCGGCCGCCCCTTCGGCGTCCCCGACCTCACCGAGCACGCCCGCCTCGCCCGACTCGCCGACCGCCTCGGCTTCGCCGCCCTGTGGGTGCGCGACGTCCCGCTCCACGACCCCGTCCAGTTCGGCGACGCCGGCAGCGTCTTCGAGACCTTCACCCACCTCGGCCACCTCGCCGCCCTCACCCGGGACGCGGTCCTCGCCACCGGCGCGGTCGTCCTGCCGCTGCGCGAGCCGCTGCTGGTCGCCAAGGCCGCCGCCACCGTCGACGTGCTCTCCGGCGGCCGTCTGCTGCTCGGCCTGGCCAGCGGCGACCGCCCCGTGGAGTACCCGCTGTTCGACCGCGACTTCCACGGCCGCGGCGAGGCCTTCCGCACCGGCGTCGAGACCCTGCGCGCCGCCTGGCGCCCCGGCCCGCTGGAGCTGCCCGCCGCCGGCCTCGGCGCCGAACGGCAGCTGGCGGTCCTGCCCGGGCCCGTCCACCCCGCGGGCATCCCGATCGCCGTCGCCGGCGGCGCCCAGCAGAGCCCCGAGTGGATCGCCGAGCACGCCGACGCCTCCCTCAACTACCCGCGCGACCTCGGCGCGCTGCGCCTGCGGATGCGCCAGTGGCGCGACCTCGCCGGCGACAAGCCCTACCTGACGCCGATGGTGCTCACCCTCGCCGAGGACCCGGCCGCCGCGCCGCACCCCGTCCGCCTCGGCCTCAGCACCGGACGCACCGCCCTGATCGAGCACCTGGAGCTGATGTCCGAACTCGGCGTCGCCCACGTCTCCTTCAACCTGCGCCCCAACGACCGCCCCGTCGACGAGCTGCTGCAGGAGCTCGCCGAGGAGGTCCTGCCCCGCTTCGCCGCCCCCGCCCCCGCCGCCGTTCCGGCCGGGCGGCACGGCTGAACCGGGCACCGGATCGCTCCGGGTCGCGCCGGATCGCCCGTACCGGGCAATTTCCGCCGCGTCCCGCGGCCGGATGCGCCCGGGCGGGGCGCCGGTGTGGCAGGCAGGGGGGCGACGGTCCAGCGGCCGTCGTCCCCCTACGGCCGAACGGAGCCCCCCATGCGCCGACGCCGCGGCGTCCTGCTGACCGCCGCCCTCCTGGCCCAGCTCGCCGCCGGACCCTCCCACGCGGCGGCCCCCGCCCCGCACGGCGGGGAGCCGGCCGGCCAGCGCGGGGTGGTGCGCAGCGGTGACGCCCCGCTGGGCGGCGCCGAGGTGACGCTCTACCGGGCCGGGGACGGCGCGGGCGCCGCGCCCCGGGTGCTGGCCCGCGCCCGCAGCGCGCGGGACGGGCGCTTCGTCCTGGACTACCGCCGCCCCGGGGACCCGCACGCCGTGCTGTACGTGCTCGCCGATCTGCCCGGGCCGGCCGGCGCGCGGGGCGGGGACGGGCAGGGCCCGCCGACGGGGCCGGTGACGCTGGCCGCCGTGCTGAGCGGGGCGCAGGCCCCGCCCGAACTCGTCGTCAACGAGCGCACCACGGTGGCCGTCGCCTACGCCCTGGCCCGTTTCACCGGCCCGCGGGGTGTGGCCGGCCCCCGTCCGGGGCTGCAGAACGCCGCCGGGATCGCCCACAACCTGGCCGACACCGGTACCGGCGGCATCGCCGCGACGCTCGCCGACCCGCCCAACGGCGCCCTCACCTCGACCCTGGCCGAGTTCAACACGCTCGCCAACCTGCTCGCGGCCTGCGTCACCGGCGACGCCTGCGAGCAGTTGTTCGACCTGGCCCGGCGCCCCGGCCGCGCACGGCCCCGCGACACCCTGCGGGCCGCGGTGGACATCGCCCACGACCCCGGGCACAACGCCGCCGGGCTCTTCGCCCTCGCCGACTCCACCCCCCGCTACCGGCCGGCCCTGCCCGCCGCCCCCGAGGCCTGGACCGTGGCCCTGCGCTACGGCGGCAACGGGCGGGAGATCGACGGGCCGGGCAACATCGCCTTCGACGCCGACGGCAACGCCTGGGTCAGCAACAACTACCGCTACGACGCCGATCCCGCCGTCCCGGTCTGCGGCGGCGAGAGCGTCCTGAAGTTCACCCCCACCGGCTGGGACGCCCCCGGCGCCCCCTACCGCGGCGGCGGCCTGTACGGTGCCGGCTTCGGGGTCGCCGTGGATGCCCGGGGCTCCGCCTGGGTCGCCAACTTCGGTTTCCAGGGCCGTGGTTGCCCGATCGACCCGACCCCGCTGGAGCGCAGCGTCTCGCAGTTCGCCCCGGACGGCACCGTGCTCTCCCCGCCCGAGGGCTGGCGCGCCGGCGGCATCGTCCAGCCGCAGGGCCTGGCCGCCGACCGCTCGGGCACCGTGTGGGTGGCCAACTGCGGCGCGGACAGCGTGGCCCGGATCCCCGACGGTGACGCGACCCGGGCCCGGGAGGTGCCCACCCCGGCCCTGCACAAGCCCTTCGGTGCCGCCGTCGATCCCGCCGGGCGGCTGTGGGTGAGCGGGAACGGCAGCGACAGTGTGCAGGTCCTGGCCCCGGACGGCACCGTGGAGCGGGCCGTGACCGGCGGCGGCCTGCGGCGGCCGCTGGGCGTCGCCACCGACAGCCGGGGCAACGCCTGGGTCTCCAACAGCGGCATCCTGCCGGTGCCCTGCGGCGACGGCACCGCGGGCGACCTCGCGGACGCCGCCGTGGCGGGCGACGCCGGTCCGCGCCCGGGCGCCTCGGTGACCCTGATCCGGTCCGACGGGACGCCGGCCCCCGAACCCTTCACCGGCGGCGGCCTGTTCCTGCCCTGGGGCGTGGCCGTCGACGGCGACGACACCGTGTGGGTCGCCAACTTCGGCGGCCACCGCGTCGCCCGGCTGTGCGGCGTCGACCTCTCCGCCTGCCCGCCCGGCTTCACGACGGGGCAGCCGATCTCGCCGCCCGACACCGGCTACCCGAGCGACGGGCTGGAACGCAACACCGGCCTGCGGATCGACCCGTCGGGCAATGTGTGGCTGGCCAACAACTGGCGCACCGTGCCCGTGCAGACCAATCCCGGCGGCCACGAACTGGTCCTCCTGGTCGGCGCCGCCGCCCCCGTCGCGACCCCGGACCTCGGCGGCCCCGGCCGGCCCTGACCGGCCCCGCCGCCCCCGCGGCTCCGGCCGCCGCCGCGATCGCGGCGGTTCCCGGGGCCGTAGGGGCGACTACCCGCCGGTACCGGTGGGCGGCGCGGGGCGGCCGGGAAGACTGCGCCGATCGGCGCACCGCCGTGCAGGAGACCCGGGAGCCTTCCATGCCGCCGTCCGCCCGTCCCGCCCCCTCGCCGGCCGCCGCGGCGCCGGCCCGGCGCTCGGCGCTGCGCCGCCTGGGCGAGTGGTGCGCGCGCCACTCGCTGATCGTCATCGTGCTGTGGCTGATCGCCCTGGCCGGCATCCAGGCCGCCAACAGGTCGGTGGGCGGCGCCTACTCGGACGACTTCTCGCTGCCCGGCACCCAGGCGCAGCAGGGCCGGGACGTCCTGCAGGCGCACGAGCCGGCCGCGGCGGGCACCAGTTCCCAGGTGGTGCTGCACGACGCGGCGCCGCTGACGGGGTTCCAGCCGCAGATCGCCCAGACGGCGGCCTCGCTCCAGCAGTTGCCGCACGTGCTGTCGGTGCAGAGTCCGCTGCCGCCGCCGGGGCAGAGTCCGCCGCCGGGCGGGCCGCTGTCCGCCGACGGGCTGACCGGGTACTTCACCGTACGGTTCGACACCAACCCGACCCTGCTGGGCAAGGACTACCTGCCGGGGGTGGACGCGGCGGTGGAGCCGCTGCGGGCGGCCGGGGTGCAGGTGGAGTACGGGGGGCCGCTGGGCGAGCTGGCCCGGCCGGCGCCGGACGACCGTTCCAGCGAGGTGATCGGCTTCGCGGTGGCGGTCGTGGTGCTGCTGGTGGGGTTCGGCAGTGCGATCGCGGCCGGGCTTCCGCTGCTGACGGCGCTGTTCGCGGCGGTGGTGGGCCTGGGGATGCTGGGGCTGGTCGCGGCGCTGTCCACCTTCGCGACGGTGGCGCCGACGCTGGCGACGATGATCGGCATCGGGGTGGGGATCGACTACGCGCTGTTCCTGCTGACGCGTCACCGGCAGAACCTGATGGACGGGGTGGATCCGGTGGCCTCCGCCGGGCAGGCGGTGGCCACCAGCGGGCGGGCGGTGCTGGTCTCCGGCTGCACCGTGATCGTCGCGTTGTCCGGGCTGTCGGTGTCGGGGATCTCCTTCATCGCCAAGCTGGGGGCGGCGGCGGGGATCACGGTGGTGTCGGCGGTGCTCGGGGCGCTGACCCTGCTGCCGGCGCTGATGGGGCTGATCGGGCGCCGGATGGACCGGTTCGCGGTGCGCCGTCCGGTCGCGGAGGCCGGCGGGGACGTGGAGGGCGGGGCCTGGCACCGTTACGCCCGGCGGGTGCAGGCGCGGCCGTGGCGGTACCTGGTGGCCGGGGTGGTGGTGCTCGTGGTGCTGTCGATCCCGCTGTTCTCCATCCAGCTGGGCCACATCGGCGACGGCGCGGACTCCACCGACTTCACCGACCGGCGGGCCTACGACCTGATGTCCCAGGCCTTCGGGCCGGGCTCGAACGGGCCGCTGACGGTGGTGGTCGACCAGAGCGCCGTGCCCGCCGAGGCCCGGGCGGGACTGTCGGCCTCGGTGCAGCAGGCGCTCACCGGCCTGCCCGGCGCGGCGAGCAGCACCCCGCTGCAGACCAGCCCGGACGGCGCGGTGCTGTTCGGCACCGTGATCCCGGCGAGCGCCCCGCAGGACCGGGCCACCACCGACCTGGTGAACCGGCTGGCGGACACCGTGCTGCCGGACGCGGTGGCCGGCACGGGCGCGAAGACGTACGTGACCGGCAACACGGCGGCGCAGGTCGACTTCCTGGACATCGTGTCGAGCCGGCTGCTGCTGATCATCGTGGTGGTGGTCGGGCTGGCCTTCCTGATCATCCTGCTGGTCTTCCGCGGCCCGCTGGTCGCGGTCAAGGCCGCGGTGCTCAACCTGCTGTCGATCGCGGCCTCGTACGGGGTGGTGGTGGCGGTCTTCCAGTGGGGCTGGGGCGGGCCGGCGCTGGGGGTGGAGGGGAAGGTGCCGATCGAGAGCTATGTGCCGATGATGATGTTCGCGATCGTCTTCGGGCTGAGCATGGACTACGAGATCTTCCTGCTGTCGCGGGTGCACGAGGCGTGGGGGGGCCCCCGGCGCCGCCCCCAACCCCGGGCGGAAGGGGGTGTGATCGACCCGCGGGTGTTAAGCGGTTCGGCGGATTTAATTGGTTGCGTGTTAGCCCCGGTAAAA
>NZ_JBHVSD010000021.1:118877-176999 GCF_042885395.1 Kitasatospora sp. NPDC058063
GGTTTTGGGGGGGTTTTTTTTTTTTTTGTGTTTTTGGGGGGGGGGGGGGGGGGGGGGGGGGGGGGGGGGGCGCCCCCGCCCCCCCCCCCCCGACGCCGTGGCGCACGCGCTGGAGATCACCGCGCGGGTGATCAGCTGTGCGGCGCTGATCATGGTGAGCGTGTTCGCCGCGTTCATCGTCAGCGACAACGTGGTGATCAAGATGATGGGGCTGGGCCTGGCCGTGAGCGTGCTGGTGGACGCGACGGTGGTGCGGCTGCTGCTGGTTCCGGCGGTGATGACGCTGCTGGGGGCGGCGGCCTGGTGGACGCCGCGGTTCCTGGACCGGGTGCTGCCGCACATCGACACCGAGGGCACGAACGCCTAACGCTGCGGGTGGCGCAGGGCGACGGCGGCGCGGACGGTGTTGGCCTGGTGGGCGGCCTGGCGGGCGACGGGGAGCCAGGCGGGCTGGAAGGTCCGCTGGTACTGGGCGCACCAGTCGCGCAGGAGGTGGTCGAGGCGGGCGGCCTGGGGTGCGGCGGGGGCGCCGGCGACGCGGACGGCGCGGCGCAGCAGGGCGGCGGCGCGGACCGGGACGCGGTGGGCCCACAGGTCGATGCCGGCGAGGCGGGCGCGGGTGAGCGGGGTGCGCAGGAGGTCCTGTCCGTGGACGTCCGGGTCCCATTGGTCGGCGAGTTGGTGCAGGGCGGTCAGCGGGGTGCGGGCGGCGCGCAGCAGGGGGGTGTCGGGGTTTCGTACGTAGGGCAGGGCGGCGTCGAGGAGTGCGGTGAGGAGTGTGCCGCGGTGGCGCAGGCGGTCGGCGCAGGTGCGCAGGTACGGGCGGACGGCGTCGGCGGGGCGGGTGTCGCCGAGGTGGGCGCTGGTCCAGGCGGGGACTTCGACCAGGACGGTCCGGCCGCCGTGGCGGTGGGGGGCGAACCAGGTGCCGGCCCGGCCGCCGCCGTCCTGGTGGGGGGTGAGCATGCCGGTGGTGGTCTCCTGGTGGTCGATGTGGTGGGGGGTCATGAGGTAGAGGCCGGGGCCGGATTCGTGCAGGTGGAAGGTGTCGTAGTTGCCGGTCTCGACGGGGATGCCGAGGTCGGCGGCGGAGCGGGTGAAGGGGTGGGCGAGGGCGGCGGGGTCGCCGGTGGCCTGGACGAAGGTGCCGCCGACGTCGGTGCTGTGCAGGGAGAACTGGAGGGTGGGGCGCAGTTCGTCGATGAGGTGGAGGAGGGTGCGGCTCTCGGGGAGGTCGGAGCCGATGGCGGGGGCCCATTCGGGCTGGTCCTCGGCGGCGGGGCGGTAGTAGTGGTCGTAGTAGGCGGGCAGGGTGCGGGCGGTGCGGCTGCCGTCGGCGAGGTGGGCGCCGTCGGGGTCGAGGCAGAGCAGGAAGTGCCAGGCCAGGGCCGGGTGTTGGGCCGCGAGGGCGTGGTGGGCGAGGTCGGTGACGGCGGCGCGGGCGGCGAATTCGTCGGCGTGGGCGCCGGCGACGACGAGGAGGTTGTGCGGGCCGCGGCCGACGGTCAGCAGGGTCAGGGGGCGTCCGGCGCGGGAGGTGCCGACGGTGCGCACCCGGCACAGGTCGGGCCGCTGGGCGGCGAACTGGTGGGCGGTGGCGGTGAGTTCGTCGAGGCTCGGGTAGCGGTCGTGGAGCTGGGCGGCCCGGCCGGCCGGGGTCGTCGTGTCGATCACCTTCGGTTTCCTCCCCTGTGGTCGTGGCAGTAGTTCTACCTGGCGCGCGGGGCCGCCGGTACGGGCCGGGCCCGCCCGGGCGCGGGGGCTCGGGCGGGCCCGGGTGGGGCGGGGGGTGTCAGCCGGTGATGGGGCGGGTGTCGAGGCGGATGTGGTCGACGGCCCAGTACCAGTTGTTGCCGGCGTCGTACATGCGGAACCTGAGGGTCACCGAGCGGGCTCCGGCCGGGACGGCGAAGCTGCGGGTGATCCGGGTGTTCTGCGCGTCCTTGCCGGCGTTGTCGTTGCCGGTGGCGTCGGAGCTGTAGGCGAGCAGGCGGGTCTCGGTGCCGTTGTCGAAGACGGCGGTGACGGAGGCCTTCTGCGGGGCCTCCTGGCGGTAGTGGGAGTCGAAGGCGAGGTGGAGGGTGTCGGTGCCGGCCGGAACGGCGACGGCGGGCGAGACCAGGGTGGAGTCGAAGACGCCCTTGCGGGAGGGCGAGCCGGTGTCGTCCCAGTCGTCGGGGTCGGCGACGGCGACGACGCCCAGGGCGCGGGTGAAGTTGCCGCGGTCCTGGCCGGCGGGGACGGACCACTCGCGCTTGGTGTGGAAGGTCCAGCCCTGGAGGCGGACGGTGCCCTGGGGCATGGCGGGGGCGTTGACGACCGTCCAGCCCTTGGGGGCCCGGGCGGTCCAGCCGAGGACGCCGGCTTCGGGCTCGAGGGTGCCGGCGAGGGATTCGAAGTCCTCGTCGAGGAGGTGGCCGGTCATCACCGGGGCGGGGCGGGCGGCGAGTTCGCCGTCGGCGAGGGCGAAGCGGCTGTCGGCCTGGGCGCGGGCGGTGACCAGCAGGCGGTGGGTGGCGGTGGCGGGCAGCTGGGCGGGCGGGGTGACCTGCCAGACGGCGGTGGCGGCGGCGCCGGCGGCGAGCCGGTCGGGCGCGGCGGTGACGGTGGTGGCGCTCCAGCCGGGCGGGAGCAGCGGCTGGGCCTCCAGGCGGGTGAGGGCGGTGGCGGCGGTGAGGGTGGCGGTGATCGTGGCGGGGTGTCCGGGCAGCAGGACGGGTTCGTCGATGGTGGTGGAGGCGGCGCCGAGGGCGAGGTTCACGGTGAGCGGGTCGGCCAGGCCGAGGGCGGGGTCGGTGACGGTGCGGTCGTCCCAGGGGAAGCGGCCGGCGATGCGGCGGCGGAAGCCGAGGTCGTCCTGGACGGCGACGGCGACGTCGTACCAGCCCTCGGGGCCGACCTTGAGGTTGACGGTGCGGTCGTCGCCGGCCGCCACGCGGACCTCGCGCAGGCCGTCGCCGTAGGCGAGGTCGCCGACCAGGAAGGTCCGGGCGGTGCGCGAGCGGTTGATGACGTCGACCTCCAGGACCTTGCCGTCGCTCTCCTCGGAGAGCGAGACCTCGTAGGCGGAGGCGGTGTCGCCGCGCAGGTGCCACAGAGCGCCGTCGGGGCCGTGGACGCGCAGGTCGTAGCCGGCGGGGCCGACCTTCCAGACGTCGGACAGGCGGCTCTTCGCGGCGACGGTGTAGTGCTTGGGGGCCTCGCCGGGGGCGGGGTAGACGGCGAGGACGGCGCCCTGGCGGCCCTGGTTGACGAAGTCGAGGGTCAGTTCGTCGCCCTTGAGGCGGGGCTTGACGAGCAGGTTGTACGGGGCGGGGCGGGCGGAGCGGGTGCCGCGTTCCTGCTTCGGGAAGGTCTGCGGGCTGGGCACGGTGGGGGCGGGGAGCTTGCCGGTGTCGACGACCTTCTGGCGGTTGCCGCTGGTGTCGGGCAGTTGCGGCCAGGCGGGGTTGCGGCCGGAGAAGTCGAAGACGTTGGTGAGGTCGCCGCAGACCGCGCGCCGCCAGGGGCTGATGTTGGGCTCCTGGACGCCGAAGCGCTGTTCCAGGAAGCGCAGCACGGAGGTGTGGTCGTAGACGGTGGAGTCGACGACGCCGCCGCGGGTCCACGGGGAGACGACGACCATCGGCACCCGTACGCCCAGGCCCATCGGGTAGGGGCCGGAGACCAGGGTCTCGCCGGCGGGGAGGGTGTCGGACCAGGTGAGGGTGCCGTCGGCGGCCCTGACCCGGTACCGGCCGTCCTGGCCGACGACCCGGTGGTAGGTGGAGGAGCCCTTGGAGACGCGGACGACGATCTCGCCGTCGACCGGGACGTTGGACTTGCCGCGGCCGTCGGCCAGCGGCGGGACGGGCGGCAGCTGGTGGTCGAAGAAGCCGCCGTGCTCGTCGTAGTTGAGGATGAAGACGGTCTTCTGGAACACCTCGGGCTTGGCGGCGAGCGCGGACAGCAGCCGGGAGGTGAGGTGTTCGCCGTTCGGCGGCGCGTAGTTGGCGTGCTCGGACAGTGCGGCGGGGGCGACGATCCAGGAGACCTGCGGGAGGCGGTCGGCCTGGACGTCGGCGGTGAAGGCCTCGACCAGGGCGTCGCCCATGGCGAAGGGGTCCTTGGCCTTGGCCGGGTCGCCGACGGCGCGCATGCCGCGCTCGTACAGCGGCTCACCGGGCTTGGCCTTGACGAAGGGGGCGAACCAGGCGAGGGCGTTGTCGTCGAAGTTGTCGAGGGCCTGGTAGGTCTTCCAGCTGACGCCGGCCTTCTCCAGGCGCTCGGCGTAGGTGGTCCACTCGTAGCCGCCGGGGATCTCGGTGTTGTCGGTCACCGGGGTGTCGCGGACGGTGCCGCCGCTGGTGCCGGTCATCAGGTGGTCGCGGTTGGTGTTGGTGTTGCACTGCACGGAGGCGTAGTAGGCGTCGCAGACCGTGAACACCGAGGCGAGGGCGTGGTAGAAGGGCATGTCGGCGGACTCGTAGTAGCCCTGGCCGAGCCAGCCGGAGGAGCGGCGGGTGACGGAGCCGTCGGCGCGGCCGTCGTTCCAGGCGTTCATGGAGTCGCCGTAGCCGAAGGCGGGCGCGCCCTGCTGGTAGGCGTTGGTGTGGGCGGCGTTCATCGGGAAGGGCAGCAGGTAGCCCTCCTTGCGGCCGGGGTCGGGCTGGTGGAAGACCGAGCGGCCGTCGATGCCGCGCACGGCGGTGCGGTCGCCGAAGCCCCGCACGCCGGCCAGGGTGCCGAAGTAGTGGTCGAAGGCGCGGTTCTCCTGCATGAGCACCACGACGTGCTGGATGTCCGCCAGCCGTCCGGGCCGGGCCGGTGCGGCGAGTGCCTGCTGGACGCTGAGCGGGAGGGCGGACAGCACCGCGGCCGCCGCCGCGCCGCCGAGGACGCTGCGGCGCGACAGTTCGGGCTTCGGACTCATCGGGGTGGGGCTCCTTGCTGACGGACCGCGGTTCCTCGGTACGGGGGCCGGCCGCGCGGTTCGGACCGGACCCGTTATGTGTACGAGACCGAGGTGGACGCAGCCGTGGTGTCCGATGACGGGCCGATGACCGGCAAGAGGCCCCGAGCTGTACAGACAACTTGACGCCCCATGATCAAACGGTCGGTCGATCGACGGGCCGGCGGCGGTGCGGGGCCGCGGGGTCGGCGGCGGGACGGCCCGCGCGCCGGCCGCGGTTCGACGGCAGGTCAGCGGCGGGTCAGCGGCGGGTCAGCCGGTGGGCGTCGAACTCGGCCCAGATCGCCTTGCCCCGGCCGTTCGGCTCGGCGCCCCAGCGGTCGGCGGTGCGCTCCACGATGAACAGGCCGTGGCCGCCCGGCAGGGCCGGCTCGTGCGGCAGGCGCAGCACCGGCATGGCCGGGCTGCGGTCGCTGACCTCCACCCGCAGGCGCTGCCCGGTGGCGTCCAGGACCAGCTCCAGCGGGCCGTCCCCGTGCAGCATGGCGTTGGCCACCAGCTCCGCCACCAGCAGCACGACGTCCGCGCCGACGCCCTCGTGGGCGCCGGGCACGCCGGGTGCACCGGGCGCCCCGGCGGGCGGGTACCAGTCGCCGACCGCCTCGGCGGTGAAGGACCGGGCCCGGGCGACCGGCTTGGGGAGCCCGGCCAGCGGCAGCCGGCGGCGCTGGCCGCCGGGCGGCAGGGCGGGGCGGGCCCGGTGCGCGTCGCCGTCCAGGGTTCCCCGGCTCATCGTCATGTGAGGGCACCCTTCGGATCGACGGCGGTTCGCATGTCGGTTTCCCGGCGCTCCCGGGATTATGCCTTCCCCGGCGCCGGGTACGCGGCACCCGCGACACGCGCGGCACCCGCCCCGCGGCGGCGTGCCCGGCCGGCTCAGGCCGCCAGGGCCTCCTCGGCCGAGCCGTGGATGGAGAACACCGCCCGGGTGCCGGTCAGTTCGAGGACCCGCATGACGGTGGGCGGCACCGCGGCCAGGTGCAGCCCCACGCCCTCCTCCCCCGCCGCGAGGCGCGTTTTGAGCAGGAGGTTCAGTCCGGAGGAGTCGCAGAATCCCACCCCCGCGAGGTCGATCACCACCGCGCCGGGCCGCCGGGCGACCAGGGCGGTGAGCGTGTCGGCGGCGGGGGCGAGCGTCTCGATGTCGAGGTCGCCCGCCAGGGCGCAGACCACCGCGCCGCCCGCCGCGGGTCGGGTCCGTACCGCGAGCTCCGCACGGTAGGGGGAAGCCGCCGGCGCGAGGCCCCGCTGGTCGTTGTCGGATGGCATCATCGTCGTCCCCTCGTGTCCGTGCCCTCCGACCTTACGTAGGCGGCGTGCCGCGGCCAAGCGGGTGCCGGGGGCGCGGGGCGCCCTCAGTCCTCCTCCAGCCCCTCGCGCAGGCGCCGCAGGGTGCGGGAGAGCAGCCGGGAGACGTGCATCTGGGACAGCCCCAGGCGCGCGCCGATCTGCGACTGCGTCAGGTCCTCGCAGAAGCGCATCGACAGGATTTGCCGCTCGCGTTCCGGCAGGGCGGCGACCAGCGGCTTGAGCGCCACCAGGTCCTCCACCCTGGAGAGGTCCGGGTCCTCCTCGCCGAGGCGCTCGCCCAGGCAGCCGGGGCGGTCGTCGTCCTCGGTGCCGGTGTCCAGGGAGCCCGCGGTGTGCCCGTTCGAGGCGGTCAGGCCCTCGACCACCTCCTCCTCGGCGAGTTGGAGGTGGTCGGCCAGTTCGGCCACCGTGGGCGCCCGGTCCAGCTCCTGGGCCAGCCGCTCCTGGGCCTTGGCCAGGGCGATCCGCAGCTCCTGGAGGCGGCGGGGCACGTGGACGGCCCAGGTGGTGTCGCGGAAGTGGCGGCGGATCTCGCCGAGCACGGTGGGCAGCGCGAAGGTGGTGAACTCGGCGCCCAGCTCCGGGTCGAAGCGGTCGATGGCCTTGATCAGGCCCACCGCGCCGACCTGCAGCAGGTCCTCCTGCGGCTCCCGGTGGGCGTTGAAGCGGCGGATCGCGAACCGGACCAGGGACAGGTTCATCTCCACCAGGGTGGCCCGCACGTACGAGTACTCCCGGGTGCCCTCCTCCAGCGCGGCGAGCCGGCGCAGCAGCACCCGGGTCAGCTCACGGGCGTCGGACGGGGCGACCTCCCGCAGGTCCTCGGCGGCGGCCAGCTCCGGTGGCAGCAGGTCGCGCAGCCCCGCCGTGGCGGAGCCGGCCGTGCGGGAGGGGTCCTTCGTCGGCGAAGCGGCGGAGGCGGTCAGTTCACCAGTGGTCGTGACCATCGGAGTCCTTCCTCTTGTCGGCACGGTCGAACGCCCCGGATACCCCGCCCCGGCCGATCGATGCAGCGACGCCGCGTGGAGGTTTGGTGAATCCCGGACGGGCGTCCGGGCAGGGGCCGGAAAACCCGGTGGTCCGTGGCGCCGTCCGGTGGATCATGGCAGGGCGCGCTCCGGCGCCCCGATGCCCCTGACACCCCGTCGACATGAAAGCGGTGCCGCCCCCGTGACCCCCGCCGCGCCCGACCTCCCCGCCGTGCCCGATCCGACCGTGCTGCACCCATTCCCCGGACAGCCGCGGGTGGTCCTGCTCAAGCCGCTGGTCACCTCGCCGCTGATCGAGGTGGGCGAGTACACGTACTACGACGACCCGGATGACCCGACGGCGTTCGAGACCCGCAACGTGCTGTACCACTACGGGCCGGAGAAGCTCGTCATCGGAAGGTTCTGCGCCTTCGCCACCGGCGTGCGGTTCGTGATGAACGGCGCCAACCACCGGATGGACGGGCCCTCCTCCTTCCCCTTCCCCGTCATGGGCGGCGCCTGGGCCGAGCACTTCGACCTGATCACCGGCCTGCCCGGGCGCGGCGACACCGTGATCGGCCACGACGTGTGGCTCGGCTACCGCACCACCGTGATGCCCGGCGTGCGCATCGGCCACGGCGCGATCGTCGCCGCCGGGTCCGTCGTCACCTCCGACGTCCCCGACTACGCCGTCGCCGGCGGCAACCCGGCCAGGGTGATCCGGCTGCGCCACGACGAGGCCGACATCGCCCGCCTGCTGGACATCGCCTGGTGGGACTGGCCCGTCGAGCACCTCACCCGCCACCTGCGCACCGTCATGTCCGGCACCGTCGACGAGCTCGCGGCCGCCGCCCCGGGCGCCTGAGACCGCCATCCACCCACGCGTACGCGGGCACCGAGCCGCGCAACGTGTTCGTCGTCCTCACCGAGAACGCGCCGGTCGACTGGTCGCTCGGCCACGGCCTCGCCCAGTACGACCCGGGGCCGCAGGACGGCCCCGCACAGTCCCCCGGAAACGGCGGGGCCTCGGCTCCCTAACGCCCGGTGGGGTGGTGGAGCCGGCGGGCGGCGGTGCGGATGGCGAGGGTGTACGGGGCGTCGAGGGCGCGGGTGCGGGCGTCGAGGGCGTCGAAGGCCACCAGGGCCTTGTGGGTGTCGTCGGTGGTCTGGGTCCAGGCCGTCCAGGCGTTGTGGACGTCCTCGTCGGTGACCTGCTCGCCCTTGGCCTGGAGCAGCACGGCGTAGATGCGGAAGAGGTCGTCGGAGCCCGCGGGGGGTCTGGCCTCCGAGGGCAGGCAGGAGCGGATCAGGTCGGCGATGGGATCGAGGTGGCTCATACGGCCAGTGTGCCGGTGGCGAGCGTGCCCGTGAGCAGGATCAGATGAGCCACCGCGAATATCATCGGCACGAGCCGTTCGGTGGTGCCGAGTTCGGTGTAGTGCCGGTGGCGCCGGCCGGGCGCCGCGGCGTTGCGCAGGACGTCCCACTCGTCGGTGTAGATCCGCGCGGACAGCTTCTCCTCCATGCTGTTGATGACCCGGAACTTGGCGCCGTTGAGGTCCCGGTAGCTGCGCAGCTGCATCCACCAGGCGCCGGAGAGCGTGATGCCGGCCAGCGCGACGGCCGTCGCCACCCACCACGGGGACTCCGACAGCTTGGGTATGCCGAAGCCGATCAGGGTGACCAGCGCGGTCTGCACGGACAGGAAGAAGGTGTTGGCGTTGCCCCGGCGGGCCGAGACCCGGTCGGCCATCTCCACGGCGAGCTTGTACAGCTCCAGCAGCTCGGTCTGACGGTTCGGCTCCGGCGGCGTGGTCATCGCGAAACCCCCTCGGGCAGGTGGTGTGCCGGTTTCGCCCGCTGCCCGGGCTCCCCCCGTGGTGTTCATCCTTCCCGGCGGGACGGCCCGTCAGTGCTGCGCGGCCGGCGGTGCTGCACACCGCCGGTGCCGCGCGCCGTCAGTGCCGCGCGCCGGCGGTGGCCGTCGCTCCGGCGGTGACCGTCGCGACGGCGCCCGCCACGGCGGGGGTGCCGGCCGACAGGGCGCGCAGGGCCGCGCCGGCCTCCGACTCGCCCTCCCCGTACTGGTGGGCGCGGGCGGTGCGCAGGGCGGCCCCGAGGTGGAGCGCGGCCTCCTCCGGCCGGCCGGTGGCGGCCAGGGCGCGGCCGTAGAGGGTCTGCAGGACCACCCGGCGGGCGACCGGGAAGGGCGGCTCGGCGACGGCCAGGCCGCGGGCGGCGTGGTGGGCGGCCTCCTCGGCGGCGCCGGCGGCCAGGCACTCGCCGGCCAGGTGCTGGCGGGCGAGGGCGACGATTTCGGCGCGCCCGGCCCGTTCGGCCAGGGACAGGGCCTTCACCAGCAGGCCGCGCGCCCGGGCGCGGCCGGCCCGGTCGCCGTGGCGGGCGAGGGCGACGGCGAGGTTGACCAGGGCGACGGCCTGGGCGGAGCTGTCGCCGGCCCGGGCGGCGAGGTCGGGGGCGCGTTCCAGGTGGACGAGGGCCTGTTCGGGGCGGCCCTCCTCCAGCAGGACCCAGCCCAGCAGGGCCCGGGCGCGGGACTGGGCGCCGGGGTCGCGGTCGGCCTCGGCGGCGGCCAGGCCGTGTTCGAGCAGCGGCGCCCAGCCGTCCCGGACCTGCCAGACGATCAGCGGCCACTGGAGCAGCACCAGGCGCCAGGCGCGGTCGTGCAGTCCGGCGGCGACCGCCGCCTCGACCGCGCCGCGCAGGGTGTCGCGTTCGGCGGCGTACCAGGCGAGCGCGCCCGCCCGGTCGGGGAAGGGGCGGACCTCGGCGGGGCGGCGGGTGCCGGGCGGCAGGGTGCAGCACGGTTCGCTGCCGGGTTCGGCGGCGGAGCAGGCGGTGAGCAGGGTGTTCAGCAGGTGGTCGAGCAGGCGGGGCAGGACCTGGGTGTCGGTGTCGCCGGGCAGGCTGCGGGCGTAGAGGCGGACCAGGTCGTGCAGGGTGTAGGCGTCCCGGCCGATCTCCACGATCAGGTGGGCAGTGGCCAGTTGGGCCAGCGCGTCGGCGGCCTCGTCGGGGCGGCAGCCGGCCAGGGCGGCGGCGGTGCGGCTGTCGAGGGTGGCGCCGGTGTGGGCGCCGAGGCTGCGGAACGTCCGGCGGACGGGTTCGCTCAGGTGCTGGACGGTCAGGGCGAGGGCGGCGGCCACGCTGGTGTCCTCGACGTCGAGGAGGTTCAGGCGGTCCTGCTCGACGGCGAGTTCCTCGGCGAGGGCGGCCAGCGCGCGGGCGGGGCCGGTGGCGAGGCGGGCGGCGGCCAGCCGCAGGGCCAGCGGCAGGCCGTCGCACAGGCCGGCCAGGCGGGCGGCGGCCTCGGGTTCGGCGGCGACCGGGTCGGGGCCGAGGGTCGCGGCGAGCAGGCCAACGGCCTGCGGGGAGGAGAGTTCGGCGAGCGGCACCGGGCGGGCGGCGTCGGAGGCGACCAGCCCGCCGAGCCGGTCGCGGCTGGTGACCAGGGTGACGCAGTCGTCGCCGTCGGGCAGCAGCGGGCGGACCTGCTCGGAGCGGCGGGCGTTGTCCAGGACGATCAGCATCCGGCGGGTGGCGGTCAGTTCCCGGTAGCGGGCGGCCATCGCCTCGGGGGTGGCGGGCATCTGCTCGGCGGGCAGGCCCAGGGCGAGCAGCAGTTCGCGCAGGACGGCGGCGGTGTCGCGCTCCGGCAGCGGGCTGTGGCCGCACAGGTCGACGAAGAGCCGGCCGTCGGGGAAGTCCTGCTGGCGGCGGTGCGCCCAGTACAGGGCGAGGGTGGTCTTGCCGACGCCGGCGCCGCCGGTGAGCACGGCGACGGCGCCGGGGGCGGCGGTGGCCCGGTCGAGCGCGGCCAGTTCGTCCTCCCGGCCGGCGAAGCCGCGCGGGCGGCGGGGGAAGGGCCAGGGCGCGGGCTGGTGCCAGGGCGCCGGACGCACGGGGGCGGGCGCGGGCGCGGGGGCGAGCACGGACGCGGCGGCGAAGGAGGAGGAGGAGGCGGAGGCGGGCTCGGGGGCGGCGGCCGGCAGCGGTTCGGGGCCGGGGGCCCGGTCGGGGACGGAGGTCAGACCGCCGACGGTGGGGACCCGCGCGGGCGGGACCCGGTCGGCCGGTGCGCGGTCGGACGCGGCACGGTCGGACGGTGCCCGGCCGGCCGGCTGCTCCTGGTCGCCGGGCAGCCGGGGCGGCGGCACCCGGTCGGACCGGCCCGGAGGGGCCTCGGTGTGCCGCGGGGCCTCGCCGCGCTGCGGCAGGTCGGTGCGCTGCGGCAGGTCGGTGCGCAGCAGGCGGTCGTAGGCGTCGGTGAGTTCCGGTCCGGGGTCCATGCCGAGTTCCTCGGCCAGGGCGCGGCGGGTGCGGTGGAACCAGTCCAGGGCCTCCGAGCGGCGCCCCGCGCGGCCGAGCGCGTGCATGAGGTCGGCGACCAGCGGTTCGCGCAGCGGGTTGGCGGTGACCTCGGCGTGCAGCAGGTTCGCGGCCGCGCCGTGGTCGCCGAGCCGGCCGTGGGCGCGGGCCAGTTCCTCGGCGGCGGCCAGCCGCAGTTCCTCCAGGGCCTGGGCGGCGCACTGCAGCGGCAGGCCGGGGATGGTGCCGGCGAGGGCGGGGCCCCGCCACAGGGCGAGTGCCTGGCGCAGGGCGGTGGCGGCCTCGGCGGCGTCCTCCAGGGCGCGGGCGCGGACCACCAGCTGTTCGAACCGTACGGTGTCCACCGCGTGGTCGGGGGCCCGCAGCAGGTAGGCGCCGTTGTCGGTGACGAGTTCGACGCCGGCGGCGGGGGCGTCGTGGGCGGTGAGCAGGGCGCGCAGTCCGGAGACGTGGTTGTGGATGACGGTGCGCGAGTGCCGGGGCGGCTCCTCGTCCCAGAGGGTCTCGGTGAGCCGTTCGACGGTGACCGGTGCTCCGGGGTTCAGCAGCAGCATGGCGAGCAGGCTGCGGCGCTTCGCCGATCCGGCCGGAAGCTCCCGGCCGTCCGCGGCCACCACGGCCACCGAGCCCAGCAGTCGGAACTCCACGCACCCCCCTTAGATGGATTAGATGTATATGACAAGCTTATGACACCAGGCGATCTTTCGATCGCGGAGCGTCGTCCATGATCCGCTGCCGGTAGGCGACCTTGATCGAGTCGTCGATGTACAGACCCCCGACGGGCAGCGAAGGGTTGCTTCCCGCGTCGACACTCTCGTTGCCCGAGGGGCCCTGGAGGTGGACGGCCGGTGTCGTCCCGGTGCGGCCGTGGCCCTTCGGTGCTCGGGTCGGAGCTGTGCTCGGGCCGGAGCTGTGCTCGGGTCGGAGCTGTGCTCGGACGACCGGAGCCTGCGCGGTGATCCGTCCCGGCCGCAAGGGTCAACGGCCGATCAGGGACGGCGGGACACTGGAACGGGCTCCGAGCAGGGGAAATGCCGGGGCCCTGGAACGCGGGGATGGAACGCGGGGCCGTACGGTGGAGCGGGTCGTCAGCGGGCGCGCGCCGTTCCGGGGCCGGGCGCCCGTGGCCGGGCGCCCGTGGCCGGGCGCCCGGGAGAGTCTTCCGGTCAGCGGGTCTCGATGACGACCTTCTCGATGACCACGTCCTGGACCGGGCGGTCGTTGCGGGGGTTGGTGTCCGCCGTCGCGATGGCGTCGACGACCTTCCGGCCGGCCTCGTCGGCGACCTCGCCGAAGATGGTGTGCTTGCCGGTGAGCCAGGTGGTCGCCCCGACGGTGATGAAGAACTGGGAGCCGTTGGTGCCCGGTCCGGCGTTGGCCATGGCCAGCAGGTAGGGCTTGGTGAAGGCCAGGTCCGGGTGGAACTCGTCCGCGAACTTGTACCCGGGGCCGCCGGTCCCGTTGCCCAGGGGGTCGCCGCCCTGGATCATGAAGCCCTCGATGACCCGGTGGAAGACCGTGCCGTCGTACAGCGGCGCGGTGGTCGGCTGACCGGTGCTCGGGTCGACCCACTGCCGTTCGCCCGTGGCGAGCTCCACGAAGTTCTTCACGGTCTTGGGGGCGTGGTTCGGCAGCAGCCGGATCACGATGTCGCCCTTGTTGGTCTTCAGCGTCGCGTACAGCTCTTCCGCCATGGCACGTCCTTCGCTAGGTCCTACGGATGCGGCCAGTCTTCAGGCCGGCCGGCCCGTCCGAGCGGTGGCGACGCGGTGATGCACCCGCACGGGTGACATCCCCGCGAACGGGCATCCGGCCGGCAGCCGGATCCTGTGGCGCGCGGCCGGATCCGCGGTGCGCGGGCGGTGGCCGTAAGATCCCCGACAGCACCGGGCCCGTCGGGCCTCGTCGCACGTATCCGCAGCTCACGCGGGTCCGTGTGATCGCCGGGACGTCCGGCGGCCACGAGAATGGTGCGGACAGTTCCCCGGAAGTACAGAGAAAGCGATACCTCACCATGGATCTCGGCGTGCGCTGGAAGCTGCACGGTGACGGGCGCACGCCCGCACCGGGGGCGGTGGTCCGTCCCGACGAACGGCTCTCCTGGCCCCGCACGGCAGGCCTCGGCGCCCAGCACGTGGTGGCGATGTTCGGGGCGAGCTTCGTGGCGCCCGTGCTGATGGGGCTCGACCCCAACCTCGCGATCATGATGTCCGGCGTGTCGACCGTGATCTTCCTGCTGGCCACCAAGGGCCGGGTGCCCAGCTACCTGGGCTGCTCGCTGTCCTTCGTGGGCGTGGCCGCGGTGATCCGGGCGCAGGGCGGCACCAGCGCGACGGTGACCGGCGCGGTGTTCGTGGTGGGCGTGGCGCTGTTCCTGGTGGGTGTGGCGGTCCAGCGGTTCGGGGCGCGCATCATCCACGCCGCGATGCCGCCGATCGTCACCGGCGCGGTGGTCATGCTGATCGGCTTCAACCTCGCCCCGGTGACCGCCTCGGTGTACTGGCCGCAGGACCAGTGGACGGCGCTGCTGGTGATGCTGTTCACCGGCCTGGCCGTGGTGTGCCTGCGCGGCTTCTGGTCGCGGGTGGCGATCTTCCTGGGGCTGCTGTTCGGCTACGGGATCTCCTGGCTGTTCGACCGGGTCTTCGGGAAGATCCACTCGGTGGACGGCGGCGGGCACATGACCGACCACTGGCGCCTGGACCTGTCGGGCGTCGGCAAGGCGGACTGGGTCGGCCTGCCGACCTTCCACGGCCCGTCCTTCCAGTGGTCGGCGATCCTGGTCGCGCTGCCCGTGGTGATCGCGCTGGTCGCGGAGAACGCCGGGCACGTCAAGGCCGTCGGCGAGATGACGGGCTCGAACCTGGACGACAAGCTGGGCACCGCGATCTCCGCGGACGGCGTCGGCTCCATGCTCTCCACCGCGGTCGGCGGCCCGCCGAACACCACGTACTCGGAGAACATCGGCGTCATGGCCGCCACCCGGGTCTACTCGACGGCGGCGTACTGGGCGGCGGCCTGCTTCGCGCTGCTGTTCGGCCTGTGCCCGAAGTTCGGCGCGATCGTGGCCGCGATCCCGGGCGGGGTGCTCGGCGGGATCACCGTGATCCTGTACGGCATGATCGGGCTGCTGGGCGCGCAGATCTGGACCAAGTCCCAGGTGGACCTGCGCAATCCGCTCAACCTGGTGCCGGCCGCGGCGGGCATCATCATCGGCATCGGCAACGTGACGCTGAAGTTCACCGACACCTTCAGCCTCAGCGGCATCGCGCTCGGCACGCTGGTCGTCATCACCGGCTACCACGTGCTGCGGGCGCTGGCCCCGGCGCACCTCAAGACGCAGGAGCCGCTGCTGGACGAGGGCACCTCCTCGTACGACCAGGGCGCCGAGGAGCCGCGCACTCCGTAACGGACGGGAGCGGGGCCGGGTTCAGGTCAAGAGGGCGGCCGGCGGAAGTGTCCGAAAAGGATCTTCCGTCGGCCGTTCGTCTGGCCGGGCGGGCCGGGCGGTGGTCGAATCACTGCTCGCCCGTGTCCGCCACTCATCCCCCCGGGAGAGGCATGTCCCTTCTGACCCACCGCCGCAAGGCCGCCGCCGCGGCCGTCGCCCTCGCCACGTTCGCGATCACCTGCGGCCAGGCCTCCGCGAGCAGCTCCGCCGCCGCGGGCAAGGTCCTGTGGACGCCGAGCACCAGCACTGGCCCGTCCTCGTTCAAGGCGGTCCAGTGCGCGGCCGGCAACTTCGGGGTGGTGAAGGACTCCGCCAAGGGCAACGTGTGGCGCGCCTTCCAGGCCGGCGGGGAGGAGCGCTGCGAGACGCTCAGCCCGGACCTGAAGGAGGGCGACACCTTCTACCTGGGCTGGTCGTCCAAGGTGGACATCCAGGACACCAACAGCCGGTACGTGTTCCAGCTGAAGTGCTCGCCGAGCACCGACACGGCCAACCACCCGATCGAGATCGACATCGTGAACGGGCGTGTCCGCCTGCAGGAGTGGGACACCGCCCACGTGTCGCACTCCCTGTGGACCGCGCAGACGGCCAACAACACCTGGCACTCCTACGCGCTGAAGATCCGCCTGGGCCGCACGGACGGCACCATCGACTTCTGGTTCGACGGCGTGAAGCAGACGTTCACGACGGGGTCGGGCACGTTCAAGGGCACCACCTGGGACGGCGACCGGAACTACCTCAAGTGGGGCTCGTACCACCCCTCCACGGGCGACGCGACGAACACCTTCACCAGCCCGGTGATGGCCACGACCCTGGAGGCGGCCACCGCCGGCTCGTAGGACCTTGAGGGACAGACCGCGGGCCCGGACCGCAGTGGATGCGGTCCGGGCCTGCGCGTCAGGCACATGCGAAAACCGGTCGGGGACTTCGGGCCCTGCGAACGGTCAGCAGTACTTGAAGGAGCTGATCCTGTCGTTGATCCACGACGGGACCGAGGGCCACTGCTCCCGGGGGCCGATCCTGAACTCCAGGCCGCCGTAGTTGTTGTTCTCGTAGAAGCAGATGCTGCTCCCGGTGTTGTTCAGCACGGACGAGGTGGTGTCCTGCATCCCCGTCCACAGGCCGCCCTTCTGCTCCAGCTTGCCCATGTCGCTGATGTTCTGGTCCGAGGCGATCGCCCCGAACTTGCCGGTGTGGCCGGTGTTGGCGACGAAACCGCTCTCGGACCACAGGCAGACGTAGTTGGTGGGGCACGCTCCGGCGCCCTGCCCGATGCCGAGGATCGTGTTGGCGCTGGCGGAGCCCGCGACGGTCACGACCAGCCCGACGGCGGCGGCGGCGCACAGGCCGAGCCTGGTCATCTTCCGGGAAATCTTCATGACGATCCGTTCAGGTCGAGGAAAGGAGGAGGTCAGCAGTACTTGAAGGAGCTGATCCTGTCGTTGATCCACGACGGGACCGAGGGCCAGTGCTCCCCGGGGCCGATCTTGAACTCCAGGCCGGTGTACCAGTTGTTCTCGTAGAAGCAGATGCTGCTCCCGGTGTTGTTCAGCACCGACGAGGTGATGTCCTGCATGCCCTTGTCGCCACCGGAGTCGCGCTTCTGGAGCTTGCCCATGTCGCCGGTGTTCTGGTTCGACGCGAAGGAGCCGAACTTGTTGTCGTTGATGGTCGTGCCGCGGATGAAGTTGGCCTCCGACCACAGGCAGACGTAGCCGCTGGGGCACGACCCGGCCCCGTGGCCGATGTCGTAGACGTTGGTGGCGCTCGCGGAGGTCGCCCCGGTCACGATCAAACCGACGGCGGCGGCGGCGCTCAGGCCGAGCTTGGCCAGGTTCCTGGAAAGCTTCATGACGATCCGTTCAGGTCGAAGAGGGGGGAAGGGGGGAAGGGGAGGTCAGCAGAACTTGAAGGAGCTGATCTTGTCGTTGATCCACGACGGGACCGAGGCCCACTTCTCCCAGGGGCCGATCCTGAACTCCAGGCCGCCGTAGTTGGTGTTCTCGTAGAAGCAGATGCTGCTCCCGGTGTTGTTCACGACCGAGGAGGCATCGTCCGCCATGCCCTTCCAGCGCCAGAGCTTGCTCTCGAACTTGAACTTCCCCAGGTCCGCGATGTTCTCGTTCGCGCCCACCGCCCCGTAGTCGACCCCGCCCTTGGGGTTGCCCACGATGTAGTTGTTCTCGCTCCACAGGCACACCCAGTTGGCGGGGCACTTGCCGGGGCCGGTCTCGATCGAGGTGAGGATGTCGGCACTCGCACTCGTCGTCGTGGCGGCGAGCACCCCGGCCACCGTGGCGACACCCACGCCGAGCCTCATCGCCGTCTTCCGCAGGTTCATCATGATCTCCTCTGCTGCTCTTCAACTGCCCAGGGGGCGCTCCGGCGTTCCGCTCGCGGAGCAACACCACTGTGGCGGCGAGGGCCCAGGGGAGGCATCAGTCATCCGACTGCATGTGAAGCCGACGTCACCGACCTAAGTCGACCCACCGGCGTCCGCCGGCATAGGTATCCCCGTACCGTCGTGGGTCATCGGGGTGCACGCGGAGGCAGGCCCGGCCCCTCGGGGGGGGCCGGTGGGTAGGCCCTAGGTGTTCTGTCCCGTGAGGCGCCAGGTCTCCACCCGCTTGTCGTATCCGCCGGTGGCGATCCGCGGCTCGCCGTCGACCTGGATCTGGCACAGGGCGCGCACCCAGCCGCAGCCGAACGGCCCCAGGAGGTGCTGGGCGCCGCCCACCGTGCCCACCCGCTCTCCCGTGGTCGGGTCCCAGAGCTTCACGCCCGGCCCGTCGCCGCCGGAGGCCAGCAGGTACCGCTCCCCCACCTCGATCTGGCACAGGGCGTGCAGCCAGCCGAAGTCGTCCTCCATGACGTGGAGTTGCTCCCCGGTGCCCGGGTTCCACAGTCGCACCTTCTCGTCGATGCCGGCCGAAGCGAGCAGGACCTCGTCCGCGGCCCGTATCTGGCACAGGGCCGTCGGCCAGCCGTCGTGGCCCGTCAGCACCCGCACCTGCTCGCCCGTGCCCGGCTCCCACAGCCGTACCGTCCGGTCCCCGTGGGCGGAGGCGAGCAGGTCCCTGCCCTCGGAGCGGACCGCGCACACCGCCATGACCCCGCCGGCGCCGGGCGAGATGACCCGGACCGGCTCGCCCGTGCCCGGTTCCCACAGCCGGAGCGCCTCGTCGTCCCCGCCGGCGGCCAGCAGCACTCCGTCACCCACCCGCACCTGGCAGACCCCGCGCACGGCGGCCCGCGACCCCTTGAGGACGGACACCTGCCTGCCCGTGCCCGGCTCCCAGAGCCGTACCGTCCGGTCGTCCCCACCGGAGGCCAGCAGGGGCCGGCCGCCGACCTCCACCTCGCACAGGGCGTTCACCCACCCTCCGTGCCCCTTCAGGAAGCCGACCAGGTCCCCCGTGTCCGGGTCGCCGACCCTGATCACCCGCTGGGAGCCCGCGAAGGCCAGCAAGGGCCGGTCGCCCACCCGGACCTGGCACACGGCACTGAACCTCGGGGCGAGCGCCTTCAGCACCGCCTTCCTCACGGCGATCAGAACCACCGCGACCGCCAGGGCGGCGATGAGCGCCTGGACCACCGAGAGCACCCGGAACAGAGCCAGCGCGACGATGACGACCAGCAGCAGGCGTATCCGCAGGATCCGGAACACCACGATGTGCAACCCACGCGGAAGGCCCGCATTGACCGTCGCCACCCCCGCCCCCCTTCGGTGAATCTGATGAGCCGTCAAGTGCCGGTAATTCCCTGACACTCAGGCGACCCTAATGCCCGGGGGAGACACCTGCACCCGAACTGCGCCCGGCGGCACGACCGAGTTCCCGGCCGCCGTCCTGACGGGAGAGGCCCCGACGCCGACGAGTACATCGGCCGGGCTCCGGGGCCCGACCTGTGGCCCTCGTGGAGGACATCTCATGTCGGGGAGCCCACGGGTGCGGACGACGGCTGCCGCGACCCCGGCGAAGGCCATGAGATGTCCCCCTGAGGCCGGAAGCTACTCCAGCCGGAGCTTGAGCCCGCAGCCGCCGGGCCGGTCGTCGGTGTCGATCCGGATGGTGGGTGAGCTGAAGTTGTCCACGGGGCTGAAGATGCCGTAATCCGGGCCGGCGTTCCCGCACTGGGCGGGGTCGCCGTCCGAGTAGAAGTTGATGCCCATCTTCATGGTGGAACTCGACAGGGCGAACGTGAGATCGCATCCGCCCGGCCGGTTGTCGGTGTCGATCCGGATGCTGGGGCCGAAGGTCCGGGTCGTCCCGATCGGCACCTGGTGGGTGCCCGGGTTTCCGCACTGGGCGGGATCACCACCGGGCGTGGCCTTGAAGGTGTAGGTGACGGACGAACCTGCCAGTCGATTGTCCGGATCGTAGATACCGAATGCGAGCAGACAACCGCCGGGGCGGGAGTCGGTGTCGAAGCGGATCGCCTCGGTCACGCCGAAGTCGTCCTTCCACTGTTCGCCCGTTCTTCCACCGCACTGGCCGGGGTCGCCATCGGGGTTGAACTGGACGCCGAGCTGAGGGGAGGTGACCAGTTCGGTGCGGGCCTGGGCGAGGGGTGCCGGGACAACGCTGACCGCGGCCGCGGTGGCGGTGACTGCGGAGAGCAGCAGCACCCTCTGCGTGATGCTCTTCATGGCATCGATTCCCTTCGTACGGAGAGCCGGATTCTGGAGTGCAGGATTCCGGCACCCCGAACACCCCAAACCCACCGCCGGGAGACACGGAGGGGCGCATCGCCCGAACGGTCCAGCAGCCGACATTCCCACTCGAAACTGAAATGTCCGAGCACTGTGTGATCATGCAGAGCCCCACGGGTGGAACCACCAAGGGGACCGCGAACTGCCCCGAGTTGACTGGAGCCGACCCGTGATCGACTTTCTGGAAGAAATACGCGCGATCATCGGACCGCCCAGTGGACCCGGCGTGCCGGCGGAGTGCTGGCACGGGCTGGAAACCGAGCTGGGCGTGGAACTGCCGGGAGACTTCAAGACCCTGGCCGAGCGCTACGCGCCGATCGAGATCGGCCGGTCGATCTGGCTGAGGGGCCCCGCCGGTCAGGCCCAGAACCTGGGCGACTACATACGGGAGACCGTGGTCGCCTACCAGGACTGCGAGTTCACGGACGAGAACTTCCCCGGATTCCCCGCACCCCTGGGTTCGGCGCGCCGGACGGCCTGATCCCCATCATGTCAACCGCGCACGGGGAAGCGGTGTTCCTGCTGCGCACCGGCACCGGGTACGGCTGGTGCATCGTGGTCTACGTCGGCCACGACAACGAGTTCTACCGCTACGACCTGACATTCGCGGAATGGTTCTGCCGGTACCTGCGCGGAGAGGACATGACCGGGCCGAACAGCGGACAGAAGTTCTCGAACCCGATCGAGTTGACGGACTACGGCGTGCTGCCGATGCGGACGGAGCGATTCGGCCCGGTACGGGATTCGTGAGGGCCGCAAACCGCGCGGCGACCGGAACCGGAAGCGGCCGCAGCCCTGACCGGACGGACCGCAGGCCCGGACCGTCACAACGTGCGGTCCGGGCCTGCGGGTTCTTGCGGGTGGCGGGGCGGTCACGGGCGGGGCCGGTGACCGACCGGTTGGTGGGCTCTACTGCCCGGTCAGTGCGCGGGCCCGGGCGGCGCGGCGCAGGGTGTCCAGTTGGTCGACGAGGCCGCGCCGGGTCGCCACGGTGAGGTCCGGGTCGGCGAGGCAGGCCTCGGCCGCCCGTAGGGTCCGGTCGGTGGCGGCGAAGGCGGGGAAGGCCGCCGTGGTGAGCACCCGGGCCAGGGCGGGGCCGCGGCGGGCGGCGGCCGGGCCCAGTTCCTTGAAGTAGCGCGTGGTCAGGTCGTCGAGCAGTTCGGCCTGCTCGGGCTGCCACAGTCCCTTGGCGGTGGCGGCGGCCAGGTAGTTGGAGAGCTCGCCGTGGAACAGTGCCTGCCAGGCGGCCTCCTTGGCGGCCTGGTCGGGCAGGGCGGCGCGGCAGCGGGCGGCGCCCTGCTCGCTGGTGTCGCTGGGGTCGGCGGCGAGTTCGGCGGCGATCTCCGGTTCGCCCGCCGCGCCGAGCACGCACAGCCGCGCCAGCAGCTGCCAGCGCAGGTCGGGGTCGAGCTCCGGCCCGCCGGGCACCGTGCCGGCGGCCAGCCAGTCGCGCAGTTCGGCGGTCCGGTCCCCGTCGGCGGTGGCGATCACGCCGCGTACGGCGACCAGGCGCAGGCCGGTGCGGTCCGGCTCGCCCTCGGTGCGCCGCAGCAGGGTGCGGCAGACCCGGGCCAGTTCGGCCAGTGCGGCCGGCCGTTCGGCGGGCGGCACGGCGCAGTCCGCCACGAAGTCGCGGGCGAAGGAGAGCACCGCGTCCACCAGGTGCACCGAGGTCTCGCCGGGCAGGTGGTCGGCGACCAGCCGCAGGTACTCGCCGGGCGCGAGTTCCCCGTCGCGCACCTGGTCGCGGGCGGCGCCCCAGAGCACCGCCCGGGCGAGTTCCTCGGGCACGGCGCCGAGGGAGGAGCGCGCGGTCCGCCAGGAGGCGGGGTCGAGGCGGATCTTGACGTAGCCGAGGTCGGTGTCGTTGAGCAGGGTCAGCTCGGTGCCGTCGGCCGGCGGGTCGAGCGGCACGGCGCCGTCGCCGGGCAGGTCGCCGGGCAGGTCGAGCGGCACGCGCTCGGCGAGTTCCAGGGCGCCGTCGGCGGTGCGCCGGTAGTGGCCCGCGGTCAGCTGGTGCGGGCGCGGCGCGCCGTCGGCGGAGGTGTGCTCGATGCGGCCGTCGGTCACCCGCAGGGTGTCCACGCCGCTGGTGCGCAGCCAGCGGTCGGCCCAGGCGTGGACGTCGCGGCCGCTGGCGGCGGCCAGGGCCCGGAGCAGGTCGTCGAGGGTGGCGTTGCCGAAGGCGTGCGCGTCGAAGTAGTCGTTGACCCCGGTCAGGAAGGTCTCCTCGCCGAGCCAGGCGACGAGCTGGCGCAGGACGGCGGCGCCCTTGGCGTAGGAGATGCCGTCGAAGTTCTGCAGCGCCTGGGCGGTGTCGTCGACCGTGCCGGGTGCCACCGGGTGGGTGGAGGGGCGCTGGTCGGCGTCGTAGCCCCAGGGCTTGCGGTCGGCGGCGAAGCCGGTCCAGGCGCCGGTGAAGCGGGTGGAGGCGGCGGTGACGCTGTAGGCCATGTACTCGGCGAAGGACTCGTTCAGCCACAGGTCGTCCCACCACTTCATGGTGACCAGGTCGCCGAACCACATGTGCGCCATCTCGTGGATCACCACCATGGCGCGTTCCTCGCGCCTGGTGTCGGTCACGGCGGAGCGGAAGACGTACTCGTCGCGCAGCGTGACGCAGCCCGGGTTCTCCATCGCGCCGGCGTTGAACTCCGGGACGAAGCACTGGTCGTAGCTGTCGAAGGGGTAGCGGTGCCGGAAGACCCGGTGGTAGTGGTCGAAGCCCTGCCGGGTGATCTCCAGCAGTTCGGCGGCGTCGGCGTCCAGGTGGGCGGCGAGCGAGCGGCGGCAGTGCAGGCCGAGCGGGATCCCGTCGTGCTCGGCGCGCACCGAGTGCAGCGGGCCGGCGACGACGGCGAGGAGGTAGCTGCTGATCGCCGGGGTGGGGTCGAACTCCCAGCGGCCGGGCGAGCTCTGGCGGCCCAGGCTGTTGCCGACCACGGTCCACTGCTGCGGCGCGGTGACGGACACCGTGTACCGCGCCTTGAGGTCGGGCTGGTCGAAGGAGGCGAACACCCGGGGGCCGTCGTCGAGGAAGGACTGGGTGTAGGCGTAGTCCTCGCCGTCGGCGGGGTCGGTGAAGCGGTGCATGCCCTCGCCGGTGTGCGAGTAGGCCATGTCGGCTTCGACGGTGAGTTCGTTGTCGGCCGCCAGGTCGGTGAGCGGGAAGCGCCCGTCCCGCAGAGCGGTGACGTCCAGTTCGCGGCCGTTCAGCAGCACCCGGTGGAGTGCGGCCGGCTTGACGTCCACGTAGGTGGCGGCGCCCGGGGTGGAGCAGGCGAAGCGGATGACCGTGGTGGAGCCGAACACCTCCCGGCCGCGGGTCAGGTCGAGGTCGAGGCGGACGGTGCGGACGTCGAGCAGGCGGTGGCGCTCGGCGGCCTCGGTGCGGGTGAGGATGGAGGTATCAGACACAGGGGTCATGCTGCTCCATCGGGCGGGCGGACGGCACCGGTTTTCGGCCCCGGGCGGGGCTCCTTCAGCCGCTCACGGCCGCTCACGCTGGAGCCGATGACCGGTTGTTCCACCGCTCTTCCTCCGTCCTGTCGCGCAGGTGGGCGACGAGCCAGGGCACCAGCCGCGGGGCCGGCACGGCCGCCACGCGTTCGATGGGGTGGAGGAAGCCGCGGGAGCACTGCTCGGCAGTCCAGACGGTCACCCGGGCCAGCGGGGTGGCGGGGTTCACGCCGATCTCTCCCTTCGGGCCGCAGGAGCTGTTGAAGGGCGCGGTGATGCTCTGGCGATTCCAGTACGTCCATGCCTCGGCTGCCTTCTCCTGTTCGAAGTACAGGGGGCGGCCGGAGGCGAGCGCGGTCAGCATGGCGTTGCCGTCCGGCCGTAGCAGGTGCCCGTTGGGGGTGTGCTGAAAGCGCTGGCGCCAGTGGTCCGGGGTGGCGGCGAGGCCGGCCGGCAGCTGCTTGCCGGTCGGGGAGTCGAGGTCGGTGTGGGCGAGGTCCCAGTCGGGGTGCACGGGCAGGCTCCTACTCGGTCGACAGGGCGCGCAGCGCCAGGTGAGAGGCCGCGGTCTCCGTGCCGGCGAACCAGGACCGATCGGGTACCAGGGCCGTCGCGGGGTGTGGCAGTCTGGGCCGCACACCCGGACCACCCGGCCGCTGCCCGGCGATCCACATGAGCGTCGGCCGGTCCATCACCTGGTGGTCGGGCAGGCGTCCCGCGGCCGCCAGCTCGTACAGTGACCGGCGACCGTGGGCGGTGGGTGTCGGAGAGTTCATCGAGTCCTCGAAGGGTCAGGTCGGTTCGCATGGGCGTCACGCTGGGCGTGGTGGTGCTGACGATGGGCAACCGGCCCGCCGAGCTGGCGGCGCTGCTGGAGTCGGTGCGGGCGCAGGACGGCGCCGACACCGGGGTGCGTACGGTGGTTCTCGGGCAGGGCATCGAGCTGCCGGAGCTGCCGGAGTGGGTGGACGCGGTGGAACTGCCGGAGAACCTCGGCATCCCGGGCGGCCGCAACGCCGGCGTGGAGCGGCTGCGCGGACTCGGCGGCACGGACGTGCTGGTGGTGCTGGACGACGACGGCCTGCTGCCCCGCACCGACACCTTCCGCCTGATCCGGGAGGCCTTCGAGCAGGACCCGAAGCTGGGCATCGTCTCCTTCCGGATCGCCGACGAGACCGGGTTCACCCAGCGCCGCCACGTCCCCCGCCTCGGCACGTCCGACCCGATGCAGTCGGGCCCCGTCACGACCTTCCTCGGCGGAGGCCACGCCATCCGCATGACCGTGATCGACCAGGTCGGCGAGTTCCCCACGAAGTTCTTCTACGCCCACGAGGAGACCGACTTCGCCTGGCGCGCACTGGACGCCGACTGGGGGATCGACTACCGCGCCGACATGGTGCTGCAACACCCCCGCACCGACCCGGCCCGCCACGCCGCCTACTACCGCATGACCGCCCGCAACCGCGTCTGGCTCGCCAAACGCCACCTCCCCGCTCCACTCGTGCCCGTCTACCTCGCCTCCTGGATCGGCTACACCCTGCTGCGCCGCCCACCGATGGAGGGCCTGAAGGCCTGGTGGGGCGGGTTCTTCGAGGGGGTGCGCGTGGCGTACCCACCGCGTCGGCCGATGCGGTGGAGCACGGTGCGCCGGATGGCCCGGCTGGGGCGGCCTCCGATCTTCTGATCACAGGGCCCGGCCGCCGAACGATCGGTGGCCGGGGCCGGCCGGGCCGGTCAGGCCCAGATGGCGTGCATCGCGTCGATGACCCGTTGCACGTCGGTGGCGGTCATCGCCGGGCAGCACGGCAGGGACAGCTGCCGGGCGGCCACCTGTTCGGTGATCGGCAGGTGGCATGCCAGCTGCCGGTGAGCGGCGAGCCGGTGCACCGGAGCAAACGTGCTCTTCCGCCACCTGGCGCCGGCCGGGTCGAACTCCATAACGCTCACAACCCTTCCGTGCCCTCCCCCACTCACACAAAACGCTCGGCTGGGGCAACCCCCAGCCGAGCGCCCGACTACCTCTTCACAGCCTCGACTCGGACGGCAACCAACCACGTGCCGCCATGTCTCCGAAGACCTCCTCCCGCCTCAGATGTCGCCGAACTCGCCACTGCGGACAGCCGCGACGAACGACACCCACGCCTCGGCCGGGAAGACAAGAGCCGGACCCTGAGGATCCTTCGAGTCACGGACCGGGGCCAGGCCGGAGAAGTCGGGAGCCAACCGCTACGGCTGGACCGGGAACTCACCCGCCTTGACGGCGTCGAGGAAGTTCTGGAAGGCCGCAGGAGTGAACTCCAGGACCGGGCCGCGCCGGTGCTGCTTGGTGTCGCGCACCGGGATGGTACCGGCCGGGGTCCGGCCGACCTCGACGCAGTTGCCGTTCTCGCTGCTGCTGTAGCTGGACTTGGCCCAGCTGTAGCCCCCCTGGTCGAGGGCGGTGCCGTCGTGCATGGTCATCCTCTCAGGCTTCGCCGAACTCGCCGCTGCGGACGGCCGCGACGAACGACATCCACGCCTCGGCCGGGAAGACCAGAGCCGGGCCCTGGGGGTCCTTGGAGTCACGGACAGGAGCCAGCCCGGGGAAGTCCGCTGTCGCCTCGACGCAGTCACCCCCGTTGTTGCTGTAGGAAGACTTGAACCACCGAGCCCCGGACAGATCTACGCCGTCGGCCATGACTCCCCTCTCAGGCTTCGCTGAACTCGCCGCTGCGGACGGCCGCGACGAATGCCACCCAGGCCTCCGCCGGGAAGACCAGAGCCGGGCCCTGGGGGTCCTTGGAGTCACGGACCCTGCCCGGATGTGCATCATCCACCTCGACACAGTTGCCGCCCTGCTGGCTGTACGTGCTCTTCCGCCACCCGACGCCGGTCAGGTCGAGTTCCATAACGCTCACAGCCCTTTCCGTGCCCTCCCCCGCACGCACAAAAACGCTCGGCCGGGGCAACCCCAGCCGAGCGCCCGACTACCTCTTCACAGCCTCGACTTGGGCCGCAACCAACCACGTGCCGCCATGTCTCCGAAGACCTCCTCCCGCCTCAGATGTCGCTGAACTCGCCACTGCGGACAGCGGCGACGAACGACATCCAGGCCTCCGCCGGGGAGACAAGAGCCGGACCATCGGGGTCCTTCGAGTCACGAACGGGAGCAAGACCCGGGAAGTCCGCTGTCACCTCGACGCAGTTACCCCCGTTGTTGCTGTACGTGCTCTTCCGCCACCTGGCGCTGGCCGGATCGAACTCCATAGCGCTCACAGCCCTTCCGTGCCCTCCCCAGCGCACACAAAAACGCTCGGCTGGGGCTACCCCCAGCCGAGCGCCTGACTGTCTCTTCACAGCCTGACCCTGGTCAGCCGGCCACGTGACGCCATGCCCCCGGAAACTGCCCCCAAGCGGGGCCGCCTCTTCCGGGATCGGACTCAGACGTCGCCGAACTCGCCACTGCGGACAGCCGCGACGAACGACTTCCACGACTCGGCCGGGAAGACGAGAGCCGGGCCCTGAGGGTCCTTGGAGTCACGGACAGGAGTCAGGCCGGGGAAGTCGGGAGCCACCTCGACGCAGGTACCACCGTTGTTGCTGTAACTGCTCTTGAACCATGCGGCGTCGGACAGGTCTACAGGGGAAATCATGACGTTCCTCTCACGCCTTGCTTGCGGATCATCTCCAGTGACGCGGCCTTCGACAGCGCTTCCACCTGGAGCTGATGGTAGTCCCGTTCCCAGGCCTGGGCCGTATCAGCGTCTCGCGCGAGGAAGCCGCGCAGCTGGCACTCCGAGTATGCCAGGAGTGATCGATCCGCCAGGGTAAGCAGCGTAACAACCATGGTGAACGGCAGCTCTTCTGCGAGTGAGAACGGCGCCACCTGGATGGTGACGTTCGGACGGCTCGCGAGGTCTTCAAGGTGCGACAGCTGCCGCGCCATGACCCTGGGCCCTCCCACCCTTCGCAGGAGCGCACCTTCATCCAGGACGAAGTGCAGGCGCGGAACCGACCGCTGGTCGAGCAGCTTCTGCCGTGTGGCCAGGAAGTCGAGCCGATCTGCTGCCTGCTCCTCGGTAATGCTGCCGCGCCGCACGGCTGCGGACGCAAAGGCGTTGGCGTACTCCATGGTCTGAGCCAGGCCGGGCACGACGCCCAGCTCGAAGTGGGAGATGCCCTGAGCCTTCGCCTCTTGCGCCGCGTACTCGGGAAACCCTTCCAGCAATGACGACCGACTCAGGCTCCAGTACGTCAGTTCCAATGTTCCACCGGCATCGATGACCTTGTCAGCCTTACGAACCCAGTCAAGCGTGGGATTGCATGTCCCTCTTTCGAGGTTCGAAATCTGACTATCACTCAAGTTTGTACGCTGGCCGAGCTGGGTCTGCGTCAAGCCTGCCGCCTTGCGCAGCTTGCGCAGTTGGGCCCCGAACGCCTTGAGAGGCGAGGCCGATGGATCCAGCTGAGACTCACGCATCGTCAGACCTCCACTGCTGCGCGAATACCACACGGGGGAACTGTCAAGTGGGAAAGCCTTCCGATCGTAGCGGGCGAGGCGCCACTATGGCTACACCCGGTGATTCATCGGGAGCACAGAGCAACCAGCGGAGACCTCATGCACCCCGCGCGAAATCCCGATACTCGCCTTCAACTCCACGAACTCGCACTGGACTTCACCAGCCCGGAGGAAGGCGATCCGCGCGGGAGCATCGTCGCGGAGGTCACGCCCGGGAAGGCCTACCGCCCGCCCGTCGACGGGCGGGCGCTGCCACCCTTCATCAACCCCTCTTACCTGGAGCAGAGTTGAGCAGGACCCGCATCATGAGCAAGCCCCCGGCCCGCCGGTCGGGTCAGCAGATCTTCGCCCTGCGCGAGGACCCCGACGGATCGGGCGGCCTGCTCGTCCTCCTCGTCGACCCCGTCTACATGGACGGCCTCATCCTCCCCGGCGGCAGCGCCGAACAGGACGAGCTCCCCCACCTCGCGGCCCGTCGGCACCTCGAAACCGAAACCGGTCTCGTCCTGCCCCTCCGCACCGTCCTCACCATCGACTACATGCCCGCCGCCGAATTCCCCGAGGGCCTCAACCTCGTCTACGCGGGCGGGAAGCTCACACCCCAGCAGGCCAACACCACCAGCCACCACCAGCCCCCGGAAGAACTCCGCGCCCTCCACTGGGTCCCCCGTCACCAGCTCCGCGACCTCATGGCCGAGGACCAGTGCCGCCGTGTCGAGGACGCCTGGGACGCCTGGGAGCACGGCGACGGCCTCCCCCTCCTCGTCCGGGGCGTCCCGGTCCCGGTCGGCTGATCACGCCGACACCCCCGAGGCCGGACCGCCATCGCTGCGGTCCGGGCCCTCACTTCAGCAAGACCCCCGAGTCGGCGTCGTAGCGCACCGCACGACGCACTCCGTTCGCACGCAATCCTCCCTTGAGGCACTCCCCCATGCTCAAAACCCACCGCCGTCCCCGCATGTTCGTCGCGCGCCTCGACTCCCGTATCGAGTCCACGCCCCTGGCCCGCTACCTGCTCCGCGCGTACCTCTCCGGGCTGCCCTCCGGGGAGCGGTACTGCGACACCGCCGAACTGCTGCTCGGCGAGTTGTTCGCCAACGCCGTCCAGCACTCCGACGCCCCCGACGACCTCCACATTGAAGTCCGCTTCACCGTCGCCGGCTCCCGCCTGCGCCTGGAAGTCCACGACGCGGGCACCAACCACCCCACTCCCCGAACCCCGGCCCCCGACGACGAACACGGCCGCGGCCTGTTCCTCGTCAACGAGTTGGCCGAGCGCTGGGGCTGCACCTCCCTCCCCGGCGGCATCGGCAAGTACGTCTGGGCCCTCGTCGCGCCCGCCCCCGGTCCCGCCCTCGCCACCGCCTGAAAGCCCAGAACCCCCATGCACCTCACCACCCTCGCCGGCCACGCCCTCTCCCGCGGCCGCACCCCCGCCGACACCTACGCCCTCCTCGCCCGCCGCACCCACAAGCCGCTCCCCTCCGCGCGGGCGGTCTGCCTCGCCCTCACCATCCCCCTCGCCGAGACCCTCCGCCGCCTCGACGAGTGCCACGACGCCCTCCTCGCCAACCCCCGGCCCAACTCCGAGACCGACACCGGCGAACTCCTCGAAGCCCTCGGCGTCTTCGACGTCCCCGCCTCCCTCACCGACACCGAACTCACCGTCGTCGACCACTTCCTCACTGCGATCGACGCCATGGGCGGCATCCGACCCGGCCACCACCACGGCCTGCACCGCTGGTTCACCACCGGCAACCTCACCGCCGCCTACCTCTCCCTCGCCGCCGCCCAACCCCTCCCCCGCACCGGAAACCCCACCCTCTACTGGACCACCCTCGTCACCGCCGGCGAACTCCTCACCACCACCCCCCACCCCGACACCCGCATCACATACGCCCTCACCCACTGCCGCACCCAGGTCCAAGCCGCCACCCGAACCTGACCAACACCCCTTGCTGCGCAGGAAGTCGGCCCCACCGACTTCCTGCGCAGCAGCACACGACGATCGCCCGCCCCAAACCCAGCCACCCCACGCACGAGAAGTCGACCCCGCCGACTTCCTGTACGCCAGCCCGGACAGAGCGTTCTGTGAGGGCATGAGAGGTGCGCCCGTTGTCCGAAGGCCGGCTCGGATCAACGCGGGTTGACGTTCGGCAAGGACGCGGTCCGACGGAGAGACAGGAACGGGCGCAGCCCTACCCGAGCAACCTCTCGGCCACTGGGGCGCGTCCCAAATGTACGGCCCACAGACATTCGTTGGCGGCTTCGACCAGCACCGTTGCTTCGTGCCGGTCAGCGAGTTCGTCGTGTCCCGTCTCGTGGCTGCCGCGCGGTGGCGCTTGAAGCGGTGGATCACCATCACGCTGCCGCCGAGGCCGATGCGGCGGCGCCCGGCGCTCACCCTTCGGGAACGGATCCGTCACGACGGGCGACAGGGCCGGCCACCCGTCAGCTGCGCGAGCCACCCCGAGGCAACCGCACGGACCTCCTGCGGACGGACGTTCACCGATCAGGCCGCAGGACTCGCCGACTGCGGACACGCGGGCACGCGGGCACGCGGGCACGCGGCGGAGCCCGTCCCCGAACAGACAGAGCGTCAACGCATGCCGCCGGAAGCGAGGATGACATCCCCGGTGATCCAGCGCGCGTCGTCGGAGGCCAGGAAGGCCACCAGCGGGCCGTAGTCGTCCGGGGTGCCCGTGCGGCCCAGCGGGGTGCCGGCGATCGCCTGTGCTTCCTGGGCCGAGCCGGGGAATCCCATGGCCCGGGTGCCCTCGGTGTCCGAGGGTCCGGGCATGATCGCGTTGACCCGGATGCCGCGCGGGCCCAGTTCCTTGGCCGCCACGATGGTGAACGCGTTGACGGCGCTCTTGGACGCGACATAGAGCGAGGCGTACGGCGGGTGGGTGAGCGTTCCGGCCGTCGAGACGTTGATGATCGACGCGGCGCCGATGTCGTCCTGCGCGGCCAGGGCCTGCGTGGTGAGGATCGTCCCCAGCAGGTTCGTGGTCATCTCGCGCTGGAACTCCTCTTCGGTGATGCCCGACAGCGGCGCGAAGGCGGCGACGGCCGCGTTGTTCACGAGCACGTCGACCGGTCCGTACTCCTCGCGCGCGCGATCGAACAGATGGCGCACGTCGTCGCCGCGGGCCACGTCCGCCCGGACCGCGATCGCCCGGCCGCCGTCGGCGGTGATGCCCGCGACGACCCGTTCGGCGCCCTCCGCGTCCTCCCGGTAGTTCACCACGACGGCCGCGCCGGTCCCGGCCAGCGTCCTGGCGATCCCCGCGCCGAGGCCCTTCGATGCTCCCGTGACGATCGCCGTACGTGCGTTGCTGCTGATCACAGTGGCTCCTCGAGCGTTGGTGCCTGCGGAGTCACCGTAGGAAAGCTGGTTACCACTGGGAAGTACGTACTTTTTTGTAAGCTCGTGACGTGATGGAAACTCAGCACGTCGCGACGGCCGCCCGTCTCCTGGCCCACGACACCTTCGACAACAGGTGCGTGCTCAGGCCGATCATGGACCGGACGACAAGCCGCTGGGCGACACTGATCATCTCGGCCCTCGTCGCCGGCCCGCACCGCTTCGCGCAGCTGCACCAACGGGTCGGTGGCATCAGCCAGAAGATGCTGTCGCAGAACCTCAAGGCACTGGCCCGGGCCGGGCTCGTCGACCGCCGTGTCGCGCCCACCACCCCGCCCCAGGTCACCTACGAGCTGACGGAACTCGGTGTCAGCCTGGCCGGGCCGCTGACCGAACTCATCCAGTGGTTCGGCCGGCAGGGGGACGAGCTCCTCGCCGCCCAGGAGCACTACGACAGCCGGCAGGAGCCACCGCACGCGTCCTGAGCGGGGCGGCCGCCTGTCGGAGCCGTCGCCTAGAGTGCGGCATCGGATGCGACGACGGCCGACAAGGGATGGGCGATGACCGAGGCGTGGGACCGACTGCGGGCAATCATGGGAGAGCCGGTGTACACCCCGGCGCGGGTCCCGTGGGAGCTGGCGCCCGCCGAACTCGGGGTCCAGCTGCCCTCGGACTACCGCGCGTTCATCGACCTGTACGGCGGGGTGAGCCTGAACGGCGAGTGGGGGGTGTACACGCCGAGCGAGAAGCCGTCCTTCTACGAAGCGCCGGGCGGCCTGGCGGACTGGCGCATCACGAACGACCTCGATCTCCGCGACCAGATCGAGGGCGAGGAGCACCGGTGGGACCAGCCGGGCCCCACCCCGGTGTTCCCGGACCCGGGCGGCCTGCTGTCCTGGGGCTGGAACAGCAACCACGACCAGTGCTGCTGGCTGACGACCGGTCCGGACCCCGAGCAGTGGCCGGTGACGGTGTTCTACGAGGACCGGCTCGACCACTTCGACGGGGGTTTCGCGGAGTTCGTGGCAACCGTGCTGACCGGCGGCTACGCGGCGGAGGACGAGCTGCTGGTGCGCGCGGACCCCGAGGTGTGGGGGCCTCAGCCGGCCCGGCCCCTCTGGTCTCCCAAGAGCGACTGGGCGGGCAGGAACTGGGGCGCCGAGTGGGGTATCGAGGGATTCCTCGACGCGCCCGGGTCGACGGAGATGCCGTGGGTCAGGACGTGACGGGCGATCGGCGCGACGGGCGGCTCCGCTTCAAGGCGCCGATCCGGTACCGGCGGACGGGCCGGCGGACCTTGGTCCTCTTCCCGACCGCTCTGGCCTGCGCCCTTGCCTTCGTCCTCGCCGCAGGGGCCAAGGGCCGGGATCCCGCGATGATCGCGGCCTTCACGGTCTGCCTGATCGTCGCCTATGTCGTCGCCGCCTCCTTCGTGGGCCCGTTCTGCGGCAGTACCACAGTGGATTCCGCGGGCCTGACCACGCGGACCCTGCTGAGGACACGTGTGGTCACCTGGCCGCAGGTGCGGTCGTTCGGGTTCTCGCCGGAGGTCAACCGCGGCATCGAGCACTGCCTCCTGGAGGTGCGCCTGCACCAGGGGCGGGCAGTCGTCCTGCCGGGCCTGGTCGCGTCGAGCGCGGACGACCCGGAGCTCCGGTCGCGACTGTCCCAGCTGCGGGCCGCGTGGACCGCGTACCGATCCGCTGCCGCGGCCGGGTGACGCGGCTCGACGGGCCTGCTGCCCCGGCCGGGACGGCCGGGCGGCCCGGCCGGGTCTGCCCCGCGGGGGCAGTGACTCTGCCCCCGCGTACCTGGTCGGGCGCCGACCGCGGCACGTATACAGGAGGCTGAGCCGTCCTCCGCCCCGAAAGGGTCCCCCTCATGCACGCACGGGAAGCCGCCAGAACGCCGGACGGCGCCCGCTCCGGCCGCCAGGGCGCCGACTCCGCGCGGACGGCCCGCACCGCGGCCGTACCGGTGCGGCCGGGGGCGGGCCTTCCGTCCCCGCAGGAGGTGGCCGCCCTGCAGCGCAGCGTCGGCAACGCCGCCGTGGCCCGGATGTTCGAGGAGGCCCGCCACCGGCACGCCCCGGGCTGCGGCCACCAGGAGCCGGGCGGCGGGCACCAGGAGCCGGGCGGCGGGGAGCCCGTGCAGCGCTCGGCCGTGCACCGGGTCCTCGGCTCGCCGGGCCGGCCGCTCGACGCCGGGCTGCGGGAGGAGATGGAGCAGCGGCTGCGGGCGGACTTCTCCGACGTGCGGGTGCACACCGGCACGGCCGCGCAGCGTTCGGCGCAGGAGGTGGGCGCCCGCGCCTACACCTCGGGCAGCCATGTCGTCCTCGGTGCCGGAGGGGCGGACAAGCACACCCTGGCCCATGAGTTGACCCATGTGATCCAGCAGCGCAACGGCCCGGTGGCCGGCACGGACCACGGGAACGGCCTGCGGGTCAGCGACCCGTCCGACCGCTTCGAGCGCGAGGCGGAGGCGACCGCGCGCCGGGTGATGGCGGCGCCGGTGCAGCGGGCCGTCGCCGTCCCGGACGCGCCCGGCGGTGCGGACCGTGCCCCGGGCGGGGCGGTAGCGGGCGGGGCGGTACCGGCGGTGCAGCGGGTCGTCACCGTTGCCAGGGGAACCCTCAGCACGGCGGAGGAGACCGAAAAGGTCCAGTGGAAGGCCGAGCGTCACAAGAGGCTGCCGGCGGCGGACAAGCAGGCGATCCTGGCCGAGATCGGGAGGATGGCCGAGGCGGACGGGACCGAACACTTCACCTCGTACGAGAAGCTCATCGACGCGGCCCACGCCCGGGTGCGGGCGGCGAGCGGGCAGAACCTGGCGCCCGTGACTCCCGTCGCCATCGCCACCGGTGGCTTCCAGCACGCGTTGACGATCTCCGACGAGGAGCAGATGAAGCGCCACAGGGAAGTGCGCCGGCGGCTGTCCCTGCGCGGTGTCGGCCTCGACCTGGAGGCGTTCCGCAACCGGCAGGCGATGGTGAACCCGTTCACGTACAGCGACGTGGAGGACGGCGCCTCCTACACCATCGGCGCCGGCGGGAACTTCGTCCTCGGCAGTGTGCAGGAGGGCGACTACTCCCAGCTGTTCGACCTGGCCAGGAGCAATTCGGGGCTCACCGAGCAGCAGTTGGCGAACCGGTTCATCAAGGCGCTGGTCGAGAGCGGCAGCAAGCCGTTCGACGATCTGCCCAAGGACGCGCAGAAGTACTGCGCCAAGATCGTGGCCATCATCCAGGGCGCCGAGTTCCGCCGGGCCGCCGCCAACCCGACCGCGGCCGTCGCGGCGTTCAACAAGGTGGTCACCGGTGAGACGGCCACGCTCCACGAAGCGATGAACCGGTTCACCCTGTTCGCCAAGGCCGGCGGCGGATCGGCGGACTCGCAGTACCACCGCGACAGCAAGGAGCCCGACGCGGAGCTCAACGCCCGTATCCTCCAGGAGTTCAGGTCGCTGGCCCAGCTGGTGTCCGCGAACGGCTTCGACCCCAACGACGAGAAGCAGTTCTACACGGCCTGCGAGACCATCGCGGTCGGCTCGATGAACTCCTTCAAGTCGAACTTCAGCTACACGATGACGTGAGCGGGCCGGCCCCCCGGATCCCGCAGGCGCCGAGGTGTCGGCCGTCGCCGCGACGACGGCCGACTCCCGTGTGCGGTGGGTCAGTTGTCGTTGTTGACCTTGGTGTAGGCCGAGCTGTAGCCGGTCGGACAGTAGAGGGTGTCGCTCCCGTTGCCCATGTGCCAGGAGCCGAAGACCGTCGTCTGGTTGCCCTTGACGTTGTCGTTGTTGCAGACCAGTACCAGCTGCCAGTGGTTCTTGGTGGCGGTGGTCTGGCAGCTCACCGACCCCCAGTTCGTGCCCTGGGTGGTGCTGCAGTACGAGGTCGCCGACGCCCCCGGCGCCGCCATCACACCGGCGGCGACCAGCAGTGCCGCACCGGTTCCCAGAGCCGCAATTCGACGCATGGCCTTCTCCTTTGTCGCGTCTCGAACACAATGTGCGGTCAGCATGCCGAAGACGTGACCGGATGTATCCACCGTCGGCACGACTGGCCGAAACCTGCCCGTCCGCTTCTCCTGGCAGCACCTGCCGGAGCCGCCGCGCGCCCGGGGCGCCCGGCCGGGGAGGGAAGGTCCCGGCCGGGCGCCCGACGGTCAACCGGCTACCGCTCAGGGGCCCGTGATCGTCCAGTACACGGCGGCGTTGTTGCCGCTGCCCCCGCTCTGCGCGAACCGGAACATCGGGTCGGAGCCTGCGGAGTCGTAGCCGTTGCTGCCGGCGTACGGGTTGTTCCAGTGCAGCTGCACGCGCTTGCCGTTGAGCCCGGGGTTCCCGCAGTTCTCCGCGTCGTAGATGACGTGGCCCTCGGTCCCGGTGAGGAAGCCGTTGCTCTCGGACTGCCAGCGCCCGGTGTTCCCGTCGCGCACGATGGCGTCCGGGGCCAGGCCGCTCGACCAGATGCCGTGGTCCAGCCAGGCGTTCTGCAGGCGCAGTTCGCAGCCCGTCCAGTTGACGACCGCGACCTGCGTGCTGCGCGCCGCGCTGAGCGCCTGCGCCGGCTGCTGGTCCGCGGTGGCCGCGCCGGCCGGGGCGGCCGTCGCGAACAGCGCGGCGGCGACGCCGGCCGCGGCCAGGGCCGAACGGACCAGGGACTTCCGCTGTGCCATGGAGTACTCCTCTCGTTCCCGGACCGCGTCGGTGCGGTCCGGCTGCTCGAAGCCTCGGCCGGGCCCGTCAACAGGCGGTCGACAATGTGTTGACAGGTGATGGACAAGCAGCGCGCCGTCGACCGCCCGGACCGGGCACGGCGCCTCTGACCAGGGGTGATGCGGTCGGTATCATGCGCCGGGGGGATCGTTGCGCGGGCGGAGGGGGACGGCCGGTGGGTGGTTTGCGGTTCGCGGTGCTGGGGCCGCTGCGGGGGTGGCGGGACGGCGGCGAGCTCGTGCTCGGGTCGCCGCAGCAGCGGAGCCTGCTGCTCGCGCTGCTGCTGCGGGCCAACCACCCGGTGTCGACCGGTCAGCTCGTCGACGACCTGTGGGGCGAGGAGCCGCCCGCCAAGCCCTCCGCCGTGATCCGCACCTACGTCCACCGCCTGCGCCGCGTCCTGGGGCCCGACGTGCCGACCACGCTCAGCGGGGGCTACCTGCTCGCCCTGGACCCGGGCGCACTGGACACCCACCGCGTCGAGGAGCTCCTCGACGAGGCGAAGGAGCTGCGCGCCGACGGCGAGCACGCCCACGCCGCCGGAGTGCTCCGCTCGGCGCTGGCCCTGTGGCAGGGCGAGCCGATGACCGCGCTCCCCGGCCCCTACGCCGAACGGCAGCGCGGCGAGTGGGCCGAACGCCGGGTGACCGTCCTGGAGTCCTGCCTGGAGGCCGAGATCGAGGCCGGACCGTCCGGCGAGCTCGTCGCCGAACTGACCGCCGTCGTGGCCGAACACCCGCTCAGGGAACGGTTCTCCGAACTGCTGATGCTCGCCCTCTACGGAACCGGCCGGCAGGCCGAGGCCCTGGGCGTCTTCCGCACGGCGGACCGGCGGCTGCGCGAGCAGCTCGGCGTCAGCGCGGGGCCCGGGCTGCGCGAACTGCAGCGCCGGATCCTGGTGGCCGACACCGGCCTGGTGGCGCCCGCGCGGCCCCGGGCCGCCGCCGCGACCCGCCCGCCGTACCGGGCGGCGGTCCGGCCCACCCAGGTCCCGGCCGACCTCGCCGACTTCACCGGCCGCGAGGCGCAGACCGAGGCCCTGCGGGCCGTCCTGCTCGCCCCCCGCACCGTGCCCGTCGCCACCGTCTCCGGCCTGGGCGGCGTGGGCAAGACGGCGCTGGCCGTCCACGTCGCGCACGAGCTGGCCGCCGACTTCCCCGACGGCCAGCTCTACCTCGACCTGCACGGCGCCGACGGCCGCCCGACCCGCCCCGAGGAGGCCGTGGGCACCTTCCTGCGCTCCCTCGGCGTACCGGCGGACGCACTGGCCCCCGGACTCGCCGAACGCTCCGCCCAGTTCCGCTCACTGCTCTCCGACCGACGCGTGCTGGTCGTCCTCGACAACGCCCGGGACGCCGAGCAGATCCGGCCGCTGCTGCCCGGCCGGCCCGGCTGCGCCGTGCTCGTCACCAGCCGGGCCAGGCTCGGTTCGCTGCCCAACGCGCACGTCGTCGAGCTCTCCGCCTTCGCCCGGCAGGAGGCCCTCGGCCTGCTCGGCCGGGTGATCGGCGGGCAGCGGCTGCGGGCCGAGGAGCGGACGGCCGCGGAACTCGTCCGGCTCTGCGGGCACCTCCCGCTGGCCGTGCGCATCCTCGCCGCCCGCCTCGCCTGCCGGCCGGACTGGACCATGGCCCGGCTGCTCGACAAGCTGTCCGGCCACGGGCGCCGGCTGGACGTGCTGCGCGCCGGGGACCTCGCCGTCGAACCGGCGTTCCGCTTCGGCTACGACCAGCTGACGCCCGAACAGGCCCGGGCCTTCCGGCTGTTGGCGGTGCCGGAGGTGCCGGACCTGTCGCCGGGCGCGGTCGCGGCGGTGCTCGGCCTGCCCGAGGAGGAGGCCGAGGAACTGGCCGAGTCGCTGGTCGACTGCTCGATGCTGGAGACCGCGCCCCCGGACCGCTACCGGTACCACGACCTGCTGCGCGCCTTCGCCCAGCAGCTCGCCCCGGCCCCGCAGGCCGGGCCGCAGGCGGGGGCTGGGCCGCAGGAGGCGGCCGGCTCGCAGGAGGCGGCGGAGGACTTCCCGGCCGCCGTCCTCACCCGGCTGGCGGCCCACCACCACGCAGAGACCGTCGCGGCGCTCGGCCCGTCCGCCGCCCGCGCCGCCCTGCCCGGTGCCGTTGCCGACGCCGGTGGCGGGGCCGGGGCCGGAGCCGGCTCCCGCGCGGCGGTACCGCCCCACGGCCGCGTCGACTACCACGGCATCGGCGCACTGGTCGGCCAGTACGCCGGGCTCCCCGAGCCGCCCCGGCTCGACCTGGTCGCCGAACTGCTGCTCGGCTGCAGCCTGTTGTGCGACACCGGCCAGGCCACCCGGCCGCTCGGGCACGCGGCCAAGGTCCTGCTGCGGGCCGCCCTCCGGCAGGGCGACCGCACGGCCGAGGTCAGGGCCCGGCTGGTGCTCGGACGGCTGCTCACCGAGGTCGGCTCCGAACCCGCGGCCCTCGCCGAACTGCTCAGGGCCCGCGACCTGTGCACCGCCCACGACCTGCCCGGGCCGCTGCTCGCCCTGGCCCACGCCTCACTGGCCGCCCTGTTCGTCCAGGTCGGCCGGCCGGGCGACGCGGTCGCCGGCTTCACGGCGGCGGTCTCGGCCTGGGAGAAGCTCGGCGACCGGCGCTCGGTGGCGGCCGAACTGCTCAACCTGGCCCGCGCGTTCACCGAACTCGGCCGGTTCGACGCGGCCGTCCGCGTCGTCGACCAGTCCCTGCTGATCTGCCACCGGCTCGCCGACCACGACCTCCAGGCGCTCGCCCTCGACTCGATGGGGACGATCGCCCACGACCGCGGCGAGTTCGAGCAGGCCCTGCACCACCACCGCAACGCCCTGTCCCTGCTGCGGCCGGACGACCGGCGCCGCACGGGCCGTACGCTGCTGCGGCTCACCGAGTCGCTGCGCGCCGTCGGCCGCTGCGAGGAGGCCGTGGCGGCGGCCGACCGGGCGGTCGAGGTGCTGACGCTCGACGGCGACCGCCGCGGACGGGGGCTGGCCCTGGCGGCGCTCGGCGACGTACTCGCCGAGCGCGGCGGGGACGGCGACGGCGACGCGGCCCGGGCCCACCGGTCGGAGGCCTACGACATCCTGGCCTCCCTCGGCTCCCCCGAGGCCAACCGGCTGCGCGCCCTGATCGGCCCGGGCGGGCCCGCCGTGCGGCCCCGCCGGCAGTGGCCGTCCTGGCTGCCGGAGTGAGCCGACCACGGCCCGGCCGGCGGCCGGCGGCTCACCTCAACGTCCACACCTGGTTGTCCGCGCCCGAGCAGGGCGCCACTCGCACCCAGTGGCCCACGCCGTCGGACGTCAGGCACAGGCTGGTGTCGGCGTTGACGATCCGGTGGCCGCCCGGAACCGGCGTGATGGCCCAGACCTGGTTCCAGTTGGACGGCGGGCTCGTCCAGATCTGCACCCGGCCGCTGTCCCTGTCCTGGTCCAGTCCCTTGGTGAAGTTGCTGGAGGCGTTGCGCAGGTAGTACCTACCCTCGTCGACCTTGTCCAGCCGCCACACCTGCGCCAGCGTGCCGTTGGCATCGAAGGTGTCGACCTGGTTGCCGTCCCGGTCCTTGGAGTAGGAGTTGTCCAGCGTGCCGCCGTTGCTGCTGATCCGCGCCAGCTCGGGCAGCGGCGCCACCGGCTGATGGGTGGGCTGCGTCGGCGTCGCGGACGGCGTGGGTGTGGCCGTTTCGGCGGGATCCGGCCGGGCCGGGGCGGTGGGGGTCGGCGCGGGCGCGGCGGGGTTCTCCCCGGCGGTGGAGGCGGGGGCCGGGAGCGGGGCGGAGCCGCGGGTGGGCACGGCGGCGGCCGGGGCGGGGGGCGTGGCGAAGGGGCTCCGGGTGGTCGGCGCGGGGGCGGCCTGGGCGGGGGCGGGACTCTCGCCCGCGCCCGGCACGGCCGGCGGGGGCGGGAACGGGAACGTCGCCGAGGCGGACGGCTGTCCGGTGAGCGGGCTGCCGGCCTCCACGAACGCGGCGGCGTCCGGCCGGGCGGGGCCGTCCGTGGGCCCGGCGACGGCGGCGGTGTCCTGCGGCGCGCCGTCCCGGCCGGGCCGGACCACCGCCGCCCCGGCGGCCCCGGCCATGCAGAGCAGGGTCAGGGCCGTCGCCCCGGCCAGCGCCCGCAGGCGGTGCCCGGTCCGCTGGGCGGGTCCGGTCCGCGGGGCACGCCCGGTTCGTGGGGCACGCGCCGCGACCGGCCGGGGACCGGTCCCGGTCCCCGTCCAGGACAGGGCCGGGGACGGGCCCGGCGACGGCGCCGCCTCCACCGCCGCGAGGGCACGGCGTGCGGCGGTGGCCATCGTCGCCGCGTCGGGCCAGCGCTCACCGGGTTCCTTGGCCATCGCCCGCTCGACCAGCGCCCGCACCGGCGCGGGCACCTCCCCGGGAAGCGGCGGCACGGGCTCCGTCAGGTGCTTGAGGATCACTTCGAGGGCGGTCTCCCCCTCGTACGGGAGCCGGCCGGCGAGACACTCGTAGAGGACCACGCCGAGCGCGTAGAGGTCGGCCGAGGCGGTGACCGTCCCGGTGGACGCCTGTTCCGGTGCCTGGTAGGCGGCGGTGCCCAGCACCATCCCCGGGACGGTCGTCCGGGCGTCGCAGTCGGGCCGGGCGATGCCGAAGTCCGCGATCACCGTCCGGTCGCCGCGGACCATCAGGTTGGCCGGTTTGATGTCCCGGTGCACCACCCCGGACCCGTGCGCGGCCTCCAGGGCGTCCAGCACCTGCAGGACCAGCTCCAGGGCCTCCGCCACCGGCAGGGCTCCGCGGCGCTCCAGGACGGCGCTCAGCGGCTGCCCTTCGATCAGCTCCATGACCAGGTAGCCGACCGGGCGCCGCCCGTTCGCGGCGCCGGGCCCGGCGTCGGGCCCGTGGTCGTCGCCGAGCCCGTGGTCGTGGTCGTGGCCGGGCCCGCGGTCGTGCCCGTAGTCGTACACGCCGACGATGCCCGGGTGCCGCAGCCGGGCCATGACCCGGGCCTCGGCGTGGAAGCGCTCGGCGAAGCCGGGCTCGTCCAGCAGGGCGGGCTTCACCACCTTGACCGCCACCCGGCGGCCGAGGACCTCGTCCTCGGCGAGCCACACATCGCCCATCGACCCGCCGCCCAGCCAGTCCACCAGTCGGTAGCGGTCGGCGAGCACGGTGCCGCGCATGCATCCCCCTGAATCGAGCCCGAGGACCGGAGCGGATCCGGGGACCGGCCCGGTTCCCCGGGCATGCCCTGGTCCGGGCGCACTCCGAGGATCATGACACCGGCAATTCAACTACTGAATTCCCATCATATGAACCGCTCTCGGCCCGGGCCATCACCGGCCCCCGCCCCCCGGCGGGCCGGTGGCGGGCCCGCTCTCCCCCGGCGGCGTGCGGGGCGCCGGATCCGTCGTTCGCCCACGGACGGCGCCACCCCGGGGCGTCTCCGCGCAGGTCGCAGGCAGCCGACCGTGCACGGACGGCCCCCGGTCCACGGCCCGGTGAACCGCCCCGCCCGGCACCGCGAACAGGCGGCGGATCCGGCGGGCTTCCACGGACTTCCGCCGGCTTCCGCGGGTTCTGCGGGCTTCTGTGGGCGGTTCCGGTGCGAATGCCGACGTACCGCCGCATAGCGTTCCGGGGTTTGCCCCTCCCCCAGGGGAAGGCGGCACAGTGGCGGGCGTGCAGGAGAACGTGATCACCATCGGCGAACTCGCCGCCCGGACCAGGCTCAGCCTCAAGGCCCTGCGGCTCTACGACGAGCGGGGGCTGCTGCCGCCCGCCCTGGTCGACGCGCGCACCGGAGTGCGCCGCTACGGCCCGGCGCAGGTCGAGCGGGCCCGGCGGATCGCGCTGCTGCGCGCCGCCGGGCTGCCGCTGGCGCGGATCGCGGCCGTGCTGGACGCGGCCGGGCCGGACCCCGGCGCGGACACCGACGCCGACGCGGACACCGACGGCAACGCCGACACCGACGGCAACGCGGGCGAGCGGGAGCTGCTGGCGTACTGGCGGGAGCGGGAGGCCGAGCACGCGGCCCGCCGGGAGGCGGTGGGCTACGCCCGGGAAGTTCTGAGTGGAAGGAGCACCACCGTGTTCGAGATCGCCGAGCGCGACGTACCCGAGCAGCGGGTCCTGTTCGTACGCCGGCACGTGGACGCCGCCGCGCTGCCCGGCTTCCTCGCCGAGGCCGGCGAGCTGCTGCTCGGCCGGCTGCGGGAGGTCGGCGCGTGCCTGTCCGGACCGCTGTTCGCGGTGTACCACGGCCTGGTGGGCGAGGACTGCGACGCCCTGGTCGAGGTCTGCGCCCCCACCCCGAACGACGTCGGGCCGCACGGCCCGTTCGCGGTGCGCATCGAACCCGCGCACCGCGAGGCGTACACCGCCCTGACCCGGCGGGGCTTCACCGCGATGGCCGCCGCCCACGACGCGGTGGGCGCCTGGGCCGCCGCCCGCGGGTACGGGCGGGGCGGGCCGAACCGGGAGGTGTACTACCCGAACCGGGAGACCGCCGGACCGCGGGAGCACGTCGTGGACGTCGCCGTGCCGCTGGCCGCGGGCCGGTAGCCCCGCGGCCACGGCCGGGGGCTGACGGCGAGCCGACACAGGGCCCGCCGCGGCCCGTCGAGAGATGACGCACCGGGGTCGCCCCCGTACGGACGGGCACCGCCCGGGTGTGGAATGGGCCACAGTTCCAGGGCTGTTGGGGGCCGCGGGTGAGAAGGGTCACGCCCGGAGCGCTTTCGCGGCCCGCGGCGGCGGCCGCCCCCGGCAGGACTGGGCGGGCGCCGTTCCGGCACGGGCGAAGGGCCCGTCCGCTTCGGGACCTTGGTCGTGAATCCCCTCGACCTTCGGCCCGGTGGCGGCCCCACGGGGCCGGGGCAACCGTGGACGGTCGCCCGTTGTGACCGGGCGATGGCGCCGTCCGAGGTGGGCGGCGTCTTCCCCTGCCGTCTACCCGGCGCACGGTGCGCAGTGCGTGCCGTACGCTCCGGAGGACCCCCAGCACATGTCCCAAACCATCGACAACGCCCCGTATACCGCGTTCCACCGCAGGCTGGCCCTGGCCTGTTCGGGCGGACCCCTGCTCGACGGCTACATCCTGAGCATCGTCGGCGTCGCCCTGATCGGGATGCGCCCGGACCTCGGGCTGTCCACCGCCGAGGTCAGCCTGATCGGCGCCGCCGCGCTGGTGGGGATGTTCGTCGGCGGCGCGCTCTTCGGCGTGCTGACCGACAAGATCGGCCGGGAGGTGATGTACACCGCCGACCTGCTCGTGATGGTCGCCTGCTCGGTGCTCTCCTTCTGGGTGGACGCGGTGTGGGCGATCGCCGTGCTGCGCTTCGTACTCGGCATGGCCGTGGCCGCCGACTACCCCATCGCCACCTCGCTGCTCGCCGAGTGGCTGCCCGCCAAGAAGCGCGGCCGCCTGCTCGGGCAGCAGATCGTCGCCTGGTACGCCGGCTCGGTGCTCGCCTACGTGGTGGGCTACCTGTTCCTGGAGCTGGCCGGGCCGGGCAGCTGGCGGTGGATGCTGGCGAGCTCCACGGTGCTGTGCGTGGTGTTCCTGGTGATCCGGCGCGGCTCGCCGGAGTCCCCGCGCTGGCTGGCCGCCAACGGGCGGGTCGGTGACGCGGTGCGCGTGGTCGAGAAGCACCTCGGGGTCCGGGTCGACGGCCGCGAGCTGATGCCCGATCCGGCCGAACGCGGCCGCCCCGCCGGGCTGCGCCTGCTGATGACCCAGCCCTACCGGCGCCGCACCCTGTTCTGCGGCCTGTTCTTCATGTGCCAGGTCGGCCCGCTGTTCGCGATGCTCACCTTCGGCCCGCAGATCCTCTCCTCCTTCGGCATGCCGGGCGGCACCGTGATGGAGACCCTCGGCACCGGCCTGATCAGCCTGGTCTTCCTGCTCGGCTGCTACCCGGCGCTGCGCCTGATCGACACCCGCGGCCGGCGGCCCGTCATCATCTGGTCCTTCGCGCTGATGACCGTCCCGCTGGCGCTGCTGGGCGCGTGGCCCACCGCCCCGGCCGCCGTCGCGCTGCTGGCGCTGTGCGCGTACGCCTTCCTGTGCGGCGGGCCGAACGTGCTCGACTGGACGTACCCCAACGAGCTGTTCCCCACCGAGATCCGCGCCACCGCCGTGGGCGTCGCCACCTCGGTCAGCCGGATCGGCGCGGCCGTCGGCACCTACCTGCTGCCGCTGTCGCTGACCGGGCTCGGCACCGGCCCGACCATGCTGATCGCCGCCGGGACCACCGCCCTCGGCCTGCTGGTCTGCGTCCTGTGGGCCGAGGAGACCCGCGGCACCGCGCTCGGCGCCTCCCCCGCGGCCGCCCCCGGCGCCTCCGGCTCCGCCCCGCGTTCGGCCCGGGCCGCCGTCCCGACCCAGCGGGTCCCGCAGACGGCGCGCTGACGGCCGCCGCTGCGCACGGCCCCCGCGCCCCGCTTCCGACGGCGCCGCCCGGTTCCCCCGGGCGGCGCCGTCCGGCGTTACGGAGCGCCGACTCCCTTTTCCCGCAGGCGGGAGGGTGCGCCGACGGAGAACCCTTGCAAGTCCCTGCGTGCGCAACTATTGTTTGCGAACGTAAATGCAGCTGCAAAAGTTGCACACCAGCCCTTGATTCGCCTTCGCGTCCTGGCGCCGGCCGACCCACCGGGAGTCCGACATGAGCACCTCTCTCTTCGCCCCGCTCACCCTGCGGTCGCTGACCGTCCCCAACCGCATCTGGATGCCGGCGATGTGCCAGTACAGCGCCGCCCCGAACGGGGACGCGGCCGGCGTGCCCACCGACTGGCACTTCACCCACCTCGCGGCCCGCGCCGCCGGCGGCACCGGGCTGATCATCACGGAGGCCACCGCGGTCAGCCCCGAAGGACGCATCAGCCCGTACGACCTCGGCATCTGGAACGACGCGCAGGTCACCGCCTTCCGCCGGATCACCGACTTCCTGAAGAGCCAGGGCACCGTCCCCGCCATCCAGCTCGCCCATGCCGGGCGCAAGGCCTCCACCGAGCGCACCTGGATCGACCGCGGACGCCCCGTCACCCCGGACGAGGAGCACGGCTGGACCCCGGTCGGCCCCAGCGCCGACGCCTTCTCCCCCGCCCACACCACCCCGGACGAGCTGACCGAGGAGCAGATCGGCGAGATCGTGCGGCAGTTCGCCGACGCCGCCCGGCGCGCGCTCGACGCCGGCTTCCAGGTCGCCGAGGTCCACGGCGCCCACGGCTACCTGGTCCACCAGTTCCTCTCCCCCGCGTCCAACCACCGCACCGACGGCTACGGCGGCTCCTACGAGGGCCGCATCCGCTTCGCGCTGGAGGTCGTCGACGCCGTCCGCTCGGTGTGGCCCGAGGACCTGCCGGTCTTCTTCCGCGTCTCGGCGACCGACTGGATCACCGAGAACCCGCAGGACGGCCGCGAGGGCTGGACCTCGCAGGACACCGTCCGCCTCGCCAAGGAGCTCCGGGCCCACGGCGTCGACCTGCTCGACGTCTCCACCGGCGGCATCGTCCCCGACGCCCGGATCGAGGCCGGGCCCGGCTTCCAGGTGCCCTTCGCCGAGGCCGTGCGCCGCGAGACCGACCTGCCGGTGGCCGCCGTCGGCCTGATCACCGACCCCGCCCAGGCCCAGGACATCCTCACCGACGGCCACGCCGACGCCGTCCTGATCGGCCGCGAACTGCTGCGCGACCCCTACTGGGCCCGCCACGCCGCCGCCGCGCTCGGCGGCGAGGTCGCCACCCCCGCCCCGTACCACCGCGCCTGACGCCCGCATGCGGGTGGGGCGGGGACTGCTCAGGCCCCCTGTCGCCCCGAGCCGTCGGCGCCTTCGTCGTCCACGGCCGTGGCGTCGCTCAAGTCCTCCACCCTCACCGGCCGTTGGCCTTCGAACACGACCGCGAGGCCGTAGGGGTCGCAGATCGGCAGGCGACCCTCGGCGAAACGCAGGTGCCACTCGTCGAGGTAGAAGTTGAGCTGCGGGCAGTCCAGTGGGAAGTCCTCGACGGGCAGGCCGCGGTAGGGCCGCGCCTGCGCTTCGGTGAGGCCGAAGAAGGCCGGGTCGGCCTCCACCTGCTCACGCACGAAGCGGATCCCCGTCCCGATGTAGTGGTCGACCCTGCCGAGCACCTCGCCGACCAGGGGAAGATCGGCCCGGTCGAGGTCGTCGGTGCCTTCGAGCAGGACGGTGGCCTCGACGGGGGCACCGTACAGCGCGCTCCTGGGCGCCCGGGCCACGCTCCAGACCCTCAGCCCGTCGGGCCCCTGATCGGGGAGCAGCTGTCCGATACCGCTGCGGAAGACGTTCGAGGACACGGCTGCTCCATCTCGCGAAACCCGGGAACGGACGGGCAACGCTACCCCGGCGCAGCGCGGCCCGTCCCGCCGGGCCGCGTGTCCACAGGAAATCTTTCGGCCCGGTTAGGGCGGGGTGATGCCATTTCAGGGGGTCCTGGCCGCAAATCTTCCTGCGGAGGTGGAGCTGCGTGGCGACTTGAGTTGGAGTGCACTCCAAGTTCTACGGTTCCTTCCGTGGTCGCCGCCGTCGTGGTCGGCGGCCGGGAAACGGGAGAGGAGCGGCGCAGATGAGCATGTCCGCGAGTGAGGCCGAGGTCCGCCGGGAGCGTTTCGCGCACGGGGCCGAGGTGCTCGACCGGATCGACGGCGAGGCCGGGCGGCGGGTGGTGGAGTCGCTGGGCGAGGTGAGCCCCGAGCTCGGGCACCAGGTGGTCGCCTGGGGGTTCGGGGAGATCTACAGCCGTCCCGGGCTGGCGCCGCGCGAGCGGCAGTTGGTCACCCTGGGCATGCTCACCGCGCTCGGCGGGTGCGAGCCGCAGCTGGAGGTCCACGTCAACGCCTCGCTGAACGTCGGGCTGACGCCGCAGGAGATCGTCGAGGCGCTGCTGCACTCCGCCGTCTACTGCGGGTTCCCGAAGGCGCTGAACGCGACCTTCGTCGCCAAGAAGGTGTTCGGCGAGCGCGGCCTCCTGCCGGTCGTGACGGACGGGCAGGAGGACCGGTCGGTCGGCTGAGCGGCAGTCGGGCCCGTCGGCGTGTCAGGCCGTGGCCGGTGGTGCTTCCTCGGGCAGCAGGTGCCGACCGAGGTGCGCCGTGAGGAACGCGGCGATCGTCTCCGCATCGGTGGACTCCGCCGGCAGGTCACCCGGGCGGGGCCGGTGGATCCTGATGAGTTCGTCCCGCAACCGGGCGTCGAGAAGCGGCGCCTGGTAGCGGTCGATGGTCCCGCGGTAGAACAGCCAGTTGGAGATCCTGACGGCGGGGCAGCGGCCCGACTGCGGCTCGTCCGACAGATGGCCCTCGTGCCAGGCGCCGACGTAGACGTAGTCCGCGCGCCTCAGCGCCCCGTCGAGGTTCGGGGTGGGGAGGTCCTTCAGGTTCCAGTAGCTGCGGGCCTCGGCCTCGGGTACGGGTTCCGGAAGTGCGGCGAGCCAGAGACGAAATTCGAACACCGAAGCAGCTTGGCAGATCTTCACCGGATCCGCCGTCGCCGCCGCAGCCACCGGTGGCCAGGAGGGCCCCGACCCGGCCGGTGCGCCGGGGCACCGGCTCAGAACCCGGTCAGGGTCGTCTTGCCGATCGCCGCACCGGACTCCTGGAGGCGGTGGGCCGCCCGGAGGTTGGCGGCGTTGACGGGGCCGAGGTCGCGGGTGGCGGTGGTGGTCAGGACGCCCGCGTCCACCAGGCGGGCGACCCGGTCGAGGATCCGGTGCTGCACCGCCCGGTCGGCGGTGGCGTGCAGGGAGCGGGTGAACATGAACTCCCAGTGGAAGGAGATGCTCTTGCCCTTGAGGACGCCGATGTCCAGGGAGTCGAAGTCGTCGATGGCGACGATGCCGCCGAAGGGGTTCAGGGCCTCGGCGTAGGCGGCGAGGTTGCGGTCGGTGGCGACGGTGCTGAAGACGTGGTCGAGGCCGCCGGGGGCGGCCTTCGCCAGCTGCGGGCCGAGCGGGCGCGCGTGGTCGATCACGTGGTCGGCGCCCATGCGGCGGGCGAAGTCGGCCGACTCCGGGCGGGACGCGGTGCCGATCACGGTCAGGCCGGTGAGGGCGCGGGCGAGCTGGGTGACGAGGGAGCCGACGCCGCCCGCGGCGGCGGTCACCAGCAGGGTGCCGCCCTGCTCCGGGCCGCCGGTGCCCAGGCCGAGGCGTTCGAAGAGGCCCTCCCAGGCGGTCAGCGCGGTCAGCGGCAGCGCTGCTGCCCCGGCGTGGGAGAGGGTGGCCGGCTTGTGGCCGACCAGGCGCTCGTCCACCGCGTGGTAGCGGGAGTTGGTGCCGGGCCGATCCAGGGCGCCGGCGTAGTACACCTCGTCGCCGACCTCGAACAGTTCCGTCTGCGGGCCGACCGCGACCACGGTGCCGGACGCGTCCCAGCCCAGCACCCGCGGCTCACCGCCCGGGTCGGCGTTCTGCCGGACCTTGTGGTCCACCGGGTTGACGGCCACCGCCTCCACCCGCACCAGCAGGTCGCGCGGGCCCGGCCGGGGCACGGGCAGCTCGACGTCGAGCAGGCTCTGCGGGTCGTCGACCGGCAGGCTCCTGCGGTAGGCGACGGCGGGCATCGTCGCGGGGATCGCGGCCGTCCCGGGGGTCGTGGTCGTCTCGGGCATCAGGGGTCTCCTCGTCGGAAGGGATGGGCGGCGCACCGCCGTCCGGGCACGTCGGCGACGGTATGCGAGGGGTGGTGGTTACCCGCAAGGACCATTGGTACCCATCGGGTACCGAAGCAGTACCCGATGGGTACCATCGGCGGGTGACGACGACCCGTACGACGAGGACCCACGCCCCCGACTGCACCGACCCCAGGTCCGTCTACGCCGCGGCCTGCCCCTGCCGCGACATGCTCGACCTGCTGGCCAACAAGTGGAGCGCCCTCGCGCTGGGCGCCCTGGAGGACGGCCCGCAACGCTTCGGCGCGCTGCGCACCCGCCTGCAGGGCGTCAGCCCCAAGGTGCTCACCCAGACCCTGCGCCGGCTGGAGGAGCACGGCCTGGTCGACCGCGAGATCCACGCCGAGGTCCCCCCGCGGGTCGAGTACAGCCTCACCGCACTGGGCGCGGACGCCTGCGTCCCGCTGGCGCACCTGCGCACCTGGGTGGAGCACAACATCGACCGCTTCCCCGGCCCCGCCTGAGCCCGGCCCGCCCGAAGCGCCCCGGGGCGAAACGCGCATGCGCTTCCGTCGGGGCGTCTGCCATCCTCGGGCGCATGCCAGCCCGCAACCGCCGACTGCCGCGCGATCTTTCGTGGCCGCTCACCCCGACCGACATCCGCACCGTCCTCGGCGCGCAGGAGGCGGAGGCCGCCCACCTGGAGTTCGGCAACCGCCCGTGGGAGGACGGGACCGCGCTGCACGTCGAGTGGGTGCCGGGCCTGTCCTCCAACCACGGCGGCGGCATCCACCCCCGGTGGTGGTACACGGTGCGGATCGGGGTCGCCCCGCTCCCGGCCTCCGAACGGGCCGCGGCCCGGCACCTCCTGCGGCAGAGCGCGCTCCCCGAACTCGCGGCCTGGATCGACGCCGCCCGCCGGGCACCGCAGACCTGGACCATGGCCCGACACAGCCGCTCCTGGCGGCCCGACGGCAGCGGCACCGCCCACCGCGACGACCTCCGGCCCTATGCCTGAACCGGGCCCGGCGAGGGGCAGGAACCGCCCTTCGCCCGGTCGGCCCGCACCGGCTCCGGCAGGTCGAAGACCACCCCGCGGTCGCGGAACACCCGGAAGTCGGCCCGCAGGTCGTCCGCTTCGAGGACGACCGGGCCGGGTGTCCCGTCCGGCCCGTCCGGCCGGCCCGCGGCGGCGGGGTGCGCCCACAGGAGGAGTTCGACCGGGGTGCCGGGGACGCCGACGGTGAGGAAGCGTCCGCCGGGGTTGGGGAAGTCGATGCGCTTCTCCAGGCCGAGTTGCTCCGTGCAGAACGTCAGGGCGCGGTCCTGGTCGGTGACGTAGAGCGTCACGTACATGAGGTCGGTGAGCACGGTGCGGTCCTTCCGGCTGTCGGTCGCTGTCACCTCACCGACGGATCCCGGCCCGGGGATGTGACGGGCGGGCGGAGGGATCTTTTTCCGGTCATCCGGCTGCGCGCGGGCCGGGCCGTTCCCGGTCGGCGGCCGGGCCGGGCAGGGCGAGGGTCGCCCGCAGGCCGCCGGCCGGGTCGGGGGCTAGGTGGAGTTCGCCGTGGTGGGCCTCGGTGACGGCGGCGACGATCGCCAGGCCCAGCCCGTGGCCGCGGCGGGCCGGGTCGGTCCCGGCGGTGCGCCCGCGTCCGCGCAGGAAGGGTTCGGTGAAGGTGGCCACGGCCTCCTCCGTCAGCCGCGGGCCGGTGTTGGTGACGGTCAGGTGCACCCGGCCGGGCCGCTCGGGGTCGGCCCCGGTGGCGACGGTGACCCGCCCGCCGGCGCCGGGCGGCAGGTTGTGCCGCAGCGCGTTGTGCAGCAGGTTGACGGCCGCCTGGCGCAGCAGGACGGGGTTGCCGGTGGTCGGGGCGGGGCGCAGGTCTGCGGTGAGGGTGATGCCGAAGGCCTCGGCCTCGTCGCGGACGGCGGCCAGCGCCTCGCCGGTGGCGGCGGCGAGGTCGGTGGGGGCGAGGTCGGGCGGGGCGTGGCCGAGGTCGGCGAGCTGGAGCAGGGCCTCGCTGATCTCGATGCCGCGCTGGTTGGTGTCCTGGAGGCGGGTGACGAGGCGGCCCCAGTCCTGGCCGGCCGGGTCGGCGGCGGCGACCTGGAGCATGGTGCGGGTGATCGCGAGCGGGGTGCGCAGTTCGTGGGAGGCGTTGGCGGCGAAGCGCTGCTGGGCCTCGAAGGAGCGCTGGAGGCGCGCCAGCATCTCGTCGAAGGCGTCGGAGAGGTCGGTGAACTCGTCGCGCGGCCCGGTGAGGGCGATGCGGTGTTCCAGGGCCCCGCTCGCGGCGCGGTGGGCGGCGCGGGTGATGTCCTGCAGCGGGCGCAGCACCCGGCCGGCGATCAGCCAGCCGCCGATCAGGCCGACGGCGGTCAGCAGGGCCAGGGCGTAGCCGCTGGCCCTGAGCAGCGAGTCCAGGATCTCCTGGCGGGAGGGGGCGTCGGAGCGGTAGCGCGGGTTGGAGGAGGTGAGGGGGTAGTTGGGGACGTAGCGCATGCCGACGTAGACCACGGCGAGGGAGAGGAGGCCGGCGGTGACGGCGAAGAGGGTGTAGCTGAGGGTCAGGCGCATCCGGGCGGTCAGGCGGCGCGGGCGGTTTCCGGTGCGGCGTCCGCCCGTGCGGGGCCCGGGGCCGGAGGGGTGGGAGGGGTCGGAGGGGTCGGGGCCGGGGTCGGGGTTCACCGCGGGGTGCCTTCCTGGCCGGGGTCGGTGGAGGGGTCGGTGAGGCGGTAGCCCACGCCCGGCACGGTCTGGATCACCCACGGGTCGCCGAGGCGTTTGCGCAGGCCGGAGATGGTGATGCGGACGGCGTTGGTGAAGGGGTCGGCGTTCTCGTCCCAGGCGCGTTCCAGCAGGTCCTCGGCGCTGATGACGCCGCCGCGCGCCGCCATCAGGACCTCCAGGACGGCGAACTGCTTGCGGGACAGGCCCACGTAGCGGCCGTCCCGGTAGACCTCCCGGCGGAAGGGGTCCAGGCGCAGCCCGGCGTACTCCAGGACGGGCGGGGCGGCCTGGGCCGGGCGGCGGGCCAGCGAGCGCAGCCGTACGACGAGTTCGGCGAGGTCGAAGGGCTTGGTGAGGTAGTCGTCGGCGCCGAGTTCGAAGCCGGCGACCTTCTCGTTCAGGCGGGCGGCGGCGGTGAGCATCAGGACCCGGCAGCCGAGGCCGCCGCGGACGATGCTGCGGCAGACGTCGTCGCCGTGGGTGCCGGGGATGTCGCGGTCGAGGACGACGACGTCGTAGCTGTGGACGGCCAGGCGCTCCAGCGCCGCGTCGCCGTCGGTGACGATGTCGCAGGCGATCGCCTCCAGTCGCAGGCCCGCCTGGACCGCCTCCGCGAGGTAGATCTCGTCCTCCACCACCAGGACCCGCACGTGCTGTTCTCCCTAGCTCTTCGCTGTTCGTACCCATTGGACCCGATGGGACCTATCGAAAACGTATCGGCCTGCGCAGACGTCCTCGCAACACCGGTTCTCCTCCAATGGTCCGGCAACGGACGAGCAACACCGGGAGGCAGGAATGGACACGACGGACACCCCGACGGGGACGGGCACGGGCACGGGGACCGGCACGGGCACGGCGGCGCGGAGCGGACGGCGGCGGCTGGCCGCGGGCGCCGCCGCGACGGCGGTGCTGACCCTGGCCGGGGCGTGCGCCGCCGCCGACCCGCCGGGCACCGAGGCCGTCCTGCGCACCCTGGCGTCCACCGTCACCGCCCAGCCCGTCACCGCCTCGCCCGCCACGACGCAGGCGTCGGCGGAGGCGGAGGGGGAGATACCCGACGGCCGGACGCTGACCCCCTCCGACACCGACTCCCCCGCCGTGGGCAACCTGGACGGGCCGCTGCTCGAGGCCCTGCAGCGGGCGGCCGTCGACGCCCGGGCCCGGGGCATCGAGATGACCGTCACCTCCGGCTGGCGCAGCAAGGCCTACCAGCAGCGGCTGCTGGACCGGGGGGTGGTCAAGTACGGGAGCCTGGAGCAGGCCCGCAAGTTCGTCAACACCCCGGAGAAGTCCGCGCACGTCAGCGGCAAGGCGGTGGACGTCGGCCCGACCAGCGCCGACTACTGGCTGATCCAGAACGGCGCCCGGTACGGGCTGTGCCAGGTGTACGCCAACGAGATCTGGCACTTCGAACTGCTCACCCCGCCGGGCGGGACCTGCCCGGCTCCGCTGCCGGACGCCGCAGGGTGAGGGGGCGCGCCGTGACGTCTTCCGTGCCGTCCGTACCGTCCGTACCGTCCGTCCCGTCCGAGACGCCCGCCCGGCCCGGCCCGCCGCGCCGGCGGCGACGGGCCGCACCGACGTGGCCGGCCGCGCCGAAGTGGCTGATCGCACTGAAGCGGCTCCTCGCGTCGAGGGGGCCGGGCGCACCGGGGCGGGGAGCCGCACCCGCGTGGCGGGCCGTGCCCCGGTGGCGGCGCGGGCGCGTGCCCGCCGCGCTCGGGCTGCTCACCGCGCTCGCCCTGGGCGGCCACCGGCTGGTGCCGGAGCTCGGTGTGGGCCTGGGCAGCCTGTGGGAGAGCGCCCTGCCGTGGAGCGGCCTGGTGGCGGTGGCGGCGCTGCTGTGCGCGGCGCTGCGCCGGGCACCGGCGGCGGCCTGCGCGGGCGGGGTGCTGGTGGCGGTGTGGGCGGCGGTGTTCGGGCCGCTGCTGCTGTCCGGCGGGGCCCCGGCGGGCGGGGCCGGCGGGCCGGGCCTGACGGTGGTCACCCACAACGTGAACGCCGCCAACCAGGACCCGGCCGGCACCGCCCGGGCGCTGCTCGCCGCGGACCCGGACCTCGTCGCGCTGGAGGAGGTCACCGACGCGGCCCTGCCCGCCTACCGGAGCGTGCTGGACCGGGCACTGCCCCACCACGCCCGCACCGGCACCGTCGCCCTGTGGAGCCGCTACCCGGTGACGGAGTCCCGGCGGCTGGTCATCGACCCCGGCTGGAACCGCTCCCTGCGGGCCGAAGTCAGCGCCCCGGGCGGGCCGTTGGCGGTGTACGTCGCCCACCTGGCCTCGGTGCGCACGACCTTCTCCGGCTTCGCCACCGCCCACCGCGACCGCGACATCGCCGCCCTCGCCGGGGCCCTGGACGCCGAACCGCTGCACCGGGTCGTGCTGCTGGGCGACCTCAACACCGCCGCCGACGACCGCGCCCTGGCCCCGCTGGCCCGCCGTCTCACCCCGGCCCGCAGCGGCTTCGGCTTCAGCTGGCCGGCCGCGTTCCCCCTGGTCCGCATCGACCACGTGCTCACCCGCGGCCTCGCCGCCACCGGCACCTGGACCCTCCCGGCCACCCCCAGCGACCACCGCCCGGTGGCGGCGAGGCTGCGGGGGTGACGGCAGGGCCCGGCGGTCGGGCCGGGACCGTGCTCCCGGCCCGGTCAGGCGACCAGGCGCAGCCAGGCGGCCGCGAGTGCGGCGTGACCGGCCGGGGTCGGGTGGACGCCGTCCGCGGACCAGTGCTCCGGTCGGGTCGTCGCGCCGAGTTCGGCGAACCTGCCGTCGGCGGCGAGCAGTTGGGCGCCGTACCGGCGGGCGAGCCTGCGCACGGCCTGGATCTTCGGGTCCAGGTCGGCGCGCCACTGCTCGCGTTCCTTCTCACCGATGAGCACCGCGTCGCCGGCCTCGACGACGCCGCGGATCGGCACGAGGAACGGCTCGACGAGGACCAGTCGGGTGCCCGCCTCGGCGAGGGGCGCGAGCAGGCGGTCGTAGGTCGCCTCGAAGCGCTCCGCGGGGATCGGGTACCCCTGCGGGTCGAGGGTGTGCCAGCCCGTGTCGTTGATCCCGACGAGGATCGACACCACGTCCGGGCGCGCGTCGAGCACGTCCGTGCGCCAGCGGGCCTCCAGGTCCATCGCCTTGTCGCCGGCGTTCGCGGTGTTCAGCCAGGTCACCGGCCGGTCCGGGTAGCGGTGGCCCCACTCGCCCGCGACGAGCAGCGGGTAGCCGGTTCCGAGGCCGTCCTCGCTCTCCCGGCGCCGGCCGTCGGTGATCGAGTCGCCGGTGAACATCACGGTGCTTCCCGGCCGGATGGTGATCGTCATGTGCGCTCCCTGGAAGAGATGGGGCAGGACCTCTTCCAAGGTGCCGGGCCGCACCGTCAGCACACCGGCGGCCGACGGCAGTCCACCGTCATCCGGCTTTCACCGGCGCCGATGTGACGTGGCGTCAGTTCGCGGGGACGGCGTCCTTGGGCAGGGTATGCCAGTTGGTGACGACCGGCTTGTCGACCGGAGTGGTGCCGACGGGGACGCTCGCCGGGTTCGGGTCGGGGGTGCCGATGCCGATGATGACGTCGGTGTACTGGACGGCCTGGTTGCCCTTGGTGGTCTTGGCCATGATGCCCGCGTAGGCGGTCTTGGCGCCGCTCAGGGTGATCGCCTCCCCGGTGCCGTGCTCGAAGGGCCCGGCCTCGATGCCGCCGGAGCCGAACGCGATGACGGGGTGGGTGCCGGGGAGCGTGCAGGTGATGCCCTGCTTGGCCTTGGCGCTGATCAGGATGTAGCCGCCGGCCTGGCTCTCGGTCTTCGCGGTGAAGTCCAGGTCGTTGGCGCCGCAGGCCTGGCCGTACCCGCTCTTGTCGGCGGAGGGGGCGGAGGGGGCCGGGGAGGACTTGGGCGGGGCGGTCTTCGTCGGCGCGGCGCCGGCCGGGGCGGCCGTGGTGGGCGCGGCGGCGGGTGCTGCGGGCCCGGTGGCGGCGGGGCCGGTGGCGGCGGGAGCGGCGCTCGTGTCGCTGTTGTCCGGTCCGCAGGCCGTGGCGGTGGCGGCGATCGCCGCGACGGCGGCGGCGGTGAGGACGAGGCGGCGCTTGCGCATGGGTTCTCCTGCTGTCGATTTTCGGCGGTGCGTTCTCCGATGCGTGATCACCGTACGCGGGGGTCGTTCACGGGCCGGTGCGGGAAATATCCCGATCCTGTCCCAGAAGGCGCGCGGGAGGACGGCCGGGCCGGCTCCCCGGGGGGAACCGGCCCGGTCGCTGAGGCGGAGTCAGGACAGCAGGTCCGCCTGGAGGGTGACGACCTGCCGGAACGGCGCGGTGGGCACGCCGGCGGGGTTGGTCATGGTGACGACGGCGAGGACGTCGGCGGCGGAGAGGTAGGCGACGCGGGCGGTGGGGGCGCCCTTGGAGCCGGCCGTGGTGGACTCCACGGTGGTCAGGCTCATGCCGTCGAAGGTGTCCCAGTCGTCGTGGGGGGTGCTCCTGGTGTCGGCGGCGGCCTTGGGGCGGCCCTTGGAGCGCAGGTCGGCGAAGGCCCCCCAGGACTCCCGCACGGAGCCGAAGCGCAGCAGCCGGATCTGGGTGCGGGTGCCGTCGGAGGCCGTCCACTCCCGGACGGTGGCCGCGCGGCAGGCGTCCTCCAGCAGCAGGACGCGCACCTTGACCGGGTCCTGCTGGTCCTCGGCGAGCGCGTCGCAGGGCACCCACTGGCCGAACCCGGAGCCGGCGGCGGGCGCGCCGGCGGAGGCCGAGGGCTCCGGGGAGGCGGTCGGCGACCCCGAGGCGGTGGACGACCCCGAGGGGACGGCACCGGCACCGGGGGCCGGGAAGACGGGCGGGGTCAGCGAACCGCCGGCCTCCTTGGGCGCGGGCAGCAGCAGGTGGCGCAGGTCCGCGTGGTGCAGGGACTTGCCCTTGTCGTCCGGGGCGTTCTTGCCGGCCGGCAGCGGCGGCAGGGTCAGCGGCGCGAAGGTGTAGCGGCCGTCGCTCGCGGTGGCCAGGCCCGGCAGGTCGGTGCGCTCGGGCGCGGTGACGGCCAGGGCGGTGCCGGTGCCGGCGAGGACGAACACCAGGGCGGCGCCGCCCCAGCGCACCGCGGCCTTGCGGCGCAGGGCCCGGCGGGCCTCCCGCTCCGCGAGGACGGCCGGGTCCTCGGGGACGGCGACGGGCGCGGCGAGCGCCGCCAGGAGCGGATCGGGCGCGTTCTGCGGCGCGTTCGCGGGCGCGTTCTGCGGTTCGGGCGCGGGGACGTTCCCGGGCGCAGGCGCGGGCGCGCTCTCGGGCGCGGGCGGCGGGGTGGCGTGGTCGGTCATACGGACGCTCCCGGGCGGGCGAGGCGGTCGAGCTGGGCGGTGAAGAGGGCGACGATCCTGTCCTTGGGCAGCGGTGCCACGCCCTCGGCGCTCATGATCACCAGGAGGTCGCCCTCGGCGGCCGAGCACTCCAGGTAGTCGATCGGCGCGGACGGCGGCGCCGGCATCAGGTAGCAGTGCGCCTCGGGGTGGCCGGGGATCGCCGGGCCGATCCGGAACAGGCCGGTGTCGCCGGTGAAGACCGCGGTGTACTCGTTGATCCGCTGCACTTCCTGCTGGTTGAACTGGCGCAGCTTCAGGCCGATCACCAGGTCGTCCCCGTCGGCGCGGTAGGTGCGCACGCCGGTGGCCTTGACGTGCATGCTCTCCCAGTAGGAGCGCATCTTGTCGCGCTTCTCCTTGGGGAGCTGCTGGAGGTCGGCGTCCAGCTCGGCGGCCAGCTGCTCGCCGCCCAGCTCGGTGTCGTTGCCGTAGCCGCCGTCGTCCGGGCCGGGCCGGTAGCCGGCCGGGACGGGCAGCAGCAGGTCGCGCAGCGAGCCGAAGTGGCTGCCGTTGGACTTGGCGCCGTACGGCGTGGCGGTCGCGGTGGGCGTGGGACCGGTGGACGGGGCGGCGACGGTGACCGGCGCGGGGTCGTCGTACCGGGTCTTGATGATGCCGACGCCGATGACCACGCCGACCAGCGCGGCCGCGGCGGTCGCGGCGCCCGCGCGCAGCAGGCGGCGGGAGGCGGGGCTCGGACCGGCGGGTGCGGCGGATGCGGCGGATGCGGCGGGATCGACGGATGCCGCGTCGACGGACCCGAGCGGCGGAACGGACCCGCCGGGCGGAACGGATCCGATGGGCGGGCCGGTCAGGGCGGACGGGGCGCCGGGCGCCGGCTCGGGCGCGCCCGGGGCGGCGGCGGTCACGGTGTCGTCGTTCATACCAGCCGCTCCCACTGCCGCTTGGCGAGGTCCTTGAGGGTGTCGGGGTTCACCGGCTGGGGGCCGAAGACCTCGACCTTCATCTCCAGCGGGCCGCGCTTGGCGACGGCCTCGCCGAAGTAGTACTGCTCGTTGCTGTCGGCCCAGTGGTGCGGCGCGGCGTCCACCTTGTAGCCGCCGGGAGCGCCGTCGGCGAACGCCGGCAAGGTGACGGAGCGCACCTGGTCCGCGTGGTCCGCGGTGTACTGGGTCAGCGTGACGCGGTAGCGGACGTCGTCCTTCTTCCAGGCCACCTCGGCCGCGCGGCGGAAGCCGTTGGAGGCGAGTTCCTTGAAGGTGCCGGCCGCGTTGCCGTTCTCCTCGGCGAGTTCGCCGATCGACACCCAGCTCGGCTTGTCCGCGAAGTCCGCCCAGGGGGCGCTGCCCTCGGGGACGGTGATCAGCAGCTTGGTCAGGTCGCCGTCGATGGCCAGCGGCTTGGGCTGTTCGGCGGCGAGGGCGGCCGGGTCGACCGTGCCGGCCGGGTAGGACGGGTGGGCGACCTGGAGCGGCGGCAGCGGCGTGGGCGGGCGCTGGGCCTGCACGGCGTAGCCGATGCCGCCGCCGGCCAGGGTGCCCAGCACCAGGGCGCAGGCGCCCAGCAGCACGGGGCGGGGGCGGCGCGGGGCGCGCGGGGCGGGGGCGGGCTCCGCCGCGAACGGCTCGGCGGGGACGGCGGGTTCGCCGTGCTCCGGCGCGACGGGCGCGACGGGCGGCGCAGCGGGCGCGGCCGGCGGGGCGG
>NZ_JBHVSD010000022.1:0-12548 GCF_042885395.1 Kitasatospora sp. NPDC058063
GTCGGCGGCCGGTTCGGCGCCTGTGCGGTTGTCCTCTTCTGTTCGGTGCACGGGTTCATCACGCGTGCGGGTTCATCGCGTGTGCGGGTTCATGACGCGTGCGGGTTCATCGCGCGTGCGGGCAGCGGGGCCCGGCCCGACCGACCGGGCCCCGCCCGCCGTCAGCCGCGGCGGACGCCCGTCCTCCGCCGCAGCACGGCACCCGCGCCCACCAGCGCGGTGGCTCCCAGGGCGGCCGCCGCCGTCACGGCCGGCAGCGCCGAACCGCCGCCCGGGGCCTGCGGGGCCTGCGCCACGGCGGCGAGTTCCGGCGCGGCGTCCACCTGGTAGCCGCCGCCCTCGCCCGACCGGTCGTACGCCGAGCCGGGCAGCTTGTCCCCGTACCGCTGGTGCACCAGCTGCTGGTACGCGGCCAGGGTGACCCCGCCCGCGCCCACCGAGCGCCGGGCCTCGTCGTCCAGCGGCAGCACCCGGCCGTCGCGCAGCACGTACCAGGCGTTGACCTGCGGCTCGCGGAAGGCGGTGCCGCCGCCGCTGCCCGCCGCCTTCGCCGCGTAGTCGCTCTCGTCACCACCCGAGGCGATGTTGACGACCTTCCAGGCCCCGCCCTGCCGCACGGTCCAGACCGAGGCGCTCTGCCCGTCCGCCGCGACCACCTTGCTGGCGGTGAACTCGGCCTTCGCCACCGGTGCGCCCGGGGTTCCGGCCACGAAGCCCGGGTCCAGCAGGTACACCGGCACCGTGTCGCCGGCCAGCCGCGGCGCGGCCTCGCTCGCCGCCCGGGCCTCCTCGGCGGCGCCGATGGTCAGCTGCCGGGTCGGCGGGACGCCCTTGCGGGCGAAGAAGTGGCCGACCTTGTCGAGGACGGCCGTGTCCTGGACGGCGCTGCGGGCCTGCGCCAGCTCGGCGGCGGGCACCGGGGCCGGGGCGGACGGGGAGTCCGCGTGCGCGGCCGGGGCGAGCGCCAGCGCGAGACCGGCGGTGAGCAGGGCGGTGACGGCGGCCGTGGAGGCGGCGGAGGTGACGGCCCGACGGCGGCTCTTGATCTCGGTCATGGTCGCCCTCACGCGCCGATCCGGTACAGGGAGTGGGTCCACGAGAACGTGTCGTTGTTCACGTAGTACTGGTAATCCGCCCAGTTGTAGCGGTAGTTGGAGGGCCACGGGTCGCCCCAGTAGACCCAGTTGCTCCCGGTGTCGTAGCCGTACAGGACGTGCATGTGGCCGCCGCCCGAGCTCCACTGGATGCGCGTCTCGATCGGGCGGTTGGCGTTCACCTCGGACTGTACGGTGCCGTAGTTCAGGTACCCGTTGACGTACGAACCCGGGTTGATGCCGACCCAGCTCAGCCCGTTCTGCACATCGCCCAGCGTGGCTTGGCTGTTGGGGCAGCTGGAGTTGACGGAGCGGCCGAACGCGGCGTTGCAGAACTGGTTCTGGCTGTAGTTGTAGCCGAACCAGGTGGCGATGGTGTTCCCGCTCGCCGCCCAGCACCAGTTGGTCTGCTGTTGCTGCTGCATGGTGATGTTGAGCTTCTTGTACGTGCCGGCCAGGTCGGCCGTGCTGCCGGGCGCGGCGGCCTGGCGGACCTGGTGCGCGGCCCGGTCCTGGGCCGGGGCCTGGGCCTGAGCCCGGTACTGGGCCGGCTGCCCGGCCGGGGCGGCGGCGATCGCGGGTGCGGCCATCGCGGCGGTGAGCGCCGGGCCCAGCACACCGAGGGTGAGCAGCGAGACCGCGCGGCGCAGTCGTATCCGTGGAACTGGCATGGGGGAATGCCTCCTTGCACGAGTGGAGCGAGGGGCTGTGTGGGGGCGCGGTCCGGATCGCGCCCCGAGCATCGCGCCTCGTCAGGTACCGGTCAACGGGCTTCGGTGCGGCCCGGACCGGGGTGTGAACGGGCCGGCGCGGATGTGAACGACGCCCCGGGAACCCCCGCGCAGCAGGCCCGGACCGGTGACAAACCGCCGCATCGATGTGAATATTCACGGTCAAACGGCGGCCCGTCCCAGCCGTCGGCGCCGGACCGCCCGCACACCCGCACGCCCGCACGCCCGCACGCCCGCCCCAGGAGGCCGCCATCCACAGGAGCGACCCAGCCGACCTCGCCGCCGCCCTGCGCACGGGCCCCTTCCACCTCGCCCTGCGCACCGCGATCTCCGCCCGGGGCCTCGCCCTGCACCGCATCCGCCGCCACCTCGCCCTGCGCGGCGTCAACGTCGGTCTCACCAGCCTCAGTTACTGGCAGCAGGGCCACCGCCGCCCGGAACGCGCCGAGTCACTGCGCGCCGTCGCCGCCCTGGAGGAGGTCCTCGACCTGCCCGAGCACTCCCTGACCCGGCTGCTCGGCCCCCGTCGCGCCGCCGGCCCCGCCCCGGCCGGCCCCCCGGTGCGCCCCTACCGCGACCTCATCTCACCGGCCGTGGCCGTCGACGGACTGCTCGCCACCCTCGCCGGCCCGCGCGACACCGGGCTGCACACCATCACCCACATCGAGCGCATCCGGGTCGGCCCCGACCGCCGGATCGCCCGCCGCGACTCCCAGCACGCCCTGCGCGCCCACCGCGACGGCATCGACCGCTACCTCGCCCTCTACCAGGGCGACCCGGGCAGCGACATCACCCGCGTCGGCGTCCGCGCCGAGGAGAACTGCCGCCCCGGCCGCATCCGCCGCGACCAGGCCCACCACCTGCTCGCCGCCGAACTCCTCCTCGACCGCCGCCTGCGCACCGGCGACACCCACCTGCTCGGCTACGGCTTCGACGACTCCCCCTCGCCCGACCCCAGCTGCGAGTACGTCCGCGGCTTCAACTCCGGCGCCGGCCAGTACGTCCTCCAGATCACCTTCCACCCCGCCGCCCTCCCGGTCCGCTGCCATCGCTTCGCCCTCCACTCCCCCGGCGCCGCCCCGTACGAGACCGAGGAGCTCACCCTCGACGGGCACCACTGCGTCCACCTGGTGGCGACGGCGGTGCGGCCGTGCCTGCTGGGGATCCGCTGGGACTGGGAGTGAGGGGCGGCCGGACGGTGCCCGGCCGGGAGGGCGGGCCCCGGGCACCGGCCGGGAGGGCGGGCCCCGGGCACCGGCCGGGAGGGCGGGCCCCGGGCACCGGCCCGGGACGCGTGACCGGGCACCGGCCACCGGCTACGCCCGGCGGAAGTCCATGATCAGGGAGTCCTCCACCGGCAGGTAGCCGATCTGCTGGTAGATGGAGTTGCTGGTCGGGTTGGCGAGGTCGGTGTACAGCAGGACCTCGGTGGCGCCGCGGGCGAGGAGGTGGGCCGAGACGGCGGCGGTGACGGCGGTGCCGTAGCCGCGGCCGCGGCTCTCGACGGGCGTGTAGACCGGGCCGATGCGGGACATCCCGGCGAGGATCGGGCTGCTGCCGGCCAGGGCGACCGGGCGGCCGTCGTCCTCCCACAGGTGCAGGCAGCCGCTCGCGGTCCGCTCGTCCACCGCCCGCGGGACGTCGGGGACGTCGACCCCCGCCTCGGCCAGGAACTCCTCGTACCAGCGGATCGCCCGCTCGCGGTCGGCCGGTTCCGCCAGCCGGTGGCGGCCCGCGGGCGGGCGCGGCGGGTCGGTCAACTCGCCGAGCCGGTAGAGCCGTTCGTCGAAACGGACGGACTGCTCGGTGCCGGTCGCCACCGTCCACGCGGCGGCGAAGGCGCGGACCGCATCGGCACCCCCGCCGACCCCGGTCACCGTGGTGAACCCGGACCCGGCGGCGGCCAGGTCGACCGCCAGCTCGGCGGCCGCGGCCGGCGGCATGAAGGAGAGCCTGGGGTCGAACGGCGGTGTCCGGAGAAAGGCGCCGGCGACCGGACCGTCGCCCTCTGCCCGCCACCAGCCGAAGACCGGCGGCTCGCCGAACACCGTCAGGCCGGACACGGCCAGCCGGTGCGCGATGGTGAGCAGGACGGTGTTCTCGGCGGGGCGGGTGGCCAGGAAGGCGCCCGCCTGGTCGCGGAACTCGTCGAGGGAAGTGCTGAAAGTCCAGGTCATGGCCCATGGTGGACCGCCCGGGGCCGGTTCGCCAACGATTTCGCGGCCGCCCCGGGGCTCCCGCTACTCGACCGCCACGCCCAGCTTCCCGGCCAGCGCCGCCGGATCGGTGGTCGGGGCGTCGCAGGCGAAGTGCCGGCAGACGTACGCCGCGGGCGCCCCGCCGACCAGCGGCCGGTCGGCCAGCAGCGGCACCTCGGGCTCCCCGGGCGCACCGACCGCGACCACCGCCCCCGGCGCCGTCCCGAGCAGCGCGGCCCGCCGCAGCGCCGCGGTGGCCGGATCGCCGTCCGGGCCGACCACGGCGACCTCGCGCGGCCCGTCGAGCAGCGCCTCGGCGACGGCGAGGCCCCAGCCGATGAACCGCGGCGCCCGGCCGGCGAGCGCGCCGACCACGCCGAGGGCCCGCTCGGCGGCCGTGCGGTGCCGGTCGGATCCGGTGTACGCGGCGTACGTGAGCAGGGCGCCGGCGGCGGCCGTCCAGCCGGACGGGGTGGCGTTGTCGGTCGGGTCCTGCGGGCGGCGGATCAGCTCCTCGGCGTCGTCGGCGGTGTCGTAGAGCGCGCCGGAGGCCTCGTCGGTGAAGTGCTTGAGCACGGTGTCGAGCAGGCCGCCCGCCAGCTGGAGCCAGGAGGACTCGCCGGTGACGGCGTACAACGCGAGGAAGCCCTCGGCGGTGTCCGCGTAGTCCTCCAGCACGCCGGCGTTGGCACCGGCCCGGCCGTCCCGGGAGGTGCGCAGCAGCCGGCCGTCCGGGGTGAGGTGGACGGCGAGCAGCAGGTCGGCGGCGCGTTCGGCGGCCTCGACCAGGTCGGGGCGGTCCAGCAGCGCGCCGGTCTCGGCGAGCGCGGCGACGGCCAGGCCGTTCCAGGCGGCGACCACCTTGTCGTCCCGGGCCGGGGCGGGGCGGGCACCCCGGGCCTCGGCCATCCGCGCCCGGATCGCCTCGTACTCGGCGAAGTCCTCGGGGTCGGCGAGGAGTTGGAGCACCGAGGTGCCGTGCTCGAAGGTGCCCTCGGCGGTGACGGTGAACAGCCGGGCGGCGGTGGCCGCGTCGGCGGGGCCGAGCAGGTCGACCAACTGGCCGGGCTCCCACACGTAGTAGGCGCCCTCGGCGGACTGCCCGGTCTCCTCGTCGAGGCTGTCGGCGTCCAACGCGGAGGCGAACGCGCCCTCGGGCGTGCGGAGTTCGCGCAGCAGGAAGTCCGCGGTGGACAGCGCGACCCGGCGGGCGAGCGGCGAGCCGGTGGCCCGCCACAGGTGCAGGTAGGCGCGCAGCAGCAGGGCGTTGTCGTACAGCATCTTCTCGAAGTGCGGCACCACCCAGCCGGCGTCCACCGCGTACCGGGCGAAGCCGCCGCCGAGCTGGTCGTGGATGCCGCCCCGGGCCATCGCCCCGCCGGTGCGGACGGCCATCTCCAGCGCCGCCTCCGAACCGGTCCTGGCGTGGTGGCGCAGCAGGAACTCCAGCACCATGGCCGGCGGGAACTTGGGCGCGCCGCCGAAGCCGCCGCGGCTCTGGTCGAAGTCCCGGCTGAGACTCACCAGCGCCTGGTGCAGGTCCGCCTCGCCGGGCGGGTTGTGGGCGCCGGCCGAGTAGACGGCGGCCCGCTCGGCCAGGTCGGCCCGGATCCGCCCGGCGACCTGCCCGACCTCCTCCCGCCGGTCCCGCCAGGCGGCCTCCACACCCTCCAGCACCTGCCGGAAGGACGGCATCCCGTGCCGGGGCTGCGGCGGGAAGTAGGTGCCGAAGTAGAACGGCTCCTTGTCAGGGGTGAGGAACACCGTCATCGGCCACCCGCCCTGCCCGGTCGCGGCCTGCACCGCCTCCATGTACACGGCGTCGACGTCCGGCCGCTCCTCCCGGTCCACCTTGACCGGCACGAACCGCTCGTTGAGGTACTCGGCGAGCCCGGCGTCCTCGAAGCTCTCGTGCGCCATGACGTGGCACCAGTGGCAGGCCGCGTAACCCACCGACAGCAGCACCGGCACTCCGCGCCGCTCCGCCTCCGCGAAGGCCTCGGGGCCCCAGGGCCACCAGTCGACGGGGTTGTCGGCGTGCTGGAGCAGGTACGGCGAGGTCGCGTCCGCGAGACGGTTCGGCATGCGTCCATCCTCGCGCATCCGGCGCTCGGCGCGCGGCAGGTCAGGCCGGTCCGGACCAGTAACTGATCCCCAGGTTGGCGTCGAAGGTGCGCATCCGTCCGAGCACCTGGTCGGGGGTCGGGCCGTGGAGCTCGTCGACGATGCGGCCGTCGGCGAGGAAGACGACGCGGTCGGCGTACGAGGCCGCGACCGGGTCGTGGGTGACCATCACGACGGTCTGGCCGAGCTCCCGGACGCACCGGCGCAGCAGCGCGAGGATCTCGGCGGCGGAGCGGGAGTCCAGGTTGCCGGTCGGTTCGTCGGCGAAGACGATCCGGGGTCGGCCGGCCAGCGCCCGGACGCAGGCGACGCGCTGCTGCTGGCCGCCGGAGAGCTGGGCCGGGCGGTGGCCGAGCCGGGCGCCGAGGCCGGCCGCCTCGACCAGGGTGCGCAGCCACTGCTGGTCGGGGGTGCGGCCGGCCAGGGTCAGCGGCAGGGTGATGTTCTCCGACACCGTCAGGGTGGGGATCAGGTGGAAGGCCTGGAAGACGAAGCCCACGTGGTCACGGCGGAGCCTGGTCAGTTGGCCGTCGCTCAGCCGGGTGAGGTCCACGTCGCCGATCCGGGCCGCGCCCGAGGTGCAGGACTCCAGCCCGGCGAGGCACTGGAGCAGGGTGGACTTGCCGGAACCGGACGGGCCCATGATCGCCGCGAACTCCCCCTCCCGGAAGGCCACCGAGACCCGCTCCAGCGCCACCACCCGGGCGTCTCCCGACCCGTGCACCTTGGTCAGGTCGACGGCCGCCGCGGCGGCCGGGGCGTGGTTCGCGGCGGCGCGCGGCGGGCCTCCGGGACGGGACGGGCCTCCCGCGAGGGAGTGGGGCTCGGTCATCGGTGGTGCTCTCCTCGGCTGGACACGGGCGAAGGTCAGGACTGGGGTCTGGGCCGGGGGCCGGACGGGCCTGCGGGCGGGCCGGTGCACGGGGCGGCGGGCGGCACCAGGCCGGTGCCGGCGCCCAGCAGGGCGAGGGAGCGGACCGCGAGCTCCCGCCCGGCCGCGGCCGGGCGCCCCTGGTGGCCGCCGGTGTCGTGGTGGTCGAGCAGGACCGGCGCGGCCCCGGTGCCGGCCCGTCCGAGCGCCGCGCAGAGCTTCCAGGCGTGCCAGGGCGGCACCCGCGCGTCGTTCGCCCCGGTGGCGAACAGCACCGCCGGGTAGGCCGTCCCGGGCACCACCCGGTGGTACGGGGAGTAGTCGAGCAGCGCCCGCAGCGCCTGCGGGTCGGCCGGATCGCCGTACTCCTGCGCCCAGAGCCGGCCGAGGCCGCCGACCTGGTAGCGGGCCAGGTCCGTGAGCGGGGCCGCGCACACCGCGGCGGACAGCAGACCGGGCTCCCGGGTGAGCGCGGCGGCGACCACCAGGGCCCCGTTGCTGGCGGCCAGTGCGCCCAGCCCGCCGGCCGGGGCCTCGCCGCGTTCGACCAGCATCGCGGCGGCGGCCCGGAAGTCGTCCACGGTGGCGCTCTTGCCGGCGCCCCGGCCGGCGGCCGCCCAGGCGGGGCCGAGTTCGCCGCCGCCGCGCGCGTGCACCCAGGCGATCCGGCCGCCGGCCCGCAGCCAGGCCTCCAGGGCCGGGTCCCAGGCGGGTTCCAGGGGGAGGCCGAAGCCCCCGTAGACGGTGAGCAGGGTGGGTGCGGGGCGGCCGCGGTCCTGCGGCCCGGGGTCGCAGACCGTCACCGGGACGGGCGCGCCGTCCCGGCCGGCGGCGGTGAGCGTGCGCAGCGCGGCGCGGCGCTCGGGGGGTTCGACCGGGCCCGAGCCGTCCAGGCTCCTGGTCCAGGTGCCGTACCGGGGGTCGTCGGCGAGCAGCCAGACCGACCCGCCGACCCGCCCGTGCCGGTCGTACGGGGTGGCGCCGAGGCGCAGCCGGGCGGGCCAGTGCAGGGCGGTGGCACCGCCGCCCGGCTTCCCGCCCGCCGCCTCTCCCGGTGCCACGCCCGGCCGGTGCACGTCGAGCCGGTGGGTGGTCCCCAGCCGGCGGAGCAGCGCCAGGCCGGGCCTCCGGCCCGGGCCGAGCACCCGCAGGGCGGTGACCGGGCCCGCGGGCGCTTCGCCGACGACGGGTGATTCGCCGGCAGCGGGCGGCCCGCCGCCGGCGAGCGGCGCGACGAGCGGCGCGGGCCGGCCGGTGGCGCCCCGGGCCAGCTCGTCCAGGTCCAGCGCGAGCAGCTCGTCGCCGGCGAGGAAGCAGACGGTCTCGTTCAGGTCCAGGGCGGTGACCCGCCGGCCGTCGAGGTCGAGCGGCTGCCAGTCGGGCACTGCCCGGCCGGTCCACCGGGTGGCCCACCAGCGCACCGGGCCGGACGGCTGCGGGCGGGTGCGCAGCAGCAGGTTCCCGCCCGGTCCGCCGTGGAGGGTGAGCCGGACCGGGCCGGGCACCGGCAGGGCGAGCCGACGGGCCGGGCCGTCGGCCGGGTGGCGGGCCACCAGGGTGTGCTCGGTGCGGGTGCCGGCGGTGTACACCAGCGCCTCGCCGGTGAAGGCGAGGGTCGCGTACGGGGCCGCGTCGGGCAGGTGGCGGGGCCGCTCGCCCGGGTGGGTGGGGAGCAGGTGCAGGCCGCCGGTCTCCGCTCCGTCCCGGTGCAGCTGGACGGCGATGAACCGGCCGTGCGGCTCGGGCTGCCAGCCGGCGATCCGGTCGCCGGGGCCGATGACGCCCTCGGTCGGTGTCCGGCGGGTGCCGTCGGGGTGCCGGACGGTCAGGACGTCGCCGTCCGGGCCGCGTTCGTGGCGGAAGAGCAGGCCGCCGGCCTCGGCGGGCGGGGTGGGCGTCCGGTCGGGCGCCTCCCGTTCCACCCGGTCGAGCAGGGCGGCCCAGGCGGGCTCGTCGGAGCGCTGCGGGCGGGCGGCCAGCAGGCGCCGCTGATCGGCGAGCCAGGCCCGGGTGCGCGGGGCGTCCGCGTCCTCCAGCCAGCGGTACGGGTCCGCCGGCTCGGGGTGCGCCGCCCGGTGGTCGAGGTCAGCCATGGACGGCCTCCGCGGGGTTGTCGCTCCGTCGTTCCGGGTCGTCTCCCGGCCCGACGGGGCTGGGTGGCCGATAGCCGGACCGGCCCGCGGTGGCGGCCGTCCCGACCACGGCGAGGACCACCACGATCACGGCCGCGCCGGCCACCGTGCCGGTCAGTCCGAACGCGTGGGCGCACAGGCCCGCGAGGGTCGGCCCGGCGGGCGCGACCAGCTGGGCGAGGAAGCCGATGCCGCTGTGCACCCGGCCCTGCAGACCCGGTGGGGTCACCTCCATCTGGGTGACCGCGATCAGTACGGTGACCACCGGCCCGGCGGCCGCGGCGAGGGCCAGCGGCAGGACCGCCGCCCAGTGCCCCTGGGCCAGGGTGAAACCGGGCAGGGCGAGCGCGACCACGGCGGTGCCGAGGGCGATGCCCCGGGCGGGCGGCAGCCGCCGGGCCAGGGCCGGCGCGAGCAGCGATCCGGCCAGCCCGCCGGTGCCCAGGGCCGCGGTCAGCACCCCGATGTGCAGGGCGCCCCCGTCCGAGGCGACCACCACGATCAGCAGCCCGTTGAACACCAGGTTGAGCACGGCCGCGTTGACCACCGCGTAGCGCAGGAAGGGCACCCGCCAGATGAACCGGACGCCTTCGGCCAGCGCGGCCCGGACTCCGGGCGCGGCGGGCTCGTCCTCGGGGGGCTCCCGCCGTCCCCCGGGCAGCAGGGCCACGCAGCAGACGGCCGCCAGGTAGCTGCCGGCGTCGACGGCGAACACCCAGGACGGGTGGACGGCCAGCAGCGCGCCGCCGGCCAGCGGGCCGGCGGTCGTCGCGACGGCCGCCCTGCTCTGCAGCAGGCCGACCGCGCGGGGGAGGTGCTCGGGCCGCACGTAGCGCCGCACCACGACGTTCTCGACGGGCGCCAGGGTGCTGCCCACCGCGCCGAGCAGCAGGGCGGCGACCAGCAGCGCCCACAGCGGTGGCGTGCCGCCGGCGGCCGACAGGGCCAGCACGGCCAGCACGACCGCGCCGGCCGCGTTGCCGAGCAGCAGCACGGTCCGCCGCTCGCAGCGGTCGGCGAGGACGCCGGCCGGCAGCCGGGCCAGCAGCACCCCGACGGAGAGCGCCGTGCCGGCCAGTCCGGCCTGCCGGACGTCGCCGCCGGCCCGCAGCGCGACCACCGGGAGGGCGATCACCGAGGCGGCCGTCCCCAGGGCCGAGGCGGACTCGCCGCCGTAGAGCAGCCAGAACGACCGCCCCAGCCCCCCGACGGCCGCCGTGCTCACGCCGACCCCGTCGCGAACTGGCTCCGGATGCCGCGCAACGGACGGGCCGCCAGCGCCGCCGGGACGGCGGTGGCGGCCAGCACCCCGAGCAGGACGCCGACCGTCCACGGCACGTCCAGGGCGGGCAGCACCCCCTGCCCGACGGCCCCGGCCAGCGGCACCAGGCAGATCCCGGCCGTCGCCACCGCGAGGACCGTCCCGACCAGCGCCGAGGCCAGCACCTCGTACACCACGCAGCGCAGCAGCTGCCCGCGGCCGAGGCCGAGGGCCCGCAGGTGGGCGCGCTGGGAGCGGCGGTCCCGCTGGGCGATGGCGCAGGTGTTGGCGACGGCGAGCAGCGCGTACCCGCCCACCACGGAGACGATCAGCCGGGAGGCCATGTCGTCCTGCACGTTGCGCGGCCGCAGGTGGGCCAGGTAGTCGGCCCGCGCGGCGAGCCGCTGGCCGGGCCGGAGCTCCCAGGCACTCGGGTCACCGCGCAGCAGCACCCGGTCGGCGTACGGGGCCGGGGTGTGCGCGAGGGCGAGGTCGGCGGGGAGGACGTAGGAGGGGAAGGCCAGATCCCGCTGGTAGACGGCGACGAGCCGCAGCTGCGCCTCCTGCCCGTCGGCGAGCGTGAAGGTGACGGCCTGGCCGAGCTTCCAGTCGTGCGAGGTGGCCTCGGTGCTGCCGGCGGCGAACGTACCGGGCGCCAGCTCGTCCAGCCGGCCCTGCTGTTCACCGAGGTCCAGGACGCTCCGCAGGGCCGCCCCGTCGACGCCCCAGGCGCGGGTGGGCTTGGGCTTGTTGTCGTAGAAGCTGGGCGGCGCGGTCACCCGGGTGGCGATCGGCGCGACGGTGCTCCCGCCGGGCAGGCCGGCGGGCCGGGCGGGCAACTGGTTGCCCGGCTCGGCCGTCACCACCGCGTCGGCCCGCAGCGCCTGCTCGGTCTGCTGCTGCACGGCGGCCCCGATGGTCGCCCCCGAGCCGAGCAGGCAGACCACAGTGCCGACGGCCAGCAGGACGGGCACCGCGATCGCGGTCGTCCGGGCGGGCGCGGCCCGCAGCCCGGCGGCGGCGATCCGGCCGGCCTTCCGGTCCAGCCGCAGCACCGCGCAGCAGGGGCCGACGAGCAGCGGCACGAACCAGGGCGCGAGCACCGCGAGCGTGGGGATGACGACCGTGGCCAGGCCCATCACCATCGCGCCCTGGAGCACCGGCGGCAGGTCCATCACGACCATCAGGGCCACGAGCGGACCGCAGAGCAGCAGGACCATGGCGATGCCCGCCACCAGTCGGCCGGCGTTGCGGCGGGGCGGGGCCAGGGCCAGTGACTGGTCCTTGAGGAGGTCGATCGGCTGGACCCGGCCGGCCGCCAGCACGCTGGCCAGCGCGGCCAGCACCGCGACCGCGCAGGTGCCGAGGCAGGCGCCGGCCGCGATCGCCCAGGTCTGCCCGGCGGAGGGCAGGTCGACGGCGGCGGGGAACAGCTCGCGCTCGATCAGCAGGCGACGGCCGAACCCGGCCGCCGGGACCGTCCCGGCCACCGCGGCGACGGCGGAGGGGGCCAGCGCGACCAGCGCGACGTCCGCGACGACCAGGGCCCGCAGCCGGCCGGCCGTCACCCCGATGGCGCGCAGCACGGCGAACTGCCCGAGCCGCTGGTTGGTCCAGAGCGCGACCGTCGACCCCGTCACCAGCACCGCCGACATCAGCAGCAGCGTCAGCAGCAGGCCCAGCAGGCTCTGTGCGTCCTTGACCGCCGCCCCGGCCGCCGAACCCTCCGGGTAGGACGGGCCGCTGACCGCCGCGAGCAGCAGCAGGCAGGCGCCCACACCGGTGGCGGTGAGCGCGCAGGCGACCGCGACACCTATGACCCGCCCCGGGTACGCCCGTACCTCGGCGACGCACAGTCGCAGCGCGCCGAGCGGTCCGCTCGGTCGGGTAGTCGGTTCCGATGCCACGGCCACGGTTATCTCACCCCAAAACGGTAAATAGGATGCAGAGTTGGGGAAGGCCGCATGTGCCGCGGCCTTCCCCACCTGCCATCCGTTACTGCCGGCCCCCGAGGGTCAGCAGCTGAACAGGCTGTACGAGCTGAACGGGGCGTCGACGACGATCTCCTCGTCGAGCTCCTGAAGCGCCAGAATGTCGGCCATCACAATCACCTCCTCCTCACCGTCTCGGCGGAACT
>NZ_JBHVSD010000022.1:12647-175712 GCF_042885395.1 Kitasatospora sp. NPDC058063
ACGGCACCAAGGTGCCGGGATCAGCAGCTGAAGTAGCTGAGCGAGCTGAACGGGGCGTCGACGACGATCTCCTCGTCGAGCTCCTGAAGCGCCAGAATGTCGGCCATCAAAGTCACCTCCCCTCGCCATCTCGGCGGAACACGGCACCAAGGTGCCGGGATCAGCAGCTGAAGTAGCTGAGCGAGCTGAACGGGGCGTCGACGACGATCTCCTCGTCGAGCTCCTGAAGCGCCAGGATGTTGGCCATGTCAGTCACCTCCCCTCGCCATCTCGCCGGGACGTGGCACCGGGCCACGGGAATCAGCAGCTGAACGCGCTGATCGAGCTGAACGGGGCGTCGACGACGATCTCCTCGTCGAGCTCCTGAAGCGCCAGGATGTTGGCCATGTCAGTCACCTCCCCTCGTCGTCTCGCCGGGACGTGGTACCGGGCTCGGCCGGCTCCGGCGTCCACCCGTGAACGGGGTGGGCACCGGGGAGCAGGCACTGCCCGGGGCTCTTGGCGGCGGCCAGCGCCAGCAGGGCGCCGGCGGAGCCGGTGGCCAGGTCGGTGGAGAGCCGGATCAGCTGGTCCCCGTGCAGGACGCTGCCGTCCTGGTGGGGGGCCAGGTGCAGCTCCACCAGCCGGAGTTGGTCCTCCGCCTCGGCCCGCCAGTGCGGCAGGCGGGCGGCGACCTGGAACAGGGTGTAGGCGAGCCCGGCCCGGCCGTTGAACAGCCCGCCCTGGACGACCACCCGGACCGCGCCGGCCCGGGCCGCGGCCTCCAGCACCCGCTCGGCGCCGAGGGCTTCGGCCTGCGCGTCGGGCAGGGCCAGGACGGCGAGCGCCACTCCGGCCGAGCCCTCCGCCAGGTACGGCAGCAGCCGGCCCGAGCTGTACGTCTGCAGCATGTCGTCGACCAGCCGGCCGTGCCGCAGGTCGCAGCGGACGGCGCGTTCGGCGGCCTCCGCCCAGGCCGTGTCGCCGGTGAGGCGGGCACAGCGGGCGAACAGCACCGCCGGCCCGGACCAGCCGCGCAGCAGCCCCGGCCGGTCCAGCAGCCCGGCCTCGCCGATCCGCCCGGCGGCCTTGGCGGCCAGGGCGAGCGCCTCGTCCGTCGCGCCGGCCTCCAGCAGCAGCTGGGCGACGCCCGTCAGGCCGCCGTACAGGCCGAGCGAGGAGGGCAACGGGCCGGCCAGCAGCCGGTCCACCACGTTCGGGGCGTCCGGGTGCCCGAGCCGGTGGAACAGCCAGCCGGCTCCGGCCAGCCCGTCGTACAGCCCGCCGGGCGTGTCCGCCGGGGCGCGCCGCACGACGGCGGCGAGCCAGTCCAGTTGCTCCTCGTCCGGTGCGGCCCCGGCCAGGTGCCGGGCGAGCAGCACGCCGGAGGAGCCGTACGCCAGCCCGAGCGCGCCGCCGGGGCGCAGCCCGGCCACGTCGCCGGGATGGAGGCGGTCCTCCCGCCCGGGCGTCGCCGCCCCGTCGATGCCGCGCAGCAGGGCCGCGGCGGTGAGCTCCGCCCGGGGCCCGGCCGCGGGCCGGGCCCCGAGGTGGGGCCGCAGCGCCGGGGAGAGGGCGAGCCGCTCCGTCATCCGTTCGGCGAAGCCGGCGGGCACCGTCGGGAAGGACTCCGCGACGAGGTCCAGCAGCCCGCCGACGACGGCCGGGTTGCGCCGGGTGAGCGCGGTCAGCGAGACGAAGGCGGCGAGCTGGCAGCAGCCGAGAGCGAACAGGTCGGCCTCGCGGGCGTCGGTGATCGCCGGGTCGGTGAAGCCGGGGGCGCCGAGGGTGCGCCGGCGCGGGGTGTCGAGCGGCGTCGAGAGTTCGAAGTCGACCAGGGCGACGGTGCCGTCCGGACGGATCATGATGTTGCGGTGGTGGAGGTCCCCGAACGCCACCCCCTCCCGGTGCAGCGCCGCGACGCACTCCTCGACCAGCGCGAGCCGGGTGACCGCGAGCCCCGCGAAGTCGGCCAGCGTCCGGGCGTCCGGGCGGTGCCGGGTGAGCGGGTACTCCCGGCCCAGCCAGGCGCTGAAGGACTCGCCGGGGATGTACTCCATCACCAGGTAGTGGTGCTCCCAGCTGGTGAAGTACTCGTACAGCTCCGGCACGAACGGCAGGTGGCCGATCCGCTCCAGGGCGTCCCGCTCGACCAGCAGCCGGGCCACCGCGTCCGTCTCCGAGGCGTCCAGTCCGGCGTGCGGACGGGCCTCCTTGATGACGACCTGTCGGCCGTCCTCGTCCTCGGCGAGGTAGACCCCGCCGGCGTTGGAGAAGTGCAGCGCCTTGACCACCCGGTAGCGGCCGAGGCCGGCTCCCGCGTCGGCGGCGGCCGCGGCGATCCGCTCGGCCAGGAAGTCCGGGGTGGAGGCCCACTCCGGGACGGTGAAGCGCGGGCGCCGGGCGTCCGGCACCAGCCGGCCGTCCGGGTCCTCCACCGCGGGCACCCTGGTGCCGTCCGGCAGCTCGCACCACATCAGGGCGAAGCCTCCGTAGCGCACCGACACCGGGCCCTGGTTCCACCGCAGGTCGGACAGGACGTACGGACCGGGGCGACCGCCCAGCGCCTCGTCCAGTTCGGCGAGGACGGTCTCCAGCTCCGCGGCCGTCCGCGGGTAGACGGTGACGACCTTGCCGCTGGCGGACCGGTCGGCGTACTTGGCGTTCGTCACCGCGACCACCAGCCGGCTGCGCAGGTACTTCCAGGGCAGTCCGAGCCGGCGGCAGACCCGCCAGGCCGTCTCGATCGTCTCCTCGGCGGATTCGGGCGTGGCGCTGACGTGGACCTTCCAGCCCTGCTCCGGCAGCCGGGGGCCGCCGGGCGGTGCCAGCACCTCCCACACCCCCTGGGTGCGGCCGCGCCAGCCCTCGGGCAGCAGGCCCCCGCCCGGAGCGAACCGGGAGTCCCGGTCGTCACACCGCTCCAGGGCGTCGTACCACACCGGGTCGGCTATCGCATACGACTCGTATTTCGCGTCCACTTCGCCCTCCGCCCCCTTTCGAATATCCGCTGAACCGAATTCCGGTTTTCGTCGGAACTTTCGAAGCCTTGGCGCCCCGTTCCGACAGGAACCATCCTTCCCGGACGCCCCGTCACGTGACAACAGTGTTAAGCGGGAACTGAATCCGACACATACCAGGCGGAATCCCGGCCTTCACTTCGGAGGCGCCGAAAGCCCGTGCGATCATGACGCCATGAAGACGCGTGTCGTGATCGCCGACGACCAGGCGAGCGTCCGCCAGGGGTTCCGGCACATCCTGGCGGCCCAGCCCGACATGGAGGTCGTGGCCGAGGCCGCGGACGGCCTGGAGGCCCTGGAGGCCGTCCGCACCCTGCGGCCGGACGTCCTGCTGGTCGACATCCGGATGCCGGAGCTGGACGGGCTGGAGGTCACCCGACGGCTGACCGGCATCACCCCGGAGGTGAAGGTCGTGGTGGTGACCACCTTCGACCTCGACGAGTACGTGCACACCGCGCTGCGCAACGGCGCCTGCGGCTTCCTGCTCAAGCACTCGGGGCCCGCGCTGCTCGCCGAGGCGATCCGCTCGGCGGTGGTCGGCGACTCGCTGATCAGCCCGCAGATCACCACCCGCCTGCTGCACCACTTCACCGGCCCGCGCCGGGTCGACCGGTCCCCCGTCGAGCCGCTGACCGGCCGCGAGGAGGAGATCGCCGTCCTGGTCGCCGAGGGGCTGACCAACTCCGACATCGGCGCCGAGCTGTTCATCTCGCTGAGCACCGTCAAGACCCATCTGGCCAACCTCCAGCGCAAGTTGAAGGCCCGCAACCGGGTGGGCATCGCCACCTGGGCCTGGGAGTCGGGCCTGACCGAGCGCGGCTGAGCCGGCCCGCCCGCGACCGGCCGCACGACCCGGGCCCCTCATCGCAGCGCCCGCCGACGGCCCTCGACCCACCGCGGGGCCGCGCCGCCGAGGGGCCGGCCCTCCCTGCCCGACGGGGCCTCACCCCGCAGCAGCGCCCGCCCCAGCGGGGTGACGGTGTGCAGCACGCCGTTGCCGCAGCGCCGGGTGTCGATCAGCCCGGCCGCCCTCAGCACGGAGGTGTGCTGGCTGACCGCCGAGGCGGTCACGCCGAGCCGCCCCGCCAGCTCGCCGGTGGTACAGCCGTCCAGCACGGCGTGGAGGGCCGCGGCCCTGGTCCGGCCGACCAGGGCGGCCAGCGGCTCGTCCCCGCCCCGGCGGGCGCACCGCGCCGCGTCCGGCGCACCCGCGGGCACGGGAAGGCCGATCCGGTCGGGACGCATCGCGAAGAGCAGCGTCGGGGCCTCCTCGGGCTCCCCGCGCCGCGGCCTGAGCACCACCCCGGCGCCCTGCAGGAAGAGCGAGGGCACCAGCCGCAGCCCCCGCCCGTCGAGGGTGAGCTCGACGTCCCGCTCAGCGGGGATCTCCAGCACCGGGGCGGCCCAGCGGATCTGCGGGTGCAGCGTGCCGAGCAGCGCGTCCACGCCGCCGCGGCCGGCGATCTGGCGGCGGACGTCCCGCTCCGCCTCCAGCCGGGACCGGACGTCCGCCCAGCAGGGCTGCAGCGCCACCCGGTGGAACTCGCGGACCGCCGCGGCGACGTCGGCCCGCTGGACCACCGGCTCGGCGCCGCGGCCGGACGACACGATCCGGCCATTCGCCCACACCCGCAGTACGTCCCGGAAACCACCGTTGGCTCCCGAAAGGCGCCGCAGCCGCTCGGCCAGCACCGGCTGCCGCGCCAACTGCCCGCGGACGGCCCGCTGCCATGGGTGGAAGAATTCCCCGCCGCTCCGCCACGCCTCCAGTGCCAGCACCGCCTCCATCTCCTGGTCGACATTTCCAGCAATTCGTACACGAGCCAGATCCTCGGCAGACATCGCAATGCGAATCACAGGCTGTTCCCCCGCTCGGGATTCTTGCGTCGGGACGGCCCAGGGGAACCCCGCGCCCTGATCGCCGCACCGACATCCTTGCCCGCCCACGAGGCGCGTCGCCATCGGCCGATCGGCCCATTTGATCGTCCGGAACGCCGAATCGGCCGCCGCCGGATGTGCCGAATGGCCTGGATGGACCGGTCGGCAGGCTCGAATCAGCCGTCCGGCCGGGACCGGCGCAACCACCCCGCCCGGTCAGCCCCCGAGGCCCGCCACACCCTCCGTCGGCAGCACCGCACCGACCCGCCAGCCGCCCTCCGGCCCCGGTCCGGCCGTCAGCTCACCGCCGGCCGCCTCCACCCGTTCCCGCAGGCCCGCGAGGCCGAAGCCGCCGCCCTCCCGCTCCGCCCCGCCCAGCGCGCCGCCGGCACCGCCGCCACCGTCCGCACCCCCGGCTCCCCCGCTACCACCCGCACCACCACTACCGCCCGCCCCGCCGGGGTCCCCCGCCCCGCCCGGCACCCCGTCGTCGGTGACCGTGACGCGCAACGCCGGCCGCTCGCCGCACCGGTCCGGACCGACCTCGATCGCCACCTCCCGGGCCTCGGGCGCGTGCCGGCGGACATTGGTCAGCGCCTCCACCACCAGCCGGTAGCCGAGCCCGCTGATCGCCGCCGGCACCGCTGCCAGTTCGGCCTCCGTGGGGGCCTCCAGCCGCACCCGCGCGGAACCGCTGCGGGTGAACCGCTCGGCCAGCGCGGGCAGTTCGCTCAGGTCGCGGCGCAGAGTGCGCGCACCGGGCCCGCCCGCCGCCGCCCGTCCCGCGCCCCGTCCGGCTCCCGGGGCCGCCCCCCGGTCCGCCGTCGTCTCCGTCCCGGACCGCCCGCGCGGCTCCGGATCGGCGTCGTCCGCCGCGAAGACCTGCACGGTCCGGTCCATGGTGACCAGCGCCTGCCGGCCGGCCGCCTCGATCCCGGCCAGCAGCTCGACCACCCGCTGAGGGTCCTGCTGGGCCAGCACCTGCGCGGCCTGGGCCAGCACCACCACCCCGGTGACGTCGTGCGCGGCGAAGTCGTGCAGGTCGCGGGCCAGGTCCAGGCGCTGTGCCCGCCGCTCGGCCACCACCGCCGCCCGGGCACGGGTGTCCATCGAGCGCAGGTAGCAGCCGACCCCGACCACCGCGCAGGCCAGCAGCGCCGAGATCAGGCAGAGTTTGGTGGTCACCGCGGGCGGGGCCGGCGGTTCGGCCCAGACCCCGATCCGCAGCGGTATCAGCGCCACCGCCGCGACCAGCAGCGCGCCGTAGCCGAAGGCGGCCGCCGCCGGGGGCCTGCGCACCGCGGGGACGACCGGCGCGAGCAGCGCGACGGTCTCCAGCAGCCACCAGGACTCGATGCTGCCGAACACCGGTCCGCGGTAGCCGGCCGTCACCAGCAGCGACACGGCGCAGGCGGCCAGCACCGAAGGGCCCACCGCGCCGACCCGTCCCGGGGCCCAGAGCACCGGGAACAGCCCGGCCACCACCGCCACCGCGCCGGAGAGGACGATCAGCGGCCCCGGGTTCCCCAACCCCGCCACCGCGGCCGCCAGCACCCCCGCCGCCGCCGCTCCGTACCCCGCCCTGCGCACCACGGTGTGCCACGACCACGTCATGGTTCGGGATCCTACGAAGCCTGACGGCCCGCCAGGGCTGCTTCACCGAAGGCCGGTCCCGCGGGACCGGCCGACGGCTCACTCCTTCGGCGCCTCCGGCTGCTCGACGAAGTCGACCTTCTTGAACTGCCGGTTCATCGACTTGGCCAGGAACCAGGTCGCGACGCCGAGGGCCGCGAAGACGAGGAAGCCGAGCAGGCCGGGGGTGACCTTGGCGTCGTCGACGGCGAGGTCAGCGGCGATGTTGATGAGGTTCACGGAGGCGCTCATATCTCTATGGTGGCCCGGCTCACGCGGAGCCGGGCCGTCGGGGGGTGGTTCAGTCGCGCGTGTCGGCGGCCTCGGCCGCCAGGGTGGGGGTGCGCAGGCCGGCGAACAGGTCGTCCTCCGGCAGGTCCACGTCGACCAGGGTACGGGCGAGCTCGTAGTCCTCGGTGGGCCAGACCTCGCGCTGGACCTCCAGCGGGACGCGGAACCATGGGCCGTCCGGGTCGATCTGGGTCGCGTGGGCGATCAGCGCGCGGTCGCGGGTCTCGAACCAGTCGTCGCAGCGGACCCGGGTGGTGATCTCGCGCTCCTTGCGGCCGCTCTTCTCCCAGCCCTCGATCCACTCGCCGTACGGCGACTCGTGGCCGTGCTCGGTGAGGTACTCGTGCAGGGCCCGGATGCGGCCCATCGGGAAGCCGTGGTTGTAGTACAGCTTGAGCGGCTGCCAGGGCTCGCCGGCCTCCGGGTAGGCGTCCGGGTCGCCCGCGGCGTCGAACGCCAGCATGGTGATCTTGTGGGTCATGATGTGGTCCGGGTGCGGGTAGCCGCCGTTCTCGTCGTAGGTCGTGATGACCTGCGGCTTGAACTCGCGGATCAGCCGGACCAGCGGCTCCGCCGCCTCCTTGACGTCCTGGAGGGCGAAGCAGCCCTCGGGCAGCGGGGGCAGCGGGTCCCCCTCGGGCAGGCCGGAGTCCACGAAGCCCAGCCAGGCCTGCCGGACGCCGAGGATCGCCCGCGCCTCGTCCATCTCCTTGCGGCGCACCTCGTGGATGTTCTCCTCGATGTACGGGTCCCCCTGGAGCTTGGGGTTGAGGACCGACCCGCGCTCGCCCCCCGTGCAGGTGGCCACCAGCACGTCCACGCCCTGCTCGACGTACATGGCCATGGTGGCCGCGCCCTTGCTGGACTCGTCGTCCGGGTGGGCGTGCACCGCCATCAGTCGCAACTGCTCAGTCAACGCCTTGCGTTCCTTCCACACTCGTCGGGCGTTCCGCGAAGTCCGGGTCTGCCCACCGTTCGAACCGCTCACTCCGGGACCGCGTCGCCGCGGGGCCGGGCCGCGGAACGTCACCGGCGCGGCCGAGCCCTGCCCCCGCCGGACCGGCCGCGGGCGTGCCCCTCCTATAGTGACGGACTGGAGGAGCGTCGCATTCCCCCGCACCACCCCGCGCCCCCAGGAGAGGACGGAGTCCGATGAGTGCAGACACCACCGCCACCGGTCTGCCCGAGGGGCGCTACGGCCGCGGCGGCGACCGCGACCCGGACCGCCGCCTCAAGGTGATCGGCGCGGTCTGCGGCGTGCTCGGCCTGGGCCTGATCGCCTGGCTGGGCGGCTCCTACCTGCTGCGCGAGTCGAAGATCAACGGCTCGGTGCCGACCTTCCAGGTGCTCTCCGACTCCGAGGTCCAGCTGCACCTCACCGTGCGCAAGGGCGACGGGCAGGCCGGTACCTGCACGGTCCGCTCGCAGTCCGACGACCACGCGGTGGTCGGGGTCGCCGACTTCCCGGTCCCGGCGGCCGGCTCCAGCTACGACGCGGTGGTCACCCTGCGCACCACCGCGCGCGGCACCACCGCGGAGCTGCTGGGCTGCACCCCGGCCAAGTAGTGCGCCCCTGCCAAGTAGCGCACCCCGGCCAAGTAGCGCGCCCGGGCAACGCGCGCCCCGGGCGGCGCACCCGCCCCCGGTAGCGCGCATATTCGATCCGGGGAGCGGGCATCCGTAGAGGGTCCCGCACACCACTGCCGTACACCAGGGCGTAACGCCGCCGTCAATGGCGCGCAAACGCCCCTCCCGCTTGTCAGCAGGACTTGTTAGTCTCGTGGTTTCGCCCCTTCCGCACCGGATGGTACGGGAGCGGGCGTTGCTTTGTAGTTGAGACCGATATCACCACCGACCCCTGCTGACGACTCACACCCTCAGCACAGCCCCCAGCACCTACGAGGAGCACCCGTGACCCAGACCAGCGAGAACGTGACCTGGCTCACTCAGGCCGGATACGACCAGCTCAAGGCCGAGCTGGAACACCTGACCGGGCCCTGGCGCATCGAGATCGCCCAGAAGATCGAGGCGGCGCGCGAGGAGGGCGACCTCAAGGAGAACGCCGGTTACCACGCGGCGAAGGAGGAGCAGGGGAAGTACGAGCTGCGCATCCGTCAGCTGACCCAGCTGCTGGAGCGGGCCAAGGTCGGCGAGGCGCCGGCCGACTCGGGCGTGGTGGCCCCGGGCATGGTCGTCACGGTCGCCTTCGACGGCGACGCGGACGACCTCATGGAGTTCCTGCTGGCCTCCCGCGAGGTCGCGGGCGCCGACGACCTGGACGTCTACTCCCCGCAGTCCCCGCTGGGCCGCGCCATCGACGGCAAGCGGATCGGCGACGAGGCCACCTACGAGCTGCCGAACGGCAAGCCGGCCATGGTGAAGATCGTCAAGGTCGTGCCGCACGCCGGCTGATCCGGCCGCCCTCCGGTGTTCCGGGCGGCGCCCGGTCAGGCGGTCGAGGAGCGGTACTTGCGCACCGACAGCCAGGAGAACACCGCGGTGATCACGATCGACCACAGCACCGACACCAGCGCCGCGTGCTGCATCGGCCAGGCGCTGTCCACCGGCCCGACCTGGTTGCCGAACAGCACCCGGCAGGCCTGCACGGTGGCGCTGAACGGGTTCCAGTACGCGACCGGCTGGAGCCACTCCGGCATCGAGGTGACCGGCACGAAGGCGTTGGACACGAAGGTCAGCGGGAACAGCCAGATCAGCCCGGCCGAGGTGGCCGCCTCGGGGCTGCGCACCGACAGGCCGATCAGCGCGCCGATCCAGGAGAAGGCGTAGCCGAGCAGGAGCAGCAGGCCGAAGGCGGCGAGCGCGTTGAGCAGGCCGTCGTGGATCCGCCAGCCGACCAGCAGCGCGACCATCGCCAGCACGACCAGGATGAACGCGGTCTGGCACAGGTCCGCGAGGGTGCGGCCGACCAGCACCGCCGAACGGGCCATCGGCAGCGAGCGGAACCGGTCCACCAGCCCCTTGCTCATGTCCTCCGCGATGCCCGCCGAGGCGCCGGCGACGGCGAAGGTGACGGTCTGGGCGAAGATGCCGGCCATCAGGAACTGGATGTACGTGTCCGAGCCGGAGTTCGTGCCGGGGATCTTGATCGCCCCGCCCATCACGTACGAGAACAGCAGCACGAACATGACCGGCTGCATCAGCCCGAAGACCACGATCTCCGGGATGCGGGTCATCCGGCGCAGGTTGCGCTTGGCGACCACCCAGGAGTCGTGCAGGGCGGCGGCGACCCCCCGGCGCTGCCTGGGTATCGCCGGGCCGATGGCGTGCTCGGTGGCGGTGCTCATCTCAGCTCTCCTTCCCGGCCGCGACGGCCTGCTTGTCCGGCCCCGGGCCGCTCCTGCCCCGGCCGCGCGCCTTGCGGCCGGCACCGTTCTCCTCCTCGGGGCGCTCCTCGGCGACGTGGCCGGTGAGGGTGAGGAAGACGTCGTCCAGGGTCGGGCGGCGCAGGCCGATGTCGTCCATCTCGATCCCGCGGGAGTCCAGCTCGCGGATCACGTCGGCGAGCACCCGGGCGCCGCCGGTGACCGGCGCGGTGATCCGGCGGGTGTTCCGCTCCACCGTCGGTTCGTTCAGCGCGTAGCCGGACAGCGCGGCGACCGCGTCGGCGACCAGGCCGGGCTCGTGCACCACGACCTCGATCCGCTCGCCGCCGATCTGCGCCTTGAGCTGGTCGGCGGTGCCGCGGGCGATCACCCGGCCCTGGTCGACGACCGCGATGTCGTGGGCGAGCCGGTCGGCCTCCTCCAGGTACTGGGTGGTGAGCAGCAGCGTGGTGCCCTGCTCGACCAGCGTCTCGATGACCTCCCAGAGCGCGAGCCGGTTGCGCGGGTCGAGGCCGGTGGTCGGCTCGTCCAGGAACATCACCGGCGGCCGGACGACCAGCGCGGCGGCGAGGTCCAGGCGCCGGCGCATGCCGCCGGAGTAGGTCTTGGCGGTGCGGTCCTTGGCCGCGGTGAGGTTGAACCACTCCAGCAGCTCCAGCGCCCGGGCCTTCGCGGCACGGTTGCTCATCTGGTAGAGCTCGCCGACCATGGTGAGGTTCTCGAAGCCGGTCAGGTACTCGTCGACCGCCGCGTACTGGCCGGACAGGCCGATCAGGCTGCGGACCCGGTTGGGGTGCTTGAGCACGTCGACCCCGGCGACCACCGCGCGGCCGGAGTCGGGGCGGAGCAGGGTGGTGAGGACCCGCACGGTGGTGGTCTTCCCGGCGCCGTTCGGGCCGAGCAGCCCGAGCACCGTGCCCTCGGGGACGTCGAGGCTGACGCCGTCCAGGGCTCGTACGTCACCGAAGGTCTTCACCAGGTTCTCGGCTTGGATGGCTGGCGCCATGGCCTTGCCTCATCTCCTCGAACATATGGGGCGATCTGTCCCACTTTGCCCTGATATTGGGCGCACGGGCGACCCGATTCTCGGCCCGCGAGGCCAGAACGCGATGTATCGCGAGTCTCCCAGTACGCGATATATCGCGTCAAGGGAGGGTGCTCAGCGGGAGACCACGTACCCCGCGTCCCGCAACTCCCCGACCACCAGCGCGCAGTGCTCCGGTCCCTTGGTCTCCAGGTGCAGGTCCACCTCGACCTCGGTCAGCCCCAGCCGCGGGTCGATCCGCACGTGCGCCACGTCCAGCACGTTGGCGTCCACCCTGGTCAGCACCGACAGCAGGTCCGCCAGCGCGCCCGGCCGGTCCGCCAGCCGCACCCGCAGCGACAGGTAGCGCCCGGCCGCCGCCAGCCCGTGCCGCAGCACCCGCTGCATCAGCTGGGGGTCGATGTTGCCACCGGACAGCACCGCCACCACTGGGCCCTCGAAGGAGTCCGGCTGCTCCAGCAGCGCCGCGATCGGCGCCGCCCCGGCCGGCTCCACCACCAGCTTCAGCCGCTCCAGCCCGAGCAGCAGCGCCCGCGACAGCGCGTCCTCGGAGACCGTACGGATGCCGTCCGCCAGCGTGTTGACCACCTCGAACGGGATGTCGCCCGGACGCCCGACCATGATCCCGTCCGCCATGGTGGCGAAGTGCTCCAGCGACACCGGCCGCCCGGCCGCCAGCGAGGGCGGGTACGCGGCCGCCCCGGCCGCCTGCACCCCGACCACCCGCACGTCCGGCCGCAGCGGCTTGACCGCCGCCGCGATCCCGGCCAGCAGTCCGCCGCCGCCCACCCCGACCAGGACGGTCCGCACCTCCGGACACTGCTCCAGGATCTCCAGGCCGACGGTCGCCTGCCCGGTGACCACGTCCCAGTGGTCGAAGGGGTGGATGAACACCGCGCCGGTCGCCTCCGCGTACCGCTGCGCGGCCTGCAGGGCCTCGTCCACGGTGGCACCGTGCAGCCGCACCTCGGCGCCGTACTCGCGGGTCGCCGCGACCTTCGGCAGCGGCGCGGCCACCGGCATGAACACCGTGGAGCGCACGCCCAGCAGCGCGGCCGCCAGCGCCACTCCCTGGGCGTGGTTCCCGGCGCTCGCCGCCACCACCCCGCCGGCCCGCTGCACCGGCGAGAGTCCCGCGATCCGCACGTACGCCCCGCGCAGTTTGAAGGACCCGGTGCGCTGGAGGTTCTCGCACTTCAGGTGGACCGGCGCACCGATCAGCCCGGAGAGGTACCGGCTGCCCTCCATCGGGGTCACCCGCGCGACCCCGGCGAGCATCTTCTGGGCACCGCGGACGTCGTCGAGGGTGATCGGCCAGGTGTGCATGGCGCCAGACTACGGGTGGGGGCGGCGGCAATCCGGGATGTCGGGCCTGTTCCCGGGCCCGCCCGGCCCGCGTACTCTGCTGCTTCTGAGCCTCCCTCACCGCACGACGATCGTGAGCCGCGATGACGACGACCTCGCCCCAGGCCACCGACCGCATCGACCCCGTGCACGCCCGACTCCAGTACCAGCTCGCGGTGTTCGCGCGCCGGATGGAGCAGGTCCGGACCTCCGGCGGCGGGGTCGGGGCGCTGGACCGGGCCGCCTATCTGCTGCTCGACCGGCTGGAGCGGCACGGGCCGGCCAACGTCAAGGCCCTGGCCGAGGCCCTGGGCGTGGACTCCTCCACGGTGACCCGCCAGGTCGCCCCGCTGGTCGCGGCCGGGCTGGTCGGCCGGGTGCAGGACCCGGCCGACCGCCGTGCCGTACGGCTCGCGCTGACCTCGCACGGCGTCGGCCGGCTCACCGAAGTCCGGGACGGCCGGGCCGAGTTGACCCGCCGCCTGATGGCCGACTGGCCACCGGAGGAGCAGCACGCGTTCTGCGCCCTGCTGGCCCGCTTCAACCTCGCGATGGAGACGTACACGGCGGACCAGCAAGGGCAGTGAACGGCGACGAGGGGCCGCGGGCCCCTACCGCCTCAGCCCAGCGCCTGCTTGAGGTCGGCCAGCAGGTCGTCGATCGACTCGATGCCGACCGAGACGCGCACCAGGTCGGACGGCACCTCCAGCGCCGAGCCCGCCACCGAGGCGTGGGTCATCCGGCCCGGGTGCTCGATCAGCGACTCGACGCCGCCGAGCGACTCGCCGAGGGTGAACAGCTGCGCGCGGTTGCAGACCTCGACGGCCGCCTCCTCGCCGCCGGCGACCCGGAACGAGACCATGCCGCCGAAGGCCTTCATCTGCTTGGCCGCGATGTCGTGGCCGGGGTGCTCGGGCAGGCCCGGGTAGAGCACCTGGCTGACCTTCGGGTGGCTCGCCAGCAGCTCGGCGACCTTCTCCGCGTTGGCGCTGTGCCGGTCCATCCGGACGCCCAGCGTCTTGATGCCGCGCAGCACCAGCCAGGCGTCGAACGGGCCGGAGACGGCGCCCATCGCGTTCTGGTGGTACGCCACCTCCTCGCCGAGGCCCGCGTCGGCCAGCACCAGCGCACCGCCGACCACGTCCGAGTGGCCGCCCATGTACTTGGTGGTGGAGTGCACCACGGCGTCCGCGCCGAGCGCGATCGGCTGCTGGAGGTACGGGCTGGCGAAGGTGTTGTCGACCACCAGCAGCGCACCGGCGCCGTGGGCGACCTCGGCGAGCGCGGCCAGGTCGGTGATGCCCAGCAGCGGGTTGGACGGGGTCTCCACCCACACCGCGCGGGTGTTGGGGCGGATCGCCTCGCGGACGGTGGCCAGGTCCTGGGTGTTGGCCACGGAGAACTCGACGCCCCAGCGGGTCAGCACCTTGGCGAACAGCCGGAAGGTGCCGCCGTAGGCGTCGTTGGGGATCACGATGTGGTCGCCCGGCTTGAGGATGCTGCGCAGCAGGGTGTCCTCGGCGGCCAGGCCGGAGGCGAAGGCGAGGCCGCGGGCGCCGCCCTCCAGCGCCGCGAGGCACTCCTCCAGCGCGGTACGGGTCGGGTTGGCGCTGCGGCTGTACTCGTAGCCGCCCCGCAGGCCGCCCACCCCGTCCTGCTTGTAGGTGGACACCTGGTAGATCGGCGTGACGACGGCCCCGGTCTGGGGGTCTGCCTCCTGACCCGCGTGGATGGCGAGGGTCTCGAAGCCCTGAGGAAGCTGGTGCTCGGTCATGGGTCCGAGCCTAGTGTGCGAATGCCGTCCAGCCCGCACGAACCGACGATCGGGACGAACCCGCAGGTGGGAGTGGGGATGCGGCGGGCCGCAGGCGCGGCGGGCGGGCCCCTTCGGCCGCCGCGACCCCATCGGTCGAACACGCGTTCAGCGTCGGGCCCGACCGGCCGCCGCCGACGCACGCGAACGGCCGCTCCCGGAATCCGGGGGCGGCCGTTCGCGTTGCACACCGTGCCAGGATCCCCGACCCGCTGGAGCAGGCCGTGCTGTTCAACCGCCACAAGACCTCGCTCGTCCCCGCCGACCAGGCGCTGCCCGGCCGGCCGACCCCGGCCTTCACCCTGACCGAGCCGCACACCGTGCTCGGGCACCCGCTGACCGGCCCGTACCCGGACGGCCTGGAGGTGGCCGACTTCGGGCTCGGCTGCTTCTGGGGCGCCGAACGCGTCTTCTGGCAGCTCCCCGGCGTCTGGACGACGCTGGTCGGCTACCAGGGCGGCCACACCCCCAACCCGACGTACGAGGAGGTGTGCAGCGGGCTGACCGGGCACACCGAGGCGGTCCGGGTGGTGTACGACCCGGCGGTGATCCCCTACGAGCGCCTGCTGAAGACCTTCTGGGAGGCGCACGACCCGACCCAGGGCAACCGCCAGGGCAACGACGTGGGCACCCAGTACCGCTCCGCCGTCTACACCCACTCCCCGGCCCAGGCCGAGGCCGCGGCGGCCACCCGGGACGCGTTCCAGCCCTCGCTGACCGCGCTCGGTTACGGCCCGATCACCACCGAGATCGCCCCGGCGGGCCCGTTCCACCCCGCCGAGCCGTACCACCAGCAGTACCTGTCGGAGGCCAAGAACCCCAGCGGCTACTGCGGTCTCGGCGGCACCGGGGCCTCCTGCCCGATCGGCGTGGCCCGCACCCGGGGCTGACCTCCCGGGCGCCGGGGAAGGCCCGGACGCGGCCCGGGGCGGCCCGGGGAGCGGCCACTCAACGTGACCGATCCCCGATCGGGGCGCAGACTGGAAGGGCCAGCAGGGCCGGCCCGGCCACCCGCTGGTGGCCGGGCCGTCCTCGTGGGAGAGGAGTGCGCCATGTCCGGTCTCTACCAGCGGAACTTCGACGATCCCGAGGAAGTCCGTCCCTTCGAGGAGGGCACGGGGGAGCTGCGACTGGTCAACCTGGACGGCGGCCCGGTGGGCCGGGCCGTGTTCGAACCGGGTTGGCAGTGGTCCAAGCACGTGAAGCCGATCGCCGGGACCGACAGCTGCCAGGCCTCCCACGCCGGGTACGTGGTCTCCGGCCGGATGAAGATCGTCATGGACGACGGCCGGGGATTCGAGGTCGGCCCCGGCGACTTCATGCTCTGTCCGCCCGGGCACGACGCCTGGACGGTGGGCCCGGAGGCCTGTGTGATCGTCGACTGGCAGGGCTTCGCGGACTACGCGAAGCGGTGAACGGAACGCCTCAGAGCATGGCGGGCGGCTTCTCCACCACCCCGTCCGCCGCCTGGCCGGGGCTTCCCGCCAGGAGCTTCCCGGCGGCGTCGTAGGCCCCGACGGCCGGGACGGCCTGCAGCCTCCCCGTCCGGAGGTCGGCCCGCGGCAGGTCGCCGTAGTAGGAGATCCAGCCCTGCATGCCCGGGGTGGTGAGCAGGGTGGCGACGGTGGGCCTGCCGCCCACGAAGAGGACGATCCGGGCCGGGGTCGGCCCCCGGTAGTAGCTGTGCACGACGAGGCGGTCGGCCGTCTCGTTGTAGGCCAGGGTGATGCCGGGCCGGTCGTACGGCATGCCGGGGGCGGAGAGGACGTCGGTGCACGCCGTGCGCCCGTAGGTGCCGGTCGCCGGTTCGACGGTGTCCTGGCAGTCCTGGGCCGGGGTCACCGACAGCCGGATCCCGGGGACCACCTCGACCTTCTCCTTCGCCGCGACCCGCTTCACCGGCGACAGCGGCAGCCCGGTCGGCGACGGCGCGGTGGGCACCGGGACACCGGGCGCCCCCGCGGCCGTCGCGGCCGAGGGCGCCGTCGCCGCCCCGGCCCCGCCCGCGATCCGCCCGGCGTGCCGGGCGTTCCCGGCCGTCACCGCCGTCACCCCGCAGACCACGGCCACCGCGACCACGGCGGCCCCGGTCCCGGCCCTGCGCCTGGCCCGGCGGCGTCGGGCGCCCGCGATGATCACCACCGGGTCCGGCCCGACCGCGTAGGGGTCCTCGTCCTTGAGCAGTTCGCCGATCCGGCGCTCGAAGCTCATACCGTCACCTCGATGTGCGTCGTGGGACCCACCGCCACGCCGGAGCGGTCGGCGAGTTCGGGCAGTGCGCGCAGCTTCGACATCGCCCGGTGCAGCGTGCTCTTCACCGTGCCCGGGGCGATGCCCAGTTCGGCCGCGATGGCGGCCTCGGTGAGGTCTCCGTAGTACCGCAGCACGACGACCGTCCGCTCCCGGCGGGTGAGCGTGCCCAGCGCCTGGTGCAGCACGGCCCGTTCGGCCTGCCGTTCGGCGAGGTCGTCGGCGAGCGGCCGGTCGGGGACGCGTTCGATGGGCAGCTCGTGGTTGCGCAGCCGGCGCCACCAGTCGCGGTGCTGGTTCACCACGATCCTGCGGACGTACGCGGTGGGGTCGTCGCCGGTGATCCGGTGCCAGTGCAGGTAGGCGCGTTCCAGCGCCGACTGCACGATGTCCTTGGCCCGGTCCGGGTCTCCGGTCAGCAGCTCGGCCAGCCGCAGCAGTTGGCGGCCGCTCCCGGCGACGAACGCGCTGAACTCGTCGTCCTGTCGCTGCCTCTGCTCGCGTTTCACACCCGTCCTACTCCTCGGGCGGACCGCGAGGTTCGGTCCGCCCGGGAAGTTCTTCCGGCCGAGAGTGCTTCCGGCCGGGGTGCGGCGGCGGGTCAGACGGCGCTGCCGGCCTTCCAGGCGGCCCAGCCCATGTTCCAGCCGTTCAGCCCGTTGTCCGGGGCGACCGTCTTGTCGCCGGAGTTCACGACCTCGACCACGTCGCCGACCATCGAGGACTTGTAGAACTTGAAGCCGTCCGTACCGGTGTCCTGGGCGCCCTGGGCGTCCCGCAGGCCGATGCAGCCGTGGCTGGTGTTCTGGCCGCCGAAGATCGACGGCGAGGACCAGTAGTTGCCGTGGATGAAGGTGCCCGAGGTGCTGAGGCGCTGGGCGTGCGGCACGTCCGCGATGTCGTACTCGCTGCCCAGGTTGACCGTCTGGGAGTTCATCCGGGTCTGGGTGTACTGCTCGGAGATCACCATCTTGCCGCCCCAGGTGGTGTGCTCGGGCGAGCCGCCGGAGATCTTGTACACCGCGCTGACCTGGCCGTCGGTGGTGACGGTGAGCTTCTTGGTGGCGAGGTCGGCGACGCTGGTCTGGGCGCGGCCGATGGTGAAGCTCACGTCCTTGGACTGGGTGCCGTAGACGCCCTTGGCGCCCTCGACGTCCTTGAGCCGGAGCTTGAGGGTGACCTTGGTGCCCTTGGCCCAGTACTCCTGCGGCCGGAAGTCGAGGCGGGTGCTGGAGAACCAGTGGCCGACGATCTCGACGCCCGGCTCGGCTATCACCGTGATCGCCTGCTGGACGGCCTTGCGGTCGGTGACCGGCTTGCTGAAGTTGATCGAGACCGGCATGCCGACGCCGACGGTGGAGCCGTCCTCGGGGGTGAAGTAGCCCACGAAGGTGTTGGCCGGGGTCGCCGTGGTGAAGACGGCGTTGGAGTCCGCCTCCAGCTTGTCCTTGTCGAGGGCGGTGGCGGCGACGGTGTACTTGGTGCCGCTGGCGGGGGCGGCGGCCGAGGTCCAGCCGGTGCCGTCGGCGGAGAGCTGGCCGGCCAGCTCCTTGCCGGTGCCGTCGGTGACCTTGACGCTGCTCAGGGTGCCGTTGGCCACGGTGACCTTGACCGGCTCGCTGAAGCTCGCGGAGGCGGCGCCGTCGGCCGGGGCGACCGTGATGACCGCGGCCGAGGTCTTCGGGGCGCTGCTCGCACCGCCACCGGCCGGGGTGCCGTTCGCTCCGCCGGAGCCGCTGCCGCCGCCGTTGCCGCCGGCGCCGGCGCCGTTACCGCTGCCGGTGCCGCTGTTGTCGTTGCAGGCCGCCAGCAGCAGGACGGGCGCGCCGATCAGTCCCGCGAGGACCCCGCGTCGGCTCCAGTTGCTTCCGGCCACCCGCCCCTGACCGTCCCGTGCCGTCACGTCGCGTCTCCCTGCTGATCATCCCGGGCATTACGGATACAGAAACGCAATACGCCCGTTCACGGTTCCATCACCGAAGGGTAAGCGATCGTATGAGATGACCCAACTTCCCGACGAACAGGGACGAAACGCCCGGCCCGCGGAGCGGACCGGGCGTTCACGGGTGGTGACGGCGAGCACCGTCACCCGGCGGTTCCGTCCTACTCGGCGGACCCCTCCACCTGGTACTCGTCCCACTCCTCGTCGTCCGGGTCGAACTCGGTCTGCGCCGACTCCCAGGTCGCCGAGGCGAGCTCCACGCCGGGCACGTCGCCGAGCAGCGCGACGGGGTCGATGAAGTGGGCGAGCGAACCCGACGGGTCCACCTCGATGGCCTCGACGGACTGGGCGCGCTCCTCGTCGTCGAGGTACTCGTCCGCGGTGACCGCCTCCAGGGCGGCGGCCTTCAGCGCGCCCTCGTCGGTGATCTCCGCGATGAGCTCGATCTTCACCCGGACGTAGCGCGGGGCATCCTGGTCGGTCGTTTCAGTGCTGGTCATGCGTGCGAGCGTACGGGACGGCCGCGCCCGGCGCGGAGCACGGGCGGCCGCCCGGAGCACACCCCGCGCGCCCGGCGCGAACAGCGCGAACGGAAGGGGCCGGCCCCTCGGAGAAGGACCGGCCCCACCGTTGCCCCGCCTGGGCTCCCCCACCCGGGAGCCGCGGGGACACGCGCCGTGCGGCGCGGTGCTGCCGCGGGAGCCGCCGCACCCTGTCAGCCGGCCGGGGCCGGGCAGGGGCGGGACGACGGCGCCTCCCACGGCGGAGGACACAGCGGCCGGGTCAGGGCCACCCGATGTGTCCGGAGCCGACCGCGGTCGCCGGGGAGCCGCTCCCGGACGGTTGCCGTCGCCTCACTCGGCGTCCTGCCGTTGACCACCACGATGCCCGAGCCGTGTTAACCACGTGCTGCGGACAGGTGACGCCGGTGTACCACTTCCGCCGTGAACGAATCCTCCGCGCCCGTCCGCGGCAACGGGAGCGTGACGACAGGGCGGTGACGGGGCGCCGGTGACGCCGGGTCAGTGCTGGCTGCGACCGGTCAGGAAGCCCAGCAGGTCCTGGCGGGTGACGATGCCCTGCGGCTTGCCCTCGACCAGCACGACGGCCGCGTCGGCCTTCTCCAGCACGGTCATCAGGTTGGTGACGGTCTCGCCCGAGCCGACCACCGGCAGCGGCTTGGACATCACCTTGTCCAGCGTGTCGGTGAGCTCGATGTCCTTGGCGAAGATGCCCTCCAGCAGCAGCTTCTCCACCACCGAGCCGATCACCTCGCCGGCCATGATGTCCGGGTGGCCGGCCCCCGGGGAGACCACCGGCATCTGCGAGACGCCGTACTCGCGCAGCACCCGGACCGCCTCGGCGACCGTCTCGTTGGGGTGCATGTGGACGAACTGCGGGACGCCGCCCTGCGCGATGGACTCCTTGCGGGCCAGCACCTCGCCGATGTGCGCCTCGTCGGTGGACGAGGGCAGGAAGCCGTAGTCGGCCATCCAGTCGTCGTTGAAGATCTTCGACAGGTAGCCGCGGCCGCCGTCCGGCAGCAGCACCACCACGACGTCGTCCGGCCCGAGCCCGCGGGCCACCTCCAGCGCGGCCACCACGGCCATGCCGCAGGAGCCGCCGACCAGCAGGCCCTCCTCCTTGGCCAGGCGGCGGGTCATCTGGAACGAGTCCTTGTCGGAGACGGCGACGATCCCGTCCGCGACGCCGCGGTCGTAGGCGGTCGGCCAGAAGTCCTCACCGACGCCCTCGACCAGGTACGGCCGGCCGGTGCCGCCCGAGTAGACCGAGCCCTCCGGGTCGGCGCCGATCACCTGGACCTTGCCGCCGGAGACCTCCTTCAGGTAGTTGCCGGTGCCGGAGATGGTGCCGCCGGTGCCGACGCCCGCCACGAAGTGGGTGATCTTCCCCTCGGTCTGCTCCCACAGCTCCGGGCCGGTGGAGTGGTAGTGCGAGGCCGGGTTGTCCGGGTTGGAGTACTGGTCCGGCTTCCAGGCGTTCGGGGTCTCCCGGACCAGGCGGTCGGAGACGTTGTAGTACGAGTCCGGGTGCTCCGGAGCGACGGCGGTCGGACAGACGACCACCTCGGCGCCGTACGCGCGCAGGGTGTTGATCTTGTCGGTGGACACCTTGTCCGGACAGACGAAGATGCACTTGTAGCCCTTCTGCTGGGCCACGATCGCCAGGCCGACACCGGTGTTGCCGGAGGTCGGCTCGACGATGGTGCCACCCGGCTTGAGGGCGCCCGAGGCCTCGGCGGCCTCGATCATGCGCATCGCGATGCGGTCCTTGACCGAGCCACCGGGGTTGAAGTACTCGACCTTCGCCAGCACTGTCGCGCTGATGCCCTCGGTGACCTTGTTCAGCTTGACCAGCGGCGTGTTGCCGACCAGATCGATGATCGAGTTGTGGTACCGCACGGGGATCCTCCCGGAGTGTGGGCGTGCGACTGCTTATCGGTACTGCAAAGCGTAGGGCGTGGCACCCGCCCCGCGGTTCCCCTCCATCCCACCGCCCCCAATGGCCCACCCCCGCCGACACCCCCGGTACTCCCGGCCCCCGCGCGGGTAAGAGCGCTGTGCAGGCATTGCCGTGGCCCGGAGGGGCCGGCAGGAGCACGGGAAGGGGGCACCGGGATGCCAGGGGCGCAGCACTCGCGGGCCCGGGTGGCCCGCCGGATCGCCACCGCGGCGGCGTACGGCGGCGGCGGGCTCGGCCTGCTCGGGGTGGGCCTGGTCGGCCTGCTGCTGACCGAGAGCAAACTCGCGATCCAGGCCATCGGCGTCCTGGAGACCCACCCGCCCAGGGCCGACGGCGTCTACGGCGAGGCCTTCGCCGACCACTCCGCCGCCCCGCAGGCCCCGCTCGTGCTGGCCGTCCTCGGCGACTCCACCGGCGCCGGTCTCGGCGTGGCCCGCTCCGGCGAGACGCCGGGCGCGCTGCTGGCCGCGGGCCTCGCCTCAGTGGCCGAGCGCCCGGTCCGGCTGGTCAACGTGGCCCGCTCCGGAGGCCGCTCCGCCGACCTCTCCGGCCAGCTGGAGCAGGCGCTGCCGCACCGCCCGGACGTCGCCGTGATCATGATCGGCGCCAACGACGTGACCCGGCACAGCCCGGCCCAGCTGGCCGTCCGCCAGCTCGGCGAGGCCGTCGCCGCCCTGCGCGCCAACGGCTGCGAGGTGGTCGTGGGCACCTGCCCGGACCTCGGCACGATCAAGCCGGTGCGGCCGCCGCTGCGCTGGGTGGCCCGCCGGCTGAGCCGGCAGCTGGCCGCCGCGCAGACCATCGCGGTGGTGGAGGCGGGCGGCCGGACGGTCTCGCTGGGCTCACTGCTGGGCCCGGAGTTCGCCGCGCGCCCCGAGATGTTCGCCGCCGACCGCTACCACCCCTCCGCCCAGGGCTACGCGACCGCCGCGATGGCCGTACTGCCCTCGGTCTGCGCCGTGCTGGGGCTCTGGCCCCAGGAGGACCGCCCGGCCACGGCCGTCCGGGGCGCCGCGGTGCTGCCGGTCGCGGTCGCGGCCGCCGCGGCGGCCGGGCGGGAGGGCACCGAGGTGGCGGCCGTGGCGGCGGAGGGCGCGGGCCGCCGCTGGGCCCAGCTGAGGCACCGGCTGCGGATCGGCCCGACCGGCCCGGAGAGCGGGAAGGAAGCCGGTCCGCATCCCGGCGAAGCCCCTGGGAATACGTCGGCCAGCTCACACGCTGGTGCGGGTGACGACTGACCTACCAGGCGGTAACTTTCCTCCCGGACGCCAGGTCCGCCGTCACCCAGCGAGGAGCCCGCCATGCCCGAAGCCGTCATCGTCAGCGCTGCCCGTTCGCCGATCGGCCGGGCCTTCAAGGGCTCGCTCAAGGACGTCCGCCCGGACGACCTGACCGCCCACGTCATCCAGGCCGCCCTGGCCAAGGTGCCCCAGCTCGACCCCCGCCAGATCGACGACCTGATGCTGGGCTGCGGCCTGCCCGGCGGCGAGCAGGGCCACAACCTGGCCCGCATCGTGGCCGTCCAGATGGGCATGGACTACCTGCCCGGCGCGACCATCACCCGCTACTGCTCCTCCTCGCTGCAGACCACGCGGATGGCGCTGCACGCGATCCGGGCGGGCGAGGGCGACGTGTTCGTCTCGGCCGGCGTGGAGACCGTCTCCCGCAGCGTGAACGGCACCTCGGACGGCATGCCGGGCACCATGAACCCGGTCTTCGACGAGGCCCAGGCCCGCACCAAGAAGCGCGCGGAGGAGGGCGGCGGCGCGTGGCACGACCCGCGCGAGGACGGCCTGCTGCCGGACGCCTACATCGCGATGGGCCAGACCGCCGAGAACCTGGCCGCGCTCAAGGGCATCACCCGCGCCGAGCAGGACGAGTTCGGCGTCCGCTCGCAGAACCTCGCCGAGGCCGCCATCGCGTCCGGCTTCTGGGAGCGCGAGATCACCCCGGTGACGCTCCCGGACGGCACCGTGGTCAGCAAGGACGACGGCCCGCGCGCCGGCGTCACCCTGGAGGGCGTGTCCGGTCTGAAGCCGGTGTTCCGCCCGGACGGCACCGTGACGGCCGGTAACTGCTGCCCGCTGAACGACGGCGCGGCCGCGCTGGTCATCATGTCCGACACCAAGGCCCGCGAGCTCGGCATCACCCCGCTCGCCCGGGTGGTCTCCACCGGCGTCAGCGCGCTCTCCCCCGAGATCATGGGCTACGGCCCGGTCGAGGCCTCCCGGCAGGCGCTCAAGCGGGCCGGCCTGACCATCGACGACATCGACCTGGTCGAGATCAACGAGGCCTTCGCGGCCCAGGTGATCCCCTCCTACCGTGACCTCGGCGTGGACCTGGACAAGCTGAACGTCAACGGCGGCGCGATCGCGATCGGCCACCCCTTCGGCATGACCGGCGCCCGGATCACCACCACCCTGATCAACTCCCTGCAGTGGCACGACAAGCAGTTCGGCCTGGAGACCATGTGCGTCGGCGGCGGCCAGGGCATGGCGATGGTCGTCGAGCGCCTGAGCTGACCCCCGGGTCACCCTCCGAAGGGTCTGGACCACCCATTTGGAGTGACGCAGCGTAATTGAGGGCCGAATCACACCGCGAGGTCGATCCGGCCCTCTTTTCGTTCGTTTTCGGCCCGGAAATCGACACTGCGGAGCGGATCAACTCCACTGCGTAGAACGGTGTTACCTAACAATTTGGGGACAAGAGCGAAAGTCCTGGACGAATTGGACATTCGCCACTGCGGTAACAGCCCCGCATGCGGCAGTGTGGACACGTAACCCCGTTCCGCTCCTCGCTAGGAGTACGTTCCGTGAGCGCCGTCTACACCATCCTGCTGCTGATCCTGATCGCCGTGTCGACCGCCGTGCTGCTCCACCTCCGCGGACTCTCCCGCCGACTGGACGCGCAGGCCGCGGCCCCGGCCGAGCCCGCCCCGGTGGACGAGGCCGCGATACGCCGGGCCGTCGCCGAGGCGCTCGCCGCCGACCGCGAGCGGGAGATCACCGAGGCCCGGGCGTTCTGGGCCGAGCAGGAGGCCCGCGCGGCCGAGGACGCCCCGCTGTTCGACTCCCCGTTCTCCGGCGCGTTCTCCGGCACCGACGAGTGGCCGCTGTTCTTCCCCCGCCCCACCGGCCCGCAGGACGCCGTCGACAACGCCGGGACGATGGACCCGGAGTTCGGCGAGGCGCTGCGCTCCGCACTGGAGGACCTGATCAACGAGGGCGGCACCGCCCCGGCCGAGCCCGGCACCGAGGGCGGTGTCCCGCTGCGCCCCGGCCACCCGTCCGGCGAGACCAAGGACGCCCGGGCCCGCCGCGAGGCCGACCTGCTGGCCACCGGCCTGGAGGCCGGGCTGCTGGACGCCGATCAGGCCGTCGAGGAGGCCCCGGTCGCCGCGCCCGACCCGCGCCGCCACCCCTCGCACCCCGACTTCGTGCCCAGCCAGGCGCCGTCCCGGGAGTGGACCGACACCCGGCTGGCCGCCCTCGCCGAGGAGGCCGTCGCCCTGATCGACGTCCGCCCCGGCCCGCTGGGCACCCTGGACGTGTACGCCTTCGCCGACGGCACCACCCTCTGCGTGGCCCCGGGCGACCGGGAGGCCGCCTACCGGCTGATCGACGCGGTCCGTGCCGGTGAGCACGTCCGACTGCTCGGCGGCTCGCGCTTCTCCGGCTCGTACTCGCTGACCTTCTCCACCGACGAGGAGGCCGTCTACGTGCTCGCCGACCGGGTGGTCGCCAGCATCTGACACCGGCTCACCGGATCGCCGGATCACCAGCGCGCGGCGCACCGAAGGCCGGCCGGGTCACGGGGTTACCGACCCGGCCGGCCTTCGGCGTGTGCGCGTCCCGGGGCCTCAGCCGCAGAGCGCCGCCGTCTCCCGCACCGCGGCCACCGCCGCGGCCAGCACCTCGGCCGCCGCCACCGGCCCGTCCGGCAGCGCCACCTCCGCGCCCTCCGGCAGCGCCGCGAGCGCGGCCGCCAGGTCGTGGGCGGCGACGGCCAGCTGGTCCCCCGCCGCGAAGGCCCCGGCGTCCGGGAACTCCCGCCGCGGGCCGCCCTCCACCGCCGCCGTCAGCGCGACCAGCCGCCGGGCCAGCTCCAGCGCGGCCGCCGCCCGCGACCCGTACCCGGGCACGGCGCCCAGCAGCTTGCTCTGCGGCAGCGAGCGGAAACGATCCGCCAGGGATTCGGCGGCTTCGACCAGGGGATCCACGTCCAGGGGCGCTACGTCATGCATGGCAGCGAGCCTAGGCGAAAAGCCGCCGGGCCCCGGAGCGAGTCGCTCCGGGGCCCGGCGGCAGTGGTTCACGAAGGAAGGGGCCGTCAGTCGTCGCCGCGCAGGATCGCGATCAGCCGCAGCATCTCCATGTAGATCCAGACCAGCGACAGGGTCAGCCCGAAGGCGGCCCGCCAGGACTCCCGCTGCGGGGCGCCCTGGGCGATGGCCTCCTCGATCGACGCGAAGTCCAGCGACAGGAAGAAGGCGCCCAGGCCGATGCCGATCAGGCCGACCACGATGCCCAGCGGGCCGGAGCGCAGGCCCATGTCGGCGCCGAAGGCCATCGCGACCATGTTGACCATCATCAGCAGCACGAAGCCCAGCGCGATCGCGATGCCGATCCGCTGGTAGCGGGCGGTGACCCGGATCTTTCCGCTCTTGTAGGCGAACAGCATCGCCGCGAAGACCGCCGCCGTACCCAGGACCGCCTGGATCACGATGCCGTTCAGCCAGGTGTTGAAGGCGTGCGAGACGGCGCCCATCGCGAAGCCCTGGAGGGCCGCGTAGGTGAGGATCAGCGGCGGGCTGACGCTGCGCTTGAAGGAGACCACCAGGCCGACGACCATGGCCACCAGGCTGGCGGCGATCGCGAAGCCGAAGTTCTCGAACGGCAGCGCGAACCAGGCCACCGCGCCGGCGACGACCAGCGTCAGCAGCGTCATGGCGGTGCGGGCGACCACGTCGTCCAGCGTCATCCGCCCGGTGGCCGCCGGGCCGGCCGACGGCCCGTTGTACAGCTCGTAGAGCTGCTCGTCGGTCATGGGGGCCTGGCCCTGCGGCTGCTGGGCGTAGGGCGTACCCGCGTAGGGGTTCTGACCCTGCGCGTTCTGGCCGTACGGGCTCCCGGCCTGCGCGGTGGTACCGAACCCCGCGTAGCCGGAGTCGCGGGTGAAGGACCCCTCCCGCGAGAAGACCGGGTTGCTGCTTCTCATTGCTCATTCCCTCCGTGGCGGCACTGCACCGCCCGTGTACAAGGGTAATGGCTTGGCAAAAATTCCGGGATACGCCGCGAGGAGGATCCGGTGAACAACGACCGGCGGGGACGCCGTCGGCGCCCCCGCGGTTGTCAGTGCCCGGAGCCGGACTCGAACCGGCACGGCCTCGCGGCCAAGCAGTTTTAAGCTGCCCGTGTCTGCGTTCCACCATCCGGGCTCTTGCGAAACCACCCTGAGCCTAGTCGCCCGACTCACTCTTTCGCATGTTCCCTGCCCCGGAAGTTGTCATGTTTCCTTGCCATCTGACGAACTGTCCGGGATTCGGCCACGAAGGATATCCGTTCCGGCCATCCCGCCGCCTCAGGGTTCACGTCATACCGCAGGAGGAGGGTCCAGCCCTCCCGTACGCCCAGCGGCGGTAGGGCCAACCGTCCGGCGGAGCGACGCAAGACCATGATCACGTCGCGGAGCATGGAGGTACAAGTCCACGAGCACAAGGAGCCCCCCGTGACCACGCCGACCGCAACCGCCGTCCGCACCGGCCTGGCGGCCGCCCGAGCCACCGGCCTGAACAAGGTCTACGGGGAGGGGGAGACCCGCGTCGTCGCCCTCGACAACGTCACCGTGACCTTCCCCCAGGGCGAGTTCACCGCCATCATGGGCCCGTCCGGCTCCGGCAAGTCCACCCTCATGCACTGCATGGCCGGCCTGGACACCGTCTCCTCCGGCTCCTCCACCATCGGCGACACCGAGCTCGTCGGCCTCAAGGACAAGCAGCTCACCCAGCTGCGCCGCGACCACATCGGCTTCATCTTCCAGGCCTTCAACCTGCTCCCCACCCTGACCGCCCTGGAGAACATCACCCTCCCGATGGACATCGCCGGCCGCAAGGTCGACAAGGCCTGGCTCGACCGCGTCGTCGACACCGTCGGCCTCTCCGGCCGCCTCAGCCACCGCCCCTCCCAGCTCTCCGGCGGCCAGCAGCAGCGCGTCGCCTGCGCCCGCGCCCTGGCCGGCAAGCCCGACATCATCTTCGCCGACGAGCCCACCGGAAACCTCGACTCCCGCTCCGGCGCCGAGATCCTCTCCTTCCTGCGCAACTCGGTGCGCGAACTCGGCCAGACCGTCGTCATGGTCACCCACGACCCGGTCGCCGCCTCCTACGCCGACCGCGTCGTCTTCCTCGCCGACGGCCGCATCGTCGACGAACTCCACCACCCCACCGCCGACACCGTCCTGGACCGCATGCGCCGCTTCGACGCCAAGGGCCGCACCAGCTGACACCCGACCGATCCGGCCCGGCGGCCGAAGCCGCTCACCACCCTTCCCAGGACACCCCATGTATCGCACCGCACTGCGCAATGTGCTGGCCCACAAGGGCCGACTGCTGATGACGGCACTGGCCGTCATGCTCGGCACCGCCTTCGTGGCCGGAACGATGGTCTTCTCCGACACCTTCGGCAAGGCCATGCGGGACAGCAACTCCAAGAGCTACTCGGACGTCTCGGTCCAGGTGGTGGACCGCGCGGCCGGCTCCGCCGCCTCCGCCCGGCAGAAGAGCGAGGGCGGCTCGGCCGCCCTCACCGACGCCACCGTCCAGCAGCTGTCCGCCCTGCCGGGCACCGCCGGCGCCCGAGGCGTCGTCAGCGGCTTCACCGGCGTCGCCGACAAGAAGGGCAACCTGATCGGCCAGGTCTGGGCCGCCAAGGGCGCCAACTTCGCGCCGGGCCAGGACGGCAAGGACCCGCGCTACCCGATGGTCGAGGGCCAGGGCCCGAAGGCCGCCAAGGAGATCGCACTCGACCGCAAGACCGCCGACAAGGGCGGCTACAAGGTCGGCGACACCGTCCGCGTCGCCGCCAACGGCCCGGTCGTCGAGGCCAGGCTCACCGGCGTCTTCACCACCGACGACCCGGTGGTCAACACCGGCGGCTCGCTCACCCTGTTCGACCGGGCCACCGCCCAGCAGACCCTGCTGGAGCCGGGCCGCTACAGCGGCATCGTGCTCACCGCCAAGCCCGGCACCAGCCAGGACGCGCTGCTCGCCCAGGCCCAGCCCGTGGTGCCCTCCGGCCACCAGTTCGACGTCGAGACCGGCGCCAAGCTCAAGGCCGACGAGCAGGACATGATCACCAGGAGCACCAGCAGCATGCGCACGATGCTCCTGGTCTTCGCCTTCATCTCGCTCTTCGTCGGCATCTTCATCATCGCCAACACCTTCACCATGCTGGTCGCCCAGCGCACCAAGGAACTGGCCCTGATGCGCGCCATCGGCGCCAGCCGCAAGCAGGTCACCCGGTCCGTGCTGATCGAGGCCCTGCTGATCGGCACCGTCTCGGCGGTGGCCGGCCTGGTCGCCGGCATCGGGATCGGCGCCGGGATGCAGTCGCTGATCGGCGCGATGAACGAGAACATGCCGAACGGCTCGCTGGTGATCAAGCCGCTCACCGTCGCGGTGACGGTCGTGGTCGGCGTCCTGGTGACGGTCATGTCGGCCCTGCTGCCCGCCATGCGCGCCTCCCGGATCGCCCCGGTGGCCGCGATGAGCAGCGGCGACCAGCCGGTCTCCCAGAAGAGCCTGGTGGTCCGCAACACGATCGGCTCGGTGCTCGCCGGCGGCGGCCTCGCCCTGATCGGCTACGGCGCCTCCACCGGCAACGACAGCGGCCGGCTGCCGGTCGGCCTGGGCGCCTTCCTGGCCCTGATCGGCGTGTTCGTCCTGCTGCCGCTGCTCTCCCGTCCGGTGGTCGCGCTGGTCGGCCCGCTGCTGCGCGGTCTCGGCGGCACCCCGGGCAAGCTCGCCCAGCAGAACGCGGTGCGCAACCCGCGCCGCACCGCGGCCACCGCCGCCGCGCTGACCATCGGTCTGACCCTGGTCACCGGGCTCACCGTGATCGGCGCCTCGGTCAACGACACCATCGACCGGGCCGTCACCAGCTCGATGAAGGCCGACTTCATCGTCGGTGCCGCCAACGGCATGAGCCTGTCCGAGCAGGTGCCCGCCCAGATCGCCAAGGCCCCCGGGGTGGCCGCCTCCTCGGCGATGACGACCTCGTACTGGGAGCTCAACGGCACCAGCAGGACGGTCAACGGCCTGGACGCGGCCGTCCTCGACCAGCTCGCCGACGTCGAGCTGACCAGCGGCTCCACCGCCGGCTTCGGCAAGGGTCAGCTGCTGCTCGACGAGGACGCCGCCAAGAAGCTGAACGTCACCACCGGCTCGGTGCTGACCGTGGCCTACCCGGACGAGTCCACCGGGCAGCTCACCGTCGGCGGCGTGTACAAGGCCGGCGGCATGCTCGGCCCGGTCATGCTGGCCAACAGCGAGATCGCCAAGCACGAGCCGAAGCCGTACGTCTCCGACGTTCTGGTCAAGGGCAAGGACGGCGCCACCGACGGCCTCAAGCAGGCGCTCAAGGACGCCACCGGCGCCAACCCGGTGATCGACGTGAAGTCCAAGCAGGACGTCCGGGACGAGTTCAGCCAGACCATCACCTTCGCGCTGAACCTGATGTACGGCCTGCTGGGGATGGCGGTCCTGATCGCGATCCTGGGCGTGGTCAACACGCTGGCGATGTCGGTCTTCGAGCGCAAGCGCGAGATCGGGATGCTGCGGGCGATCGGCCTGGACCGCAGCGGCATCAAGCGGATGGTCCGTCTGGAGTCCGTGGTGATCTCGCTGTTCGGCGCCGGCATCGGCCTGCTGCTCGGCTGCTTCATCGCCTGGGCGATCAACGGCACCCTGAAGTCCAGCCTCTCCGGCCTGACCACGGTCCTGCCGTACGGCCAGCTGGCGATGTTCCTGGCGCTGGCCGGGGTGGTCGGCCTGGTGGCCGCGATCTGGCCGGCCCGCCGGGCGTCCAAGCTGGACATCCTGTCGAGCATCAAGACCGACTGACCGGTCCCGCGACGAGAGAGGTCCCCTGCCGGAGGGTTTCGGCAGGGGACCTTCTACTTCTGTACTCCGCCCGGTCGCACGGCCGGCTGAGCACCACGGAGGTCGTGGTCCGGCAACGCTGCCGGGCGGAGGGCCTCCGACTCATACCCCGGTGCTCCCACACCGGGGTCTCAGTCGCTTACTTGCTGGCGAGTGCCTTGTCGGCGGCCGGCTTGGCGGCCTCGACGGGCTTGGTGGGCGGAGTGACCTCCTGGATCGGAAGCTGCGGCCGCTCCATCTGGGCGAGGCCGACCATCTCGCGCTTGAGGAACATCGCGAGCGTCCAGTCGGTGAAGACGCGGACCTTGCGGTTGAAGGTCGGCACCATCGCGCCGTGGTACAGGCGGTGGAACCACCAGGCCGGACGGCCCTTCAGCTTGTACTTGCCGAAGAGGATCGCCACGCCCTTGTGCAGGCCGAGGCCGGCGACCGCACCGAGGTTCTTGTGCTTGTACTCCTTCTGCGGGAAGCCGCGCATGCCGGAGATCACGTTGTCGCCGAGGACGACGGCCTGGCGGCAGGCGTGCTGCGCGTTCGGCGGGCACCAGGCGCCCTCGCCGGCGGCGAGGTCCGGCACCTGGGCGTTGTCGCCGGCGGCCCAGACGTAGTCGAAGCCCTGGACCTGGAGGGTCGGCGCGGTGTCGACGTGGCCGCGCGGGCCCAGCGGCAGGCCGAACTCGGACAGCACCGGGTTCGGCTTCACGCCGGCCGTCCACACGATGGTGGAGGCGTCCATCTCCATGCCGTTCTTCAGCATGACGTGGCCGTCGACGCAGGAGTCCATGGAGGTCTCGATGTAGACCTCGATGTTGCGCTCCTCGAGCTTCTCCTTGGTCCACAGACCGAGGTCCGGGCCCATCTCGGGGAGGATGCGGTTGGCCGCCTCGACCACCACGAAGCGCATGTCCTCGCGGCTGACGGTCTTGTACAGCTTGGCCGCGTCGCGGGCCATGTCCTCGACCTCGGCGACGGTCTCGATGCCGGCGAAGCCGCCACCGATCACCACGAAGGTCAGCGCCTTGCGGCGGATCTCCTCGTCCGTGGTGGACTCGGCCTTGTCGAGCTGGGCCATGACGTGGTTGCGGAGGCCGATGGCCTCCTCGACCGTCTTCATGCCGATGCCGTTCTCCGCCAGACCCGGGATCGGGAAGGTGCGGGAGACCGAGCCGGTCGCGACGACCAGGTACTCGAAGGGCAGCTCGTAGCTGTCGCCGGCCGCGGGCTGGATGGTGGCGACCTTGCGGGCGTGGTCGATGCCGGTGACGGACCCGGTCAGCACCTCCGCCTGCTTGAGGGCGCTGCGCAGCGGCGCGACGAGGTTGCGGGGCGCGACGTTGCCGCCGGCCGCCTCGGGGAGGAAGGGCAGGTACGTCATGTACGACCGCGGGTCCACGACCGTGACGGTCGCTTCGCCGTAACGCATCTTCTTGAGGATGCGCATCGCGGCATACAGGCCGACGTAACCACCGCCGACAATGAGGATGCGAGGACGCTCCGTGGTGCTCATATCCGAAAGTATCCAGCACCGTCCGGAGCAGCCTTCGTGAGCCCGGTCACAAGATGAAGGACCCCCCGTGCTACACTGCGCGGCCGCAAAACCGGGCCCGGCACGGCGACCCCCACCCCTGGACGGCCCCGCGCGAGCGCGCGCCGGAGCACGACCGGCCTGAGCAGCAACGATCCGCACAGCGCCCGGGTTCCCGCGCATGATTTCGAATTTCAAACCTCAAGCGAGCCCTGACCTGCGATCCCATGGGCTACCCGGTCAGCAGGCCTTCGGTCCCACATTTCGGACGTAGCGGGCGGGTGGGTGCGGCGAATGGCCGGATCGCCATGTGAAGAAATTCACGAACTTTTCCACCCGCGCTCGGGCGCGCCCCGGCCCCGGCCCCCCGAAAGGGGTGCCGGGGCCGGTCCGGGTAAGCCCCGCACGGGGTCAGGAGGCAATACCCCAGGCGATTCCGTCGAGGATGTCGTGCTCGCTCACGACCACCTCGGCGGCGCCGGTGCGCTCCATGATCTCCAGCAGCTCCAGCGCCCCGGCCGCGATCACGTCCACCCGGCCCGGGTGCATCGACGGGATGGCCGCGCGCTCGGCGTGGGTGGCGGCCAGCAGCTCCCGGGCGATCCCGGCGACCCGGTCCCGGCCGATCCGCGAGTGGTGGATCGCCGCCGAGTCGTAGCCGGGCAGGCCCTGGGCGATCGCGGACACCGTGGTGACCGTCCCGGCCAGACCCACCAGGGTGGCCGCGCCGGTCAGCGGGACGACCTCCTCGGCCCGGTCCAGCTCCGCCCGCACGTGCGCCCGGGCGGCCTCGACCTGCTCCTCCGAGGGCAGCTCGGCGTCGCCGAAGTACCGCTCGGTGAGCCGCACGCAACCGATGTTCACCGAGCGCGCCGCCTGGACGTCCTCCGAGCCGAGCACGAACTCGGTGGAGCCGCCGCCGAGGTCGAACACCAGGTACGGACCGGGGAACTGACCGCCCGTCAGTTCCTTGGTGGCGCCCACGAAGGACAGGTGCGCCTCCTCCTCGCCGCTCACCACCTCGGGCTCGACGCCCAGGATGTCGCGCACGCCCTTGACGTACTCGTCGCTGTTCTCGGCGTCCCGGGAGGCACTGGTGGCGACGAAGCGGACCCGCTCCGGGCCGACGCCGAAGCCGGCGATGATCTCCTGGTACTCCCGGCAGGCCGCGAAGGTGCGGGCCAGCGCGTCGGGGTGCAGCCGACCGGTGCGGTCCACGCCCTGGCCCAGCCGGTTGACGATCATCCGGCGGTCGAGGTCGGTGATCTCCCCCGTCTCCGGGTCGAGGTCGGCGACCAGCAGGCGGATCGAGTTGGTGCCGCAGTCGATCGCGGCCACGCGGGTCGTGCTCACTCGGACTCCCGCTCCGCCGCGGCTTCCTCCTCGGCGCGCTTCTTCGCGGCGCGCTCGGCGGTCTTCTGCTCCTTGGCGGCGATCACGGCCTCGTGGTCCTGCTCCTTGGCGCGGTTGCGGGCGACCCGCTCACCGGCGGCCTCGACCTCCGCCGGGGAGACGCACGGGCCCTTGGCCCACCAGTCCTCCAGCATGCCGATCGCCTCGTCGCCGAGCGGGTTGACGCCCTCGCCGGCCGCCAGCGAGTGGCCGACCAGCACGTGCAGGCACTTCACCCGGTCCGGCATGCCGCCGGCGCTCGGGAAGCCCTCCAGCACCTCGATCGCGTCGCGCCGGGCGATGTAGTCCTCGTGCGCCCTCTGGTAGGAGGCCGCCAGCTCCGGGTCCTCGGCCAGCCGGGCGCTCTGGTCCTTCATCACGCCCTCCGCCTCCAGGGTGCCGATCAGCGAGGCGGCCTTGGGGCAGGTCAGGTAGTAGAGCGTGGGGAACGGCGTACCGTCCGGCAGCCGGGGGGCCGTCTCCACGACGTCCGGGTTGCCGCAGGGGCAGCGGTGCGCCACGCCGCGCAGGCCGCGCGGCACCCGGCCGAGCTGGGCGGCGATGGCCGCGACGTCGGCGTCGGAGACGGAGGGGTGGTTCTCAGTGGTCATGGGGGGAGGTGTCTCCAACGGGGGACGGTGGGAGGGGAAGGGGGGTGGCGGGGGCCGCCGCCGCGGTGTCGGCGGCGTCCACCGAATCCCAGATGCCGGCGTACCAGGGCTTGGCGGCCTTCGTCCGGTCGGCGGCGCTTGCGGAGGCCGCGCTGCCGGAGGAGGCCGCACCCGCCGCGGACGAGGAGGGCTGGGCGGAGGCCCGGCCGGCCGGATCCACCGCGATGTACGGGGTCTCCCCCGGCACCGCGTAGTGCAGCCGGGCGCGGGCCTGCGCCTTGACGTACTCCGGGTCCTGCCAGCGGGCCTTCTCCCGGCGCAGCTGCTCGACCTGCTGGCGCGCGTGGTCGGCCTTCGCCCGCTGGGCGGAGATCTCGGCGCGCTGGGAGATGAACTGCCGCGTCGGGTAGGCGAGGATCGCCACCAGCGAACAGAGCACCAGGACGAGGACGGTCGCCCGGCTCGTGAACCGGGGCCGGGCCGCCAAGCCCGGGATCCTCCAGCCAGCCATCTCCCGTATCCCCTCCTGGTCGCGACGGTGCCCCGCCGTCCACCCTACGGGGTGAACGGCGGGGCACCGGTCAGGCGTGCGCTACCGGGAGCGCCCGGCCCTCGTGCTCGCCGTGCGGATCGCTCCGCGCGGCGGCCGGGACCGGTCGCTCCACGGAGCGGCCGTTCCTGCTACTCCGCGGCGCGGAAGCGCGGGAAGGCGCCGCGGCCGGCGTACTCGGCGGCGTCGTCGAGGATCTCCTCGATGCGCAGCAGCTGGTTGTACTTGGCGACGCGCTCGGAGCGGGCCGGGGCACCGGTCTTGATCTGGCCGCAGTTGGTGGCGACGGCCAGGTCGGCGATGGTGACGTCCTCGGTCTCGCCGGAGCGGTGCGACATCATGCAGCGGTAGCCGTTGCGCTGGGCCAGCTCGACGGCGTCCAGGGTCTCGGTCAGCGAGCCGATCTGGTTCACCTTCACCAGCAACGCGTTGGCGGTGCCGGTCTCGATGCCGCGGGCCAGGCGGGCCGGGTTGGTGACGAACAGGTCGTCGCCGACCAGCTGCACCTTGTCGCCCAGCTTGTCGGTCATGGCCTTCCAGCCGTCCCAGTCGGACTCGTCCAGCGGGTCCTCGATGGAGACCAGCGGGTAGGCGGCGACCAGCTCGGCGTAGTACTCGATGAGCTCGGCGGCGGTGAGGTCCTTGCCCTCGAACTGGTAGGCGCCGTCCTCGTAGAACTCGGAGGAGGCGACGTCCAGGGCCAGCGCGACGTCACGGCCGGGCACGTAGCCGGCCTTCTCGATGGCCTCGACGATGAGGTCCAGGGCCTCGCGGTTGGAGTCCAGGTTCGGGGCGAAACCGCCCTCGTCGCCCAGACCGGTGGACAGGCCGCGCTCCTTCAGCACGCCCTTGAGCGTGTGGTAGACCTCGACGCCCCAGCGGACGGCCTCGGAGAAGGACTCCGCGCCGATCGGGGCGATCATGAACTCCTGGATGTCGACGTTGGAGTCCGCGTGCGACCCGCCGTTGAGGATGTTCATCATCGGGACCGGCAGGACGTGCGCGTTCGGGCCGCCCAGGTAGCGGAACAGCGGCAGGTCGCTGGCCTCGGAGGCGGCGTGCGCGACGGCCAGCGAGACGCCCAGGATGGCGTTGGCGCCGAGCGAGGACTTGTCCGGGGTGGCGTCCAGGTCCAGCATGGCCTGGTCGATCAGGCGCTGCTCGGTGGCGTCGTAGCCGACCAGCTCCGGGCCGATCTGCTCGATGACGGCCAGGACGGCCTTCTCGACGCCCTTGCCGAAGTAGCGGTTCTTGTCACCGTCACGCAGCTCCAGCGCCTCGAAGGCACCGGTGGAAGCACCCGACGGGACAGCGGCACGACCCGTGCTGCCGTCGTCGAGGCCGACCTCGACCTCGACCGTGGGGTTGCCGCGGGAGTCGAGGATCTCACGGGCTACGACGACATCGATGGACGGCACGAGGCATCTCCTTGCGGAAGCAGGGTCCGGTCTGACGGTGGGTGCTGTCAGCAGGACGATTGCGGAGTCGTTACGACCAGAGCCTAACCGCCCGGGCTCCCGGGGCCACGTCCGCCTCGGTCCCGTCTCAGCGTGTGGCCCCACTACCCACCGGTAGTTCACCTGCTTGTCCCAGCTTGTCCCACCGGAGCGGGCGAATGCGGACGAAGGGGACCGGTAGGACCGGTCCCCTTCGGACGGTGGGCCGGGGCGGCATCGGCGCCGGGTGCGGCGGGCGGGCCGGCGTCGAGCGGGCCGGCGTCGAGCGGGCCGGCTCAGCCGAGGTGCAGCACCTGGCCGGGCATGATCAGGTTCGGGTCGCCGCCGACCGTGCCGTGGTTCTGCTCGTACAGCGCGTGCCAGCCGCCGGACACGCCCTGGGCGGCGGCGATGGTCGACAGGGTGTCACCGGCGCGGACGGTGTAGTCGTGGCCGGCGGTCTGCGGGGCCGACTGCGCGGCCTGCGGGGCGTACTGCGGCTGGGCGGCGGCCTGGCCGGCGTACTGCTGGTAGACGCTCTGGTGGCTGGTCCAGTACCAGGCGCCGTTGCTCTGGTACCAGTACACCTTGGCGTCGGCGTCCCAGCCGGCCTTGCCGGAGAAGCCCGGGGTCTGCGGCTGCGCCTGCTGCTGCGGGGCGGCCTGCTGGACCGGCTGCGCGGCGGGCTTCTGGGCCTGCTTCTGGGCGGCGGGCTGCTGCGCGACCGGCTTCTCGGCCGGCTTGGCGGCGGGCTTCGGGGTCTGCTGCTTGGGGGCGGACTGCGGCTTGGCGTCCGAGGAGGTGTCGACCGCGGCCGGGGCGCCGCCCTTGGTCAGACCGGCCTTCTGGGAGCAGACCGGCCAGGCGCCCGGGCCCTGCGAGGCCAGCACCTTCTCGGCGACCGAGATCTGCTGGGCCTTGCTGGCCTGGTTGGCCTGCGGCGCGTAGGCGGTACCGCCGTACGCCTTCCAGGTGCTGGAGGTGAACTGGAGGCCGCCGTAGAAGCCGTTGCCGGTGTTGATGCTCCAGTTGCCACCGGCCTCGCACTGGGCGACGGCGTCCCAGGTGGAGGCGGGGGCGGCGGAGGCGCCGGTGGCGGTGAGGAGCGGCATCGCGAGTCCGACGCCGGCCACACCGGCGACGGCGATGGCCTTCTCGGCCTGGGTGCGACGACGGTGACGGCCAGTTCCAACGAACAGCATGAAGAGGTCCCTCTCCGCACGCCTGCGAGGTGAGCTGTCGGGTTCGGACCGGGAGGTGGCCCGGCCGCCGTATGCGGAAACGATTCCGCTCGGGCGGCTTCACCCCAAGCCGTGGGGAGACGGCAACAAACCTGGTTCCCCCGCCCCTGCCCAGGGTTCTGGTCGGTTTCCCGTGACGCGGCGGGCAGGACTCGGCGTTCCGCGTACGAGGTCCGCAGCTGCGAACTCCAGGGAGAGTAGACAGATCATCAGACCAATCACAAGCTCATATCGTCGATATCACACAATAATTACGGCGTGTGTTCGATCGCCTACCAACGGCGGTGTTATGTCCGGATTGATGGGTGTTCACACCCCCGTCGGCAGGTGGTTCACGACGTCCCGTCAGTGCGATCTCAGCACGTCGGAGGCGTGGCGGGAGTGTTCGGAGAGGCCTGCGGAGAGGCCTGCGAAGGAGCGTGCGAAGGGGTCTGCGGAGAGGCGTGCGGGGAGCGGCTCTCCGGACTGAATTCCACCGGCAGTTCGCGCAGCCCACGCATGATCAGACCACCGCGCCACCGCAGGTCGTCCGCGTTTTCCGCGAGCCGGAGATCGGGCAGCCGGGAAAGCAGCGTGGTCAGCGCGGCACGGCCCTCCAAGCGGGCGAGCGGAGCGCCGATGCAGTAGTGGATGCCGTGCCCGAAGCCCAGGTGGGGGTTGTCCGTCCGGGCCAGGTCCAGGGTGTTCTCGGCCGCGAACCGGGCCGGGTCGCGGTCCGCCGCGGCGAGCACCACCAGCACCGGGTCACCGACCGGGATGTCCACCCCGCCGATGGCCAGCGGACGGGTCGCGAACCGCCAGGTCGCCATCTCCACCGGCCCGTCGTAGCGCAGGAGTTCCTCGATCCCGGTCTCCAGCAGCGCGCTCTCCCCGCGGGCCACCGACTCCTGCAGCAACCGGCGCTGCTCCGGATTGCGCAGCAGGGCGTACGTGCCGTTGCCGATCAGGTTCACGGTGGTCTCGAAACCCGCGAACAGGAGGATGAAGGCCATCGCCGCGGCCTCGTTCTCGGTCAGGTGCTCACCGTGGTCACTGGCCCGGATCAGACCCGAGATCAGGTCGTCCCCGAGGTCCGCGCGCTTGCGGTGGATCAGCTCCAGCAGGTACGCCCGCATCCGCTTCACCGCCCGCCCCACGCCGCCGCGCTGGCCGCCGCCGTGACCCGGCTTCGTGTGGCGCACCATCATCCCGGCCCAGTCCCGGAAGTCGTCCTGGTCCTCGGCCGGCACGCCCAGCAGGTCGCAGATCGCGTAGATGGGGAGCGGGAAGGCGAACTCGTGGATCAGGTCCGCCGAACCGCGCTGCGCGAAGCCGTCGATCAGCCGGTCGGTGAGCTGCTGCACCCGCGGCTCGAACTCGGCCACCCGGCGCGGGGTGAACGCCTTCGACACCAGCCTGCGCAGCCGGGTGTGGTCCGGCGGGTCGATGTTCAGCAGGTGGGTCATCAGGTCCGCCTGCCGCTCCCCCGGGATGCCCACCCGGCCGGTGCGGTGCGCCTGCTCGCTGTGGTGCGCCGGGTTCTTCGACAGCCGGCTGTCCGCGAGCGCCTGCCGGGCGTCCGCGTACCGGGTCACCAGCCAGGCCTCCACCCCGCTCGGCAGCGTGGTGCGGTGCACCGGGGCGTGCTCGCGCAGCCAGGCGTAGGCGGGGTACGGGTCGGAGGCGAACTCCCAGGTGAACAGCTGCGGGGCGGTGGCGTCGGACGGCGTGGCGGCGGGCCGGGCGGAGTCGGGCTGAGCTGGCATGGACCGACCGTATCCGGTGCGACGGGCACGCCCCGCCCCGGCGGGCCGCCGCTCCTCCCGCCGACGGTCCGCGGCCGTCCTGCCGATGCTCCGCGGACGGCCCATGGACGGTTCATGGACGGCTCGTTGACTGTCCGCGGACGGTCAATGGACAGCTCTTGGCCGACTCTTGGCCGCGGTGCGGGCGTGAGCCTGGTCACCTGCGGGGTAATCCCTGTTGCGGAGGGTCAGGACGTGCCTACGATCCTCCGCAGTACGCGTGGGCGCCGGTGCGGTGTCGTCCACAGGGAGGAGCAGGCCATGCGGGTCAGCGGGTCAGTCGTCGTCATCGCGGTCCTCGACGGCGGTTCGGGCGCGGGACTCGCCCGCCGGTTCGCCGCGGCCGGCGCCTCCGGAATGCTCATCGCCGACCAGTACGTCGGCATCGCCGAGGACCTCGCCGCCGAACTCGACCGGCCGGGCTGCCCCGTCGTCGGCGTCTGCGGCGACATCCGCCGCCCCAGCGACGTCGCCGCCCTCGTCGACACCGCCGAGAAGCACCTCGGACCGATCGACCTGTTCGCCGTGGCCGGCCCGGACGGCGAGCGGATCATCTCGCTGGCCGAACTGCCCGACCACCTCGACCTGGAGCGGCTCGCCGAACTCGTCGTCCTCGTCGGCGAGGCCATCGGCGAACTCGTCCCGCCGCAGCGGTGCCCGGAGCACACCGCCACGGCGGCCTGAGCGCCTACTTCCCGTCGGACTCTCCGGCCGGGTCCCCGTCGGGCTCTCCGCCGGGCTCTCCGGCCGGCTTGAGGCCTTCGGCCGCGCGCACCGCGTCCCGGTAACCGCGCGCGGCCGACCGCAGCGCCGCGTCCACGTCCACCCCGGCGTCGTGCGCCCGCTGCGCCACCGCGAGCAGCAGCCGGCCCGCCGAGTCGGCGGTCAGCTCGACCGGCAGCTCGTACGACTCGTCCGGCACCCCCGTGAAGCCCGCCCGGCGCACCCGGGACACCAGCTTCGCCGCGTACGCCATCGCGGGCAGCCCGGCCGGCACACCGTCCAGCACCGACTCGCGGTCCGCCTTCTCGGCCGCCTTCAGCTGCTCCCAGTTCGCCTCCACCTCGGCGGCGCCGCCGGCCTCGACGTCCCCGAACACGTGCGGGTGCCGGTACATCAGCTTCTCGACAATGTCCCCGGCCACGTCGTCGACGGTGAACGGCTCGGTCGGGTGCTCCTCGGCGATCCGGGAGTGGAAGAACACCTGCAGCAGGACGTCGCCCAACTCCTCGCGCAGCGCCTCCCGGTCCCCCTCCTCGATCGCCTCGACCAGCTCGTACGCCTCCTCGACCAGGTACTTCACCAGGCTCTCGTGCGTCTGCTCGGCGTCCCAGGGGCAGCCGCCCGGGGAACGCAGCCGGTCCATCACCGTCACCAGGTCCAGCAGCCGCGACCCCGGCAGGTCGTACGAGCCGGGCAGCACCTCGATCTCCGGCACCTCGCCGGCGTGCTCCACCGCCAGCCTCGCCAGCGCGTCGGTCAGCCCCGGATCCCCGTCCGGACTGCCCAGCCACACCGTCGGCCCGGCCCCGGCCGGCTGCCCGGTCAGCAGCCGCGCCAACGCGGGCGCCGACCCGGCCGGCACGACCTCCACCGCCACCCCGGCCTGCCGCACCGCCGCCACCTGCGGATGCCGCTCGTCCCCCACCAGCACCCGCCCCGCCGACCGCAACGCCTCCCACGCCGGCCACGCCAGCAGGCCGGGAGCCACCCGGTGGGTGGTGGTCAGCAGGATCAGCTTCGCGCCCGGAGTCTTCGTCGGCACAGCATTCGTCGTCACCCCCCGAACCTACCCCCGCACCCCCACCCCGCCCGCCCGTTCCCCGCCCCCGGACTCCCTTCCCGGGGCATGGACCCCACCCGCCCGCGCAAGCGCAGCCCCCTGTGCTCACCGCAGCCCGTCGACTCCCCGCCCCGGAGTGCCGGCCGGGCCCGTCCCGGTCCAACGCGGGAAGCCAACACGCGGGCCGGGATGAGGGCCGGTGGAGAAGCCGTGCGTCCCGGGACGGTCCGGGGCTTCAGGCGGGCTGGAGCCGCTGGGGAATCTCCGAAGAGGGCACGACGGCACGCCTGGGCCAGTACGGCGCCACCGCTGATGCGCCGGGGCCAGGGCTTCCAGTGGCCCGGCCCGCGAGGATCGAGGCCGCTGCACAGGTCGGCAGCGCAACCCCACCGGCCGCGCCGGGCCCGGGGGTCGGGCCGGCACGGAACCCCGGCGACAGCAGTGGGCGTCGGGGCCGGGGCAGCACAACGACCCCACCAGCGGCGCCCGGAGCCGACACCCGGGAGCCGGTGCCCGGGACCGGGACCGGGCCGCACAGCATCCCCACCGGCGGCGCCGGGAGGCGCAACGGTCCGGGGCCGGGGTGGTGGGGTCAGTGGGGGGTCGGGGGCCAGGGGGTGGAGGTGGGGGTGAGGGTGGAGAGGGACTGGCGGAGGCGGCGGACGGTGGGGTGGTGGGGGCCGTCGCGGCGTTCGCGGTCGAGGAGGAGGGGGAGCAGCCACTGCCAGGCGTTCTGGGGGTCGCCGGTGGCGGCGAGGTGGAGGCCGATGCGTTCGCGGAGGTCGTAGGCGCGCTCGGGGTCGGTGTCGAGGCCGGATTCGAGGCGGGCGGTGTGGGCGGTGAGGAGGGCCTGGTACTCGGTGAGGGCTTCGGCGCCGTGGCCGAGCCGGTCGAGGCAGATGGCGGCGCGGTAGCGGTGGTCAAGGCCCTGGGGGCCGTGCGGGCCGCCGTCGGCGGTGGCGGCGAGGCGGCGGTACTCGGGGAGGGCCTGCTGGGGGTGGCCCTCGTGCAGGAGGGTGCGGGCGTAGATGGTGCGGATGGTGCGCACCAGGGGTGCGGCGGCGCCGAGTTCGGCCTCGGCCCGGGGCAGCAGGCGGGCGGCGAGGCCGAGCACTTCGGTGTGGCGGCCGGCGTCGACCAGGTCGGAGAGCCGGGCGCACTCGGCGCCGAGGTCGGATTCCGCGGGGACGGGCGGAGGTGTCGCGGGGGCGGGTGGCATGAGGAAGGGCCGTGACTCGGAGCGGACCACGGGCGCCGGGGCGGCCGCGGCGGCCGGTGGCTGTGGCTGGTGCGGGTAGCGGAAGGGGCGGGCCGGGTCCGGCAGCGGGGTGTAGCGGGGCTGCGGGGCGCCGTCGGCCGGGGGCAGCAGCGGGAGCAGCCGCGCGTACACGCTCCGGGCGTCGGCGGGGCGGTCGGCGGGCCGCTTGGCGAGCAGGTCGAGCACCAGCTGTTCCAGCGGCTGCGGCACGTCGGGGCGCAACTCCCGCAGCGGGACGGGTGGTTCGTCGACGTGTCGGCGCAGGACGCCGAGGGCGGTGGGGGCCCGGAACGGCTCCTCGCCGGCGAGCATCTCGTGCAGCAGGCAGCCGAGCGCGTAGAGGTCGCTGCGCGGGTCGGTGGTGGCGGCGAGGGCCTGTTCGGGGGCCATGTAGGAGGGGCTGCCGACGGGCACGCCGGTGAGGGTCAGCCGGGTGGTCTCGGTGTCGAGGGCGGTGGCGATGCCGAGGTCGAGCAGGACGGTGCGGCCGTCCTCGCGGACCATGACGTTGCTCGGCTTGAGGTCGCGGTGGACCACCGGGATGGCGTGGACGGCGGCCAGCGCGGTGCACAGCTGGGCGGCGACGGCCGCCGCGCGTTCGATCGGGAACGGCGCGTCCTCGGCGATGAGGTCGGCCAGGCTGACCCCGGGGATGCGCTGCATGACGAGGTAGAGCTCGCCCTCGTCCTCGCCCGCGTCGAAGACGGTGACCAGCCCGGGGTGGTCGAGCGCGGCCGTGATCCGGCACTCGCGCAGGAAGCGGCGGCTCAACTCGTCGCCGTGGCGGGCCCGTTCGCCTCCGGATCCGGTCCCGCCGGGGAGCAGGTGCTCGGGGCGGAGCAGTTTGACCGCGACCGGGCGGTGCAGTCGTTCGTCCTGGCCGGCCCAGACCTGGCCCATGCCGCCGTGGCCGATCTTCTCGGTGAGCCGGTAGCGACCGGCGATCAGCCGGGTGGCGGTCACGGCCGGTCCTCGCGGGCCTGGCGGCGCAGCAACTCGCCCAGCTCGCGCAGGTCGTGGGCGGTTTCGGGGGCGGGGGCCGAGGGGGCGGGCGCCGAGGGGACGACGGCGGCGGTCGCGGTCGGCGCGACCGGAGCGGGCACGGGAGCGTGAGCGGGCACGGGGGCCTGCGTGGGCGCCCCGTGCCCGGGCACGGTGGCCCCGTACGGCGAGACGTTCGGCACCGCGTACGGCGAGAGGACCTGCGGAGCGGCGTGCGGCACGGCCTGCGGCGCCGGAGGCCCGGCCAGCCAGACCGCGCGGCTGTCCATCACCAGGAAGTGAGCCGTCGGCAGGAGCCACAGCACGGCCAGCGTGATCTGGCCGGTGATGTCGGCGGTCGGGTCCTTCAGGGTGCCCGCGACCCCGGCGGAGACGATCATGGCGAGCAGCAGCGCGCAGAACACCGCCGCGCCGAGGATGTCGTACGCCCGTCGGCGCCGGACCGCCAGCAGCAGCGAGGGGACGACCCCGAGCAGGCCGAAGGTGACCAGCGGGGCCAGCGCGCACAGCACCCGCACAACCACCCCGAACCGTCCGGGGATCGGGGCCGGCCCGGCCACTCCCCCCGGCCCGGCCGCTCCCCCCGGTGCGGGCGGGCCCGGCACCGGGCCCGGCGCGTACCCCGGCGCGTACCCCGGCGCGTACCCCTGCCCGGGCCCCGGCCCGTACGGCGCCCCGCCGGGCGGCGGTCCGAACTGCCCGGGGTACTGCCCTGACATGCGCGCTCCTGAGCTGGTGAGGACCGGCACCGAGGGCGGTGCGACCGGTTCCGCACACCGTACCGCCCGGCCCGGCCGCTCCGGAGGGCTTCCGTCCGCCCGCTGCCGCATCGGTATCCCGCCGGTACCGCGCCGCTACTGAGCCGGGGTCACCTGCGGGCGCGCGGCGCGGGTCCTGCCGGATCGGGCCCCCCGCGGCCCGGCCCCGGTCCGCGGGGCGGGTGTCAGTCCGGCGGCGCCAGGGTGCCGGTCGCCAGGGCGTCGGTGGCGGCCTGGGCGAGGCTGCGGCCGAGGGCGGCGGCCTGGGCGAGGGCGGTGTCGAAGGCGGCGAGGCGGGCGAAGGCGGCGCCGAGGCGCTGCTGGGCGGGGAGCGGGAGGCGGGGCAGTTCGACCCGGCGGATGTCGAGCCGGGCGGTGGTGGTGGCGTGGCTGGCGGCGCGCCGGGTGCCGGCGGTGGAGCGGAACTGGCCGGCCAGGAACTCGGGGTCGAGGGCGGCCGGGTCGGGCCGCAGGAGGTGGAGCTGGCGGCCGAGGGCGGCGCCGACCAGCGGGCCCTCGGCGGGGACGACCCGAGCGGTGCCGCCGCCGAGGGCGGGGACCAGGACGTCGCCGGGGCGGGTGCGGACGTCCCCGGCCGGGCCGGGGCCTGCGGCCAGGACGGCGCTGGGCGCGGCGCCGGTGGCGAGGTCCTGGTCGGTGACGACGGGGGTGCCGCCCGAGCCCGCCCCGGCCGGCCGGGTGGCGGCGCCGGTGCCGGAGGAGTGCACCTCCAGCGCGCCGCCGCGGACCAGCTCGCCGATGGTGACCACCCCGACGGGAGCCGTACCGGACGCCCCGCCGGGCGCCGCCCCGGCCACCCCGCCGGACGCGGCACCTGACGCGGCGCCGGGCCGCGGCAGCAGCGCAACCGGGTCGGGCAGGCCGGCCAGCAGCTCGGCCAGCCGGCCGCCGAGGTGGGAGAGTTCGGCCGCGCCGCCGAGCGGGGCGGCGGGCGGGACGTGCCGGGCCGGGGAGAGGTCGGTCTCGTCGTCGAGCAGGTCGATGGCGGCCATCGCCCGGTGGACGCCGGGACGGTCGGCGGGGACCGGCAGGCCCTCGCGCGCGGCGAGGTCGAAGCCGCGCCAGGCCTCCAGGACGGTGCGGCGCAGCTCGGTCCAGTCGACCTTGTCCCGGCCGCCCTCGGCGGCCTGCGCCCCGGCGGCCCCGCCCGGACCGGCGAGCGCCGCCCCGGCGTCGAGCATCAGCACCTGGCGGAAGTCGGCGCCCGGCCGGGGTGCGCGCAGCACCCACAGGTGCAGCGGGACGCCGTACGGCGGGGCGGCGCCGGCCGGCAGCGCGATGACGGCCCGCAGCGCGCCGGAGCGGAGCAGTTCGGCCCGGATGCGGCGGCCGGCCCGGCGGGCGGCGACGGTCGGCGGGAGCAGCAGGGCGGCGAGGCCGCCGGGGCGGGTGTGCGCCAGGCAGTGCAGCACCCAGGCGAGTTCGGACTCGCCGCGCGGCGGGACGAGCCCGCCGGGCCAGCGGGTGTCGAACTGCAGCTCGTCGTGGCCCCAGTCGCGCTCGTTGTACGGGGGCTGGCAGAGCACGGCCTCGAAGGTGTCGCCGGGGAAGCCGTCGGCGCGCAGGGCGTCGTCGGCCCGCAGGTCGAGCGGGAGCGGGCCGGGCTCGTCGGCGGGGGTGTGCAGGGCGATCCGGAGCCGGGCGAGGGCGGCGGTGACCGGGTCGGCGTCCTGGCCGTAGCGGCCGGTGGTCGGCGGGTGGGCGAGCAGGACGGAGCCGAGGCCGACGGCCGGGTCGAGCACGGTGGCGGGGACGCCGGCGACGGCGGCGAGCAGTTCGGCGGCCTCCGGCGGGGTGGGGCTGAGCTGCCGGGTGTTGGCCTCGGCGTACCGGGTGAGCAGCTGCTCGTACGCGCCGACCGGGCCCGCCTGCGCGGCGAGTTCGGCGAGCAGCCGGGCGAGGTCCAGCTGGGTGCTGCCGAGCAGGCCCGGGAGGCCGAGGGTGCGGGCGCCATCGGGGCCGAAGGCGTGCACGGCGGCGCCGGTGACGGCCCGGGGCAGCGCGAGGGCGAGCCGGGTGTCGGGCCGGTCGGCGAGCCCGGCCCACTGCGCGGGCTCGCGGTGCAGCAGCAGGAGCAGGGCGCCGGCCTCGACCAGCGGGGCGGCGGGGTGGCCGGCCGGGTCGCGGAGGGTGTCGACGAGCTGCCAGACCCGCTCCAGCAGCGGGAGTTCGGCGATCTTGCCCTGGGCGCGCAGCCAGGACTCGACCTCGGCGAGCGCGAAGGCCGGGCTGGCGTCGGTGCCGCCGACCGGGCGCGGGAAGTCGGGGTGGCGGCGGCGCCAGTTGCTGACCGCGGCCCGGCCGACGCCGGCCAGCCGAGCGATCTCGGCGGCGGTCACTTCGGGACGGTCCGGCACGGGGGCTCCTTCGGTGGGGGGCTGCGACCGCACAGCCGGGGCGGGGGCGGGGGCTGTGACCGCACAGCATAGCGACGCACCCCTCGATCACAGTTCACATGTGAACAGAGCTCTTTTGTGAAATCGCATTGACATGGTTCACGGCCGAGTGGTGTGATCTCTCCGTCGCCACCGAACGGGGCGGCGCAGGGAAGACCACCGATCACCGGGAGACACCCATGTCCGCGAACGCCCGCCGCACCGCCGTCCGCCGCGCCACCGCCCGGCGCGGCGCCACCCGCCGCACCGCCGTCCTGCTGCTGGGCGCCGCGCTGGTCACCCTGAGCGCGACGGCGTGCAACTCCGCCGGCGGCGCCTCCGTCTCGACGGAGGCGAAGCAGACCGCGGCCGCCACCGGCTCCGAGGCCGCCAAGCCCGCCGGGGACAAGCCCGCCGACACCGGCAAGGCGCCCGCCAAGCTCGGCGACACCATCGCGCTCAAGGGCAACGACCCGGCCGACACCGCCGACGTGACGCTGGTGAAGGTGGTCGACAACGCCGAGGGCGAGGACGAGTTCACCCACCCGGCCGACGGCAAGCGCTTCGTCTCGGTCCAGTTCCGGATCAAGGCGAGCGGCAAGAAGGCCTACAGCGACGTCCCCGGCAACAGCGCCAAGGTGGTGGACGCCCAGGGCCAGGCCTTCGGCAGCACGATCGCGGACACCAAGGCCGGCCCGGGCTTCCAGGTCCCCGCCAACATCGCGCCCGGCGAGAGCGCCCTCGGCTTCGTCACCTTCGAGGTGCCGAAGGACGCCAAGCTCGACAAGGCCCAGTTCGGCCTCGACAGCGGCTTCGCCCCGCAGACCGGCCAGTGGAAGCTCGGCTGACGCATCCGTTCACAGCCGGCCGGCCGCCGCACCGCGTCAACCACGGCCGGCGCCCGTCCACACGAAACGGCGGCCCCGGGGCAGAGCCCGAGACCGCCGTGAACCACCTGGAGGACGGAGGCCCTCCGGATGTCTACTTCTTCGCCCCCGCCAGGTCGTCGAACATGGCCGACAGGAACTCGGTGCACCAGCCCAGCAGTTCCCGGCCGACCAGCGGCTTGCCGCCGATCCGCCCGGTGCTCGGGCGCGGCACCAGCAGTTGCTGGGCCGCCGCCTTCACCTGGCTGCGCGGGTAGAGCCGGTTCAGCCGCAGCTGCTGGGACTCCCGCAGCTCCACCGGCCCGAAGCGGACGTTGGAGCCCTGGAGGGTGATGTCCGAGATCCCGCACCGCCGGGCGTACAGCCGCAGCGCCGCGACCAGCAGCAGGTTCTCCACCGGCTCGGGCAGCTTGCCGTAGCGGTCCACCAGCTCGTCCCGGACCTGCTGGATGTCCTCCTCCGAGTTGACCGCGGCGATCGAGCGGTACGCCTGCAGCCGCAGCCGCTCGCCGGGTGCGTAGTCGTGCGGCACGTGGGCGTCGACCGGGAGCTCGATCTTCACCTCCAGCGGCTCCTCCTCCGGCTCCCCGCCGCCCGCCAGCGACTCGCGGAACTCCGCCACCGCCTCGCCGACCATCCGCATGTAGAGGTCGAAGCCGACGCCCGCGATGTGCCCGGACTGCTCGCCGCCGAGCAGGTTGCCCGCGCCGCGGATCTCCAGGTCCTTCATCGCGACGTACATGCCGGCGCCCATCTCGGTGTGCTGGGCGATGGTGGCCAGCCGCTCGTGCGCGGTCTCGGTGAGCGGCTTCTCCGGCGGGTACAGCATGTACGCGTAGCCGCGCTCGCGGCCTCGCCCGACCCGGCCGCGCAGCTGGTGCAGCTGGGAGAGGCCGAAGGTGTCGCCGCGCTCCACGATCAGGGTGTTGGCGTTGGAGATGTCGATGCCGGACTCCACGATCGTGGTCGACACCAGGACGTCGAACTCCTTCTCCCAGAAGTCGACGACGACCTTCTCCAGCTGGTTCTCCCCCATCTGCCCGTGCGCGGTGGCGATCCGCGCCTCGGGCACCAGGTCCTTCAGCCGGGCGGCCGCCTTGTCGATCGACTCCACCCGGTTGTGGATGTAGAACACCTGGCCCTCGCGCAGGAGTTCACGCCGGATCGCGGCCGAGATCTGCTTCTCGTCGTACGGCCCGACAAAGGTCAGCACCGGATGCCGCTCCTCCGGCGGGGTGGTGATGGTGGACATCTCGCGGATGCCGGTGACCGCCATCTCCAGGGTGCGCGGGATCGGGGTCGCGGACATGGTGAGCACGTCCACGTTGGCGCGCAGCTTCTTCAGCTGCTCCTTGTGCTCGACGCCGAAGCGCTGCTCCTCGTCGACGATGACCAGGCCGAGGTCCTTGAACCTGGTCTCGGAGGAGAACAGCCGGTGGGTGCCGATGACGACGTCCACCGAGCCCTCGAACAGCCCCTCCAGCACGGCCTTGGCCTCGGTGTCGGTCTGGAAGCGGGACAGCGCCTTCACGTTCACCGGGAAGTTCGCGTAGCGCTCGGCGAAGGTCGAGAAGTGCTGCTGCACCAGCAGCGTGGTCGGCACCAGGACCGCCACCTGCTTGCCGTCCTGCACGGCCTTGAACGCGGCCCGCACGGCGATCTCGGTCTTGCCGTAGCCGACGTCGCCGCAGATCAGCCGGTCCATCGGGACGGACTTCTCCATGTCCGACTTGACCTCGGCGATGGTGGTCAGCTGGTCCGGCGTCTCCGCGTACGGGAAGGCGTCCTCCAGCTCCCGCTGCCACGGGGTGTCCGGGCCGAAGGTGTGGCCGGGGGCGGCCATCCGCGCCGAGTACAGCTTGATCAGGTCGGCGGCGATCTCCTTGACCGCCTTCTTGGCCCGCTGCTTGGTCTTCGCCCAGTCCGCGCCGCCGAGCCGGTGCAGCGTCGGGGCCTCGCCGCCGACGTACTTGGTGACCTGGTCGAGCTGGTCGGTCGGCACGAACAGCCGGTCGCCGGGGTGGCCGCGCTTGGCCGGGGCGTACTCCAGCACCAGGTACTCGCGGGTGGCGCCCTGGACGGTGCGCTGCACCATCTCGACGTACTTGCCGACGCCGTGCGCCTCGTGGACGACGTAGTCGCCGGCCACCAGCGCCAGCGGGTCGATCGCGTTGCGTCGGCGCGAGGGCATCCGGCGCATGTCCTTGGTGGAGGACTTCTGGCCGGACAGGTCGGTCTCGGTGATGACCGTGAGCTTCAGGTTCTCGTCGACGAAGCCGTGCTCGATCGAGCCGCAGGAGACGTGGACGACGTCCCGGGTGGGCGCATCGGCGAGGTCGGCGACCAGGCGGGCCGGGATGCCCTCGTTGCCCAGCACCTCGGCGAGCCGGGAGGCCGGGCCGTGGCCCTCGGTCACCATGACGACCCGCCAGTCGGCGGCCAGCCGCTCCTTGGCGTCGGCGATCGCCCGGGCGGTGTCGCCCCGGTAGGCCTCGACGGCGTGCATGCCGAGGGTCAGCGTGTTGGCGTCGCCGTGCCAAGCAGCGACTCCGTCGCGGGCCGGGATGCCGTCGACGGTCGACTCGCTGGTCGCGAACGGGCTGACGGACCACCAGGGAAGCCCGATCTCGGCGGCGTGCTCGCGCACCTCGGCGAGCGAGCGCAGCGACGCGGCGGAGACGTCGATGGCCTCCAGGTCGATCGGGCGGTCCCCGCCGGACGCGGCCGCGACCCAGGAGGCGTGCAGGAACTCCTGGCTGGTCGCCACCAGGTCGGCGGCCCGGGTGCGGACCCGCTCGGGGTCGCAGACCACCGCGACCGAGCCGAGCGGCAGCACGTCGACCAGCAGCTCCATGTCGTCCACCAGCACCGGCGCCAGCGACTCCATGCCCTCGACCGCGATGCCCTCGGCGATCCTGTCCAGGATCTCGGCCAGCCCGGGGTGCTCGGCGGACAGCTCGGCGGCCCGGGCCCGCACCTCCTCGGTGAGCAGCAGCTCGCGGCAGGGCGGCGCCCACAGGCCGTGCTCGGCGATCTCCAGCGAGCGCTGGTCGGCGACCTTGAAGTAGCGGACCTCCTCGACCTCGTCGCCCCAGAACTCCACCCGCAGCGGGTGCTCCTCGGTCGGCGGGAAGACGTCCAGGATGCCGCCGCGGACGGCGAACTCGCCGCGCTTCTCGACCAGTTCGACGCGCGCGTAGGCGGCGGCGGAGAGCCGGCGGGCCACCTCCCCCAGGTCGTACGACTCACCGCGCCGGACGGCCACCGGTTCCAGCTCGGCCAGTCCCTTGACCTGCGGCTGGAGCACCGAACGGACCGGGGCGACCACCACCTGGACCGGCCCGGCCGCCGGGTCGTCCGCCCGCGGGTGCACGATCCGGCGCAGTACGGCCAGCCGGCGCCCGACGGTGTCCGAGCGGGGCGACAGCCGTTCGTGCGGCAGGGTCTCCCAGGCCGGGAACTCGGCGACGGCGTCGACGGGCAGCAGGGAGCGCAGCGAGGCCGCGAGGTCCTCGGCCTCCCGGCCGGTCGCGGTGACGGCGAGCACCGGGCGACCCCGGTCCCCGGCGGCCTGCCCGGCGAGCGCGCGGGCCAGCGCGGCGATGGCGAACGGCCGGGCGGCGGGCGGTCCGACCAGGTCCAGGTGGGGGCGTCCACCGGCCGCGGCTCCGGGGGCGGTGGCCGCCTCGATCGCCTCGGCGAGCGCCGCGTCCCGCGCGACGACATCGAGCAGTCCGGTCAGGCTCATCTGGGGTCTCTTCTTCGTCCCGTGGCTGATGCTGCCCCGGGGCGGCGAAGGCCCGCCGGGGCAACGCGAACGGCCCGGCACGCCGAGCGGCCGGGGGTCTCCAGCCTACGCCGCGGCAGGGACGCGCACGCGGTCCACGGCTTCGGCGAGGCCGGACCGGGGCCGTCCCGGACCCGCGCCGGGGCCGCGCCGGGGCTGGAAGGGGTCGAAAGGGGGCGATAGGAATCGGCAGGGGATCCGGAGCACCGGGCATCCGCGCGGCCACCCGCACGGATTGTCAGGAACACGTCCGAGAACGAACGACTGGACGGAACACCGGACCGGCCGGTGGACGAACCAACCGGGAGCCGTCCCGAACGGGGCACGGCTATCCGCCACGAACTGGACATACTCCTGTCACTGGCCGTCCATGGAGATCGCGCACCATGGTGAACGTGCCCGCCGCACCCAACCGTGGGGGATGGCTGTGGAGGGCACTGTCGCACCCCCGATGGGGGTCGGAGGTGCGAGGCCGGGCGGCCCTGGGTGGGGGCGCCCGCCCAAGCGCCGGGAACCGTGGCGCCCTTTCCTGGAGGGCGCCACGGGTCTCGGCCTCTTTCGTTCCCGGGGACCTACCCCGTCGACCGCCGTCCCATCCCGAAGCCCGCCCGTCCTCCCCGACCTCCGGCCCCGGCCCCGCCCGTCGACCCGGCCCCGAGGCCCCGCCCGTCGACCCGGACTCCCGCCCGAGGGCCCGGGCGCGCCCGGCACCAGCGAAGGCCCCGACCGCCTCTCACCGGGCGGTCGGGGCCTTCGCGACGCGTGGTCGGGCGCGCCGGTCAGCGGCGGTTGTAGCTCACCGTGTGGGGGGTCGCGTAGTCGCTGCCGTCGTCCACGATGATGATCTTCGGAACGATCCGGGTCTCGGCCTCCGAGGACCGCCCGTCGCCCTTCCCGGCAGCGGCCGGCCCGTCGACCGACTTCGCCTCGGCCGTTCCCTCCGCCGTTCCATCGGCCGCTCCCTCGGCCTCGACCGTCCCCTCGACCGTCTCCTCGGCGGGCGCCGAGGCCGGCTTCGGCGGCACCGGGCCGGTCGCCACGGGCCCGCCGATGGCCCTGGTGGCACTGCTGCCGACCACCGGCGTCCGCAGCACGGTCGCCGACCTCTCCCGGGCGGGGGCCTCGGCCCCGGCGGGAGCCGCGGGAGTCAGGGTCTTGCGCAGGTCGGCCACCGGGATCTCCCCGGTGTCCGCCTCCGAGTCCACCGGCGAGGCGTCGACGACCGCGTCCACGACCGCGTCCACGACCGCTTCCCGCTGCGCGGGGGGCGCCGGCGCCGCGGTGGACACGACGGTCCCGACGGAGTCCTGGGCGGCCCGGGCGGCCGCGACGGCGGCCGCCGCCACCCCGGGCTCGATCTGGCCGACCGCCGCCCCGGTGAGCGAGGCCAGCGTGGCCTTGATGTGGTCCAGGTGCTGCTGCACCGTCTCCAGCCGGGTGTCGAACTCGCGCTGCTCGCGCTCGCTCTCCGCGTTGATCTTCTCGGCCTCCCGGCGGGCCTGCTCGACCAGCTTGTCGGCCTTGGCCTGGGCGTCCGTCTCCAGCTGCTTGATCCGGTTCAGCACCGTCTCCCGCTGCTGCTCCGCCTCCTTGACCTTGCGCTCGGCGGTCGCCGAGACCTCGGTGTCCTCGGCGTCGGCCGCGGCCTGGGCGGCGGCGAAGGTCTCGTCGGCCTTGCGGCGCCGGGCGGCCAGCTCGGCCTCGGCCTGCTCGCTGGCCTCGGCGGCGGCCACCCGCACCTTGGCGGCGTACGCGGTCGCGGTGTCCCGGGCGGAACGGCTCTCCCGGTCGGTGTCGGACCGGATGCCCTCGGCCTCGGCCCGGGTCCGCTCCTCGGTGCGGCGGGCGGCCGCGTCCGCGTCGGTACGGGTCGTGGTGCTGTACTCCTTGGCGGCGCGGCCGGCGGCCTGCCCCGCCTCGTAGACCTCGTCCCGCAGGTCCTCGGCGAAGCGCTCGGCCTTCTCCCGGACGGCGCGCGCCTCGTTCTCGGCCATCGCGGCCAGTCCGGCGGCCTGCTCGCTGAGCACCTGGTAGTCGGGTTCCGGGGCCTCCTCGGCAGTCCGGCGGATGTCGGCCAGCCGGGCCTCCATCTGCCGGATGCCGGCGCCCAGGACGCTCAACCGTTCCCACGCCTCGTCACGCTGCGCGGTGAGGGCGGCGAGGGCTCGGTCGACCTGCTCGGGCACGTAGCCACGGCGGGCCTGGGTGAAGCCGTACTGGGGGACGGCGTCGCTCATGGGCTCTTCCCCTCGTTTCGCGGGCTGCGGAGCCCATGATCGGACGGAACGGACGGATCCGGAACCGGTTCGGTGCCCCGGGCCGGATTCCGTCGTCGTGCGGACCGGAATATGTCGAGGACGAGACGAATAGACCCATCCTCTTGACCTATTTTGCGCAGATCTGGGCGAAACCCCAACGAGGCACAGCTGCGGAGGCATGCCGGAAGGGCCGTTCCGGACACCGGAACGACCCCTCCCACCTGCGAGGACCTGCGACGGTCCGCTACAGCAGGCCGTCCCAGAACTGCTCCAGCAGCACGGCCCACCAGGTGTCCGCGTTCTGCAGGGCCGCCGGGTCGATCGCGGCGAGCTGGGCCTGGAAGTCGGTCGTCCAGCGACCGGCCTGGTCCGGGGTCAGCCCGTACCGCAGCCGCCACATCCGGCCCAGCAGGGCCATCGAGCGGACGAACTCCGGTACACCGCTGTTGACGAACCGGGGCGGCTGGCCGGTTCCCTCGATGTCCACGGCCACCACGTGCGCGGTGCCGTACTGGACGCACAGCTGCCGTCCGTAGTCGTTGCCCAGCACCAGGTAGCCGCCGAAGTCCGGGCCCGCGGCCAGGCCGCGCTCGGCGGCCAGCTCGGCGAGCGTCGGGATCGGGCGGCCCTCCTGCGCCTGCGCCCAGAAGAACGGCCCGAAGTCGCGCGGCAGCCCGGCCCACATCAGGGTCTGGGACACCGGCTCGGGCACGCCCTGGCGGGAGACGGCGCGCTGCTCGTACCGGAACAGGTTCTGCCCGAAGGCGGCGCCGGTCTCCTGGGCGAGCTGCTGCGGCGGGAGCGGCGGCAGCGCCTGGACCGTCCCGGGCGCGGGCGGCGGCACCCGGAACGGGCGGACCCGCTGGGCGCCGGACGCCAGCTGGTGCAACTCGTCCAGGTGGTCGAGCAGCTCGGCCATCCCGGCCTGCCGGGACGCGTGGTCGCGGCCGTACGGGGCGGTGTGGGTGAGCCGGACGTTCGGCCAGGACGCGGCGATCATGCGGTTGCAGTAGCCGCCCGGCAGGTCGCAGGACTCCAGCTCGGTGTAGAGCTCCAGCACCTGCTCCGGCGGCACGTTGAGCCGGCGCAGGTCCTGCAGGATCTTCCACTCCGGGTGCGGGGTGCCGGGCTCGCTGCGGTGCAGCAGCTTCTGCTCCGAGCCGTCCGGGCCCCGGTAGCTGAGCGCGGCGAAGTACCCCGGGCCGACCGCGGGCACCCCCGGGGGCACCGGCGCGGCCTGCGGCGAACCGGGCACCGCCGGCGGGACGACCCCCGCGGCACCGCCCGTGTTCGGGTAGCCGTAGCCGGCCGCGGGCGCGGCGGGGGCCGCCGGGCCGCCGGGCGGCGGCGGGACGGCGGGACCGCCGGACGGCGGGGTGCCCGGGTCCGCCGGGCCGCCCAGCAGCGCCGGGTCGATCGCGCCCGCCAGCTGGGTCGCCTCGTACGCCGTACCGGAGGCGGACGGGCCGGCGGACGGCGCGCCCTGCGGGGCCGGCGGGGCCTCGCCACCGCGCAGGCCCGCCGGGGGCGGAGGCGGCGGGGCGGAGGCCGCGCCGCGGCCGCCGGAACCGGCCGGGGCGGTGACGGGCGTACCGGAGCCCGGAGTGTGCTTCAGCCCGGCCGGCGGGGGCGGCGGCGGGGCCGAACCCGCACCGCGTCCGAGTCCGGCGGGGGCGGCGCCCGCACCGGGGGCACCGGCGGGGCCACCGCGCAGCGCGGCCGGCGGGGGCGGCGGCGGGACCGAGCCGGCACCGCGTCCGAGTCCGCCCTGCGGCGCGGCGCCCTCCGGGGCACCGGGGACGGGGGCACCGGGCAGGCCGGCGAGGCCGGGCATGCCGCCCGGCGGGGCCAGCATCGTCGGGGCGTGCTCCGCCTGCGGACCAGCGGCGGGCGGGGCGGCCGGGGCACCCGGCAGGCCCATCAGCCCGGGCATGGCGTCCGGCGAGGCGAGCAGGGTCGGCGCCGGCTCGGCGGCCGGGGCGGGTGCCGGGGCCTGGGCCGGCGGGGCGGGCGGGGCGGCCGGCGGCTCGGCGAACGGCGGCTGCGCCCCCTGCGGCCGGTCGGCGAACGGCGGGACCGGGGGCATGCCGTGGCCGCCGCTCGTCGGCGGCATCAGCATGGTCGCGGCCTCGGCACCCGCCGGCGCGGCGGGCCCGGGCAGGTCCGAGCCGGTGATCCGCAGCCCCTCGGGCATCAGGACGGTGGCGGCGTCGGCCCCGTCCGACGGGCCCGGCACACCGGGCACACCGGGCGCGACGGGGGCGACCGGAGCCACGGGCGGCGGCACCGGCGCGACGGCCTGCGGCTGCGGCGAGGGCTGCGGAGCGACGACCGGCTCCTCGTGCCCGGGCGGCGGCGCGAGCATGGTGGGCGCGTCCCCGGCGGGCCGGCCGGAGACCGGCGGCTCGGTCAGCACGGCCGGGGCGGGCAGCGGCGCGGGAACGGGCTGCGGCGCCGGAACGGGCTGCTCCTCGACGGGCGTGGCAGCGGCGGCGCCAGGCACGGCAGCGGCAGCAGCGGCCGCGACCGGAGTCTCGGCACCCTGCGGCCCGGCCGGGGCCGTCCCCAGCCGCTCCGCCTCAGCCGCGATCGCCGCGGCCCCCGCCTCCTGGAGCCACTGCGGCGGGCTGAGCAGGAAGGAGGTGGCCTCCACCGGTCCGGGCGCGGGCTTCGCCGCCCCGGCCGGGTTGGCCGCCACCGGCCGCCCGTAGACCTCCTCGTACTGCCGGACCACCTCGTTGACGGGCAGCGCGGGCCACAGCGTGCTGGCGCCCGAGTCCCGGGCGATCACCAGCCGCGCCTCCCCCGTGCCGCCGCCCGCACCGCCCGTGCCCTCGGCCGGGCCCGCGGGCGCGACCGCCCAGCAGACGAAGCCCAGGTCGAACTCCCGGACCCGCACCTCGCGCTGCTGCGAGCGCGGCACCCCGCCGTTGATCCACTCCTCGGCGAGCTCCTGCGCCTGCGCGTACGTCACCACGCCCGGTTCACCCCTGTCCGCATCCTCTTCGTCCCCCGTTCCACCGACACCACCGCGACCATCGCGACCACCGAGACCACGCGCCTCAGCCCATCGGGACGGCCCGGGCGAACCCGCCGTCCACCATCAGCTCCGCGACCGTCTCCAGCTCCGGCGGGCTGCCCGCCAGCCTCAGCAGGAAGGCGTCGAAGTCCTCGCCGCAGGGCAGCAGCAGCCGGGCGCAGCGGTCCTCCGGGGCCTCCGGGGCGCCGGTGTCGCGGGCGTCGTCGTGCAGGTGGAACCAGACCGAGCCGGTCCGCTCGCCGCGCACCTTGAGCGCGACCAGGCCGCCCTGGGCGTAGGCGACGGCCAGGTAGTCCTTGGTGAGGTGGTCGCGCAGGCACTTGTTGGCGTACACGACGTCCGCGGTGCCGTACTCCTCGGTGAGCGTCAGGAAGGGCTGGTCGAGCAGCAGTCCGAGCTCGGTGTCCAGCGCCACGCCGACCGGGGTGCGGCCGCCGCCCAGCTTGAGGAAGGTGCGGTAGGCGTCGGGCAGCCGGTAGCCGAGGCGCTGCTCGGCGCGCTGCACCAGGTCCTCGGGGACGCCGATCGGGTCGCCGCCGTCCCCGGCCAGCGAGAAGTGCACCGCCCGGCGCTCCTGCAGGGGTCGGGTGCCGCGGCGGGTGTGGTCGGCGCCGGAGGTGGCCAGGCCGCCGTGGTGCCGCAGCAGCGCCTTGACCTCGACCGGCACGAGCTCCATCCGCCGCCAGCCGGGGGCGGCCCGGCCGACCGCGTGGTGCCAGGTCCAGCCGGGCGGGGTGGCGACGGCGGTCGGGAGGTCGGCCCAGAGCGGGTGGCCCTGGGTGTAGAGCGCGGCGTTGGCCGACACGTAGTCGGTCAGCCGCAGCTCGTCCACGCCGAAGCCCTCCGGCGGGTCGGCCACCTCGGCCGCGGCGGCGGCGTACGGGCCGAAGTCCGGAAAGCCGTACTCGTCCACCCTGACCCCGGCGGGGTGCCGCTCCGCGCGGACCGGGTCCGGGAAGTGCACCACCTGACCTGCGTACGCCGCGTTCGGTGCGGCGGCGACGCCGGGCCGACCTGTCGTCATCTGGGAGCCCCCACTGGCTGCTGCAAATACGGTGCCTGCTGGGCACCAGCCTAGGGCCTGCCTTCAACCCCCCGTCCGTCAGGCGGACGACGGGGGAGCGACGGCGGGCCCCGGGGGCGGCGCACGGCCGGGACCTTGCCCGGAGCCCTGCCCGGACCACGCCCGAAGCCTTGCCCGGGACCCGTCCGGAGCCTTGCCCGAAGCCTTGCCCGGAGCCGCGCCCGGGAGCGTCCCCGACGTCACAACCGCGCGCCCAGCGCCCGCCCCAGCGCCTCGGCCACCCGCAGCTGCCCGGCCTCGGTGAGGTGGGGGTGCAGCGGCAGGCTGAGCAGTTCGCGGGCGGCCCGCTCGGCGACCGGGAACGTCCCTTCGCGGTGCCCGAGGTGATGGAACGCGGGTTGCCGGTGGACCGGCAGCGGGTAGTGCACCCCGGCGCCGATCCCGGCCGCCCGCAGTTCGGCCAGCACCGCGTCGCGGTCCCGGCCGGGGCCGATCCGTACCGGGTACAGGTGCCGGACGTGCTCGTTGCCGGGCGCGGTGCGGGGCAGGGCGAGCCCGTCCAGCCCGCCCAGCAGCTCGTCGTAGCGGGCGGCGGCGGCCCGGCGGGCGGCGTTCCAGGCGGGCAGCCGGCGCAGCTTGGCGCGCAGCACGACGGCCTGCAGCGCGTCCAGCCGGGAGTTGAAGCCGAACCGTTCGTGCCGGTACCGGTCGCGGGCGCCGTGGTCGCCGATCAGCCGGACGGCGCCGGCCAGGGCGTCGTCGTCGGTGAGCACCGCCCCGGCGTCGCCGTAGGCGCCGAGGTTCTTGCCCGGGTAGAAGCTGGTGGCCGCGATCCGCCCGTACCGGCTCCGCCCGTGCTGGCGGGCGCCCTGGGACTGCGCCGCATCCTCCACCACCGGCTTTCCGTCGGCCGCCGCCAGCAGCGGCCCCATCGGGGCGAGTTGGCCGAAGAGGTGGACGGGCAGCAGCGCGGCCGCGCCGGGCAGCGCGGCGGCGGCCCGCTCCGGGTCCATCAGCAGGTACTCCGGGTCGGCGTCGACCAGCACCGGGCGCAGCCCGGCCCGCAGCACGGCCTCGGCGGTGGCGACGAAGGTGTTGGCGGGCAGCACCACCCCGCTGCCGGGCGGCAGGCCCAGGGCGCGCAGGGCCAGTTCGAGGGCGTCGGTGCCGTTGGCGGCGCCCACGCAGTGCCGGGCACCGGCGAAGGCCGCGTACTCGCGCTCGAAGGCGGCCACCTCGGGGCCCTTGACGAAGGCTCCGGAGGCGAGCACCCGGTCGAAGCCGGCCCGCACCTCGTCCGCCACCTCGGCGTGCGCCGCCGCCAGATCGACCAGCGGGACGCCCTCCCGCACCGGATCCCGCGCCGGATCCCGCGCCGCGCCCCCGCGCACCGGCCCGTTCACCGGCCCGATCGGCGGCCCGCTCACCGGGCGACCTCCGCCCCGGTCCGGGCCGCCGCGCCCACCGGGACGGTGGCGCCGCCGAGTTCGAGGCTGAGCGAGGCCGCCTCCAGCAGCTGCAGCACCCGCACCCCGGCCCGGCCGTCAGTGAGCGGGGCCCGGCCCTCGGTGATGGCGGCCGCGAACTCGGCCATCACGTTGCGCAGCGCCTCCTGCTCGACCAGCGCGGGCGCGACCATCTCGCCGACCCGGTAGGAGATCAGCGCCCGGTGCCGGATCGCGTCGGTCAGCCGGTCGGGCGGGGTGAGGTCGACCCCGCGGTCGTGCACGGCCAGCCGCGCCTGCGGGTTGAGGTCGTCCCAGACCAGGGTGCGCCGCGAGCCGCCGATCAGGGTGGTGCGGACCTTGGTCGGGGAGAGCCAGTTGACGTGGCAGTGCGCCAGCGCGCCGTTGCTGAGCCGGACCGTCAGGTACGCGACGCAGACGCGGCCGGCCCCGATCGGGTCGGCGCCCTGGGCGGACACCCCGACCGGCTCGACCCCGGGCGGCAGCACGAAGTCCAGGATCGACAGGTCGTGCGGGGCGAGGTCCCACAGCACGTCCACGTCCGGCTGCACCAGGCCGAGGTTGATCCGCACCGAGTCGAAGAACTGGACGTCCCCGATGTCCCCGCCGTGGACCAGTTCGCGGATCCGCCGCACCGCCGGGGTGTAGCAGAAGGTGTGGTCGCACATCAGCACCAGCCCGCGCCGCTCGGCCAGGTCGACCAGTTCCTGGGCCTCGGCGGCGGAGGTGGTGATCGGCTTCTCCACCAGGACGTGCTTGCCGGCCTCCAGGGCCGCCCGCACCAGCGCGTAGTGGGCGCCCGCCGGCGTGGCCACCGCGACCGCGCCGACCCGCCCGTCCGCCAGTACCCGCCGGTAGCTGTCGGTCGCTCCGACGGTGCTGTACTCCCCCAGCACCGCCCGGGCCTTGGCCTCGTCCAGGTCGCACAGCCAGTGCAGCCGCAGCGCCGGGGTGTGCTGCGCGTTGCGGACCAGCTTCGGGCCCCAGTAGCCGGCCCCGACCACGGCCAGCCCCACCGGGTGTTCGGGCACCGGCCGGGGCGGCTCGTCCGGTGCGGGCACGTGTCCGCCGGGTGCCTGGTTGGCGGTCTGCCAGTGCTCGTCCTGCGGTTCCGACGTCATCGCACGAGCCCCTTCGCTCAGCGCCGGGGCGGGCGACAGGCCTTCCCCGGCGGCCTCAACGTCCGACGCGGGCACCGGAGTCGGGCTGCCGGCGGCTGTCCGCACGGTCGGCCGCGTCCCCTTCGGCTCGCTGCCGGAACGGTACCGGCCGGGCACCGGGCCCGGGGGCCGTTTCGGTAGATCGGCGGACAAGTCGTGACGGGCGGGTGCGCGTTCGGCCGGCATCGGGCGGCCGCCGGCCGGCCCGCCGCGGCACCGGCCGCCGCCGCACCCCGGTTGTGCGGTTGTCAGTACCGTTTGACAGGCTTGCCCCGGACCGGCCCGGTCACTCCGGCCGATGCCGGGTTACGAGGAGGAGGACGACGGATGACCACCGGTGAGCCGGCGGGCCCGCCCGTGCTGCGCCACCACCGCGACAGCCTGCTGCCCGCCGTCGCCGCCGCGCTGTCGCTCAAGGGCGGCGAGGTGCACACCCTGGCGGGCGACAAGGACCCGCGCCGCCCGGTGCTGCACCACCTGGTCGCCGACTTCCTGGACACCCTGCCGGCGGAGGCCCGCGAACGGTTCACCGGCCGCTGCCCTGAGGCCGTCCTGCTCTCCCAGCACCTGGCCGCGGTCGACGGCCGGCGCTCCAAGCGCGCCGCCCGCAAGCCGATGACCCTGCAGGAGGCCCGGAAGTCGCTCAAGGGCGCCCGGATGACGACCGTGCGCATCCGCGAGGAGGACGACCCGGCGCACGGCAGCCACGCCCCGCCGTGCCGCTCCTGCGCTCCGATGCTGGAGCACTTCACCGTACGCAGCGTCGCCGTCGGGCCGCCCGCGCACTGACCGGCCGAGCGCCGGCACGTCCCCCGTCCCCCAGCCCTGGAGTCCGTCCTGAACCCGCCGATCCCGTCCCCACCGGCCACCCTCTCCCCCGCCGGCACCCGGACCCGCCCGCGCTTCCCCGCCGACGTCGCCGCCGAGCTCAAGGCGGCCGGCTGGCACCCCGGCCGCTGGGAGATCCGGCAGGCCGAGGAGTGGGCCGACGCCCTGGCCGGGTACGGCGCGCCCGCCGGCGTACGGCACGCGGTGTTCCCGGCGGCGGTGGAGGCCTGGGCCGAGTTCGGCGGCCTCGCCTTCGACCTGTCCGGCCCGGGCCGCCAGCTGGCCCGCACGCCGTTCCTGATCGACCCGCTGTGCGGGCTGCACCAGCCGCGCACCCTGCTCGACCTGGGCCGGGCGCTGGGCACCCGGCTGGCCCCGCTCGGCGAGGAGGCGTACGGGCAGGCGCTGCTGGCCGTCGACGAGGAGGGCCGGGTCTACAGCCTGGACCACACCGGCGAGTGGTTCCTCGGCCACGGCATCGACCAGGCGATCTCCACCCTCGTCCTGGGCACCGCCCCCGAGCGGCTGCGCACCGCCGAGGAGTACTGACGGCCGGGGGCCGGGGACGGCACAGCGCAGCCGCTCAGCGCAGCCGCTCGGCCCGCACCGCCAGCCGGGACGGCAGCACCGCCTCGATCCGGAACCCCCCGTCCGCCTCCGGCCCGGAGGAGAAGGTGCCGCCCAGCGCGATCACCCGCTCCCGCATCCCGACCAGCCCGTTGCCGCCGCTGGGCAGCTTCGCCGCGCCCCGCTCCCCGCCGGGGCAGGCGTTCACCACGGCCACCCGCACCCCGTTCGGCGCGTACGAGAGCAGGACGGACACCTGGGCGCCGCCCGCGTGCTTGTGCGCGTTGGTCAGGCCCTCCTGGACGACCCGGTAGGCGGTCTGCTCGGCCTCGCCGGTGAACTCCTGCCGGCTGCCGCTGACCGTCAGGGTCACCGCCATCCCGGCCGCGCGGGACTGGTCGACCAGCCGCGGCAGCCCGGCCAGCGAGTCCGGCTCCGGCTGCCGTTCGTCGTCCATCCGCAGCACCCCGAGGATCTCGCGCAGTTCGTTCAGCGCCTGCCGGCCCACCTCGCCCATCAGCTTGGCGCTCTGCGCCGCCTTGTCCGGGTCCTTGCCGGCGATCCGCTCCAGCGCCCCGGCGTGCACCACCATCAGGGACACCCGGTGCGCCACCACGTCGTGCATCTCCCGGGCGATCCGGGTGCGCTCCTCCAGACGGGCCCGGCGGGCGCGCTCCTGCGCCTGCTCGGCCAGCAGGTCCAGCTCGGTCTCCAGGCCGTGGGCGCGGTCCTTGAGCGACTCGATCAGCCGCCGCCGCGCGCCGACGTACAGTCCGGTCACCACCGGGGCGACGGTCAGCCCGACCGACACCAGCAGCGACAGCAGGATCTGACCCCACAGCGGCGGCGGGTCCATCATGTCGCCGGGCGTCATCAGCGACACCGCCATCACCGCGGCCGCCTCGGCGAAGGCCAGCCCGGACAGCGCCACCACCCGCCGCCGGCGCGAGGGCCACTCCCAGGTCGAGGCCAGCGTGTACAGCGCCACCACCAGCAGCACCACGCCCAGCATGCCGGGCATCACCAGCAGCGTCACCAGTACCGGGACGGCCGGCCAGCGCCGGCGCACCACCAGCGAGCCGCCGGCCAGCGTGCCGAGCACGGCTATGCCGACCGCTCCCGCGGTGCTGACGTGTATCCGGGCGGAGAGGAAGGCGATCGTGCTGGCCGCGCACTCCACCGCGGCGAGCAGCCCCAGCCCGACGTCCAGGAAGGCGCTGCGCGGCCGCTTCCACCACCAGAACCACCGGACCGGCATGCGCTCCCCAGGCGACTTGCTCATGCCCCACAGCGTAAGCGGCAACCCCCTCCCCTCCCCACCGGGATCTCCCGGCACACCCCCCGAAGCCGTCAAGTGGTCCAGACCACAGGTGGTTTTCGGCAGCCCTGTCCGCCATCCGGCCACCTCGCGGACAGCACCCGCCCCGACACCTATGCTGGTCGCGTCGGACAGCGCGGTCCGCACGCGTCACACCCGCCACACCCGTGTGGACCTGTGGCGATGAGCCGTTGCCGAACCCCACCACCAGAGGGAGCCAGCCGTGACCGCTCCGGTCCCCACCCCGGCGGACAGCCCCACGCCCGTCGTCGCCGACAACGCCGCCCTGCGTGCGGACATCCGACGCCTCGGCGACCTGCTGGGCGAGACGCTGGTCCGCCAGGAGGGCCCCCAGCTGCTGGGCCTGGTCGAACAGGTCCGCCTGCTGAGCCGCACCGACGGCGAGGCCACCGCCGAACTCCTCTCCGACATCGACCTGGACACCGCCGCCAAGCTGGTCCGGGCGTTCTCCACCTACTTCCACCTCGCCAACGTCACCGAGCAGGTGCACCGCGGCCGCGAGCTCGCCACCCGCCGCGCCCGGGAGGGCTCGCTGCTCGCGCAGACCGCCGACCAGCTCGCCGAGGCCGACCCCAAGCACCTCCAGAACACCCTGGCCCACCTCGCGGTCCGCCCGGTCTTCACCGCGCACCCCACCGAGGCCGCCCGCCGCAGCGTCCTCAACAAGCTGCGCCGGATCGGCGAGCTCCTCGACCGCATCCACCGCGACGAGGTCACCTCCGGCCTGGCCGCCGCCGACCAGGCCCGCACCAGCAGCGCCAAGCGCTCCGCCGACCGCCGCCTGGCCGAGGTCATCGACCTGCTCTGGCAGACCGACGAGCTGCGCATCGCCCGCCCCGAGCCCACCGACGAGGCCCGCAACGCCGTCTACTACCTGGACGAGCTCTACCGCGAGGCCGTCCCCGAGGTCCTGGAGGAGCTGCACGAGGAGCTCGCCCGGGTCGGCCTGAGCCTGCCCGACGGCGTGCGGCCGCTCACCTTCGGCACCTGGATCGGCGGCGACCGCGACGGCAACCCCAACGTCACCCCGCAGGTCACCTGGGACGTCCTCAACCTCCAGCACGAGTACGGCATCAAGGACGCGCTCTCCGCGATCGACGACCTGCGCAACACGCTCTCCACCTCCGAGCGGCTGGCCGGCGCCTCGGTCGAACTGCTCGCCTCGCTCAACACCGATCTGCACCTGCTCCCCGAACTCAGCCCGCGCTACAAGCGGATGAACGCCGAGGAGCCCTACCGCCTCAAGGCCACCTGCATCCGGCTCAAGCTGGAGAACACCCGCGAGCGGCTGGCCGGCGGCACCCCGCACGTCGAGGGCCGCGACTACCTCGGCACCCGCGAGCTGATCGCCGACCTGCGGCTGATCCAGGACTCGCTGCGCGCCCACCGCGGCGAGCTCATCGCCGACGGCCGCCTCGCCCGCGCCATCCGCACCGTCGAGGCCTTCGGCCTGCAGCTCGCCACCATGGACGTGCGCGAGCACGCCGAGGCCCACCACCACGCCCTCGGCCAGCTCTTCGACCGGCTCGGCGAAGAGGCCTGGCGCTACGCCGACATGCCCCGCGAGTACCGGCAGAAGCTGCTCGCCAAGGAGCTCCGCTCGCGCCGCCCGCTCGCCCCCACCCCGGCCCCGCTGGACGAGGCCGGCACCAAGACCCTCGGCGTGTTCAACACGATCCGCCAGGGCTTCGAGCGCTTCGGCGACGAGATCGTCGAGAGCTACATCATCTCCATGTGCCAGGGTGCCGACGACGTCTTCGCGGCCACCGTGCTGGCCCGCGAGGCCGGTCTGATCGACCTGCACGCCGGCATCGCCAAGATCGGCATCGTGCCGCTGCTGGAGACCACCGACGAACTCCAGCAGGCCGACCGCATCCTCGACGAGATGCTCTCCGACCCGTCCTACCGCCTGCTCGTCTCGCTGCGCGGCGACGTCCAGGAGGTCATGCTCGGCTACTCCGACTCCTCCAAGTTCGGCGGCATCACCACCTCCCAGTGGGAGATCCACCGCGCCCAGCGCCGCCTGCGCGACGTCGCCCACCGCTACGGCATCCGGCTGCGCCTGTTCCACGGCCGCGGCGGCACCGTCGGCCGCGGCGGCGGCCCCTCGCACGAGGCCATCCTGGCCCAGCCCTGGGGCACCCTGGAGGGCGAGATCAAGGTCACCGAGCAGGGCGAGGTCATCTCCGACAAGTACCTGCTCCCCTCGCTGGCCCGGGAGAACCTGGAGCTGACGATCTCCGCCACGCTCTCCGCCTCCGCGCTGCACACCGCCCCGCGCCAGGCCCCCGAGTCGCTGGCCCGCTGGGACGCCGCGATGGACCAGGTCTCCGAGGCCGCCCACACCGCCTACCGCGGCCTGGTCGAGCAGGAGGACCTGCCGAAGTACTTCTTCGCCGCCACCCCGGTCGACCAGCTCGCCTCCCTGCACCTGGGCTCCCGCCCGTCCCGCCGCCCCGACTCCGGCGCCGGCCTGGACGGCCTGCGGGCCATCCCGTGGGTGTTCGGCTGGACCCAGTCCCGGCAGATCGTCCCCGGCTGGTTCGGCGTCGGCTCCGGCCTCGCGGCCGCCCGCGCGGCGGGCCTCGGCGGCGTGCTGGACGAGATGTACGGCGAGTGGCACTTCTTCCGCAACTTCCTGTCCAACGTCGCCATGACGCTGGCCAAGACCGACCTGCGGATCGCCCAGCACTACGTCGAGCAGCTGGTGCCCGGCGAGCTGCGCCACGTCTTCGACGAGATCAAGGCCGAGCACGCGCTCACCCTGCGCGAGGTGCTGCGGCTCACCGGCGAGAACGAACTGCTGGAGCACAACCCGGTGTTGAAGCAGACCTTCGCCGTCCGCGACGCCTACCTCGACCCGATCTCCTACCTCCAGGTCGCGCTGCTGCGCCGCCAGCGCGAGGAGCTCTCGGCCGGGCGTCAGGACGACCCGCTGCGCGCCCGCGCGCTGCTGCTGACCGTCAACGGCATCGCCGCCGGCCTGCGCAACACCGGCTGACGGCCGCCCGAGAACGGCCGATGGGCCGGTGTCCCGTCCGGGACACCGGCCCATCGCCGTGAGGTTCCTGATCCGCGCGGGTGCTACTCCGCCGCCTCGCCCGCGCGCCTGCGCTTCAGCCACAGCGCCGCGCCGCCGGCCGCCACCACCAGGCCGCCGCCGACCGCCAGCAGCCCGGCGTCGGGGCCCATCGAATCGCCGAGCACCGGGCCGAACTGCGCCGCCGCCGGCTCCGGGGAGACCGCCGGGTCCGACTCGGCCACCGGCTCCGCGTGCGCCAGCGCACCGCTCGACAGCAGGACGCCGGCCGCCCCCAGCGCACCGGCCGTACCGACCCGCCGCCCGAGCCGCTTCAGCTCGACCACCCGGCCCCGCCGCACTCGGCGGACCGGACGCAATCCCCGCATCGAGAACTCCCCAGGACTCGTTCGCGTACCCGGTCGACGCTATCCGATCCCGCACGGGGTTCTCACACCGATTCAGGTGTGGACGGGCAAGCGTTGTACGACCGTTGCGTACCCGCACACGGTCCTGACGGACGGTCAGCGGCGATCAGGAGTTGTACGTGCCCTGGGCCCGCTCCAGCCCCTCGGACAGCAGCGCCTCCACCGCGTCCGCCGAGCGGTCCACGAACCACTCCAGCTCCTTGCGCTCGGTCGAGGAGAAGTCCTTCAGCACGAAGTCCGCGACCTCCATCCGGCCCGGCGGACGGCCGATCCCGCAGCGCACCCGGTGGTAGTCCGGGCCCAGCGACTTGGTGATCGACTTCAGGCCGTTGTGGCCGTTGTCCCCGCCGCCCAGCTTCAGCCGCAGCGCCGCGTAGTCGATGTCCAGCTCGTCGTGGACCGCGATCAGCGCCGAGGCCGGCGCCTTGTAGAAGTCGCGCAGCGCCGTCACCGGCCCGCCGGAGAGGTTCATGAAGGACATCGGCTTGGCCAGCACCACCCGCTTGCCCGCCAGCCGTCCCTCGGCCACCTGCGCCCGGCTCTTGTGCGCCTTGAACCTGGCGCCCATCCGCTGCGCCAGCAGGTCCACCACCATGAAGCCGATGTTGTGCCGGTTCCGGGCGTACTGCTCCCCGGGGTTGCCCAGCCCCACCACCAGCCAGGGGCCGTCGTAGTCCTCGCTCATGCGCCCACCTCGCTGCGCTCGGCGGCCGCTTCGCGGACCGCGCACCTCTCCATGGCTCGCTCGCTGCGCTCGCTCACGCTTCTCTCCTCGCCTTCGCGCTCGACGTCATCATCCCGGACACACCGCTGCCCCGGTCGCTCCAGCGGGAGCGACCGGGGCAGCGGTCTCAGCTATTGGGCGTCAGGAGGCTCAGGCCTCGGTGCCCTCGGCCTCGGCGGCCTCGTCCTCGACCGGGGCGGCCTGGGCGGCGATGACCTGCAGCACGACGGCGTCGGCGTCGACGGCCAGCGAGACGTTGGCCGGCAGGACGATGTCCTTGGCGTGGATGGAGGCGCCGGCCTCCAGGCCCTCGACGGAGACGGTGACCGACTCGGGCAGGTGGGTGGCCTCGGCCTCGATCGGCAGGGACTGCAGGACGTGCTCCACCAGGTTGCCGCCCGGGGCCAGCTCGCCCTCGGTGTGGACCGGGATCTCGACGGTGACCTTCTCGCCGCGCTTGACCAGCAGCAGGTCGACGTGCTCGATGGTGCGCTTGATGGCCTCGCGCTGGACGGCCTTCGGCAGCACGTACTCGTCCTTGCCCTCGATCGGCACGACCAGCAGGGCGTTCGGGGTCTTCAGGGCCATCATCAGGTCGTGGCCGGGCAGGTTCAGGTGAACCGGGGCGTGGCCGTGGCCGTAGACGACACCGGGGACGAAGCCGGCGCGGCGGGCACGACGGGCGGCACCCTTGCCGAACTCGGAACGGGTCTCAGCGGCAATACGGATCTCGGACACGACTGCACTCCTCGTGGAAATGGCGCGGGGGTGCAGGCAACGCGAAAAACCGCCGGGACCACACCCTCAGTACGTTCGGGGGTCACTCGGCGGCAACGGCCTGCCGGGCGGACGGGAGTCCGGCACCGGCAGCGCGTCGATCACGGATCGGGCACCCGTCGAACGGGCACACGGCATCCCTCGCCGAGCAGTTTCACGAGTCTAACCGCACCTGCGGCCTCCCGCGAAATCGGCGGCGGCCCCGGTCCGGACGGACCGGGGCCGCCTGCACGGGCCTTCGTCAGTGCACACCCTCGAAGAGGCTGGTCACCGAGCCCTCCTCGAAGACCTCGCGGATCGCGGCGGCGATCGACGGGGCGATGGAGAGGGTGGTGATCTTGTCCAGCTGGAGCTCCGCCGGGGTGGGCAGCGTGTTGGTGAACACGAACTCGCTGACCCGCGAGTTCTTCAGCCGGTCCGCGGCCGGGCCGGAGAGGACACCGTGGGTGGCGGCGACGACGACGTCCGCGGCGCCGTTGTCGAACAGCGCGTCGGCCGCGGCGCAGATGGTGCCGGCGGTGTCGATCATGTCGTCGACCAGCACGCAGACCCGGCCCTCGACGTCACCGACGACGTCGGCCGACAGGATGGTGTTGGCCTGGGTGATGTCGCGGCGCTTGTGGATGATCGCCAGCGGGGCGTCCAGCCGGTCGCACCACTGGTCGGCGACCTTCACCCGGCCGGCGTCCGGCGAGACGACCGTCAGCTTGGAGCGGTCGACCTTCCCGCCGATGTAGTCGGCCAGCAGCGGCAGCGCGAACAGGTGGTCCACCGGGCCGTCGAAGAAGCCCTGGATCTGCGCGGTGTGCAGGTCCACGGCCATCAGGCGGTCCGCGCCGGCCTGGCGCAGCAGGTCGGCGATCAGCCGGGCCGAGATGGGCTCGCGGCCGAGGTGCTTCTTGTCCTGGCGGGCGTAGCCGTAGAACGGCAGGATCGCGGTGATGCTCTTGGCGGAGGCCCGCTTCAGAGCATCGATCATGATCAGCTGCTCCATGATCCACTGGTTGATGGGAGCCGTGTGGCTCTGCATCACGAAGCAGTCCGCGCCGCGCGCGGAGTCCAGGAAGCGGACGTAGATCTCGCCGTTGGCGAAGTCCAGGGCCTTGGTGGGGACCAGCTCGGTCCCGAGTGCCGCGGCCACCTCCCCCGCCAGCTCCGGGTGGGCACGGCCGGAGAAGAGCTTCAGCTTCTTCTCACCCGACGTCGTGATCCCGCTCACTGCACCGTCTCCTCGCGTTGCGAACGCTGAACCCTCGACCCGGTGGCGGGCAGGCAGGGCCCGCTCGTGGCACGGGTAGGGGAATTGTCGGTACGCCTGGACACGGGCGGTAAGCCCAGTGGCGCACGTATGTCCCCAAGGTTACGCGCCCGCGCAGAAACCGTCCGCCTCGGGACCGCCCCCGGCCCCCCGGCCCGGCCGCTCAGGCCTGCTCGGCGCCGTCCGCCGCAGCCTGCGCGGCCTGCGCGGATGCCGTTCCGGGGCGCTTGCGCTCGACCCAGCCGTCGATGTTGCGCTGCGTGGCCCGGCTCACACCGAGTGCCCCGGCCGGGACGTCACCGGTGATCACCGAGCCGGCGGCGGTGTAGGCGCCGTCACCGATGGTGACCGGCGCGATGAACATGTTGTCCGAGCCGGTGCGGCAGTGCGCGCCGATGACCGTGCGGTGCTTGTTCACGCCGTCGTAGTTCACTGTGACCGAGGCCGCGCCGACGTTGGTGCCCTCGCCGATCGTCGCGTCGCCGATGTAGGACAGGTGCGGCACCTTGGCGCCCTCGCCCAGCTCGGAGTTCTTCACCTCGACGTAGGTGCCGACCTTCGCCTTGCGGGCCAGCCTGGCGCCGGGCCGCAGGTAGGCGTACGGACCGGCGGTGGCCAGCTCGCCCACCTCGGCGCGGTCGGCCGTGGTGTTGCTCACCCGGGCGCCGGCGCCGACCAGGGTGTCCTTGAGGGTCGAGTTCGGGCCGACCTCGCAGCCCTCGCCCAGGTGCGTGGCGCCCTGGAGCTGGGTGTTCGGCAGCACCACGGCGTCCGGCTCGTAGCTGACCTGCACGTCGAACCAGGTGGTCGCCGGGTCCACCACGGTGACGCCCTCGCGCATCGCCCGCTCCAGCAGGCGGTCGTTCAGCAGCCGGCGGGCCTGCGCCAGCTGGACCCGGTCGTTGATGCCCAGGATGTCCCGGTGGTCCTCGGCCACCACGGCGCCGACCCGGTGACCCGCCTTGCGCAGGATCTCCAGGGTGTCGGTCAGGTACTCCTCGCCCTGCGAGTTGTCCGTGGTGAGCTCGCCCAGCGCCGCGGTGAGCAGCTTGGCGTCGAAGGCGAAGACGCCGGAGTTGATCTCGGTGATCGCGCGCTGGGTGGCGCTGGCGTCCCGCTCCTCGACGATCGCGGCGACGGTGCCGTCCTCGTCCCGCAGGATGCGGCCGTAGCCGAAGGGCTCCGGGACGACGGCGGTCAGCACGGTGACGCCGTTCTGCTGGGCGATGTGCGCGTCGGCCAGCCGGCGCAGGGTCTCCCCGGTCAGCAGCGGCGAGTCGCCGGCGGTGACGATGACCGTGCCGTCCAGCGCCACGCCGTCGGCGGCCAGCGACTCCAGCGCGGTGCGCACCGCGTGCCCGGTGCCGTTCTGCTCCACCTGCACCGCGGTGCGGGTGGCCGGGTAGTGCTCCGCCAGGTGCGCCTCGACCTGCTCGCGCTGGTGGCCGACCACCACGACCAGCTGGCCGGGCGTCAGCTCCCGGGCCGCCGAGACCGCGTGACCCACCAGCGAGCGCCCGCACACCTCGTGCAGCACCTTGGGCAGCTTGTTCGACTTCATCCGGGTCCCGCCACCGGCGGCGAGCACGACAACGGCGGCAAGCGAATTGGCACCCATGCGGGGAGGCTCCTCGGTAAGTTCACAGAGAGGGCAGAGCAGGCCCGGCCCGGACCCAGGCCGGTCGCCATTCGCACAGTCCGCCGAGCAGCACCGACAATACCGGCGCGAGGGAAAACGCCCGAACCCGAGGCGTGCAGAGGCTCCGCCGCTAGGATTCGAACCCAGACAAAGGCCTCCAAAGGGCCCTGTGCTGCCATTACACCACGGCGGACAGTCGTGTCAGACCCTACCGGAGAGGGCCCTGCCGTGGGTATCGACTTGCGTCGATCCGCGGGCCCGATTACGCCCCCGGCGACCGAACGCGCCGGGCCCCCGGTTCATCCATCCAGTCGGGTGAATTCACTCAAGCGCCGCGCGGCGGAGTGTTCCCCTGGACACGGAGCGCAACCTACGATGCCGTAGGTTACGCCAACGTAGCTCCGCTTCCCTCCCGCTCCGGGACGCCGCAAAGGGACCCCCATGACCATCCAGGCCGGCGAGACGCGCGCGGGGAACGCCGCGTCCCGCACCCCGTCCTCCGACTCCGATCCCGCCGATCCCACCGGTCCGGCCGAACCGGCCCCGATCACCCGGACCGTCGGGACCGCCGACGCCGACGCCGCGGCCACCCGGCTGTCCGCCACCCGTGGCGGGGAGAAACAGGGCCTGGCCGAGCGGATCGCGCTCTCCCTGTTCATCCTCGTGCCGTTCACCGCCCTGGTCGCCGCCGTCCCGGTGGCCTGGGGGTGGGGACTGGGCTGGACGGACCTCGCGATCAGCGTCGCGATGTACTACCTCACCTGCCACGGCATCACCATCGGCTACCACCGCTACTTCACCCACGGCGCCTTCAAGGCCAACCGCCCGATGCGCCTGGCGCTGGCCATCGCCGGGAGCCTCGCGGTCGAGGGCCCGCTGGTGCGCTGGGTGGCCGACCACCGCAAGCACCACCGGTTCAGCGACAAGGACGGCGACCCGCACTCGCCGTGGCGCTACGGGGAGAGCGTCCCGGCGCTGATGAAGGGCCTGTGGTGGGCCCACATGGGCTGGATGTTCGACGAGGAGCAGACCTCGCAGGCCACGTACGCCCCCGACCTGGTGCGCGACCCGGCCATAAGGCGGATCTCCCGGCTGTTCTGGCTCTGGACCACCATCTCGCTGCTGCTGCCCGCGCTGATCGGCGGCCTGGTGAGCCTGTCCTGGGAGGGGGCGCTCTCCGCCTTCTTCTGGGGTTCGCTGGTCCGGGTGGCGCTGCTGCACCACGTCACCTGGTCGATCAACTCGATCTGCCACGCCGTCGGCCGCCGCCCGTTCCGCTCCCGGGACCGCTCCGGCAACGTCTGGTGGCTCGCCGTGCTCTCCTGCGGGGAGTCCTGGCACAACCTGCACCACGCAGACCCGACCGCGGCCCGGCACGGGGTGCTGCGCGGGCAGATCGACTCCTCGGCCCGGCTGATCCGCTGGTTCGAGCTGGCCGGCTGGGTCCGGGACGTCCGCTGGCCGGACGCGCAGCGGATCGCCGCCCGCCGCGCCGCATGAGGCGGCGCTTCCAGCATGATGTAGGGGTGAACGGGAGCAGCGCAGACAGCACAGGCGGTCACCACGGCACGCGGACGGACGCGGCGCCCGCCACGGCGCCGGCCCGTCCGCGGGCCGCTGCACCGGCGGCCGGCACCGGCGACAGCGGTCCGGACCGGGGCGCCGGCGGCGGCTCGACCGCGGCCCCGCGCCGCCGGGGCGGCCGGGTCCGGATGACCGGCAAGCAGCGGCGCGAGCAGCTGCTGGAGATCGGCCGGACGGTCTTCGCCGAACGCGGCTACGACGGCACCTCGGTGGAGGAGATCGCCGAGCGCGCCGGAGTGTCCAAGCCCGTGGTGTACGAGCACTTCGGCGGCAAGGAGGGGCTGTACGCGGTGGTCGTCGACCGCGAGATGCAGCTGCTGCTGGACATGGTGACCGGGGCCCTGACCGGCGGGCACTCGCGCGAGCTGCTGGAGCAGGCGGCCTTCGCGCTGATGGACTACATCGACACCTCGACGGACGGCTTCCGGATCCTGGTCCGGGACTCCCCGGTCGCCCAGTCGACCGGCACCTTCGCCTCGCTGATCAGCGACATTGCCACGCAGGTCGAGGACATCCTGGGCCTGGAGTTCAAGTCCCGCGGCTTCGACGCCCGGCTGGCCCCGATGTACTCGCAGATGCTGGTCGGGATGGTCGCGCTGACCGGGCAGTGGTGGCTGGAGGTCCGCAAGCCGGACAAGGCGACGGTGGCGGCGCACCTGGTGAACCTCGCCTGGCACGGGCTGGAGGGCCTGGAGCGGCACCCGCGGCTGGTCGGCGAGCGCACGGCCTGACCGGCCGGGGCCGGAACGCCCCGGCCCGGCCACGGCACGCCCGGCTCAGCCCGATCGCCCGGTCCCCACGGCGAAGATCCGCCGGAACGGGAACACCGTCCCGTGCGGCCCGGCCGGATAGGCCTCTCGCAGCAGCCGCCCGTACTCGGCCAGGAAGGCCGCCCGGTCCGCCGGGTCGGCGAGCCGGGTGAGGACCGGGCGCAGCGCGGTGCCCTTGACCCATTCCAGGACCGGGTCCGGCCCCGGCAGAAGGGTCAGGTAGGTGGTCTCCCACACATCCGGGAGGCAGCCGGCGGCGGCCAGGGCGTCGAGGTAGCGCTCGGGCGGATGGACGCCGGCCCGTACGGCCTCCTCGCCGAGCGCGTCCCGCCAGCGGGCGCTGCGGCGCAGGTCGGCGAGCAGGGTGTGACTGGGGGCGTCGAAGTTGCCGGGCACCTGGAAGGCGAGCACCCCGCCGGGTCCGAGGGCGTCCGCCCAGCGCGGCAGCAGCGCCAGGTGTCCGTCCACCCACTGGAGGGTGGCGTTGGAGACGATCAGGTCGGGCCCGGCCGGGGCCGGGTCGTAGTCGCGGGCGTCGGCGAGCAGGTACTCGGCGTCGGGCTCGCCCTCGCTGCGGGCGGTGGCCAGCATCGGGGCGGAGTTGTCGACGCCGGTGAGGCGGGCCCGCGGCCAGCGCTCGCGCAGCACGGCGGTGGAGTTGCCGGGGCCGCATCCGATGTCCAGGATCACCTCGGCACCGGGGTGCGGGAGGGCGGGGACGCGGGCGAGCAGGTCGCGCAGCGGGCGGGTGCGTTCGTCGGCGAAGCGCAGGTACTGCGCCGGGTCCCAGACGGGGGTGGTCATGGTTCACCTCGCATGTATCTCGACATCAAGATATCTCGCGGTAGCCTCTCTGGCACATTTCTCGACGTCAAGAGACTTCACATCGACACATCCACCGATACACTGATCGTCATGGAGGACGAGGTCGACAGGCTGGTCGCAGCATGGCGCCGGGAGCGCCCCGACCTCGACGTGGAGCCGCTGGAGGTGCTCAGCCGGGTCAGTCGGCTCGCCCGGCACCTGGACCGCGCCCGCCGCACCGCCTTCGCCGAGCACGGCCTGGAGCCCTGGGAGTTCGACGTCCTGACCGCCCTTCGGCGGGCCGGCTCCCCCTACCAGCTCTCCCCCGGCCAGCTGCTCACCCAGACCCTCGTCACCTCCGGCACCATGACCAACCGGATCGACCGGCTCACAGGCAAGGGCCTGGTCAAGCGCCTGCCCGACCCGGACGACCGGCGCGGCGTACTGGTCCGGCTCACCGACGACGGCCGCGACCGCGCCGACCAGGCGCTCGCCGGACTGCTCGCGCACGAGCGCGAACTGCTCGCCCAGCTCACCTCCGGCCAGCAGACCGAACTCGCCGCGCTGCTGCGGCTGCTGGTCGCCCCGTTCGACAACATCCCGGGCTGACGACGACCCCCGGCTCCCGGCCCGTGGGCCCGCCTCGCAGGTCCCGGCTCAGGGCCGTTCGACGGTGCCGACCACCGAGGGCGGCGGGGGCACGGCCGGCTCGGCCGGGCTGACCCCGGCCCGGCGGGCGACCGCGACGGCCGCCAGCGTGGAGTGCACCCCGAGCTTGCCCAGCACGTTCTGCATGTGCGTCCGGACGGTGTGCGGCGACAGGTAGAGCCGCTCCGCGACGGCCTGCCGGCCGAGACCCGCGACCATGCAGCGCAGGATCTGCTTCTCCCGCGGGGTCAGGGTGTCCACCAGCCGCTCGCTCTCGGTGCGGTCCCGCCGGGCGGTGGTGAGCTCGCGGATCACCCCGGTGAGCAGTGCGGGCGGCAGATGCGTCTCGTCCCGCAGCACGCCCCGGACCACCGCGAGCAGCCGGGCCAGCGAACTCTCCTTCGCCACCCAGCCGGTGGCGCCCGCGTGCAGGGCGCGGGCGGCGCGGTGCGGGTCGTCGGCGGTGGCCAGGACGATCGCGCGCAGTCCGGGATGGGCGCGGCGGAGGCGGGCCAGCAGGGAGATGCCGTCGGGCGGCTGGGCGGAAGGTCTGAGCTGGTCGCCCCGCAGCGGGTCCACCGCGGACCGGGCGACCGGTGGCAGGCCGCCCGACAGCGGAACCGGCAGCCCCGGCGGTACGGCCGCCCGGCGCGGCTGCGGCACGGGCGGGGCGGCACGACCGCGCCGGGCCTCGTCGCCGTGCTCCGCGGCCGGCCGGCGGCGGGCGTGCGCCCCGACTCCCGGTGCTCCCGGTGCTCCCGGTGCTCCCAGTACTCCCGACGCGCCGTGCGGACCGGAGCCTCCGTACGGTCCGGCGCCTCCGTACGGACCGGCGGCTCCGGGCCCGCCGGGTAATCCGGCCGGGCCCGCTGTTCCGATCGGCCCGGCCGCACCGGCGGCGGCGCCGACACCCGACGCCTCGACGCCGAGGTCGGCGTCGATCAGTGCCACGTCGTAGGCCCGGCCCTCGCCGGCCGCGCGCTCCAAGGCCCGCTCGGCGGCGGCCGCGCTGCCCGCCGCCCCCACCTCCACGTCCGGCTCGGCGGCCAGTGCCGCGGCCAGCGCCTCGGCGAAGATCCGGTGGTCGTCGACCACCAGGACGCGAATCCGCCCCATAGTCCCTCCCCCTGCTCAGACCGCCCGAGCCCGGGGACGGGAACCGGCCCGGCATCCACGTTCCGGACCCGCCGTTCCGCCCGCCCACCGGTGGCCGGTGAGGCCGAACGGTCGCCGGCCCCCACCGGTACCGCACTCAGCCTACGGGGCGGGAAACGCGCTCGTGGCGATTCGGTGAAGTTTCGTCAGAAGATGCGTGAGTGGCCGGACTTGGACCGTCCGGGGCCGTTCCGGGCGCCGCTCCCGGAGGCTCCCGGAGACTCCCGGAGGCCCCTGGAGCGACGCCCCGCGGCGGCCGGTCCGGCCGTCACTCACCGGCCGTTGCTCACCGGCCGCCACTCACCGACCGCTGCTCACCGGCCGTCACTCACCCGCCGTTCTTCGCCAGGGTGAACTTCCAGGCGTCGGCCACGATCTCGTCCAGGTTCGAGCGGCGCGGGGTCCAGCCCAGCGTCTCGTGGGCACGGGCGGCCGAGGCCACCAGCACCGCCGGGTCACCGGCCCGGCGGCCCTCGACCCGCACCGGGATCTCCCGGCCGGTGACGCGCTGGACCGACTCGATCACCTCGTGCACCGAGAAGCCGCTGCCGTTGCCCAGGTTGCAGATCAGGTGCTCGCCCGGCTCGGCCGCGTCCAGCGCCAGCAGGTGCGCCTCGGCCAGGTCGGCGACGTGGATGTAGTCCCGGATGCAGGTGCCGTCCGGGGTCGGGTAGTCGTCGCCGTACACCGCGATGTGCGGACGCTGCCCCAGCGCGGCCTGGAAGACCAGCGGAATCAGGTGCGACTCGGGGTCGTGCCGCTCACCGAACGCGACACCGGACGAACTGCCGTACGCACCGGCCACGTTGAAGTAGCGCAGCGAGACGGCGGCCAGGCCGTGGGCGACGGCCTCACCGGTGATCAGGTGGTCCACGGCGAGCTTGGTGGCGCCGTAGGTGTTGGTCGGCGCGGTGCGGGCGGTCTCGGCGATCGGCACGGCCTCCGGCTCGCCGTAGGTGGCGGCGGTGGAGGAGAACACCAGCTTGCGCACACCCGACGCGCGCATCGCGCTGATCAGCTCCAGCGAACCGGCCACGTTGTTGCGCCAGTACTTCTCCGGGTCCGCGACCGACTCGCCGACCTGCGAGGACGCGGCGAAGTGCAGCACGCCGTCGAAGGAGCCGTCCAGCACCTTGTCGGCCTCCTGGATCCGGCCCTCGACGAACTCGGCACCGGCCGGGACACCCTCGCGGAAACCGGTGGAGAGGTCGTCCAGGACGGTCACCCGGTGACCCGCCTCCAGCAGGTGGGCGGCGACCACACTGCCGACGTAGCCGGCGCCACCCGTGACCAGGTACTTACTCATGTTGCGACCTCCAGCGAACGACGGTCCGCCCGTTCGGGCGGAAGCCATCGACGGAATGCGTACGACTGGGGTCATTCTCCCAATGCCACCGGGGTGCTCCGCGCCACACGGGCGACTGCTTCCAGCCTTCTCACCAAGTCCTCAACCGCCGGCCATCCGTTCCAGCAGGCCGGTGCGCGCCGCCACCGCGGCCGCCTCCAGACGGGTCCGCGCGCCGAGCTTCATCAGCACCCGCTGGACGTGCGTCCGGGCGGTGCTCGCGGCGATCCGCATCCCGGAGGCGATCGCCGCGGTGTCCTCGCCGTCCGCGATCCGGGCCAGCACCTGCACCTCACGGCGGGTCAGCAGCCGCAGCAGCCGGACGGCCTCGTCGTCCGGCTCGACCGCCGGGCGCAGCAGCTGGTCGAAGGCCCCGCGCAGAATGTCCACCGCGACCGCGGCCTCGCCCGCGCGCGCCCGCCCGATGGCCCGCTCGACCACCTCGATCCGCTCGTCGCTGGGCACGTACCCGGCCGCACCGGCCGCGAACGCCCCTGCCACTCCGCGCAGTTCACCCACCGGACCGAGCACGATCACGGCCACCTCGGGACGCTCCCGGCGGATCCGGCGCAACCCGTCGAAGGCCCCCGACTCCCCCGGCGCGGCCACCCCCAGCAGACAGACCTCGGGCCGCCGTCCGACCACCAGATCGGCGGCGACGGCGGCCGGGGAACCGACCGCGAGCACCCGGTGGCCGCGCAGTTGAAGTGCGGTGGCCAGCGCCTCGGCCAGCAGCCGGTGGTCGTCCACCACCACGAGTCGAACACCCATGACGCCCTCCAGGTCGGGGTCCGGCTCGCGCCCGCACCCCTCGGGCGGGCGGCCGATGACGCACCATCACAGCGCATTCCGTACCCGACCCGCTAGGCCGGGGCGTATCGGCGGCACGGAACCGGCCGGAGAACGCGAAAGACCCCCGCCGCCAGGCGAGGGTCTTTCAGTTGAGCCCCCATGCGGAATCGAACCGCAGACCTTCTCCTTACCATGGAGACGCTCTACCGACTGAGCTATAGGGGCTTGCTCGCTTGCCCGGGTGTTTCTCCCGGCCGCTCGAACAAGGAAGACATTACACGGCTCCGGGCCGGGAAGGGAAATCGGCCTCCGCCCGGAGCACTCCGCCGGTCCTGGCCTCGCCGCGGACGATCCGGCCCGCGCCGCGGAGCGGTCCTGGCCTCGCCGCGGCCGGCTCAGTCCTCGCCGTGGGCCGCGTCGAACTCCTCGCGGGCCACCACCATCCGCCCGGCGCGATGCTCTGTCCACCGGCCGACCGGCGCGAGCAGCTCGGCCAGTTCACGACCGAGCGGCAGCAGGTCGTAGACCACTCGCGGCGGCGTCTCCGGGAAGACCGTACGGAGCACCAGTCCACTGCGCTCCAGGTTGCGCAGGGACTGGGTGAGCATCTTGCGACTGACCCCGCCGACCCCGCGCTGGAGTTCGGAGAAGCGCTGCGGCCCGCAGCCGAGGAGGCTCATCAGGATCAGCATCGACCACTTGTCGGCCAGCTCCGCGAACACGTCGCGGCTGGGACAGAGTCGGGCGAACACGTCGTACTCCTGCCCATCCCGACCTTCCCGCTCGTCCTGCTCGTCCCGCTCGTCCTGCTCCGCGGGCTGTCCGGGCCGGACCCGGGCCGCTTCCTCCGTCGTCATGCCTCCAGGGTAGTCCCGAGGTCTCCAATCCACCCCTGGTAACCAATAGAGACCTGGTCTATATTGGAGACCAGCCGAGGCCGGGGCCGCGGGCCATCACAGTGCGCCCGGCTCTGCCCGGCTCTGCTCTGCCCTGCCCCGTCCCGTCCCCATGCCTGCCCGCCGGCCTCCGCCGGCCCGCGCCCGTCCCCCTGGAGTGCCGCATGACCGCCGTCCGTCCGACCGTCGCCCTCGCCTACCACTCCGGCTACGGCCACACCGCCGTGATCGCCGAGGCCGTCGCCCGCGGCGCCGCCGCCGCAGGTGCCGAGGTCCTCTCGATCGCCGTCGACACCATCACCGAGGAGCAGTGGGCGCAGCTGGACGCCGCCGACGCGATCGTCTTCGGCTCCCCCACCTACATGGGCACCGCCTCCGGCGCCTTCCACGTCTTCGCCGAGGCCACCAGCAAGCGCTGGTTCACCGACGCCTGGAAGGACAAGGTCGCGGCCGGCTTCACCAACTCCGCCTCCAAGAGCGGCGACAAGGCCGGCACCCTCGCCTTCTTCCAGACCCTCGCCGCCCAGCACGGCATGAGCTGGGTCAACCTCGGCCTCAAGCCCGGCTGGAACGCCACCACCGCCTCCGAGGACGACCTCAACCGGCTCGGCTTCTTCAACGGCGCCGCCGCCTCCTCCCCGTCCGACGCCGGCCCGGAGGCCGTCCACAAGGCCGACATCGCCACCGCCGAGCACCTCGGTGAGCGCGTCGCCCGGCACACCGCCGTCGTGCTGGCCGGCCGCGCCGCCCTGGCCGGCTGAGCCCCGGGCGACCGCGTCCGCCCGCGGGCGATCAAGCCCGCCCACGGCTGCCTACGCCGCCGGGTCCGCCCCCAACCGGGGCGCCCGGCGGCGTTCGCCGTCCGCGGACCCGTCCGCCAGGCCGTCCACCGACCCGTCCACCGAGCCGCCCACCGACCCGAGCTCCGCGCCGGTGTTCTCCGGCAGCATCCGCAGACACCCCAGGGCCAGCACACCCAGCACCGCCAGGTACCAGCCCACCGGCTGCGCCGTCCCGTACGCCCCGGTCAGCCGGGTGGCCACCAGCGGCGTCGTCGCCCCGCCGACCACCCCGCCCAGGTTGTACGTCAACGCCGCGCCCGTGTAGCGCACCCGGGTCGGGAACAGCTCGGGCAGAAACGCCGCCAACGGCCCGAACATGGCGCCCAGCACCACCATCGCCCCCGCCAGCGCCACGAACATCAGAGGCTGGCTCACCGTCTCCAGCAGCGGGAACAGCACCAGCGACCAGACCGCGGCCAGGCCCGTCGCCCACCGCAGCGTCCGCCGCCGCCCCCACCGGTCACTGCACGAGGCACTCAGCCACACCGTCGCGGCCATGCCCGCCGCGCCGACCAGCAGCATCGACAGCACCAGCGTGCTCGCCACCCCGAGCCCGGTGGTCGCGTACGCCAGGGCGTACGTCGTGGTCAGGTAGAACAGCGCGTACCCCACCGTGATCGCCCCACCGCCCGCCAACACCGGGCGCCAGTGCTCGCGCAGCACCTCCAGAACCGGCAGCCGCTCCCGCCGCACCCCCGTGCGGAACAGCGGCGACTCCTCGACCCGCAGCCGGACGAACAACCCCACCGCAACCATGACGAACGAGGCCAGGAACGGCACCCGCCAACCCCACGCGCGGAACTCCCCCTCGTCCAGGACGAGTTGCAACGCCAGGAACACCCCGTTCGCCAGCACGAACCCGATCGTCGGCCCCAGCTGCAGGAACCCCCCGTACCGCCCCCGCCGCCCGACCGGCGCGTTCTCCGCGATCAGCAGCGCCGCCCCGCCCCACTCCCCACCCAGGCCGACGCCCTGACACACCCGCAGCACCACCAGCACCGCCGGCGCCCACCACCCCCACACCCCGAACCCCGGCAGCAGCCCCACCCCCGCCGTCGCCAGCCCCATCAGCAGCAACGACACCACCAACGTCGCCCGCCGCCCCGCCCGGTCCCCGAAGTGCCCGAACACCACCGCCCCCACCGGCCGGGCCAAAAACGCCACCGCGTACACCGAGAACGCCGCCAGCAGCGCCCCCACCGTGCCCAGCCCGGGAAAGAACACCGGCCCGAACACCAACGCGGCCGCCGTCCCGTAAAGGAAGAAGTCGTAGAACTCGATCGCCGTCCCGATCAGCGCCGCAGCCGCCGCCCGCCGCACCTGCCCGACCCGCCCAGCATCCTCCGCATCCATACCACCACCCTCACCACCCCCACCCCACCCCACCAGCCGCCACCCGAGTGACCCCGGCGCACCCCCACCGCCCTCGCGCCCCCACCACGCGCGAAGGGCGCCAGGCTTCCCTGGCGCCCTTCGCGCACGGCCCTGCTCGCGCAGGGGACTACCTCGCGTACGGATTGTCCTCCGGCGACACCGGCGACTGGTACGACGGCAGGGACGGCGGCGGCACCTGGACCAACTCCGGCTGTGCGACTGGCTTCCGACGCCGCATCACCACGAACACCACGCCCGCCACCAGCACCAACCCGGCCGCCACACCCCCCACGATCGGCAGCGCACTGCTCGAACCCGACGACTTCCCCGCCTCCGGCTGCGCCGACGGCGCACCAGCGGCCACATCGGTCGGACTCTCCAACGGAACCGGCACCGCCGACGCAGGAGCGGACGCACTGGCCGAGGGCGCAGGAGCTGCCGTCGGCGCAACCGAGCCGACCGGAAGCGGCGACACGTTGGCAGGACCAGGGTCCCCCGGATCCGTCAATGCAACACGCGGGCGCACCGCACCGTAGCCGATGAGGTCGTTGCGACCAGCCCCGTCATTCGCCTTTCCGGCGGTGTTGATGAGCACCCGCAGGACCTGGTTTCCTGTCCAGTTCGGATGCGCCGCCCACACCAATGCCGCCGATGCCGACACCACGGCAGTCGAGTCCGATGTGCCGTGGCTCTTGCAGTAGCCCGTGGACGATGTGCAAGCCGCAATCATGTCCACTCCAGGCGCTACGAGTGCGACCTGTGGGCCCCGCTCGGACTCCGCCGTGACAGTGCCGTTCCGGTCCGATGCTCCGACGCCGATCACCCCGGGAAGCGCGCCGGGATACTCGACCGGATTCCCCTTCTCGGCCTCGTTCCCGACGGCAGCGAATACCAGGACTCCCTTTTCCCTGGCCGCCGCGATGATCCCGTTGAATTTCGCCACATCCGCCGGGAAAGCCGTTACCGCATCAATCCCTTGCGAAATGTTGACAACCTTCGCTCCCTGCTCGACAGCATAGTTGACGGCCTGGCCGATCTGGCCGAGGAAGTCGGTCGAAACGACCGACCCGACCTTGCCGGTGTTGATCTTCAACGGAAGCACCTTGGCGCCGGGCGCCAGCCCCTGCGCGCCGGCCCCTCCGTTTCCCCTGCCCGTCCCGGCGATGAAGCTGGAGATAGCCGTGCCGTGGCCATCCGAGAACGAACCCACACCGCCAGGACTTCCGCTGAAATCCTGGCCGGGTAGAAATTGACCGACCAGGTCCGGGTGGTCCAGCTTGAACCCGCCGTCGATGACTGCGACCGTGACATTCGCTCCTTTGGAGACCTTCCACATCTCCGGAGCATGCATCGCGTCCAAATGCCACTGAGCAGCACGAATCGAGCCATCGGCGGCGGCCGGTGTCACCGCGGTCCCCACCACGCACAGGCTCACAGCTCCAAGAGCCGCAAGCCGACGAGCCCACATCCCGCGTTCCCCCAACAACGTGAACTACCTCGCGTACGGATTGTCCTCCGGCGGCACCGGCGGCTGGTACGAAGGCAGGGACGGCGGCGGCACCTGAGCCGGCTCGGGCTGTGCAGACGGCTTCCGACGCCGCATCACCAGGAACACCACGCCCGCCACCAGCACCAACCCGGCCGCCACACCCCCCACGATCGGCAGCGTGCTGCTCGAACCCGACGACTTCCCCGCCTCCGGCTGCGCCGACGGCGCACCAGCGGCCACACCGGTCGGAGTCTCAACCGGCACCGTCGGCGCCGAAGCCGGCGCGCTCGACGGAGCCGCCGACGGCGTAGTCGCATCGGCCGACAGCGGCGACACGTTCGCCGGGCCCGGATCCCCCGGATCCGTCAACGCGATCCGCGGCCTCACCGCACCCCAACCGGCGTCATCCGTACGGACCGTTCCCCCGTTCGGCCTGCTCGCCGTGTTGATGAGGACCCGCAGAACCTGATTCGCGGTCCAGTCCTTGTGGACCGACCAGACCAGTGCCGCCGAGGCGGAGACCAGAGCGGTTGCGTCGGACGTCCCATGACTCTTGCAGTACCCGGTTTCGGAGGTGCAAGCCTCCACCATTTCCTCGCCCGGCCCCACAAGTGCGACCTGCGGCCCTGTCTGGGACTCCGCAGTCACGGTGCCGCTTCGATTGATAGCCCCGACACCGACAACATTCGGCAAAGCACCCGGGTATTCCGAAAGGTTTCCATCCTGCGCAGAGTTTCCCACGCTGGAAACCACCAGAGCCCCCTTAGCCCTCGCGTTTGCAAGGATCTGGTTCAGCTTGGCGACATCCGTGGGAGAGGTCCGCACCGCGGCCATACCCTGGGAGATATTAATAACCTTGGCGCCTTGACTCACTGCATAGTCGACCGCCTGGCCGATCTGGCCGAGGAAATCTGCCGAGATCGAAGAGCCCTCGGAGCCGTTGGCAATCTTCAAGGGCAGAATTTTCACCCCAGGCGCCAGCCCGTACGCTCCGGCTCCCCCTTGGCCCTTCCCAGTCCCCGCGATGAGACTGGCCATCTGAGTCCCATGACCTCCGACATCGAGCCCGACGCCGCCGGGACTGCCGCTGAAGTCCCGACCCGGCAAGAACTGCCCTGCCAGGTCCGGATGGTCAAGCTTGAAGCCTCCGTCGACCACCGCGACTGTGATCCCGTCACCCTTGGTGGTCTTCCACATGTCCGGGGCGTGCATGGCGTCCAGGTGCCATTGGTTGGCACGGATCGAACCGTCCGCAAGTGCTGGCGCTGCGGCCGACCCGACCAGGGCCCCCGTAGCCAGGACTGCGGTGGTAAGTACCCGCCACCGCGCTCGCGCGTCCGTCCGCCCCATCACAACTCCTCGTCAATCTCTCCGTCGACCGGGAAGCGTGCCCCGAACAAGCCTGCCCGGCCACTGGGGATGCCCAGTGGCCGGGCAGTCGTTGCCGTCCTACTCAATCACGTCCGGGTTGCTGTGCGGCGTACCGCTCGTCCAGGTCTCCTCGTCCTCGTGCAGGTAGTCGGCCCGCTTGCGGCGGTCACGCTCGTTCCGGCTGCCGTGGCCCGAGGACCCGGGCGCCATCATGCCGTTCTGCCTGGACTGCGCACCGCCCTCGGCAGCGCCCGCCGCGCGGTTGCGCAGGCCGGTACCGCCGGGCGTGAACTCCCCGCCCGCACTCGGCCCCTTGCGACCGCCGACCGTCCCGCCGGTGGTCGAGGACAGGCCCCGGCCACGCGAACCGCCGCCGGACCCGACCGCACCGCCGTGGGCACCGCCCATGCCGGGGTGCATGCCGCCCGCACCGCCGGGCCCACCGACCCGGCCGCCACCCGGACCCGCCTCGCGGGCGCCGAAGACCGTCCCGCTGGGCAGTCCCGGAGTACCGCTCCTCCCCTGCCCCGGGCCGCCGCCGAACGGGGTCGTCCGCGGCTGGATCTGGCCGCCGCCCTTGCCGGGGACGTACCCGCTGCCGCCGCCCTTGGTCGGGACGGTGCCGCCGCCCGCTCCGGCGGGGAAGCCCGTGATCGGACCGCCGCCGCCGGGGACGCCGGGCCCGTTGTTCGGGCCGCCCGTCCCGTTCGGGTAGCCGGGGAGAGTGGTCGGCCCGTCCGTGGGCGGCTGGCCGCCGCCCGGACCGTACGGGCCGGTCTGGGTCGGGATCGTCGGCAGGGTGGGCACGCTGTTGAGATCGGTGCCCGGACGGTTGACCGGGTCGGACGGGTAGGACGGCGGGATCGAGGTCCCCGGGTCCTGCGGCGCGGGCGGCACCTGACCGCCGCCGTGCGGCGGGGGCAGGGTGCTGCCCGGGGTGCCCGGGCCGGGACCGCCCGAACCCGGGTCACGGGGCTGGACCGTGCCGCCGCCGTAGCCGCCATCGGACGGGGTGGAACCACCACCGGCACTTCCGCTGCCCGAACGCGGGTTGCGGACTGAGCCCCCGTGGCCGCCCCCGCTTCCGCCGCCGACCGGAAAGGTCGTCTTGCTGTCGCGGTCCCGGCCGTCACCCGGCGTCCCCGGCAGCGAGACGTTGTCGTCGATCCCGTTCAGCGTCGTCGTCGCCGCGCTGTACGCCTGCGCCAGCTTCTCCAGCTGGAGAATGGCTTCCTGCCGTTCCTTCTCGATCTTCGCCTTGGCCTGCTTGGCCGCGTCCGCGGTCACCCAGTTCCTGTCGACGGAAGCCATGTACGAGTCGACCGACTGGCCGACGATGTTCTGTGCCGCGGCCGGCGGGATGTACACCGTCTGCGAGTTGTGCCTGGCAACCGCGTCGATCTCCGTCTGCGGCAGTACAGGCACAGCGGCCCTGGCCGTGCTGAGCGCCTCACCGGCCTGGGTCATCGCACTGCCCGCGGTCGTGGAGTGCTGGCTGATGATCGCCGCGGACTTGTACAGGTTTCCGACCCAGGTCTTGAAGTTCTCGGCTGCCGGCCCTTCCCAGCTGACCTGGCCCAGGTGTGCCTGGAGAGCCTTGCTGAGCTCCGACAGGACGCGGCCGGCGTCCTGGAGCTGCGCTGCCCGCTTCAGCACCTCTGCCGGCTTCGCGCCGTCGACCATTCCCTTGAGGACGGCATGGTCGATGCCGTCGAAGTCTGTCGTTCCTGCCATGATTCGCTCCCCGTCTCCCCGTAGGTCTCGCCCCGCACCGCTGTCAGAGGTTCAGCCCCGTGGACTTCGGTGCCGTCCCGTTCGCCCCCGCCGCCGGCGAGGCGACGCCTGCTTGCTTCGCTACCGCGTTCTGATCCGCCGTCGTCTGCTCTTCGTTGTTCGCGTACTGGGTGGCGGTCTTCGAGACCGCCTCCGTCATCGCCTCGATCTGAGCCACGAAGTCCTTGTGGAGCTTGACGAGTTGCCCGTGCACCTTGCCGTAGGCGGTGTTCAGCGCCACGGCCTCCGGGAACTTCCCGGCGTCCGCCCCGTTGACGAAGCTGCCCTGGGAGACCTTCTGCTCCTCCAGCTTGTACGGTGCGGCCGCCGACCCTTCCATCGCGGCGAGCAGCGCCTCGATCTTCGCGGCGAATGCCGACAGGGTCTGCAGCTCGACCTTGACGTTCTGCTGGCCGAAGGCCGACACCAGGTCACTGGCAGTGAAGTTCGTCTGTGCCGTGCTGACAACGCGATTGATCCCGAACCCGAAGGGCCCGAACGGATCGCTCAGCATGAACGGCGTCGTGTCGCTCGAAGGCGCCTGACCGTTCGGATCGGTGCCCGTCGCGCTGGGCTCAGGATTCGCCGACGCGCTGGGCGCGGGGTTGGACGACGGGCTGGGCGGACTCGCCGATGGACTGGGCGAAGGATTCGCCGACGGACTGGGCGTCGCGCTCGGCGAAGGGTTCGCCGACGGCGTCAGCGTGGGACTGGGTGACGGACTCACCGAAGGAGTCGGCGTCCCCGGACTAGTTGCACCATTGCCTGCCACAGCAGTTCACCTCTCCCCCGTACGGCCCGCCGCGCCCGGGCCTCCCGGGCTTCCGCGTGCCGCAACACACCGTCAACTTCTGGTTCGTACCGTCCTGGTCGGAGCACCGACCGCCCTGTGGACGGTTTTCGCCTCCGTCATCGTAGCCACCACCTCTGTCGGCCCGGCAGGGACCTTGGCCCGCCCGTACGCGATCGGTACGAACTTGACACGTACGAGGCTGCCGCGGCGGCCCTGGGTAGACTGACCCGGTACGCCCCATCTGCCGCGCAATGTCGCACAGCAGCGACCCAAGGCCGCAGAACGGACGTGACCGCGTGAGCTCTTCCGACGTCTCTCCTTCCCCCTGGTGGGCCCGTGCCGCGCGGCCCGCGCGGCCGCCGGTGCCGGTGGCGCTGATGGTGCGGGCGGCGGTGGGCATGGCGGTGCCGTTGACGGTGGGGCTGCTGACGCACCGGCTGGATCTGGGGGTGTTCGCCGGGCTCGGGGCGATGCACGCGACGATGAACGACCGGGTCGAGCCGGGCAGGCTGCGGGCCGCCCGGATCGGGACGGCGGTCCTCGCCTCGGCGTTCGGCATGCTGATCGGCACCGCGCTTCAGCGCGCCGACGTGGACGGTCTCGTCCTGGGTGTCGCGCTGACGCTGACCGCCTTCGTCTCGGGCGCGCTGAGTGCGACGGGTCCGCGCGGTTCGGCGGCCGGGATGCTGCTGCTGGTGTCGGCCGCGCTGGGCAGCGGGATGCCGCTGCCGCGGCCGTGGTGGGCGGCGGCGCCGATGCTGCTGGTCGGGGCGGCGTTCGTGGTGCTGTTGGGGCTGTCGGCGGGTGCGCCGAACCGGCCCTCCGCGGATCCGCGCAACCGGGCGCTGGCGGCCGCGTACGAAGCGCTCGGCCGTACGCTCGCCGATCTGGGTGGGCCGCGGGCGGGGGTCTCGCGCCAGGTGCTGACGGCCCGTCTGAACCAGCTCCAGGACCTCCTCGGCACGAACCGGCGGAGCCGACAGAACCGGCGGAGCCACCGGACCGCCCAGGACCGCGGGACCGCCCAGGACCACCGGACCGCCCAGGACCGCCGCGGCCGGATGTACGAGGCCGCCCTCGCCGCCACCGAGGCGGCGACCGGTCTGGTGTGGGCCCGCCGTCCGGTCCCGCCGGAGGTGGCCGAGGTGCCGAACCGGCTGGCGGCCGCCGTGCGGCAGGGCGGCGGCGAGGTCGCCGTACCCGACTGGCGGCCGGACACCCCGTCGCGGCAGGCCCTGGACGTGGCTCTGCGCGCCGCCGCCGACACGGTGGCCGGCCGCGACACCCGGCTCGGCACCGCCCCCGCGCCGCCGCCGGATCCGTGGCGGCTGCGGGCGCGGCTGCTGTCGCGGGGTTCGGTCCGGTACGGGCTGCGCGTCGCGCTGTGCATCGCGGTCGGTTCGGCGGTTACGGCCAACTACCCGCTCAGCAAGAGCTACTGGGTGCCGATGACGATCGCCTTCGTGCTCAAGCCGGACCTCGGGTCGGTGTTCCTGCGCGCGGTGAGCCGTTCGGTCGGCACGGTGCTCGGGGTGGCCGTGACCGCGGCGCTGCTCACGGCCGCCACCGACGAGTGGGCGCTGACCGCGATGGCCGCGGGCTGCGTGGCCCTGCTCCCGTACGCGACGGCGGCGCACTACGGGCTGAACACCGTGGTGATGACGCCGATGGCGCTGGTCCTGCTCCAGCTCGGCGGGCAGAGCGGCGCCGCGGAGTTCTGGCCACGGGTCCTGGACACCGTGCTGGCCAGCGCGATCGTCCTGCTCTTCGGCTACCTGCTGTGGCCGGAGCGCCCGCGCCATCGGATCGAGCCGAGGCTGGTCGACGCGACGACGGCACTGCGGGCCTACCTCGACGCCGTCGTCCAGGACGCCACCACCACCGCCACCATCAACGCCGGCGACACCACCGGCGCCGACCACGCCGGCGACACCACCGTCCGGAACGGCAACGCCCAGGTGTGGCTGCGCCGTACGGCCTACCGGTCACTGGCGGACGCCCGCCGGGAGGTCCAGCAGGGCCTGGCGGAGCCGCCGCCCACCGGCCGGCTGGCCGAGCGGTGGCTGCCGGCCACGGCGGCCCTGGAGCGACTGGGCGGCGCGGTGGCGGCCTTCGCCGCGCAGATCCGGTACGGCGGCCGGCTGCCGGACCCGGGCGAGGTGGGCCGGGTACGGCACGCGCTGGACGAACTGACGGCCGCCGCACGGGCGCACCGCCCGCCGACGAACCCGGCGGCCCGTCCGACCGCCCCGCACGACCCGGCGCGCAGTGCGCTGGGCCGTGCGGCGGAGGAGCTCGAAACGCTCCTCGGCGGCCACCCCGGCAGGTGATCCGGCGCGGGCCGCGCCGACGAGCGACCCGGCTCGGGCCGCCCCGACCGGCAGCCAGACCAGTCCGACCGGCAGCCGGACCAGCGACCCGCCTCAGACCTGCTCGGCCAGCTCCAGCCAGCCCATCTCCAGCTCCTCCTTCTCCTCCCGGACGGCGCGCAGCTGCGCGTCCAGCTCCGCGACCTTGGAGAAGTCGGCGGCGTGCTCGGCGAGTTGGGAGTGCAGCTTGGACTCCTTCTGGTCCAGCTTGGCGATCTGCCGCTCCAGCTTCTGCATCTCCTTCTTCGCCGCCCGCAGGTCCCCGCCGGACAGCGCGGGGGCACCGCCCTCGGCACCCGGGCCACCTGCGGCACCCGCACCGGCCGAACCCGCGCCGGCCGCGCCACCCGCGCCCGCGCCCGCCGGAGCGGCAGCGGGAGCCGCGGCGGCCATCCTGGCCCGGCGCTCCAGGTACTCGTCCACGCCGTTCGGCAGCATCCGCATCTTCCGGTCGCCGAGCAGCGCGTGGACGGTGTCCGTGGTGCGCTCGATGAAGAAGCGGTCGTGGCTGATGACGATCATCGAGCCGGGCCAGCCGTCGAGCAGGTCCTCCAGCTGGTTGAGCGTCTCGATGTCCAGGTCGTTGGTGGGCTCGTCCAGGAACAGCACGTTGGGCTCGTCCATCAGCAGCCGCAGCAGCTGGAGCCTGCGCCGCTCGCCGCCGGACAGGTCGCCGACCGGCGTCCACTGCTTGTCCTTGCCGAAGCCGAACTGCTCGCACAGCTGGCCGGCGCTCATCTCCCGGCCCTTGCCGAGGTCGACCCGCGAGCGGACCTGCTCGACGGCCTGGAGCACCCGGGTCGCCGGGTCCAGCTCGGCGACCTCCTGCGACAGGTAGGCCAGCCGCACGGTCTTGCCGACCTTGATGACGCCGGACGCCGGCTGGACGTCGCCCTCGGAGGTGTACGCGTCGCGCAGTGCGCGCAGCAGCGAGGTCTTGCCGGCGCCGTTGACGCCGAGCAGGCCGATCCGCTCGCCGGGGCCGAGCTGCCAGGTGATGTTCTCCAGCAGCAGCTTCGGGCCGGCCGTGACGGTCACGCCCTCCAGGTCGAAGACCGTCTTGCCGAGCCGCGCGTTGGCGAACTTCATCAGCTCGGAGGTGTCGCGCGGGTCCGGCACGTCCGCGATCAGGGCGTTGGCGGCCTCGATCCGGTAGCGCGGCTTGGAGGTGCGGGCGGGGGCGCCGCGGCGCAGCCAGGCCAGCTCCTTGCGGGCCATGTTCTGGCGCTTCTGCTCCTCGACGGCCTCGATCCGGGAGCGCTCGGCGCGGGCGAAGACGTAGTCGGAGTAGCCGCCCTCGTACTCGTGCACCTCACCGCTCTGGACGTCCCACATGCGGGTGCAGACCTGGTCGAGGAACCACCGGTCGTGGGTGACGCAGACGAGCGCGGAGCGGCGCTTCTGGAGGTGCTCGGCGAGCCAGTTGATGCCCTCGACGTCGAGGTGGTTGGTGGGCTCGTCGAGGACGATCAGGTCGGGCGAGCCGAGCAGCAGCTTGGCGAGCGCGATCCGGCGGCGCTCGCCGCCGGAGAGCGGGCCGATGACGGTGTCCAGGCCGTCGGCGAAGCCGGGCAGGTCGAGGCCGCCGAAGAGGCCCTCGATGATGTCGCGGATGCGGGCGTCACCGAGCCACTCGTGGTCGGCCCGGTCGGCGATCACCTCGTGCCGGATGGTGGCCGTCGGGTCGAGCGAGTCGTGCTGGGTGAGGACGGCCATCTGGAGGCCGCCGGAGTGGGTGATCCGGCCGCCGTCGGGTTCCTCCAGCTTGGCGAGCATCCGGATCAGGGTGGTCTTGCCGTCGCCGTTGCGGCCGACGACGCCGATCCGGTCGCCCTCGCTGACGCCCAGGCTGACCGCGTCCAGCAGGGCGCGGGTGCCGTAGACCTTCGTGACGGACTCGATGGTGGCGAGGTTGACGGCCACGTGTGCTGCGCTCCTGGGTTCGGCGGTCTCGGGGCGGTCCGCCGCTCAACGGCCGGGTGCCCCTGTCGGGACACCCCGATCTCTCCAGCCTAATGGGCCCGCCGGAGCGCCCTCACCGCGTCAGTCCGCCAGGGAGGCCCCCGGCACTGTTCCGCGGGCGCCGCCCTCACCGCGTCGGTCGACCGGGGACGCCCCCGGCACCGTTCCGCGGGCGCCGCCCTCACCGCGTCAGTCCAGCAGGGACGCCCCCGGCACCGGTCCGTGGGTGGCGTGGGCAGTCCGGCAGGTGCCGGAGGCCCGGAGCGCCCCGGCCACCGCGGCGGCGGCCTCGGCGTCCTTGACCAGGAAGGCGCAGGTCGGCCCGGAGCCGGAGACCAGGGCCCCGAGCGCGCCCGCCTCGGTGCCGGCGCGCAGGGTGGCGGCGAGTGCGGGGCGCAGCGAGAGCGCGGCGGGCTGGAGGTCGTTGGCGAGCGCGTCGGCCAGGGCGACGGCGTCGCCGTGGGCGAGGGCGGCGAGCAGCGCCGGGTCGGCGTCCGGGGTGGGGACGTCGGTGTCGCTGGAGCCGGTGCCGGCCTCTTCGCGCAGCCGGTCGCACTCGCGGAACACGGCGGGGGTGGACAGGCCGCCCTCGGCGACCGCGAAGACCCAGTGGAAGGTGCCCCCGGTGGTCAGCGGCTCCAGGATCTCGCCCCGGCCGCGGCCGAGCGCGACGCCGCCGAGCAGGGCGAACGGCACGTCGGAGCCGAGTTCGGCGGCCAGTTCCAGCAGCACCGGAAGCGGGGTGTCCAGCTGCCAGAGCGCGTCGCAGGCGACCAGCGCGGCCGCGCCGTCGGCGCTGCCGCCGGCCATGCCGCCGGCCACCGGGATGGCCTTGGCGATGTGCAGGTGCACGCCCGGGTCGGCGATGCCGTGGTGGGCGGCGAGCAGCCGGGCGGCGCGGGCGGCGAGGTTGCTGTCGTCGAGCGGGACGACGGCGGCGTCCGGGCCGGTGCAGCTCAGTGTCACGCCTTCCCCGGCGGTGGCGGTGACCTCGTCCCCGAGGGCGACCGCGAAGAAGACGTTGGCCAGGTCGTGGAAGCCGTCGGCGCGCAGGCCGCCGACCCCCAGCTGGACGTTGACCTTGGCCGGTACCCGTACGGTGATCACACGGCGTCCTTGGCGGGCTTGTGCTCGGCGATCGCGGCGAACTGCTCGACCGTCAGCATCTCGCCGCGCAGCTTGTGGTCGATGCCGGCCGCCGCGAGCGCCTGCTCGGCCCCGGCGGCGGAGCCCGCCCAGCCGGCCAGCGCGGCGCGCAGGGTCTTGCGCCGCTGGGCGAACGCGGCGTCGACGACCGCGAACACCTGCTCGCGGCTGGCGGTGGTCCTCGGCGGCTCGCGGCGGATCAGCGAGACCAGCCCGGAGTCGACGTTGGGGGCGGGCCAGAACACGTTCCGTCCGATGGCGCCGGCCCGCTTCACGTCGGCGTACCAGTTGGCCTTGACCGACGGGACGCCGTACACCTTGTTGCCCGGCTTGGCGGCGAGCCGGTCGGCGACCTCGCTCTGCACCATCACCAGGGTCCGCTCGATGCTGGGGAAGGTCGCCAGCATGTGCAGCAGGACGGGCACGGCGACGTTGTACGGGAGGTTGGCGACCAGCGCGGTGGGCGCGGGCCCGGGCAGCTCGGTGACCTCCATGGCGTCGCTGAACACCAGGTCGAAGGAGTCCGCCTTGCCCGGCATCCGGGCGGCGACGGTGTCCGGCAGGTGCTGCGCCAGCACCGGGTCGATCTCGACCGCGGTGACGTGCCGCGCCACTTCCAGCAGTGCCAGGGTGAGCGAGCCGAGCCCGGGCCCGACCTCCACCACCGCGTCCTGCTCCGTCACGTCGGCGGCCCGGACGATCCGCCGCACGGTGTTGCCGTCGATGACGAAGTTCTGCCCGCGCTGCTTGGTCGGCTTCACGCCGAACGCGGCGGCCAGCTCCCGGATGTCGGCGGCGCCCAGAAGGTGGCTGTCAGGGGTGGGGTCGGTGGTGCTCACGCGCCAAGGATACGGGCGCGGGGGCCGCCGTCCGGACGCGCCGATCCGGACGGGGCCCCCGTGCTCGGGCTCAGTACCCGAAGGCCCTGGCGGTGTTCGCCGCGACGGCCGTGCACAGCTCGTCCTCGGCCAGGCCCAGGGTGGCGGCCATCGAGCGGACCGTGACCGGGATCAGGTACGGGGCGTTCGGGCGGCCGCGGTAGGGGTGCGGGGTGAGGAAGGGGGCGTCGGTCTCGACCAGGATCCGGTCCAGCGGGGTGGCGAGCAGGGCGTCGCGCAGCGGCTGGTTGGCCTTGAAGGTGACCGGTCCGGCGAAGGAGAGGTACCAGCCGTGCTCGGCGCAGGTCTTGGCCATCCCGGCGTCGCCGGAGTAGCAGTGGAAGACCGTCCGCTCCGGGGCGCCTTCGGCCAGCAGGACGGCGATGACGTCCTCGTGGGCGTCGCGGTCGTGGATGACCAGGGCCTTGCCGTGCCGCTTGGCCATCTCGATGTGGCGGCGGAACGACTCCTTCTGGATCTCCACGCCCTCCGGCCCGGTGCGGAAGTAGTCGAGGCCGGTCTCGCCGACCGCCACGACCTGCGGGAGGGCGGCGAGCCGGTCGATCTCGGCGAGCGCCTCGTCCAGCGCGGCGGCGCCGCCGGCCTTCCGCTGCTGCCCGGACCAGCCGTCGGCGTCGCCGAGGAAGATCCGCGGCGCCTCGTTCGGGTGCAGGGCGACGGCCGCGTGCACCTGCTCGTACTGGGCCGCCAGTTCGGCGGCCCAGCGCGAGCCGGGCACGTCGCAGCCCACCTGGACCACCGTGGTGACGCCGACCGAGGCGGCCTTGGCCAGGCCCTCGGCCGGGGTGCCGGACTGCATGTCGAGGTGGGTGTGCGAGTCGGCCACCGCCACGGCCAGGGGTTCCGGCAGCGGCGGCGGGGTCGACCGGGCGTCGTCCTTGGCGGCCATGTCAGGCGGTCGGCTTCTCTTCGAGGCGCGGGAAGAGGATCTCGCCCTTGGTGACGGTGGCGCCGGCGGGCAGCCGGCCCCAGTCGGCGACGGTGGCGACGGTCTGCGCGCCGAGCGCGCCCAGCCCGGCGGCCTCGGCGCCCAGCGAGACCCACAGCTTCTCGGCGGTGGACGGCATCACCGGGTTGAGCAGCACGGCGGTGGCGCGCAGCGCCTCGGCGGCGGTGTAGAGGATGGTGGCCAGCCGGGCCTGCCCCTCCTCGGACCCGTCCTTGGCGACCTTCCACGGCTCCTGCGTGGTGAGGTAGCCGTTGACCTGCTTGACGAACTCGAAGATCGCCGCGAGGCCGCCGGCGAAGTCCAGCTCCTCGCCGATCTTCAGGTCGGCGGCGGCGACCGCCGCGGTCAGCCCGTCCGCGACAGCCTGCTCGGCGTCACCGGCGGCGGTGGCGGCGGGCAGCACCCCGTCGAAGTACTTGCCGACCATCGCGGCGACCCGGGAGGCCAGGTTGCCGAAGTCGTTGGCCAGCTCGGAGGTGTACCGGGCGGTGAAGTCCTCCCAGGAGAACGAGCCGTCGGTGCCGAACGGGATCGCCCGCAGGAAGTAGTAGCGGTACGCGTCCACGCCGAAGTGCGAGGTCAGGTCGGTGGGCGCGATGCCGGTCAGGTTGGACTTGGACATCTTCTCGCCGCCGACCATCAGCCAGCCGTTGGCGACGACCCGCTTGGGCAGCGGCAGCCCGGCGGCCATCAGCATGGCGGGCCAGATGACGGCGTGGAAGCGCAGGATGTCCTTGCCGACCAGGTGGACCGAGGCGGGCCACAGCTCGGCGAAGCGCTCCGGGTCGCTGCCGTAGCCGGCCGCGGTGATGTAGTTCTGCAGCGCGTCGACCCACACGTACAGGACGTGCTTCTCGTCCCAGGGCAGCGGGACGCCCCAGTCGAAGGTGGAGCGGGAGATCGAGAGGTCCTTGAGGTCCTGCTCGACGAAGCGCAGCACCTCGTTGCGGGCCGAGGCGGGCTGGATGAAGTCCGGGTTCGCCGCGTAGAACTCCAGCAGCCGCGGGCCGTAGGCGGAGAGGCGGAAGAAGTAGTTCTCCTCCTCCAGCCACTCGACCGGCCGCTTGTGCACGGCGCAGAGCTTCTCGTCCGCGGTCGCGCCGTCGAGCAGCTCGGCCGGGAGCTTGAACTCCTCGCAGCCGACGCAGTACGGGCCGGAGTAGCCGCCCTTGTAGATCTCGCCCTTGTCGTACAGGTCCTGGACGAACTCCTGCACCCGGGCGGTGTGCCGCTCCTCGGTGGTGCGGATGAAGTCGTCGTTGGCGATCTCCAGGTGCTCCCAGAGCGGCTTCCAGGCCTCCTCGACCAGCTTGTCGCACCACTGCTGCGGGCTGACGCCGTTCGCCTCGGCGGTCCGCATGATCTTCTGACCGTGCTCGTCGGTGCCGGTCAGGTACCACACCTTCTCGCCGCGCTGGCGGTGCCAGCGGGTGAGGACGTCGCCCGCCACGGTGGTGTACGCGTGGCCCAGGTGCGGGCGATCGTTGACGTAGTAGATCGGGGTGGAAACGTAGTACGCCGGGGCGGTCGCCCCGGTGGTGCTGTGGTCTGCAGTGGCCGCCATGGTCGGAAAGCTTAGTCGGGCGCGCGGACCGCCCTCGACCGAGTTTGTTCCCGGCCGGGGGCGGTCCCTCCTCGTCGCCCCGGTGTCAGCCCAGCAGCCGCGACCAGAACCGGGCCCAGCGTCCGCGCGGCCGGACGGGCTCGGCCGCCGGGGGCGGCCCGGCCGGCTCGGCGTGCGCCGGGTAGCCGGGGGCGTGCTGCCACTGCTGGTCGGCGGTGGCCACCCGGCCCTCGCGCATGATCCGCACGGTGTGGCCGCCGCACCCCGGGCAGGTCGGCTTGAGCAGCGGGGACGGCACCCGGACGCCGTTGGCGTGGTACTCGAACACGACGTGGCCGTCCTTGCCCACGTGGTGCTCGATGTCGTACGCCTGCTCCCAGCCGTACCCGCAGCGCAGGCACGCGAAGGAGTAGGCCTCCCGTACGGTTTCGACGGGAGTGTGCGGCCGGCCGGCCAGACCGGCGGTGCTCAGTGCGTTGCCACTGCGCGGGCTACCGACAACATCGCTCATGGCCGTCTCCCAGCGCCCGCCGGACGCTCGCCCGGCTGGGTCTTTCCCTTCCAGGAAATGCCCGGACATGCCCGGGTGACGCCCCACTTGTGAAGACTTGGATGCCGGTTGGGGAGCCCTATACGAAGGGCCTCCCCGGGACCGAAAACCGCGACCGAAGCTTCAGCTCAGCGGGTGTTTACCGGGGCCTTCCCTCCACGGTACGACTCCCCGTGAGCAACGCAACCCCCGGTATTCACCCCTGTACCGGGGCTCCTCCCAGGCCTTCCCGCTTCGCCGCCACGACCGCGTCGAAGACCTCCCGCTTGGGCAGCGAGAGCTCCACCGCGACGGCCGCGATGGCCTCCTTGCGGCGCTCCCCGGCCTCCTCGCGGACGGCGACCAGCCGGGCCAGCTCGGCCGGGGTCAGCTCCTGGGGCGCGGCCGGCGGGGCGCCGGCGACCACGACGGTGATCTCGCCCCTGACGCCGTCGGCCGCCCAGGCCGCCAGTTCGCCGATCGGCCCGCGCTTGACCTCCTCGTAGGTCTTGGTGAGCTCGCGGCAGACGGCGGCCGGACGCTCGGGCCCGAACGCCTCGGCCATCGCCGTGAGCGCTTCGGCGATCCGGTGCGGCGCCTCGAAGAAAACCATGGTGCGGGGCTCGGCGGCGATCGTGGCGAGCTGCCGGGCGCGGTCGCCGTTCTTGCGCGGCAGGAATCCCTCGAAGGTGAAGCGGTCCACCGGCAGGCCGGACAGCGCGAGCGCGGTGAGCACCGCCGAGGGCCCGGGCACCGCGGTGACCTTGACGTCGGCGGCGACGGCGGCGGCGACCAGCCGGTAGCCGGGGTCGGAGACCGAGGGCATGCCGGCGTCGGTGACCAGCAGCACCCGGGCGCCGCCGAGCAGCGCCTCGACCAGTTCGGGGGTGCGGCCGACCTCGTTGCCCTCGAAGTAGGAGACCACCCGCCCGGCCGGGGTCACCCCCAGGGCCTGGGTGAGCCGGCGCAGCCGCCGGGTGTCCTCGGCCGCGATCACGTCCGCCGTGGCCAGTTCGTTGACCAGCCGGGGCGGGGCGTCCGAGACGTCGCCGATGGGGGTGCCTGCGAGAACGAGTACTCCTGTCACGGTCCCCATCCTTGCAGCTGTCGCGCGCCCGGGGCTTTTGGTGACGATTCGGTCAGCTTCCGAGGGAGCGGACACGCGTACGAAGAGCGCCCCTACGATGTGGCGGATGAACGGCGACACGGCGGCCCAGACGCCCACTGGTACGGACCACTCCGCGTACGGCGGTGTCGGCCTGCCGTCCCCCCGCTCGCCCCAGGCCGGGCCCGCGCCGCGGTCCGGGCCGGCCGGCTGGCGCGAGCGCCTGGCCGGGTACGGCTGGACCGCCCGCGCCACGGCGACGCTCACCGAGCGCCTGGCGCCGCCGATGCCGGACGGCCCCCGGGTGACGCCCCGGGACGTGCCGCAGTCGCCGCTGCTGCTGCGGCTGGGCGTCTCGCTGCCGCAGGGCCTGTGGTTCTTCCTCTGCCGCTGGGCCGGCTGGCTCGGCCCGGTCGCGGTGGCGGTGTTCGCCGGCCTGCTGCGGTTCACGAACCTCGGGCAGCCGCACGCGATCATCTTCGACGAGACGTACTACGCCAAGGACGCGTACGCGCTCTGGCACGGCGGCTACGAGATCAGCTGGCCGGAGGACGCCAACGCCACGATCATGACGCCGGGCGCGGCCGTCCCGTACCGGGCGACGCCCTCGTACGTGGTGCATCCGCCGGTGGGCAAGTGGATCATCGGTGCGGGCGAGCAGCTGTTCGGCATGAACCCCTTCGGGTGGCGGTTCGCGGTGGCCCTGCTCGGCACCCTGTCGGTGCTGATGGTGGCCCGGATCGCCCGCCGGATGTTCCGCTCCACCCTGCTGGGCTGCGTGGCGGGCCTGCTGCTCTCGGTGGACGGCCTGCACCTGGTGCTCAGCCGGGCCGCCCTGCTCGACCTGGTGGTGATGTTCTGGACCCTCGCCGCCTTCGGCTTCCTGCTGCTGGACCGCGACCGCACCCGGGCCCTGCTGGCCCGGAGGCTGGGCGGTGTCGAGGACCCGTGGCTCGCCCAGCGGCTGAACCTGGGCTGGCGCCCGTACCGGATCGCGGCCGGCGTCTGCGTCGGCCTGACCTGCGCCACCAAGTGGAGCGGCCTGTACGTCGCGGCGGCCTTCGGCCTGATGACCGTGCTCTGGGACGTCGGCGCCCGCCGTCTGGCCGGCGCCCCGCGCCCGTTCCTGGCGGTGCTCGCCCGGGACGTGGTGCCGGCGTTCGTCTCGGTCGTCGTGGTGTCGGTCGCGGTCTACATCGCGTCCTGGTGGGGCTGGTTCGCCAGCAGCACCGCCCCCGGCCAGGGCGGCTGGGGCCGGGACTGGGCGGTCGGCCGTTCCACCGACTTCCCGTGGATACCCGAGGCCCTGCGCTCGCTGTGGCACTACCACTCGACGGTCTACGACTTCCACGTCGGCCTGAGCGACCCGCACACCTACCAGTCCAACCCGTGGTCCTGGCTGGTGCTGGGCCGGCCGGTGTCCTTCTTCTACGAGTCCCCCAAGTACGGCCAGTCCGGCTGCACCGCCGCCGACTGCGCCCGCGAGGTGCTGGGCATCGGCACCCCGCTGCTGTGGTGGACGGGCCTCGTGGCGCTGGCCTACTGCCTGTGGCGCTGGGCGGCCCGGCGGGACTGGCGGGCCGGCGCGCTGCTCTGCGGCCTGGCCGCCGGCTACCTGCCCTGGTTCGCCTACCAGCAGCGGACGATCTTCCTCTTCTACGCGGTGGTCTTCGTCCCGTTCCTGGTGCTCGCGGTGACCATGCTGATCGGCGCGCTGATCGGGCCGCCCGGAGCCTCCCGGGACCGCCGGATCATCGGATCGGCGGCGGCCGGCCTGCTGATCCTGCTGATCCTCTGGAACTTCCTCTTCTTCTTCCCGCTGTTCACCGGGCAGACCATTCCCCTGGAGGACTGGCGCCGCCGGATGTGGTTCAACACCTGGATCTGATCCGCCCCGGGCACACCGGGTTCCCGCGATTCGTCCGTATGCGGTGCACAACACGTACCAGATCCGTCACAAGTGCCGGGCGATTCGCCGGCGCACCGATCCGTGCTGCCTAGGGTGGGGGGGTACCGCGTTTCCGGCCCCGGCCGGTTGCGCCCGGCCGCGAGACCCCTGGGGGACCTGCACCATGCGCAGTGGCGCGAAGATCGGCATCATCACCGGCGTGTCCATCGCCGTCCTCGCGGGCGGCGGCTACGGCGCGTACAGCCTGATGAACGACTCGGACGGCGGCTCCGGCGGCAAGAAGCCGCGCACCGTGGTCGCCGAGCCGCCGTCGGCCGAGCAGGCGACAGCCGGTCTGAAGGACTTCCTGACGGCCTGGGCGGCCGGCGACATCGCCAAGGCGGCCTCGCTGACCGACGACCCGGCCGCGGCCACGGCCGGTCTGACCGCCTTCCGCGACCAGGTCAAGCCGAGCGCGCTGACCCTCACCCCGTTCGGCCCGACCACCCAGCAGGTCTTCTCCGCCGCCACCGGCACCCCCGCCCCCGCCGCCAAGCCGTCCGCCGGGGCCTCCGCGACGCCGGGTGCGAGCGACACGCCGTCCGCCACCGCCACGCCCGGCCCCACCGGCACCCTGATGTCCTACAAGGCGCGCGCCGAGTTCGCGGGCACCAGCCGGGCCTGGGACTACCAGGGCTTCCTCGGCGTCGTGAAGATGAGCGACAACACCCCGGCCGTGCACTGGGCGCCGTCGGTGGTCCACCCCCACCTGTCCGGCAACGAGACCATCGCCGTCCAGCCGGTCTTCGCCCCGCCGTCCACGGTGGTGGACCGCAACGGCAAGCCGGTCCAGGGCGCCTCGCTCACCCAGGCGCTGATGACCACCCTCCAGGACAACGCCAACAAGCTGCTGCCGCCGGACCCGGCCAAGGACCAGGACGCGGGCAGCGCCGTGGTGATCTCCGACCCGGCCGGCAAGGGCGCCCAGGACAAGCTGTTCACCATCGTCGAGCCGAAGCCCGGCAAGCCGTTCAAGCTGACCATTGACAACACCCTGCAGGCCGCCGCCGAGAAGGCGATGACCGACCTGGGCGGCAAGCCGGCCTCCATCGTGGCGATCGAGCCGAGCACCGGTCAGGTGCTGGCCTTCGCCAACTCGCCGGCCAACGGCCAGAACCGGGCCTTCACCGGGTTGCTCGCGCCGGGCTCGACGATGAAGATCATCACTTCGGCGGCACTGCTGGAGAACGGGGTCAACCCGGACACCGTGGTGGCCTGCCCGGAGAAGAGCGGCAACGCGCACCCGATCCCGAACTCGTTCCCGGGCGCCTTCCCGAACAACACGCTCCAGCAGGACTTCATGATGTCCTGCAACACCGCCTTCATCAATCAGGGCCTGGCCAGCCTCAAGCCCGAGACGCTGTCCGGCACGGCCAAGGACGTGTTCGGCATCGGCCTGGAGTGGAAGACCGGTCTGCCCAACACCGACGGCAAGGTGCCGGCGACGCCGGGCAGCAAGGACGAGCAGGCCATGAACTACATCGGCCAGGGCAAGGTCCAGATGAACCCGCTGGCCATCGCCTCGGTCGCCGCCACCGTGCAGAGCGGCGAGTTCAAGCAGCCGATCCTGGTGGCGGAGCTGCCGCAGCAGAAGGCCGCCCGCCCGCTCTCCCCCGACGTGGACGCCAAGCTGAAGGCGATGATGGCGGCCACCGCCACCGGCGGCACCGCCAAGGAGGTGATGGCCGGCATCACCGACAACGCGGGCGCCAAGACCGGCTCGGCCGAGGTCGCCGGGGTCGACGTCACCAACAGCTGGTTCACCGCCTACCGGGGCAACCTCGCGGTGGCCGCCGAGGTCCAGGGCGGCGGCCACGGCGTGGACGCGGCCGGCCCGGCCGTCGCCTCCATCCTGAAGGCCGCCGGCCGGTAGGCCCCCGAGCGAACGACCCCCGGGCGAACGGCCCGCCCGGCCTCACGGCAGGGCGGGCCGGGGCTTTCTCAGCCGCGCGGCAGCGCGGGCTGCGGCCTCCCCCGCACCCGGCCGGGCGGGACCGGGCGCCGGCTGCTCCAGCGGCGGGCCGCCAGCCGGGGCCAGATCATCAGCACCACCGGCAGCGCCAGGTACCCGAACCGCCCGGCCGGGGCCAGCATGAAGGCGATGGCGAGCCCGGCGGCCAGCAGGTCCGCCGCGGCGATCGCGGAGACCGGCGGCCGGGCCAGCAGCCAGATCGCCACCGCGACCAGGGCCACGGTCATCAGCGCCAGCGAGATCGCGTGCCCGGTCGGTCCGAAGCCGGCCAGCACCTTGCCGGGCAGCGGGCTGCCCGCCGGGGTGCGGATCGCCGTCATCCCGAGCGGGAAGCGCACCACCTGTTCGCGCAGCGCGTCGGGCTGGGCCAGCGCGGAGGGCAGGATCACCAGCGTGCTCACCCCGACCCCGATCAGCGCGGTCCGGGCCGCGGGGCGGCGGCCGTACAGCCGCCAGAGCAGCAGGACGGCGACCGGCAGCGCGGGCCAGGCCGTCCACTTCAGGGTGCAGGCGAGGGCGAGCACCAGTCCCGCGCCGACGGTGCGGTCCCGCTCGGCGAGCGCCATGGCCAGGCAGCAGACCCCGATCAGCGGCAGGTCCACCCCGCCGACCGCCAGGGCGAGCGCGATCAGCGGCGAGGCGGTGAGGACGGCCAGCGGCAGCAGCGGCGCGCGCGGGTCGCCGTCGGCGGGGCGGGCGGGCCGCAGCAGCCGCCAGGCGGCCAGCAGGCAGACGAAGAAGGTCAGCGCGAACCAGATCCGGGCGTCCCCGGCGACCCTCGCGAAGGCGGTGGAGTCGCCGAGCAGCTGGCGCGGCATCCCGAACAGGGACATCGCCGGCAGGTACGGGTTGTAGTCGGTGACCACCACCGGGTGCGGCAGGTACGCGGTGCCGGTGGTGAGCAGCAGGTGGGCCGAGCGTTCGACCACCATGACCTCGGACTGGTGGCGACCGTTCAGGGCGAGCAGGGCCAGCGGGACCAGGACGGCCCCGACGAGGGCGACCGAGGCGGCGGCGCGGGCCGCGAAGCGACGCGGCAGGGTCAGGCAGAGCAGTCCGGCCAGGACGTAGGCGGGGGCCGCGATCAGGCCCCACAGCCGCTGGTTGGCCAGGTCGGACACGAGCGGGAAGGCGGCGGCCCAGCCGGCCGCGACCAGGCAGCCGAGCAGTTGGACGGTCCGCATCGAGGCGAGCCCGGCGAGCCGGGCGCCGTTCAGCCGATCGGGCGTGGGCGGAAAGGTGCTCTCGCCACGCTGTCGGGGGAAGGGGCGGACGGAGAAGCCGCGCGGCGGTCGTCCGGGTCCGGACGACGCCTCGGCCGCGGAGGTCTGGGCCGGCGTTCTGCTGCGGCCGGTGAAGCGGCCGCGCGGGCGGAAGTAGCCGGGCGTGCGGGTGCTCACCATGGTGGAAGGTTATGGGTGGGAGCCGGGCCCTGTCGCCATGGCGTTGGACACCGGACGGGCGTTGGCGGGAAAAGGGCCGTCGGCCGCCTGGGCGGCCGACGGCCCTTCACCCGGGTTTTGCTTCCGGGTCAGTCGGCGGAGCTGTCCGAGGAGACGGACGGCTGCTCGGCCTGCTCCAGCCGGGAGTGCCTGATGCTGTAGCCGAAGTAGACGACCACGGCGACGACGAGGGCGATCGCCCCGGCCCGGAAGGTGTCGGCGTGCAGGCCGGTGATCAGGTAGATGCAGAAGCCGACGCTGATCAGCGGGACGACCGGGTAGCCGGGCACCTTGAAGCCGCGCGGCAGGTCGGGCTGGGTGCGGCGCAGCACGATCACGCCGATCGAGACCACCGAGAAGGCGATGAGCGTGCCGAGGCTGGTGATGTCGGCCAGGACCCGCAGCGGGATGAACGCGGCCAGCGCGCCGACGCCGAGGCCCACCACGATGGTGTTCCAGATCGGGGTGCCGGTGCGCGGGGAGAGCTGGGCGAAGCGCTTGGGCAGCATGCCGTCGCGGCCCATCGAGTACAGGATGCGGGTCTGGCCGTAGATCACCACGAGGGTGATGCTGAAGATCGAGACGATCGCGCCGAAGGCGAAGACCATCGCGGGCCAGCTCTGGCCGGTGATGTCCTGGAGGATCTGGGCGAGGCCGGCCTCCTGGCCGTCGAACTTCTGCCAGGGCTGGGCGCCGATGCCGGCCAGGGCGACCAGGATGTAGAGCAGGGTCACCACGACCAGCGAGATGATGATCGCCATCGGCAGGGTGCGGCGCGGGTTCTTGACCTCCTCGCCGGCGGTGGACACGGCGTCCAGGCCGATGAAGGAGAAGAAGATGCTGGACGCGGCGATCTGGACGCCGCTGAAGCCGAGCGGCATGAACGGGCTCAGGTTGCCGGAGTGGAAGCCGGTGAGCGCCACGCCGATGAACATCAGCAGGATCAGGATCTTGATCGCGACCATCACCGCGTTGACCTTGACCGACTCGCTGACGCCGCGGATCAGCAGGACGCAGACCATGGCGACCAGCAGCAGCGCCGGCAGGTTGAACCAGTGGGTGCTGTCCGGCGCTCCGGAGAGCTCCTCGGGGATCGTGAACCCGAAGGCCAGGTCGAAGAACTTGTTCAGGTACTCGGCCCAGGTCACCGCGATCGCGGAGGCGGAGACGCCGTACTCCATCAGCAGGCAGATGCCGACGCCGAAGGCGACGCCCTCGCCGAGGGTGGCGTAGGCGTAGGAGTACGAGGAGCCGGAGACCGGGATCGCGGAGGCCATCTCGGCGTAGCAGAGCGCGGTGAGTCCGGCGGTGACCGCGGCGATCACGAAGGACAGGATGACGGCCGGGCCGGCCGAGGGCACCGCGGTGTTCAGCACGAAGAAGATGCCGGTGCCGATGGTGGCGCCGATGCCGATCGAGGACAGCTGCCACAGCCCGATCGAGCGGCGCAGGTGGATGCCGGAGCGCCCGCCCTCCTCGGGCGCACCGGCCGGGAGGGAGTTCTTGCCTTCGGTCTCGGCGATCAGTGTCGAGACGGGCTTGCGTCGCAGCAGACGCGCACCAAGGGTGTTGCTGGCCAAAACTGCGGTCCTTCTGGGCGGGGGAGGGTGTCCTGGTGGCTGGTCACCCGGAACACCCTGGGGTGTCATCGGGGATCAACCGAACAAACATGGGACAGTACCCGGCGAAAGCACCAGTGTCGCAAACGAACAGTCCCAACCGGCGCATTGTCCGAATTGGCGCACAGTGATGTACAAACCGGACACTTCGTAAACGGCGCTTCTACCTCCCGGCGATTAAAGCAGCAGGCCGATCGGGAAGGGCCCGGTGCCGCCGGCCGGGGGATGCCGATCGGGGCGGACCGGCGCCGGGGCCGGTCCGCCCCGACGGGAGCGGCGGTCGGGCGGAGGGTCAGACGGCGGCCTGGGCCCGGGAGGCCTCGACGGTCGCCTTCAGCTCGGCCTCGGCCTCGGCCGAGAGCGAGGTCTGGATGATCCGGCCGCCGTACCGGGCCAGCGCCGGGACGACCTTGTCGGCGGTCGCCTTGCGCACCAGCAGGAAGACCGCGGCGGTGCCGGGCTGGAGGTGCTCGCCGACCTGGCGCATGAAGTCGTCGTCCACCCCGATGTCGGTGGAGGCGCCGACCGCCGCCCCCGTCGCACCGCCGACCGCCGCGCCCACCAGGGGCATGAAGAACAGCAGGCCGATGACCCCACCCCAGAGCGCGCCGCTCGCGGCGCCCGCCCCGGTCGTGCTGACCTGCTGGTGCAGCTTGATCCTGCCGTCCGCGCGACGCTCGACGACGACCGCGTCCTCCAGCTCGATCAGCTTCTGCTTCTGGAGCCCGATCGCCTCGTCGCGCACCGCCTGGGCGGTGGCGAGGTCCGGGTAGGCGATCGCGAAGAGGTTGCTCACTGCGGGGTCCTTCCAGGGTGTCGGACAGGCCGGCCGGGTCCCGGTGCCACCGCGGTGGCACCGGGTCCCGATTCCGCACCCTAGCGAGGGTTGTCCATATGTAGGACTATTCGCTGCGGTGTGTCCCCCATCGGCGGAATCGCCCGGGCCCGCCGGTCCGTCCCGGGGCCGTCACTCCGGCCGCCGCCCGGCCAGCGCCGCCACCCCCGCCCCCACCGCGGCCAGCAGGACGACGGCGGCCGACAGGCTCGCCCATGGCACCTCGATCCGCCCGGTCCGGGCCGCCGACACAAGACCGCGCACCGCCGTGTTGGCCGGCGAGACCGGCACCACCAGCAGCAGCGTGGCCAGCCCCAGCGCCGTCGGGATGCCGTACTGCGGGCGGAGCAGCACCGGACGGTTCGCCAGCGCCCCGGCCAGCACCCCCAGCAGCGCGCTGACCACCGAGGCCGCGAGGCCGGCCGCCACCGCCGCCCCGGCCCCCGGCTCCTGCCGCGCCCCCGGGTCGGTCACCGGCCCACTGGTGAACCAGACCGCCGCCACCTGGCCGGCCGCCAGCACCAGCGACACCGTCAGCGCCGCCAGCAGCGCCCCCAGGTGGACCCGGGCCGGGCCCGCCGCCGCCACCAGGCAGGCCCGCGAGGCCGGCGGCTCCGCGCTCAGCACGCTGCGCACGTACCAGGCGCTCACCGGCAGCAGCACCCCCGCGCCGAAGCCGAGGCCGCCCAGCAGCGGATCGCCCGCCGCCACCCCGACCACCAGCAGCAGCGCGTACGCCAGGAACGGCGGCAGCCAGGCGTGCGAGCGCAGCAGCAGCTCCAGGTGGTAGCGGGTCAGCGCCCCGATCCGCGCCGTCACCGCTGCCCCTCCTCGCGCCGCCGCACCGCCAGCACCCGGACGGCCGGGCGGCCCAGCAGCAGCTGGCGCAGCAGCGCGTCCGAGTGCGCGGCCGGCACCGCCAGCCGCACCGCCGTCCCGGCCAGCGCGGTGACCTCCGGCGCCCCCGGCAGCAGCGGAGGAAGCGGGGCGCCGTCCGGGACGTCCACCTCGACCTCCATCACCGGCCCGTCCCGCGGCGGCTCCTGGGGACCGTCCTCGACGGGCCGCAGCACGCCGTCCGTGCCGACCCCGTAGGCGGCGCTGGTCAGCCCGGCCAGCCGGGCCGGGTCGTGGTCGACGAACAGCACCGTGCCGCCCGCCGCCGCCCGCTCGGCGGCCGCCTCGTCCAGTACCGCCCGCGCCTGCGGGTCCAGCCCGGTCCAGGCCTCGTCCAGCAGCAGCACCCGCGCCTCGGGGAGCAGTGCCTGGGCGACCGCGACCTTCTGGCAGGTGCCCTTCGACAGCCGGCTCAGCGGCGTGCCCACCCGGTCCGCGACGCCGAACCGGTCCAGCCACTCCCCCGCCCGCCGCCGCGCCCGCTCCGCCGACAGCCCGTGCACCCGGCCCACCCTCAGCAGGTAGGAGGAGGCGTCGAAGGGCAGCGCCGGCGGGAAGCGCTCGGGCACGTACGCCGCCGGGCCGGGCCGCACCACCCGCCCCGTGCTGGGCCGCTCGATCCCGGCGACCAGCCGCAGCAGCGTCGACTTGCCGCTCCCGTTGCGCCCGGCGATCCGCACCAGCTCCCCCGGCCCGACCGCCAGGTCCACCCCGCTCAGGATCCACCGCCCCCGCCGCCCGTACCGCTTGCCGACCGCCGCCAGCTCCATCGCGCCCCCTCCGCCGTCCGATGTGTACGGAAGGCTATCCACGGCGCGTAAGCCCGGCGTCAGCGAATTGCGCACCGATGCGCCGGAGTTCGCGCCGGAGCTGGTTGAGGCACGATCCGGACTCGTTTCGCCACGATGAACTGATGATCCCTAGGATCGGCCGGGTGACTACCGGACGACGACCACAGACCAGGCTCGGCAGCCTGCTGGCGGCCTTGGCGATAACGGGCGCCTCGCTGCTCCTCGGCCTGCCCGCCCACGCCGACGAACCATCAGCCGGGGCCGCCCCCGCATCCAAGGAGGCCCCCCGGGTCGACCTCGTCCTGGACGTCAGCGGCTCCATGACCGCCACGGACATCCAGGGCAAGAGCCGCATCTCGGTGGCCCAGCAGTCGCTGAACGAGGTGATCGACGCACTGCCCGCGGAGACCGAGTTCGGCATCCGCACCCTGGGCGCGAACTACCCCGGCAACGACAAGGCCCAGGGCTGCCTGGACACCAAGCAGCTCTTCCCGGTCGGCAAAACCAACAAGGTCGAGGCCAAGACCGCCGTCGCCACCCTGCGGCCCACCGGCTGGACCCCGATCGGTCTGGCCCTGCGCGGCGCCGCCCAGGACCTCGGCAAGGGCGAGACCACCCGCCGCGTGGTGCTGATCACCGACGGCGAGGACACCTGCACCCCGCCCGACCCGTGCGACGTCGCCCGCGAGCTCGCCTCCCAGGGCATCCACCTGGTGGTCGACACCCTGGGCCTGGCCCACGACGACAAGACCCGCCAGCAGCTGCTCTGCATCGCCAACGCGACCGGCGGCACCTACACCGACGTCCGCACCCAGGAGCAGCTCACCGACAAGGTGAAGCAGCTGGTCGACCGCTCCAACGACACCTACACGGTGGCCCCGGTCAAGACCGCCGGCACCGACAAGTGCGAGAGCGCCCCCGTGCTCGCCCCGGGCGTCTACACGGACCGCGAGAAGTTCTCCGAGCACCGCGTCTACAAGGTCCCGGTCAAGTCCGGCCAGGAACTGCGCGCCTCGGTCAGCGTCGCCCTCGACCGCCCGGTCGCCCGGGACTACGGGGTGCTGCTCCAGGCCACCAGCGCGGCCGGCCAGGAGCTGGTCCGCGGCACCGATGCCGGCAGCGGCCGCACCGACGTGGTCTCCACCGGCCTGCGCTGGTCCACCGACGACTCCAAGGGCTACGTCACCGCGAGCCCCACCGCCTCGAAGGGCTCCAAGGAGAAGCCGGAGACCACCGTCTGCCTGGTCGTCAGCAACTCGCTGGCCCCGCAGAGCGGCGTCCTGGCCGACCCCGGCATGCCGCTGGAGCTGACCGTCGACCTGGCCTCCGCCTCGCCCGCCCCGGAGGGCGCCGCGATGGGCCTCGGCCGCGGCTGGATCCTGCTGCTCACCCTCACCCTGGCCGGCCTGGCCTTCGGTCTGGTCTTCGGCTGGATCGCGCGCTGGCGGATCGCCGTCTGGCGGGAGAACTGACCATGCGTACGACGATTCGCGGCGCCCTCGCCGCCCTCGCCCTGCTGCCCGCCCTGGCCCTGAGCGCCCTGGGCGCCCCGGCGGCCTCGGCCGCCTCGCCGTCCCCCTCGGCGAGTGCGAACGGCACCCCGGCCCCGGCGACCAAGGCCGGCACCTCGTTCCTGACCGCGGTCAACCTCTCCCCCGGCCAGGACGCCAACGTCTCCGTCTCCACCGGTGACTACCTGTACTGGGCGTTCGGCGCCTCCGAGGGCCAGACCCCGACGGTCGACCTGACCGTCAACCTGGCCCCCACGGCCGACCGGCACGGCCCGCAGACCTGGTCCGTCGAGGTCTTCGACGGGCTGCGCCGGCGCCAGTCGTGCACCGCCGGCACCCAGAACGCCACCGCCGAGCAGAGCACCGCCACCCTGGCGCTGAACTGCACCCTGCGCGAGGTCCGCACCTGGGCCGAGCCGTGGTCCGGCGACCCGCTGCCCGGCACCTACTACGTGCGGCTGTCGGTCAGCGATGTCCCGCAGCCGGACCTCGGCCTGGCCTCCTCGGTCCAGCTGCACGTCGCCGCCAAGGGCGACGCCGACAACGCCCAGCCGGAGGGCGGCGAGCTGAAGGCCCCGCTGGTCCCGCCGGTCGGCGGCGGCGCGAGCACGGCCAAGGCGGCCGCCCCGGTCGCCCAGGAGGAGCACTGGTACACCGGCTGGTTCTCCGGCTGGAACAGCCGCTGGTACTGGACGATCGCCGGCGGCTTCCTGGCCGCGCTGGCCGGCGTCCTCGGCTACAAGCTGACCCGGCACCCGCGCGGCCACCGGCCCGGCCACTACGGCGCGGTCCCGGCCCAGGGCTCCCACCACAGCGGCAGCTACAACGGCTCCGACCGCCCCTGAGGCACCCCCGCGGGGCCGGCCGGACATCGTTCCGGCCGGCCCCGCGGCGTGTGCGGGTGGCGGCTGTCAGCCGCGGAAGAGGTTGTGCCCCACGTCGGACGGGACCTCGTCCTGGACCGGCTCGCTGCCCGGCCCCGGCACGTGCTCGCCGGGGATCGGCTCGTCGCCCTCCCGGTGCAGCAGCACCACCCCGTCCTCGGCCCACAGCTGCCGGTAGCCGTGCGCCAGCAGCAGCCGGATCCGCTCGGCCTGCTCCTTGTCCGTCTTGAACGGGAAGGACCGCTTGTCGCCCCGGGTGAGCACGTACTCGCGCCCGCGCGGCGTGCCGTCGACCAGCACCACGTCCGCCCGGGCGGTCAGCCGCGGCGCGATCTGGTTGTCCGCCTCGACGGACGCCCCGTCCGGGATCAGCGCGGCCGCCCGCACCAGCGCCGCCTCGCTCGTCTTCGGCGCCCAGGAGGACGGTACGGCCAGCGGCAGCAGCCCGATCGGCAGCGCGGCGACCAGCGCGATCCCGGCCGCGCCGAGGCCGAGCCGGCGGGCCCGCCGCACGCTCCGCTCCGGCCGCCCGGCGGCGCTCAGCCGGCCCAGCACCTCGATCGCGGCGGTGAGCAGGATCGGCCACAGCAGCGAGTCGTAGTGCCGGGCGATCGACCAGTGGTTGGGGTTGCTGGACAGGATCCGCTCGGCCAGCAGCGGCAGCGCGCACAGCACGGTGGCCGAGCGCAGCGGCAGCAGCAGCGTGGTGCCGAACAGCCACAGCAGCAGCAGCGGCTTGAGCGGCTGGTCGAAGGCGGCCTGCACCAGCAGGAACGGGTCGTGCAGCAGGTTGCGCAGCGCGTCCCCGCCGTCCGTGCCGAGCGAGCCGTAGTTCCAGTAGTAGCCCGGCTGCCCGCCCATCGCCGGGATCAGCCAGGTGATGGCGACGGCCGAGGCGACCGGCCCGCCCAGCAGCAGCCCCAGGCCGGTGAAGCGGCCCGCCCGGTCCTCCGTACGGCGGGTGCGCAGCAGCAGCACCAGCCCGTACGCCCCGACCATCAGGCCGAGGTCCTCCTTGGTGCAGCACAGCAGGACGGCGGCGAGCACCACCGTGCCGTACCGGCGGGCCAGCCCGCGCTCCAGCATCAGCAGGGTCAGCGGCACCGCGAAGGCGACCTCGTGGAAGCCCACCCGGGCGGCGACCAGCAGCGGCCAGCCGAGGCCGTAGGCGAGGCCGGCCAGGTCGGCGGCCCGGCGGGCGGTGCGCGGCTCGGCGGCGGCGAAGGCGTACCCGGCGATCCGCCGGATCAGCGGCACCCCGGCCGCGAACAGCAGCGACTGCCCGATGATCAGCGAGCGCGGGTCGTCCCAGATCCAGTACAGCGGGGCGAGCAGTGCCAGCACCGGCGAGAAGTGGTCGCCGAGCAGCGAGAAGCCGGGCGGGAACTCGTGGTGGAAGCTCTTCAGCGTCGAGACGGGCAGCCCGAAGTGGGCGTAGCCGCGCACGCCCTGGTCGAAGATGCCGAGGTCGAAGCCACCGAGCGACACGGACGTCCAGCCCTGCAGGCCGATGGCGCAGGTCACCGCGAAGCAGAGCGCGGTGAGCAGCAGGGTGGGCCGGGCCGGGCCGAGCAGGACGGCCTCGGCCAGCCGGCGGGCGGCGGGCACGGCGGCGGCCGGCGGCGGGGGTGCGGTCTGGGTGGTCACGTCGGGTCCGATCCGTCCGGTCTGGGTCCGTGGGTCCGGCCGTCAGGTCCGGTTCGTCAGTGCGGGATCGCGGTCCAGCCTGGCGCCCAGCAGGGCCCGGACCCCTCCGCCGGCGGCGTCCACGGCCTGCCGCCGGGCGCGGTACAGGCGCACGCCCAGGACGATCAGGACGGCGATGGCGATCGGCGGGTAGATCGCGCCGGGCAGCTGCCAGTACCAGGCGACCCCGCGGCCCCAGCGGTGCGGCACCGTCCACATCACGTGCGAGAGGAAGACCAGCAGGGTCAGGCCGAACAGCACCCTCCGGGCCGTGGTCCTGGCCTCCACCGCCAGCAGGGCGAGGAGCGGGATGCACCAGACCCAGTGGTGGGTCCAGCTGATCGGCGAGACCAGCAGCGCGGTGAGCGCGGCGCAGACCGCGCCCCAGGCGTCGGCCCGGCGCAGCACCCGCGCGGAGCGCCCGGCGAGCACCGCCACGCCGAGCCCGAAGGTCGCGACCAGCGCCGAGGCGATCAGCCCGACCAGGCCCGGGTCGTTGACGTCCAGCAGCCGGCAGACGGCGCCGCGCAGCGACTGGTTGTCCACCAGAACGGTCACGCCGACCCGGCTCGGGTCCCAGAGGTAGGTGGTCCAGAACCCGTACGAGGCGTCGGGCAGCACGGCCCAGCCGATCAGGCCCGCCGCCAGGAAGGTGCCGGCCGAGACCAGGGCGGCCCGGACCCGGCCGGTCAGGAACAGGTAGACGGCGAACAGGCCCGGGGTGATCTTGATGGCGGTGGCCAGGCCGATGCCCACGCCCTTGAGGCGGTGGCTGTCCGGGCGGGTCAGGTCCCACAGGACCAGGCAGAGGATGCCGAGGTTGACCTGTCCGTACTGGAAGGTGGTGAAGACCGGCTCCAGCCAGATGCCCAGGCCGGTCGCCAGGATCACCACGGCCGCCCGGTGCTGCTTCGGCCAGCCGGCCAGCTTGAGCGACAGGTGCACGGCCGCGGCGAGCAGCGCGTAGTTGAGGAGCATCACCAGGACGCGCAGGGTGCTCACGTCGAACCAGGTGCTCGGCACGAAGAGCATCGCCGCGAACGGCGGGTAGGTGGCCGGCAGGTCCCAGCCGGGCAGCCGCATCGCGTAGAGGTCCTCGCCGCGGACGACGGCCTGGCCCTCGGCCCGGTAGACCAGCATGTCGACCATGGTGGCCCCGTGGCCGTGCCGGAACCAGGCGAACACCGCCAGCGACACCGCCGCCACGCAGACCGCCGGGAGGGTCCAGGAATTCGGTCTTCCGGTTTCCGCTGCGCCTCCGGGATTCTCCGGACCCGACCGCCGCACCCACCGTTTCAGACCGAACTCGCGCACCGCGATGGCACCCCGTTGAGATAGACCAGATCGTTCCCTCGTCAGCGTCTGGGCCCACCCACCATAACCGACCCCTCTGAGCCCCAAACCGCGTCAGAAACGGGCCCGGAAGGGTGATGTGATCTCCCCCACAGCGGACCCCGGGCGGCGGCGGCCCCGAACCCGGAGCCCAAAACGCGAAATCCCGCCGGGAGTTGCCTCCCGGCGGGATTTCGTCGACCGGCCTGAGCCGGTCCGTTGGGTGGAGCTGAGGGGATTCGAACCCCTGACCCCCTCGATGCGAACGAGGTGCGCTACCGGACTGCGCCACAGCCCCAACGAGAAGAAACTCTAGCACCTTTCGGAGGGGGTCCGTGACCACCCCCCGGGTCGCGGTGCCGGTCGGGGGGTGGCCCGGGCTATTCGTTGGCCGCGCGCGGGCGCGACTCGGGGGCGTGCGGCTCGGCGTACTGGTCGAACAGCGGGGTCTTGCGGGACTCGGCGGGGCGCCCGGCGGTCCAGGTGCCGGGGGCCGACAGGTCGAGGCCGCGGGAGACCCGGGGGGCGACCGGGGCGGTCACGTAGGTGGGCAGCGGGACGGGCACCGGTTCCCAGGAGTCCGGGCCGGCCGCTCCGCGCTCGCGCATGCCGTCGACCCACTCCTCGTGCTCGGTCGCCTCGGCCACCGCGGAGGCGGAGGACACCGAGACGGTGGCCTGTTCCGGGTCGGCCGCCAGCCGCAGGTGCGGTCGGCGCGCGGCCCGCCCTCCGGCGGGGGCGGCCGGGGCGGGCTCCGCGGCGGCGGGGGCCTCGGCCGGGGCGGCGCCGGGCGCCGCGGCCTCGGCGCGCTGCTGCTCGCGCTTGCGCAGCCGCTCGGCCGCCTGGGCGGCCCGGACCCGGTCGAGCTTCACCTCGTACCGCTGGCGCTCCAGCTTGCGCAGGTGGCCGATGTACACGGTGAGGAGGACCGCCGGGACCGCCGGGACCCAGAGGAAGGCCAGTCCGGCCACCGCGGCGACCACCGCGCCGAGCGCGAAGGAGAAGAAGAGGGCGGTGACCATCCGGCGCCGGCGGGCCAGCAGCCGCGCCCGGCGTTCGGTGCCGGCCCGCGGCTCGGGGACCGGCCGTTCGGCCGGGTGCCGCGCCGGGGGTTCGGGCTCCCGCGCGGGGTCGCCGGAGGAGGTCCCGTCCCGTTCGGGAGGACCGTCGTCGCTCTGTTCGCCGTCACGTGGTTCGTCGCCCAGGGCACGGGCCGCCCGCCGCTCCAGCCCCGAACGCCCGGCCAGCAGGCGGATGGCGGTGCTGAAGCGTTCCGTCGGGCGCGCCTCGTTGAGTTCGTCCTGCCTGCGGAGCCACATCGGCACCAGATAGGCGGCCCAGGCCCCTACGATGACGGCGTAGATAAGGCCGCTACTGCTCACGATTCACACCGTACGGGCGCCGGGGAAGGCCTGGCAGCAATTTGGCGCGGCGTGTCGTGTGATCAAGCTGATTCTCCGACTATTTTGCCGCTATTTGTGGGGGTCCGGTGCCCCTTCGATGCCATATCGATATTTCTTTCGAACATGTATTCAATTACTGCGCTCGCGCCCGGAACTGAGCGCCCGCCAGCGCTCCAGCATCCCCTCCGGGACCTCCTCGTCGGTCAGCGCGTAGACGAGGTGGTCGCGCCAGTCGCCGTCGATGTGGAGATAGCGCGGCCGGATTCCCTCCGAGCGGAAGCCGAGCTTTTCCACCACGCGCCGGCTCGGGCCGTTCTCCGGGCGGATGCAGACCTCGATCCGGTGCAGCCCGAGCGTGCGGAAGCAGTGGTTCACCGAAAGCGCCACGGCGGTCGGGATGATGCCGCGGCCGGCCACGTCCTCGTCCACCCAGTACCCGATGTTCGCCGAGCACATCGAGCCCCAGGTGATCCCGCCGACGGTCAACTGGCCGACCAGGTGGCCCTTGTGGAGCACGACGAAGGGCAGCATCCGGCCGGCCGAGGCCTCGCCGCGCAGGAAGCGGACCATCTGCCGGTACGTCGGCCGGGGGCCGCTCGCCCGACCCGCCGGGCCGGGCGGCACGGTGGCCTCCCAGCGGCGCAGCCAGTCCCGGTTGCGGCGGCTCACCTCCTGCCACTCGCGCTGGTCGCGCGCCCGGATGGGGCGCAGCACGACGTCCCCCTCGTGGAGTTCTACCGGCCAGCCGGCGTTCAGTGGGTTCTCCCGGTCGCTGGGACGTCGGGCCGGGGGTGGTCCCCGCCGCCGAGCTGGTCGACGGCGTGGGCGAGCAACGGCTCCAGGACGGCCAGGCCGTCCTTGACGCCGCCGGTCGAGCCCGGCAGGTTGACGATCAGGGTACGTCCGGCGAGCCCGGCGAGCCCGCGGGAGAGCGCCGAGGTGGGCACCTTCTCCCGGCCGTACGCACGGATGGCCTCGGCGATGCCGGGGACCACCCGGTCGATCACCCGGGCGGTCATCTCGGGGGTGAGGTCCATCGGCGAGATGCCGGTGCCGCCGGTGGTCAGCACCACGTCGTAACCGGCCGCGACGGCCTCGCGCAGCACGGCCTCCACCGGCTCGCCGTCCGGGACGACCCGGGGGCCGTCGGCGGTGAAGCCCATCGCGGTCAGGCCGGCCACCAGCAGCGGGCCGCCCCGGTCCGCGTAGACCCCGGCCGAGGCCCGGTTGGACACCGTGACGGCCAGCGCCCTCCCGGCGGGCACCGCGCCGGCCGGCGCCGTCACGCCTCCACCTCCGGCGCGAACCAGTCGCCGCTCTTGCCGCCCGTCTTGCTCAGCACCCGGACGGACTCGATCGTGGCACCCTTGTCCACCGCCTTGACCATGTCGACGACGGTCAGCCCGGCCACCGCGACGGCGGTCAGCGCCTCCATCTCGACGCCGGTGCGGTCGGCGGTCCGCACGGTGGCGGTGATCTCGACCGCGTCGTCCGCGACGGCGAGGTCGACCTTGACGCCGGAGACCGCGATCGGGTGGCAGAGCGGGATCAGGTCCGGGGTCTTCTTGGCGCCCATGATCCCGGCGATCCGGGCCACCGCGAGGGCGTCGCCCTTGGGCACGCCCTCGCCGCGCAGCAGCTCGACCACCTGCGGGGAGACCCGCACCCGGCCGGCCGCCACCGCGGTGCGCGCGGTGGTGGCCTTCTCGGAGACGTCGACCATCCGGGCGGCGCCCTGGTCGTCGACGTGGGTGAGGCGGTCGCCGGGGGGAGGTGTCGTCACGGGGAACTCCAGGGGCGCGCAGGTCGAATACCGCGCTACCGTACCGTTCCCCGGTCCGGGGAGCCGATCAGGAGTCCAGCAACACCACGTCCACCTCACTGCCGGCCGGCAGCGCGGTGGTGTCCTCGGGAACGGTGATCAGGCAGTTCGCCCGGGCCAGCGCGCCGACCAGGTGCGACCCGGCGCCGCCCACCGGCTCCACCGTGCCGTCCGCCGACGAGTAGCGGCCGCGCAGGAACTGCCGGCGGCCGGCCGGGGAGCGCAGCGCCGCCGGGCAGAGCGCGCGGACGACCGGGCGGTGCACCTGCGCGGCACCGAGCATGGTGCGGATGACCGGACGGACGAAGAGCTCGAAGGAGATGTAGGCGCTCACCGGGTTGCCGGGCAGGGCGAGCAGCGGCACCCCGGCCGCGCCGCCGATCCGGCCGAAGCCCTGCGGCTTGCCGGGCTGCATCCGCAGGCGCCGGAAGTCGACGCCCCCGTAGGACTCGAAGACCTCCTTGACCACGTCGTACGCGCCGACGCTGACCCCGCCGCTGGTGACGATCAGGTCGGCCCGGCCGAGCTGGTCCTCCAGGACGGCGCGCAGCCGATCGGCCTCGTCCGGGACGGCGCCGACCCGGTAGGCGATGGCGCCGGCCTCCTGGGCGGCCGCGGTGAGGGTGAAGCTGTTGGAGTCGGCGATCTGCCCGGGGCCGACCGGCTCGCCGGGCTGGACCAGCTCGCTGCCGGTGGACAGCACCACGACCCGGGGCCGCGGGCGGACCTTCACGGTGGGCCGGCCGATCGCGGCGAGCAGGCCGAGTTGGGCGGGACCGAGCCGGGTGCCGGCCTCCAGCACCCGGGTGCCGGCCGTGACGTCGCTGCCGCGGCGGCGGATGTGCGCGCCCTCGGCGACCGGGCGCAGGACCCGGACCTCCTCGTCCGGGACCGGCGCGGTCATCGCGGCGGCGGCCACCCCGGTGCCGGTGCCGCCGTCGGTCCATTCGACCGGGGCGACGGCCCGGGCGCCGGGCGGCAGCGGGGCTCCGGTCATGATCCGGGCGGCCTGGCCGGGGCCGACCCTGGGCAGTTCGCCGGCGCCGGCCGCGATGTCGCCGACCACCGAGAGCACCGACGGGTAGGTGTCGGTGGCGCCCTCGGTGTCGGCGGTGCGGACCGCGTAACCGTCCATCGAGCTGTTGTCGAAGGGCGGCAGGTCGCCGTCGGCGATCACGTCCTCGTCGAGCCGGCAGCCCTGGGCCTCGAGCAGCTGGAGCTCGATCGCGGGCAGCGGGCCGACCGCGGCCAGCACGTCGGCGAGGTGCTCGTCCACCGTCCAGAGGCGGGGGGCCGCCGGGGCCGGGTCCGCTCCGGCGTCGCAGCAGGCGCTGGGCGTGGTGCTGGGCTCGGTGGACCCGGTCATCGGCGGCTCGCTCTCTGTCGTGGTCGGTCCTGCGTCAGGCCTGCATCTCGGAGCCGACGAACTCCCGCAGCCAGGAGCGGAACTCCGGGCCCAGGTCCTCGCGTTCGGCGGCCAGACGGACGATAGCGCGCAGGTAGTCGGCGCGGTCGCCGGTGTCGTAGCGACGGCCCTTGAAGAGCACGCCGTGCACCTGGCCGCCGTCCGCGGCCTCGCGGTTGGTCAGCTCGCGCAGGGCGTCGGTCAGCTGGATCTCGCCGCCGCGGCCGGGCGGGGTCTCCCGCAGCACGTCGAAGACCAGCGGGTCGAGGACGTAGCGGCCGATCACGGCGTAGGCGGACGGGGCCTCGCCGGGCTCCGGCTTCTCCACCAGGTCGGTCACCTGGAAGACGTCCTCGCCGAAGCCGTTCGCCTTGACGGCGGCGCAGCCGTAGAGGTGGATCTGGGAGGGGTCGACCTCCATCAGGGCGACGACCGAGCCGCCGAGCTGCTGCTGCACCTCGATCATCCGGGAGAGCAGCGGGTCGCGCGGGTCGATCAGGTCGTCGCCGAGCAGGACGGCGAAGGGCTGGCCGGCGACGTGCTGCTCGGCGACCGAGACGGCGTGGCCGAGGCCCTTCGGGTCGCCCTGGCGGACGTAGTGCATGTTGGCCAGCTCGACGGACTCGCGGACCCGGGCCAGCCGCTGCTCGTCGCCCTTGCGGACCAGCAGCTCCTCCAGCTCGTAGGCGCGGTCGAAGTGGTCCTCCAGGGCGCGCTTGTTGCGGCCGGTGACCATCAGTATGTCGGACAGGCCCGCGGCGGAGGCCTCCTCCACGACGTACTGGATCGCCGGCTTGTCGACGACCGGGAGCATCTCCTTCGGGGTGGCCTTGGTCGCCGGGAGGAAGCGGGTGCCCAGTCCGGCCGCGGGTACCACGGCCTTGGTTACCGGAACTCGGGAGTTGGTCGTCGTCATGCGTTTACCTTACTCAGGCACGTTTTCGCCCCGGCCGATCACCGGCGGCGGCTAGGACAGCACGTCGCGGGGCCCGGCCACAGTGGCTGGCGTATGGGTCGCGACCGGCTGGGCGAGGGGGTCCCGGCCGACACAGGCCGACAGACTACCCGCCTTTCCCGAACGGTCACGCTCGGCATCCGGTCCGTGATCGGACGGGCAACCGGCCTGCTCGGAGCGGTCGGTTCGGGGGCCATCGGTTCCCGGGCGGCCGGATTCCCCGGGCTGCCGGGACGAGAGCCGCCAGCAGTCGCCGCCGGCCGCCCGGGCCGCGGCGAGCGCCGCGTCGGCGGCGCGCAGCAGGACGGCCGCGTGGGTGCCGTCCTCGGGCAGCACGGCGATGCCGGCGGCGGCGGTCAGGCCGTTGCCGGCGGCGGGGCGGGACTCGCGCGGGCCGGAGGACCAGTCCAGCAGCAGGTGCCGGCGGACCGACCAGACCAGCCGCTCGGCGACCTGCGCGGCGCCCTCGGCCCCGGTGTCCGGCAGCACCACCAGGAACTCCTCGCCGCCGTAGCGGCCGAGGGTGTCGGCCCGGCGGATCTCCATCGCGAGCCGCTGGGCGAGGTCGCGCAGCACGGCGCCCGCCCGGGCCCGGCCGTGCTCGGCGACGACCGCGTCGAAGCCGGTGATGGCCAGCATCAGCACGGCGAGCGGGCGCGGGCCGTCGGCCTGCTCGGTGTGCTCGGCGCGGCGGGCCCGTTCGATCTCCCGGTCCAGGGTGAGCTGGAGGTGGCGGTAGTTCCACACACCGGTGAGCGGGTCGCAGGAGGCGGTGCGTTCCAGCTCGGCGCAGCGCTCCTCCAGTTCGGCGATCCGCCCGCGCAGCCGCTGGGCCCCGGCGGCGGCCCCGGCCCGCTCCCGCCGTCCGCGCAGTCCGAGGGCGGTGGCGCCGGCCAGTGCGGGGACGCTCAGTGCGGCCAGGGCCTGGACCAGCAGCGGGGTGGTCAATGGGGGGTGCCCTTTCGCGTGTCAGGCTCTGCGCGTCGACGGTGCGCAGGCCAGGAGGATCGGATGAACGAGGATCGGATGCCCAACGAGAAGAGCGACCTCAGGACACGGCTGTTGACGCAACGGCGCGAACTGGCCGCCGAGGAGCGCGCGGCGGCCGCCGGCGCGCTGGCCGCGCACGCCGGGGAGCTGGCCGCCGCGGGCGCCACGGTGGCCGCCTACGTCTCGGTGGGCGCCGAACCCGGGACGCGGCCGCTGCTGGACGCGCTGCGGGCGCGCGGGGTGCGGGTGCTGCTGCCGGTGCTGCTGGCGGACAACGACCTGGACTGGGCCGAGTACGCGGGGCCCGACGCGCTGGCCCCGGCCGGACGCGGGCTGCTGGAGCCGGTCGGCCCGCGGCTCGGGCCGCAGGCGGTGACCGGGGCCGCGGTGGTGCTGCTGCCGGGCCTGGCGGTGGACCGCTCCGGGCTGCGGCTGGGCCGGGGCGGCGGCAGCTACGACCGGGTGCTGGCCCGGCTGGCGCGGGCGGGCGCGCGGCCGGTGCTGGCGGTGCTGCTGTACGAGCACGAGCTGCTGGAGCGGGTGCCGGCCGAGCCGCACGACCGGCCGGTGGACCTGGCGGTGCTGCCCTCGGGGGTGCGCAGGCTGGGGTGAGAACGGCGGAGGCCCCGCTCCCTCGGGGGGAACGGGGCCTCCGGTGGCCGGGCCGTACGGGCGTCAGCCGGTGGTGAGCACCAGCTTGTGCTTGGTGGCCTTCTCGACCGCGTCCGGCGAGTAGGACCAGGTCAGCAGCTTGCCCTTGAGCCAGAGGTCGGTCTGGTCGTTGTAGTTGTCGTGGAAGGCGTGGCCGGAGGCGCCGCCGACGTTGATCCAGCGCGAGGAGTCGAGGTCGTTCAGGTCGACCACCATGCGCATCGACGGGATCCAGTCCACCTGGTAGCCGGCCGCCGCGTTCCAGCCGGCCGCGTCGACCGCCGCCGAGCCGCCGGAGAGCCGGTACGGGCCGCGGTTGAGCAGCTTGTGCACCGCGCCGGAGGCGATCGAGGAGTTGTCGGTGCCGAGAGTCTGCTCACGCAGCTCCAGCTTGTGCAGGCGGCCCCAGCTCCAGGTGGAGACGTCCTTGCTGAGCAGCGAGGTCAGCTCCTGGCGGGCGTTCTTCATCGCCTCCTGGAGCAGGTTGTTCAGGCCCTTCTGCTCCTTGTGCTGGTCGTCGATGTACGTCCACCACGAGCTGTCGGGCTTCTCCAGCTGCTGGCGGACCACCTCGGTCCAGCGGTCGCCGCCGTCCGGCTGGGCCTTGCCCGGCTCGCGGGTGCCGCACTCGGTGACGATCTTGGTGGAGCTGTCCGGCTTGGTCGGGTCGTCCTGCTGGCGGACCAGCAGGCAGTTGTCCTTGGCCCGCAGGTCGGCCGGGAACTTCTGGCCGAAGGCCAGGATCAGCAGCTGGCGCCAGACGCCGTTGTAGTAGGCGGCGGCGGCCGAGTCGGCGTCCTGGTGGAAGTTCCAGTCCTTCAGCAGGTCCTGGGCCTCGCGCACGTACGGGTCGCTGACCGGCTGCTTGAGCAGCAGCGGGACGAGCGTCTTGGCCATCACGCTGGTGTTGTCCAGCTGGAGGGTCTGCATGTCGTCCGGCGAGATCTTGCCGTTGTTCTTGAGCAGGCCCTCGATCTGGTCGGTGATCTCCTTGGCGCGGGTGCCGTACTCCCAGTCCTTGGTCAGGTTGTACTTGTAGCTCGGGTCCACCACGGCCTGGTTGGCGGTGACGATGTAGCCGGCCGAGGGGTTGAGGCTCCAGGGCAGCGCGGTGAAGGGGATCGGGTCCTTCCACTGGTACGCGGAGTCCCAGCCCGGCGAGGGGAGGGTGCCGTCGCCCTTGCCGCGGACCGGGATGCTGCCCGGGGCCTGGTAGCCGATGTTCTTGGCGTCGGCGTAGATCAGGTTCTGCGCGGGGACGGTGAAGTCCTTGGCGGCGGCGCGGAACTCGTCCCAGTTCTTCGCCTTGTCCAGTTCGAAGACGGCGTCCATGGTCTTGCCGGGGCTGAGCGCCGTCCACTGCAGGGCGACGCCGTAGCCGCTGGTGCCGCGGTCCGGGGCGGACTGGCCGTTGGGGGCGTACTTGCCGACGTTCTGCTGCTCGCTGCTCTGGTCGGAGATCAGCGGGGCGCCGGTCTGGGTGGTGCGGACGGTGATGGTGCGGTCCTCCCCGCCGGCGACCTTGATGGTCTCCTTGCGGAGGTCGAACTTCACGTCCTTGCCGTCCACCTGGTAGGTCTCCGGGCCGGTGACCTTCTCCAGGTAGAGGTCGGTGACGTCGGCGCCGAGGTTGGTGAAGCCCCAGGCGATGTCCTTGTTGTGTCCGATGATCACGCCGGGCATGCCCGCGAAGGTGAAGCCGGAGACGTCGAACTGGCAGGCCGGGGAGGCGGTCCGGCAGTGCAGGCCCATCTGGTACCAGACCGAGGGCAGGCCGGGGCCGAGGTGCGGGTCGTTGGCCAGCAGCGGCTTGCCGGTGGTGGTGTGCGAGCCCGCGACCACCCAGGAGTTGGAGCCGATGCCCTGGCCGGGGCGGCCGAGCAGCTGCGGCATCGAGTCGACCTGGTCGGTCAGGCCCTGCAGCATCGCCTTGGTGGCCGCCGCGCCCTGGGCGGTGGCGGCCGTTCCGGCGGCCGTCCCGGACTGCGGGGAGCCGTCGGCGGGGCGGTAGTTGTCGCCGGTCACGGCGCCGGTCTTCACGATGGTGCCGTTGCGGGCGTACGGATAGTCCGGGTACAGCTCGGCGATCTTGTCGGGGCCGAAGTCCTGGGCCAGCAGCGAGCGGTCGATCTCCTCCTGGAGGTTCCCCGAGAGGTTCCAGGCCATCGCCTTGAGCCAGGCCACCGAGTCGACCGGGGACCACTGCTCGGGCTGGTAGCCGCTGTTGACGACGCCGAGCAGGCCGTACTCCAGCGAGGCCTTCGAGCCGCCGGGGTGCTCGGCGAGCCAGGCGTTCACGCCGTCCGAGTAGGCCTGGAGGTGCTTCTTGGTCTCCGGCGACAGCTTGGTGTCGAACTCCTTCTGCGCCACCTGCCGCCAGCCCATGGTGCGGATGAACGCGTCGGTGTCGACCTGGCCGTCGCCGAACATCTCGGAGAGCCGGCCGGCCGTGATGTGCCGGCGGACGTCCATCTCCCAGAAGCGGTCCTGCGCCTGGACGTAGCCCTGGGCGCGGAAAAGGTCCTCGTCGGTGTCGGCGTACAGCTGCGGGATGCCGTTGGCGTCCCGCTTGACGTCGACGGGCGCGCTCAGGCCCGGCACCTTGACGCTGCCGTCGACCTCCGGGAAGGAGGCGCGGACCGCGGAGACCCCGCGGTAGCCGCCGTAGCCGGTGCCGGCCACCAGCAGCACGACCAGCACGATCACGATCAGACGGGCGCGCCGGAACTTCTTCGAGCGGGGCATCTGGGTCCTTGCGGTCCTGACTTCGGGGCGGGCGGGCGTGTCCAGGGCCTGCGGCCGTGACAGGGCACCACATTAGGCCGAGTCGGCCGGGCACCGTGAACGGGGGACCAAGCTAAAGATATGGCAAAATGTTAGACTGCGTAACGATCCGCAAGAGGAGCATTGACGACTTCTTAACGGGTCACCCCACAGCACCACCAGACACCCCGCCCGCCCATGCCTGCCCGAGGTGCCCCTGCGTGAACGTCTCCCACCTGAACCAGCTCCTGCTCGAGTCCTCCGTGATCCTGCTGTTCGCGGTGGGCGCCGTCCGCCTCTCCACCCGATCAGGGCTGCCGAGCCTGCTGATCTATCTCGGGATCGGCGTGGCGCTGGGACAGAACGGGATCGGCGTCACGTTCAACAACGCCGAGCTCACCCAGGTGCTCGGCTACGCGGCACTCGTGGTGATCCTCGCCGAGGGCGGCCTCAAGACCAGCTGGCGGGAGATCAAGCCGGTCATGCCGGCCGCGACCGTGCTCGCCACCGTCGGCGTCGGCATCAGCGTCTTCGCCACCGCCGCCGGCGCGCACTGGCTGGTCGGCCTGGACTGGCGCACCTCACTGCTGCTGGGCGCCATCGTCTCCTCGACCGACGCGGCCGCCGTCTTCTCCGTCCTGCGGATGGTCCCGCTGCCGCACCGGCTCACCGGCCTGCTGGAGGCCGAGTCCGGCTTCAACGACGCGCCCGTGGTCATCCTGGTCGTCGCCTTCGCCACCACCGGGGAACTGGACACCTGGTACGTCCTGATCGGCACGATCGCCGCCGAACTGGCGATCGGCGCCGCGGTGGGCCTCGCCGTCGGAAAGATAGGCGCCTACGGGCTCAAGCACGTCGCACTGCCCTCCTCGGGCCTCTACCCGATCGCCGTGATGGCGCTCACCGTGCTCGCGTACGCCGGCGGCGCGCTGCTGCACGGCTCCGGCTTCCTCGCCGTCTACATCAGCGCGGTGATACTCGGGAACTCCAAGCTGCCGCACGGCCCCGCCGTCCGGGGCTTCGCCGACGGACTGGCGTGGATCGGGCAGATCGGCATGTTCGTGCTGCTCGGACTGCTCGTCACGCCCGAGACCATGGGCGACGCGGTGGTGCCCGCGCTGGTGATCGGCGGAGTGCTGGTGTTCCTGGCCCGGCCGCTGTCGGTGATGGTCTCGCTCACCCCGTTCAAGGTGCCGGCCCGCGAGCAGGCACTGCTCAGCTGGGCCGGACTGCGCGGGGCGGTGCCCATCGTGCTGGCCACCATCCCGGTGGTGTCCGGCGCGCACCGGGCCGAGGACGTCTTCAACATCGTCTTCATCCTCGTCGTCGTCTTCACCCTCCTCCAGGGGCCGACCCTGCCGTGGGTGGCCAAGCGGCTGCGGATCGACGAGGGCGACATGGGCCAGGACCTGGGCATCGAGTCCGCCCCGCTGGAGAAGCTGCACGGGCACCTGCTGTCGGTCGCGCTCTCCCCCAGCTCGAAGATGTCGGGCGTGGAGATCAGCGAGCTGCGGCTGCCCAAGGGGGCCGCGGTCACCCTGGTCGTGCGGGAGGGGAACTCCTTCGTGCCGGACAAGGCGACGGTGCTGCGCGGCGGGGACGAGCTGCTGGTGGTCACCACGGACGAGGTCGGCGAGGCGGCGGAGCGGCGGCTGCGGGCCGTGGACAAGGGCGGCAAGCTCGCGGGGTGGCTGAACGGGCGGTGAGCGCGGGGGCCGGGCCGACTCGGCCCCCTTCACTGCTCGAACCGGCTGCTCCTGCTCGCCACGGCCGCTCCGGCTCGTCCGGCTCCTCCGGCCCGTCACGGCTGGGGCGGGCCGGAGGAGCCGGGGTCGGCCCAGGGTATCTACGCGCGTAACTGATACGATGGTTCGATCATCCGTATAACCACCGCTAGACCACCCCCAATATCTGCCTGACGCAGAGTTGGCGCGACCGCTCGGCGGCCGCGGTCCGGCTCCCGGCCACCACGCCGGACCGGCCCGGTATCTACCCCGGTCGACGCGCGAGAGGACGACTCTCGGCGCCGTCGGGGCCACACCATGCCCTGCCGCGCTACCAGGCAGCAGGAAGGACCGACCGTGACGGCGCGCCGAACGGTCGACACCGCCGCGGACCACGCGGCCACCCCCGCAGCTCCGGCCCCCGCCCGCGTCGGGTACGGCGAGCTGCTGCGCACGCCCGGGGCCTGGACGTTCCTGTCCCCCGCCCTGGTCGCGCGGCTGCCGTACGCGATGCTCAGCATGGGCATCCTGCTGCTCGTCACCCGGACCCACGGCTCGTACGGCACCGCCGGTACGGTCACCGCGGTCGCCGCCGTCGCCCAGGCCCTGGTCGGGCCGCAGACCGGGCGGCTCGCGGACCGCTACGGCCAGGCCGCGGTGCTCGTCCCGACCGTCCTGGTGCACGCGGCCTCGGTCGGCGCGCTGATCGCGCTCGCGCTCGGCCACGCGCCCGCCTGGAGCCTGTTCCTGGCCGCCGTCCCGGCCGGTGCGAGCGTTCCGCAGGTCGGCGCGATGGTCCGGGCCCGCTGGGTGGCCACGTTCACCGCGAACGGCGCCTCCGACGCCTCCGCGGCCCGGGTGAGCACCGCCTTCGCCTTCGAGTCCGTGACGGACGAGTTCACCTTCGTGATCGGCCCGATCCTGGCCTCCGGCATCGCCGCCCTCGCCAACCCGGCCACCGCCCTGGTCGCCGAGGCCGCGCTGACCCTCGTCGGCGGCCTGGCCTTCGCCGCCCAGCGGCGCACCGCCCCGGCCCGGATCGTGCCGCAGCCCGGCACCAAGCGCGCCTCGGCGCTCGCCTCCCCCGGCGTCCGCCTGCTGGCAGGGACCTTCCTCGGGGTCGGCGCGGTGTTCGGCGGCATGCAGGTGTCGGTGAACGCCTTCGCCGACTCGGTCGGACAGCACGACGCCGGCGGCACCGTGTACGGGATCTTCGCCGGCGGCTCGATGCTGGCCGGCGTGCTGTACGGCGTGATCGCCTGGCGGCGGCCGGTGCAGCAGCGGATGCTGATCAGCTACGCGCTGCTGGTGCTGGGCTGCTCGGTGCTGTGGGCGATGCCCAACCTGGTCGCGCTGACCGCCGCCGGGCTGGTCTGCGGACTGGCCATCGCGCCGACCCTGATCAGCGGCTACACCCTGGTCGAGACGCTGGTCGCGGACGGGGCCAAGACGGAGGCCTTCACCTGGCTGACCGGCGCCATCGGGCTGGGGCTGGCCGTCGGCTCGATGGCGGCGGGCCGGCTGATCGACGGGCACGGGCCCTCGACCGGGTTCCTGGTGCCGGTGGCCGGGGCCGGACTGGGGCTGATCGTGCTGCTCTCGCTGCGGCACCTGCTGGTGGCACCGGGACACGGGGCGGCCGTCGCGGGCACCGCTCCGGCCCGGGGTTCGGGCGACGTCCCGGCGGAGCACGGCGCTGCCGGGCGGCTGGTGGGCGCGGCCAAGGGCTGAGCGGGAGGCGGTCCGGCGGCCGGGCCCGGCCCATCTCACACCGGAGTCGCTGGACTGATCCCGCGGAATGCCGCATCATTGACCATCGTTAGCACTCATCAGGCGAGAGTGCCAGGAGGAAGACAAGTGCCCACGTACCAGTACCAGTGCACCGAGTGCGGCAACGGCCTGGAGGCGGTGCAGAAGTTCACCGACGAGGCGCTGACCACGTGCCCCGACTGCCAGGGACGACTCCGCAAGGTCTTCTCGGCCGTGGGCGTCGTGTTCAAGGGCTCCGGCTTCTACCGGACCGACAGCCGCTCGTCCTCCAGCAGCACGGTGGGCGCCGGTTCGTCGTCGACCCCCTCGACGTCGTCCGCCACGTCCACGTCCTCCTCGGCTTCGTCCTCGTCGTCGAGCTCCGGCTCCTCGTCGTCGTCCAGCCCGGCTCCGGCCGCGAGCTGACCTCGGCGCCGGGCCATCGGCCCGGGACGGCCCGCAGACCTCGGAGAGGCCCGTCGGCCCCGCTTCCACGCGGGGACGGCGGGCCTTTCCGCGTTTCCGCCGGCTCCGGCCGTCGGCCTCCCTCGCCTTCCCCTCTTTCCTCTCCTTCCCCGTTCTTCCCCCGCTGTGGCCCCGTGGGCTTTCCGTCATCCCGGACGGGCCGGGGCAACTCGTGCGGGTGAACGAAGTTGTCCACAGGGCCCGGTTTTCCACAGGCCTGGGGAAAGTGCTGTCCGAGTTCGCCGGAAACGCTCATCGTGTGGGCATCCGGTCCGCGAGGGGCCGGGCCGCCGACACTCCGGAGGTGCGTCGATGACGACCGCGAACTTCTCCCTGCCCCTGCCCCTCCCGCTGCCCGCGCCCGCCGTACCGCCCCGGCAGGAGCTGCCGGGCTTCCCGCCGATCCGGCGCGGGTGCGGCGGGTGGCACCGCTGGCGCAGTGCGGTGCGACGGCGGGCCGGGGTGCCCGTCCTGGTGCTGCTCGCGGTGGCGGCGGCGCTGGCGCTGGGGCCCGCGCGGGCCGGTCTGCCGCCGCCCCAGGGGGGCGCGCTGGGCCGGACGGGTTGTCAATCCGGGGCTGCGGAAGATCACCCGTAACCGGGGGGCGACTTCGTCGTTCGAGGCGGCATGAAGGGCTTCAAGGAATTCCTGCTGCGTGGAAATGTCATCGACCTCGCCGTGGCCGTGGTCATCGGCGCGGCTTTCACCAACATCGTCAACGCCTTCGTCAAGGGCGTGATCAATCCACTCGTCGGCGTCTTCGGGACGAAGGACCTCGCGTCCTACAGTTCCTGCCTCAAGGGGCCCTGCGAGGTGAGCCCGACCGGCGAGGTCACGTCCGGAATCCTCATCCTGTGGGGATCGGTGCTCAGCGCCGCGCTCCAGTTCCTGATCACCGCGGCGGTCGTCTACTTCGTACTGATCGTGCCCATGAACAAGCTGGCGGCCCACCGCAAGACCCTCGCCGAGAAGACGGCGGACCTCGAAGCCAAGGAGGTCACCCTGCTGACCGAGATCCGCGACGCGCTGGTCGCGCCGCTGCGCTGACCGACGGGTGCCGGTCGGCGCCCGGTCCCCGTTCCTCAGCCCCCGTGGTGCGGCGGGCGCTGGCTCAGGTACCAGTCCAGCCCCCGTCCACCACCCTCCCCCGCCCCGGGGCGGGCACCCCAGCCCGCATCGGTGTCGTCGCTGGACTGCTGGTCCAACGGGTCCCGGAAGACCAGCCGGGCCTTGGCGGCCGCAGCCTCCCGGGGCTCCTGCGCCCGGGCCTGCTCCTGGCCCTTTTCCTGCCCCTGCTCGCTCACGCCGTCCACTCCGTCCACTCGTCCCTCCCCTCCAGCCTAAGAGCCCTGCGGCACGCCTCGGGCCCCGGTGCGGAACGCTCCGCGCCAGGGCCCGGGTGAGGGCTCGGCCCATCGGCCCGGCCGGTCCGTCGGGCGACCTGCCAGGAGCGTCGGGCGGGCTGTCGGGCGGCCTGCCAGGTGGAACTGCCGGGCAGCCTGTCGGGTGGCCTGTCAGGCGGCTTCGAAGCCCGCGTGGTCGGCGATCTTCTTCAGCTCGGCCAGCGCGTGCTTCTCGATCTGGCGGATCCGCTCGCGGGTGAGGCCGTGCTGCTTGCCCACCTCGGTGAGGGTGCGCTCGCGGCCGTCCTCCATCCCGTAGCGGGAGCGGATGATCGAGGCGGTGCGGTCGTCCAACCGCCCGATCAGGTCGTCCAGTTCCTCGCGGCGGAGCATGACCATCACGGCGTCCTCGGGGGACGTGGCCCCGGTGTCCTCGACGAGGTCACCGAACTGGGTCTCGCCCTCGTCGTCGACCGACATGTTGAGGCTGACCGGGTCGCGCGCCCAGTCCAGCACGTCCTTGATCCGGGCCTCGGTGGTGTCCAGCTCGGCCGCGATCTCGGCCGGCTCCGCCTCACGGCCCAGCTCCTTGGACTTCTCCCGCTGCACCCGCCGGATCCGCCCGAGCTCCTCCACCAGGTGCACGGGCAGCCGGATGGTGCGGGACTGGTCGGCGATGGACCGGGTGATCGCCTGCCGGATCCACCACGTCGCGTACGTGGAGAACTTGAAGCCCTTGGCGTAGTCGAACTTCTCGACGGCGCGCACCAGGCCCGCGTTGCCCTCCTGAATGAGGTCCAGCAGCGGCAAACCGCTGCGCGGGTAGCGACGGGCGACGGCGACCACGAGCCGGAGGTTGGACCGGATGAAGACGTCCTTGGCGCGCTCGGCGTCGGCGGCTATCGTCTCCAGCTCCTCGCGCGTGACGCCGTCGGGGAGTCCGCCCTCGTCCATCAGGTGCTGGGCGTACACGCCGGCCTCGATCCGCAGCGAGAGCTCGACCTCCTCGGCGGCATCGAGCAGGGGTGTCCTGGCGATCTCGTCGAGGTACATGCCGACCAGGTCGCGGTCGGCCTCAAGGTTGGTCGGGCGGGCCGCGCGACTCCGGTCGGCCCTGTCGCGAACGACGGCACGGGTGGCCATGCTTGCTCCCTTTGCTGGTATTGCCGAGGTCTGCCTGCCTGCCTCGTGAGGGCAAGAAGTGCGAGCCCCTGGAGGCACACACGTAACGATCCAACGAACAGAATCCGGACAACATTCCCAAGTCACTCAGATTCTTCCCGGCGATGCAGTATCCTGCCGGTTTTCACCCCGGCCTCGAACGCTGAGTGACCGGTCGGGCGCGTCCCGTGCCATCGGCCGACCGTTCCGGGAGCGATGTCTTCACTCGACCCACACGCTGCCGCCGCCCACTTGTTGAACCCGCGAACGGCCGCCGGCGTTCCCCGCGTTCCCCGCGTTCCGCCGCCGCACGCACCCCGGCACACGCAGGTCCTCCTCACAAACGATGCCGAATCGCTATCACTCCGGCTCTTGCCCGGCACGGGACACTGGGAAGGTGTCAGTCATGCACCTGACCAACAGCACGAACCGCCTCACTGCGCGTAACCGCAGTCTCCTTCGGGACACCGCGCTCGCGCTGGGCTGTGCCGCGCTGTTCGGCCTGCTGGCCGCTCCGGTGACCGGCCAGTGGCACCCGCTGGTCCGCTTCGACCAGGAGTGGATCGGCGAACTGCACACCTACGCCCGGGAACACCGGGTGTGGACCGCCTCCGTGCAGACGCTCTCGGACATCGGCGGCACCGTCACGATGCGGACGCTGCTCGGAATCGCCGCCGGGTGGCTCTGGTTGATCGGCGCACGGGTGCTGGCCGGCTGGGTGGCCGCCCAGGCCCTGGTCGGCTGGGGCGCCCAGTGGGCGCTGAAGCAGGCCTTCGACCGCGGCCGCCCCTCCTTCACCGATCCGGTCTCGCACGCCGACGGCCCGGCCTTCCCCTCCGGACACGCCATGGCCTCGGCGATCACCTGCGCCGTCCTGGTCGGCCTGCTCTGGTACCGGGTCCGCCGGCGCGGCCGCACCGCCGCCTGCCTGGTGGCGGCGGCCACCGTGCTGACCATCGGCTGGACCCGGATCGCGCTCGGGGTGCACTGGCCCAGCGACGTCCTGGCCGGCTGGCTGGCCGCCGGCATCGTGCTGGGCACCGTGACCGCCGTGATCCAGGTCTGGCGCCCCGGCGCCCTGGCCCGGGACGTACGGCGGGTCAACTGGCGCACCAGGGACCGGGTCCAGCGGGTCGTCGTGTCGGCCGGGCGCCCCTCGCGCACGGCCGCCCCGCTGGACGAGGACGGGCCGCACGGCCCGCCGGAAGAGGTCCCGGGTGACCCGTTCGGACGGGCCGACGAGACCGTCCACTGAGGCCTCGTCACCCCACGGCCCGCTCCCGGCCACCGCCGGCCACCGCCGGCCACCGCCGGCCACCGCCGGCCACCGCGCTAGCGTGGCGGCCATGCCCGACACCACCGCCCCCACCGCCCCCATCTCCCCCGCCGCGCCCGCCGGTTACCCCGAGCGCCCGCTGCGGATCGCCGCCGTCCAGGCCCAGGCCGTGGCCGGTGACATACCCGCCAACGTCGCCCAGGCCGCCGAACTGATCCGCGAGGCCGCCCGGGCCGGCGCCCGGCTGGTGCTGTTCGCGGAGAAGGTCCTCTCCGGGTACGAGCCCGAGCTGATCAGCGCCGACCCCGTCAAGTACGCCGTCCAGCCCGGCGATCCGCGCCTCGCGCCGATCGCCGAGGCCTGCCGCGAGACCGGCACCGCCGCCATCGTCGGCGCCGCCGTACGGGACGGCGCCGACCTGCGCGTCTCCGCCCTCGTCCTGGGCCCGGACGGCGAGTTCGTCACCCGCTACGACAAGCAGCACCTGTTCCACAGCGAACGCGAGCACTACCGCCCCGGGACGGCCGGCTGCACCCTGGAACTGGACGGCTGGCGGCTCGGGCTCGGCGTCTGCTACGACTCCGGTTTCCCCGAGCACGCCCGGGCCGCCGCACTCGACGGCTGCCACGCCTACCTGGTCGGCGCGCTGTTCAGCATGGGACACGGCCACCACGAGTCCCGCACCTGGTTCCCGGCCCGCGCGCTCGACAACACCCTCTACACGGTGCTCGCCAACCACATCGGCCGCACCGGCGGCTGGCACACCTGCGGCGGCAGCGCGGTCTGGGGCCCGGACGGCCGGCTGATCGCCGAGGCGAGCGAGGACCGGCGCGAACTCGTCGTCGTCGACCTCGACCCGGACGTCCTGCGCCGCACCCGCGAAACCGAGTCCCTCCTCGCCGACCTCGCCCTCGCCACCGCCCGCCCGCAGGCCCCCCGGGCCCGCTTCACCCTGGCCTGACGCACCTCGGCGGCCGCCCCGGCCGGGGGCGTCAGGGCACGGGGCACGCTCGGCTCCGGTGCACCGGCCGCGGCCCGGTCAGGAGGCGCGCATCGCCGCCACCGCGGTCATCCGTCCGACCCGGCGGGCCGGCAGCACCGCGGCGGCCAGGCCGACCAGGACGGTCAGGGTCAGGGCGGCCAGCACCGGCAGGACGGGCGGGGTGCCGACCGTTCCCAGCGTCGAGGTGATCGAGCGGGCGGCCGCCCAGCCGTAGGCGACGCCCAGGCCGGTGCCGACCAGCGCGCCGGCCAGGGAGAGCAGCAGCGCCTCCAGGGTGAGCATCCGGCGCAGTTGCTCGCGCGACATCCCGATCGCGCGCAGCATGCCGATCTCGCGGGAGCGTTCGCTGATGCTGAGCATCAGGGTGGCCGCGACGCCCAGGCCGGCGATGGCGACGGAGAAGGACAGCAGGACCATGCTGACGGTCTTCAACCGGTCCAGCAGCGAGCGCAGGGTGTCCGCCTGGGCAGCCGTGTCGGCGACGGTCACCTGCGGGTGGTCGGCGAGGGCGCGGTCCAGGGCCCGGCGGGCGGTCGGCCGGTCGTCGCCGGCGGCCGGGGAGATCCAGGCCGTGGTGACGGGCGCGCCGGGGGCGAGGCGGTCCAGGGTCGTGGGCGTCACCAGCAGGGTGGCGCCGCTCTGCAGGGTGAACGGCAGGCTGCTGCGGCCGGGTTGGAGTCTCAGCTCGACGCCGCCGGCCCGCCGCGCCCCGGTCTCGCCGAGTCCGCTCAGTGCGGTGCCCTCGGTGAGTGCGCGGGCCCGCTCCACGTCGTCCGTCGAGGAGTTGAGCCGGGTGGGGTCGACGGCGGCGACCACGGTGGGCCGGCCGTCGAGGTCGACGGTGGCCGAGCGGACCGGGGTGACGTTCAGCCCGTGGTCGGCGCCGAGGGCACCGAGTGCCCCGGCGGGCAGGGCGCCACCGCCGGTGGCGGCTGCCGAGAAGACGCCGGGCTGGCGCGCGGACACCACGGGCACCAGCGACTGCGAGGTGATGTCGAGCGCGGTGACCGCGCCGACCATCACGGTCACGCCGAGCAGCAGCGCCGAGCCGGTGGCCCCGGTGCGGCCGGGGTTGAGCCGCAGTTGCTGGGTGGCGAGCCGGCCGGCCGTCCCGCCGAGTCTGCGGGCGGGGCGGCCCAGTACGGCGACGACCGCGGGCAGCACCCGGTGGGACAGCCGCAGCACACCGAAGAAGTTGGCGATGGCACCGACGGTGACGGCGAGCAGCGACAGCGGCGGCGGGGTCAGCGCCCCGGCCACCAGCAGCGCCGTGCCCGCGAGCAGCAGGCCGGAGGTCCGGACCGCGGCCCGCGCCCTGGCCGCCCCGCCGGCCGGAGCGGGGGTGCCGCCGAGCGCGGCGATCGGCGGCACGGCCGCGGCGGCCTTCGCCGGACCGCGTACGGCCAGCAGGGTCAGCAGCACGCCGAACAGTCCGGCCAGCAGGCAGGTCAGCGGGGTGGGCATCAGCGACAGGTGCACCGGTCCGAGGTCGAGCCCGCCGACCACGGCCGTGCCGAGCGCGCCGAGGGCGACCCCCAGCAGCACGCCCGCCGCCGAGGCGCCCGCCCCGAGCAGCAGTCCCTGGCGGCGGATCAGCCGGCGCAGCTGCTGCCGGTCGGCGCCCACGCAGCGCAGCAGGGCGAGCTGGCGGGTCCGCTGGGCGAGCACCACCGTGAAGGTGTTGCCGACCACCATCCGCGCCACCGCGAGCGCGATCAGGACGAAGGAGAGCGCGGCGACCAGCACCACGCCGTACATGGTGTTGCTCTGCCGGGTCGCCTCGGTGACCGAGGCCGCGCGGGTGTGCACCTGGACGTCGGTGCCGAGGGCGGCGCGCAGGGCGTCGACGGTCCCGCTCCGGGAAGCGCCGGGGGTGGCCCTGACGTCGAGTCGGTCGGTGGTGACGCCGGTCGCGTAGCCGGCGACCGCGCTCGCCGGGACGCCGATGATCGGGGCTCCGGCGAGGCTCGGGGCGCCCCGCTCGTCCAGGGTGCCGACCAGCCGGGCGGTGGCGGCGGTGCCGTCGGCCCGGGTCAGGTGGACCTCGGCGCCCACGGCGGCGTCCAGCCGGTGCGCGGTCCCGGTGTCGAGCAGCACCTCGCCGGGGCCGGCGGGCCAGCGGCCGTCCTTGAGCAGCTGCCATCGCAGCGCCGGGTCCTCGGCGACGGCGCTGACCGTGGCGGTCCGGTCGAGCGGCCGCCCGTCGGCGGCCAGCACGGCGCTCCTGCCGGTCAGCCGCGGGGCCACCGCGGCCACCCCGGGGGTCTGCCGCACCTGCTCGGCGGCGGCCGCGTCCAGCCCGCCGGCCGCGGCCTTCCCGGTCGCCTGGATCGCCTTCCCGGTCACCTGGATGTCGCCGGGGCCGACCTCGGCGGCCGCGGTCTGGCTGTAGGAGTCCACCAGTGCCCCGCTGCCGCTGACGGAGGCGATCAGGAAGGCCACCCCCAGGGCGATCGCGGCGCCGCTCAGGAGCAGTTGGCGCAGTTGGCCGCGCAGCTCGGCCACGGCGTATCGGTAGGTCGTCATGGTTCCCCGGCTCGTCCGCCCTGACCTGGAACGGTGCTCCGGCAGGGGTCTCGACGAGCCTAGGAGCGCGGCGGCCACGCCCCGTCAGCACGAGGTCTGTTTCATGATCAAACCGTGGGCGCACGGCGGCCTCCGCCGCCTCCTCCCGGAGAGGTACGCCGCCCCTGACGCCGGCCGGTCCGCCCGCCGCCGGTCGCACCCGACGGTCGCACCCGGCGGGCGGCGACGGGCGGCGCCGGGCCCGGGAACGCCGCAGGCCCCCCGCCCGGAGTGGGCGGAGGGCCTGTGACCTGCGTGTTCGCTGTGCCCCAGGCAGGATTCGAACCTGCGACACCGGCTTTAGGAGAGCCGTGCTCTATCCCCTGAGCTACTGAGGCGCGGCCCGGGTGCTACCAGGCCGTTCACAGCGTACCGGATCAGGGGTGGGGCGCGGGGTGACGGAGGGGGTGCGGGCGGGGTGTGGGCGGCCGACGGGGTGTCAGGGCGGTTCAAGTAGCCTGCCGGGCAGGGTGGGATCCGCCCCGGCACGCCTCGCTAAGGAGACGAAGGACCTGATGAAACCTGCTGTGCACCCGGTGGGCCGGCTGTTGGGGCAGGTGTGGGTGTGGCCCTCGGTGGTCATGCTGGCGGTGGGCGGGTACCGGCTGGGGACGCCGGACCTGTGGCGGGACGAGATGGCGACCTGGACGGTGGCCACCCGCTCCCTGGGGGACCTGCTGCGGCTGCTCCAGCACGTCGACGCCAGCAACGGCGCGTACTACCTGCTGATGCACGGCTGGACGGCGGTGTTCGGCGACTCGACGGTCTCGCTGCGAATACCCTCCGTGCTGGCGATGGCCGGGGCGGCGGCGTTCGTGGCGCTCACCGCCGAGCGGCTGTTCGGCAGCAGGGTGGCGGCGGTCGGGGCCGGGCTGCTGTTCACCGTCCCCCCGGAGATCTCCCGCTACGCCCAGGAGGCGCGCTCCTACGCGCTGGTGACCTGCGCGATCGCGGCGGCCGCGTACTTCCTGCTGCGGGCGCTGGAGCGGCCGACCTGGCGGCGCTGGGCGCCGTACTGCGTGGCCATGGCGCTGGCCGGCGCCGGGCACCTGGTGTCCTTCAGCACGGTCGCCGGGCAGGTGGCGCTCCTGGCGCTGCACCTGTGGCGCACCCGCCCGGAGGCGGACCGGCGGCTGCTGTGGCAGTACCCGCTGGCGGTCGCCGTGGCGGCGCTGCCGGTGCTGCCGGTGGTGCTGCTGGGCAGCCGGCAGTCGGACCGGCAGCTGGGCTGGATACCGACCCCCTCCCTGCGCGGCCTCGCCCACTTCGGGGAGCGCCTCTTCGGCTCGGACGTCGTGTTCTACGCCTTCGTCCTGCTGGCGCTGCTGGCACTGGCGCTGCCCGGCCGGCGGATCCGGGCCTGGCAGGCGCTGCTGCTCGCGGAGCTGCCGGTGGTGGGCGTCTGGCTGGTGTCCCGCCTGACCGACACCTCGTACTTCCTCGGGCGGTACCTGCTGTTCACGGTGCCCGCCTGGGCGGTGCTGGCCGGCGGCGGCGCCGGGGCGGTGTACGGCGCGATGGCGGCTCTGGCCCGGCGACGCGGCCGGGCGCCCCGGGGGGCCGTCCCGGCGGCCGGGTTGCTGACGGTCGCCCTGCTCGCGGTACCGGCCGTGGCGTCGCTGCCGCAGCAGCCCGAGGTGCGGTACGTGGGCTCGCACAACGGCTCGGAGGAGCCGTTCAAGGCGGCGGCCCGGGAGATCTCGGCCGGATACCGCTCCGGGGACGGGATGGCGGCCCCGCTGGGCGACCAGTCCTGGGCGCTGGCCTGGCCCGGCGTCGACTACTACCTGCCCTCGGACGTACGCCCCTATCCGGTCTTCGTCGCGCAGAGCGCCGACGACGCCGGGGAGCTCTCGCCGATGCCCTGCCCGCAGCCGGCGGACTGCCTGGGCGGGGTGTCCCGGATCTGGCTGCTGGTCCTCGGTGACACCCAGGACCCGCTGGGCGCGATGCCCACGGACCAGGCGCAGGTGCTCCGCGCCCAGTACGGCGACCCGGACCGGGTGACGCCGCTCGGCGGTCTCACGCTCGCGCTGCTCGACCGGGACGCCTAGGCCCTCTCTTTCGGATCACGCCAGGCGGTCGCCGCCGGAGCACGCACCTCGTCGGCTTGTCGTCGGTCGCCGATGCTCCGCATGGACTCCCTCCTCCGCACCGCCGATGCACGCACTCCAACGACGCCCACTGGTCCGACGTGATCCGAAAGAGAGGGCCTCCGGCGGAGAAGGAGGAAGGGGAGCCGGTGCGGACCGGCTCCCCTTCTTCTTCTGCGTTCGATGCCTCAGCGGCTCAGTGGCCTGGCGGCCCGGCGGCTCACCTCAGCGGCTCACAGCGTGCGCAGCAGCCGGGACTGGATGGACGGCGGGTTCAGGTCGGACTGGAGGGCCACCGGGACCTCCGCCTTGCCGTCGCCCGCGCCCACCCGGAGCACGCCGACCTCCGTGCCGGCCGTCGCCCTGTGGTCGACCTTCGAGGTGTCCAGGGTGACCGTGCCGGTGATGCCGGGGAAGCCCGCCACCACCAGGTCCTTGGTCGCGACGACCGCGACCTTGCCGCCGAGCCCGTCCTCCACCGAGCCGACGACGTCGCCCTTCTTCACCACGGTCTGGCCGGTCACGCCGTTCTGCGCGGCCTGGATCTGCTTGCCGCTGACCTTCAGCACGGTCGGCAGGATGCCGTCGCCCGGGTTGGGCGAGGTGGCCTGCTGGCCCAGCGTGACGCCGAGGATCAGCCGCTGCACGCCGCCGATCTCCTTGTAGGCGGCCCACATCAGGCAGCCGCCGGCCGGGGTGCTGGAGCCGGTCTTGACGCCGATGACGCCGGCCTTCGGGTTGATCAGGTTGTTGGTGTTGGAGATCTTCACGTTGTTGAAGTTGGTCTCCGCGGTGGAGACGATCTGCCGGAAGATCTCGTCCTGCATGACCTGCTCGGCCAGCTTCAGCTGGTCCTTGGCGGTGGACTTGGTGTCCGCGCTGAAACCCGCCGGGTCGGCGTAGATGGTGTTGGCCATGCCGAACTTGGCCGAGGTGTCGTTCATCAGCTTGACGAACTCGGCCTCGGAGCCGGAGTGGAAGCGGGCGAGCAGCCGGGCCACGTTGTTGGCCGAGGGCAGCATCAGCAGTTCCAGTGCCTGGTACTCGGTGAGCACCTGGCCCTCGGTGAGCGTCACCCGGGACTCGTCGACGTTGCCGGACTCCTGCGCGGCCTGCTTGTCGACGGTGATCTTCGGGCCGCTCTCCCCCTTCTTCAGGGGGAACTTCTGGAGGATCAGGTAGGCGTTCATCACCTTGGTGACACTGGCGATCGAGGACGGCGTCTCCTGGCCCGAGCTGCCGAGGCTGCCGACGCCGACCACCTCGGCGGCGGACTGGCCCTTGGTCGGCCAGGCGAGGTCGAGCACGTCGCCGGAGAAGTTGTAGCTGCCCGCGGCGGTCATCTTCAGCTTGGGGTCCGGCAGCGGGCGCAGCAGCTGGGCCACCGCGAGCGCGCCGAGCACCACGGCGAGGAAGACCGTCCAGATGGTCACCCGCTTGAGGGCACGCCGCAGCGGCGACACCGGGCGGGCGTTGAGGGAGGCCAGGACCTCCATCGCCTCGGCGGTGTTCTCCGGCGACGGCAGCGGCTCCGGTGCGGGCAGCGGCTCGGGCTTGGGCAGCGGCGGGACCGGCGGCACCGGCCGCGGGTCGGGCTCCGGCAGCGGCTTCGGGGCCGGCACGGGCGCGGGCACGGGGGCCAGCTTCGGCAGCGGCTTCGGGCCGGGGGTCGGCTCCGGCTCGGGAACGGGCCCGGGCTCCGGACGCGGCTCGGGCTTCGGCTCCGGCACGGTGCCGGCCGGGGCGGCGGTGCCTGCGGCGGAGGCGCGCGGCGGCGCGGGCTTCTCCAGCTTCTCGGCCCGGTCCGGCCGCTGACCGGGCTGCCCGGTCCTGGTCAGCGCGAGGGTCATGGAGCCAATGGCGGGAGCGTCCTCGGCGTCGGCGTCCCCGGTGTCCTCCGGGTCGTCCTCGGTTCCGGCGTCCCCGGGCTGCCCGGTCTTCCCGGCCTTCTCGGCCGGGCCGGTCTGCTCGGCCTTCTCGGTCCGCTCCGCGCCGTCGGCCTCGTCGGTGCCGTCGGGCTTGCGCGCCTTGTCGGCCTTGCGGGCGTTGTCCGTGTTGCGGGCGTTGTCGGTGTTGTCGACGTTGTCGGCCGCTTCGCCGGCTGCCTTCTCCGCCTCGTCCGCCGTCCCGGCCGGTGCGGCCGAGGGCCCCGAGCCGCTCTCGGAGCCGGTCTCGGAGTCGTCCTCGGAGCCGGTCTCCCCGGACGGCTCGGCCGCCTTCTGCCCGGCCTTCCCCGACGCCGTGGCACCCGTCCGCATGGCGAGACGCGGGTCGGCGGCGACCGGACGCCCGGTGGGCTCGGTCTCCTCCGCGGTTTCCGGCGAAGTCGTCTTCTCCCCCTCCCCACCTTCGGAACTCCCCTTGCCGGCGGCCTTCACCAGCTCATCGGGCAGCCGCAGCGCGGTGGTGCTGTTGTCCACCGGCAGCCGCAGCATCGTCGTCCGGCTGTCCACATCCCGGACGCGGAGCTGTACGGTCGAGCCGCCCTTGGGCGCCGCCTCCGGAGCGTCGGCGGGCGCCTTCGGGGCCGCCTCGCCGGAGGCCTCCGCGGGGCTGTCCGAGGAGGTGTCGGAGGAGGTCTCGGCGGTCGCCTCGGCGGCGGCTGTCGCCGACGGCCCGTCAGCAGCCGTACCGGAGCCGCCCTCGGCCGGCCCGGCGGCGCCTGCCGCCGTACCGGTCCGTTCGCGCTCGCGGTCGCGCTGCCGCTCGTCGCCGTCCCTCAGCACCCTGTCGGGGGACTCGCCCACGTATCCCAGCCTCCTCAACGCCCGGCGGGGCACCGGCGAACCCGATTTCGGGAAGCCGACGCCCCGCCCCGTGTACCTGTACAGTCTCCGCCACCGGCGGCCGTTCCGGCCGCACACACCCCGCCCGACCGGCGCTTATTGTCGCCACCCGGTCGCGCCGCGGCCTGTTCACCGATCAGACGCAGGGCCCGCCGCCGCCGGTTCCGCACCTTCACCGCAAGGTCACGATTCGGAGGCGTACTCGACAAGCCCGTGTGAGAGGCGTCACCCTGTCTCTCATCCACGCGGGGAGGCTTGGATGGGCAAGAGCCGCAGAACTGTTCCCGAGGAACTCTTGCTGCTCGCTTTGGACCCGACCACGGGTACCACGGCGCAGCCGCAGACCCTCGACCTCGGACTCGCCGGGGCGCAGCTCGTCGAGCTGTCCCTGGCCGGACGGATCGTACCGGAGGGAGACCGGATCGCCGTCGTGCTCGCACGACCGACCGGCGACCCGACCCTTGACCACGCACTGGAACTGTTGCGCCGACGCGGCAGTCCGGTTCGCGCGGCGCACTGGATCGGCGGGCCCCGGTTGGGGCTGCGGCAGACCTATCTGGCGCACCTGGAGCGCTGCGGCATGGTCACGGCCGTGCCGGGCCAGGTGTGCGGGGTGCTGCCGACGACCCGGTACCAGGCGTCCGACGACTGCACCAACGCCGCGATCAAGCAGCGGCTGGACACCGCGATCCGCACCGGTGTTCCGCCGGATCCGCGGACGGCCGCGCTCGCCGCGCTCGCCCACTCGGTCGGGCTGGGCAAGCACCTGTACCCGGGCAACGAGGGCCGCTCCTCGCGGTCGCGGTTGCGCGACCTGATCCGGTACGACCCGCTGGGCGGGATGGTCGCGCACGCCGTGATGGATGTGCAGAACGGCCTTCCGGCGCAGCAGAACCGTTCTTCCCAGGGTCCCGGGGCCGCTGCCGGCCGCCCCGGCGCCCGTACGGCGGGCCGGGGTTCGGGCGGGCGGGTCCCCGCCTCCCGGGTCGGCGTCCGCTGACCCGGGAGGGCACCAGAACCCGGGAAGGCACCAGAACCGGGGAGGGCACGAGGGCCGGGGAGTCCTGGAGGGCTTCGCCGGTCGCAGCGGTCCGCACGGCCCGGCGGGCAGCCATCACGGCGCCCGACACCACCGGCCGCGCACCCGGCGGCGCACGCCGTCCCCCTCGCACCGCCCGAAGGCGCTGAGCGCCCCGACGCACCACCGGTGCCACCGGCACCACCGGCACCACCAACAGCACCGAGGGGCGGTCGCCCCGCGACGCGAGTCGCCCGGCGACCGCCCCTTCGCCGTCCCCGGACGCCCGGCAACCGCCCGCCCCCGCACCTGCCGGGGCAGGTGCGGGCCGGTCCGGGGGCGGCCTCCGCAGTACCTGTCCGAGTCGTCCGAGCCGCATTACCACCTGGGGGCTTTCGCTGTCTCGCGGAAGTGCTTTTCCGATGATCTGTGCTACCGCGCTGCTGTGATTCCCCGGCGCCGACCTGGCCCAAGGTGACATGCTGCTCCAAGTCAGGGGGGTTGGTCCCAATGTCCGAAGTGTTCCGAGGGCTGCCGCTCCAACGAGCACCAGAGGTCCGGCCGGAGGTCGAAGTGTCCGCCAACGTCAATCCCACCGTGCGCCGCCGGCGCCTCGGTTCGGAGCTGCGCAAGCTCCGCGAGGGCCTGGGCATGACGGCCGAGGAGGTCGCCGGCCGGCTGATGGTCTCCCAGTCGAAGATCAGCCGGCTGGAGAACGGCCGCCGCAGCATCAGCCAGCGCGATGTGCGCGACCTCTGCGACGTCTACAACGTGCCCGACGACCAGCTGCGCACCAGCCTGATGGAGATGGCCAAGGAGTCGCGCCAGCGCGGATGGTGGCACGACTTCAACGACATGCCGACCCCGTACAGCGTCTACATCGGACTGGAGGCCGAGGCCTCCTCGATCCGCGCGTACGAGTCCTCCTTCGTCCCCGGCCTGCTGCAGACCGAGCACTACGCCCAGGCCGTGGTCGAGGGCACCCAGCCGGACACCGACGCGGTCGCCGTGCAGCGCCGGGTGCAGGTCCGGATGAAGCGCCAGGAGCGCATCCACGGCGAGAACCAGCTGGGCAGCCTGTGGACCGTCATAGACGAGGCGGTGCTGCGCCGCGAGGTCGGCAGCAAGGCCGTGATGGCCCAGCAGTTGCAGCAGATGCTGGAGCTCAGCCAGCGCGCGAACATCACCATCCAGGTGATCCCGTTCTCGCACGGCGCCCATCCCGGCATGACCGGGACATTCTCGCTGCTGGAGTTCCCGGAGTCAGCCGATTCCACAGTTGTCTACTTCGAAGGTGTGACGAGCGATCTCTACCTGGAGAAGGAGGCGGACGTGCGCCGCTATACCGGTCTGTACGACTACCTGAGAGCGGCCGCACTCGGTGTCTCGGAGAGCCGGTCGCTGATAGCCGACATCGAGAAGGAATTCCACGAATGATCACCCCGTCCGAGTACGGAACCCGTTGGCGCAAGAGCAGTCACAGCGGGGGCCAAGGCGCCTGCGTGGAGATCGCCGTCCCAGGCGCGGGGGAGGTGGCCGTCCGGGACTCCAAGGACCCCCGGGGGCCCCAGCTGCGCTTCTCGGCCGATGCCTGGAACGCCTTCGCCTCGGCGGTGGGGGACGGCGCCTTCGGCGGCCTCCCGGACTGACCCTCCCCGCCCGGTTCCGCACTCGGACCAGTTGCCCGTAGCGGTGGCCGTCGCCCCTCGGCGGCGGCCGGCGCTACGGGCAACTCCCGTTCCTGGCTGCTTCCGTTCCGCCAGGCCCCGTTCCGCACGGCTCCCGGTCCTCCCGGGTCCGCCGGCTTCCGTTCCGGGAGCCCGGGTCGGTCAGCCCGTCACCGGGTAGCGGGTGGCCCAGTTGGCGCCCTCCGGGGTCCGCCGGTCGTGCAGTTCGGTGCCGTGCACCAGCTCCAGCACGAAGTCGTCGGCGAGTTCGAGGATCGCCCCGCGCCCTTCCAGTCCGGCCAGCAGGCCCGGCGGCAGCGCGGTGTCTCCGTGCAGCGCCCCGAGCAGGTTGCCGCAGATCGCGCCGGTGGAGTCGCTGTCCCCGGAGTGGTTGACCGCGAGCAGCAGGCCCGAGCGCACGTCGTGCGCGACCAGGGCGCAGTAGACGCCGATCGCCAGCGCCTCCTCGGCCACCCAGCCCTCCCCCAGCGCCTCGACCCGGTCGGCGGACGGCTCACCGGCCCGCACCGCGTCCAGGGCGGCCCGCAGCGCGGCGGTGGTCTCCTCGTGCGCCGGCCGCTCGGAGAGCAGGGCGAGCGCCAGGTGGACGCCCTCCTCCAGGGTGCCGCCGCGGGCGACGGACTGGACGATCACCGCGAACGCGCCCGCCGCGAGGTATCCGGTGGGGTGGCCGTGGGTGAGCACCGAGCACTCCACCGCGAGTTGGAACACCAGGCCCGGCTCCCAGGTGGTGAGCAGTCCGAAGGGCGCCGCCCGCACCACCGTGCCGCAGGCCTTGGAGTGCGGGTTCTTGGGGGCCTCCAGGGTGCCGAGCCGCTCGGCGTCGGCCCCGCCGAGGCCCGACAGGCAGCCCTGTCCGGGGGCGCGCTGGGCGTAGAGCCACTCCTCGCGGCCGAGCCAGCCGAGGTCGGGGCGGCGCTCGTCCGGGCCCCAGTCGCGCTGGGTGGCGGCCCAGCGCAGGTAGGCCAGGTGGAGGTCGGTGGGCGGGTGCCAGCTGCCGGTGTCGCGCCGGATGTGGGCGCGGATCAGCCCGTCGACGGTGAAGAGGCTGAGCTGGGTGTCGTCGGTGACGGCGCCGGTGCGCCCGTACGCGGGGACGTAGCCGGTGACGCCCTGCGGGCCGTGCTGGGCCCGGATCTTCTCCAGCGACTCGAACTCGACGCCGGCGCCGAGCGCGTCCCCGACGGCACCGCCGAGCAGACAGCCCCGCACCCGGCTGCGGTAGTCCTGCTGCTGGGCGCGTGACCACAGTGGCATCACGACGGGGCGCCTTTCCTCGGGTGTGGGGTCCGCGCGTCGCTCGGCCCGGAGCGCGCCCTGGCACTGTATTCGAAGAGCCGATCGAATCGGCTCCTCCCCAAGGGTTCGGTGCCCCCGTCCCGGCCGCCGTGCGGGCGGCGGCCGGGACGGCAGGGGTGTCAGTCCAGCACCGGCAGCAGCTCCGGCAGGTGCCCGTCCGAGGCCAGCGCCGCGGCCCGCCGCTCGGCCGGCACCTCGCCGTAGGTGGTGGTGCGCTGGCGGTGCGGGCGGCCCGCGGCCTCGGCGATCGCCTGGAGGTCGCGCACCGACTTGTAGCTGCCGTACGCCGAGCCGGCCATCCGCGAGATGGTCTCCTCCATCAGCGTGCCGCCGAGGTCGTTGGCGCCCGAGCGGAGCATCTCGGCCGCGCCCTCGGCGCCCAGCTTGACCCAGCTGGTCTGGATGTTGGGGATGTGCGGGTGCAGCAGCAGCCGGGCCATCGCGACCACCGCGCGGTTGTCCCGGGCGCTCGGGCCGGGCCGGGCGATGCCGGCCAGGTAGACGGGCGCGTTGGTGTGGATGAACGGCAGGGTCACGAACTCGGTGAAGCCGCCCGTCCGTTGCTGGATCCCGGCGAGCAGCCGCAGGTGGCCGAGCCAGTGCTTCGGGGTGTCCACGTGCCCGTACATCATCGTGGACGAGGAGCGCAGTCCCAGTTCGTGCGCGGTGGTGACCACCTCGACCCAGGTGGCGGCCGGCAGTTTGCCCTTGGTGAGCACCCAGCGGACCTCGTCGTCCAGGATCTCGGCGGCGGTGCCGGGGATGCTGTCCAGGCCCGACTCCTTGGCCCGCTGCAGCCAGTCCCGGATCGACAGCCCGGTGCGGGTCGCGCCGTTGACGACCTCCATGGGCGAGAAGGCGTGCACGTGGATGCCGGGCACCCGCTCCTTCACCGCGCGGGCGATGTCGAAGTAGGCGGTGCCGGGCAGGTCCGGGTGGATGCCGCCCTGCATGCAGACCTCGGTGGCGCCCACCTCCCAGGCCTGCGCGGCCCGGTCGGCGACCTGCTCCAGGGAGAGGGTGTAGGCGTCCGCGTCGGTGCGGCGCTGGGCGAAGGCGCAGAAGCGGCAGCCGGTGTAGCAGACGTTGGTGAAGTTGATGTTCCGGGTGACGCAGTAGGTGACGTCCTCCCCGACCGTGTCGCGGCGGACGTCGTCGGCGATCCGGCAGAGCGCGTCCAGGGCCGGGCCGTCCGCGTGGAACAGGGCCAGCGCCTGGTCGTCGGTCAGTCCGGTCGGGTCGTCGGCGGCCACCGCGAGGGCCTCCCGCAGGTCTCCGGCGAGGCGCTCGGGCGCGCCCTTCGCGAGCACCTGCTCGCGCAGCACCTCCCAGTCGCCGTACACGTCCTCGAAGTCGGCCCGGCGGTCGCCGGTGCGGCCCTCGGTGTCGATGGTGGCGTGCAGGTCGGTGCGGCCGTACGACTCCGGCAGGTCCTCGGGCTCCTGCCAGGGCAGGCCGCGGACCACCGCGTCCGGGTCGGCCAGGCCGGTGGCCGGGTCGGCCAGGGCGCGGACGTGCGGCAGCACCCGCGGGTCGAGCCAGGGTTCGCCGCGGCGCACGTACTCGGGGTAGACGGCGAGGCGCTCGCGCAGTTCGAAGCCGGCCGCCGCCGAGCGCTCGGCCAGCCGCTCGATCTGCGGCCAGGGGCGCTCGGGGTTGACGTGGTCCGGGGTGAGCGGGGAGACCCCGCCCCAGTCGTCGATGCCGGCCGCGATCAGCCGCTCGTACTCGCCGTCCACCAGGTTGGGCGGGGCCTGGAGGCAGGCGGCCGGGCCCATCAGGTGCCGGGCGACCGCCACCGTGGCCACCAGCTCGTCCAGTTCGGCGTCCGGCATGCCGCGCATCGCGGTGTCCGGCTTGGCCCGGAAGTTCTGCAGGATCAGTTCCTGGACGCCGTGGTAGGCGCGGGAGACCTTGCGCAGCGCGAACAGCGATTCGGCGCGCTCCTGGTACGTCTCGCCGATGCCGATCAGCAGGCCGCTGGTGAACGGGACGGAGCTGCGCCCGGCGTCCTCCAGCACCCGCAGCCGGACGGCCGGCTCCTTGTCCGGGGAACCGTGGTGCGGGCCGCCGGGCTCGCTCCACAGCCGGGTGGCGGTGGTCTCCAGCATCATGCCCATGGAGGCGGAGACGGGCTTGAGCCGCTGGAAGTCGGTCCAGCTCAGCACCCCGGGGTTGAGGTGCGGCAGCAGGCCGGTCTCCTCCAGGATGCGGATCGACATGGCGCGCACATAGGCGATGGTGTCGTCGTAGCCGTGCGCGTCCAGCCACTCGCGGGCCTCCGGCCAGCGGTCCTCGGGCTTGTCGCCGAGCGTGATCAGGGCTTCCTTGCAGCCGAGTTCGGCGCCCCGGCGGGCCACGTCCAGCACCTCGTCCGGGGACATGTACATCCCGTGGCCCTCCCGGCGCAGCCGGCCGGGGACGGTGACGAAGGTGCAGTAGTGGCACTTGTCGCGGCAGAGCCGGGTGAGCGGGATGAAGACGCTCTTGGAGTAGGTGATGACGCCGGGACGGCCGGCGGCTTCGAGGCCCGCGTCCCGGACCCTGGCGGCACTCGTACAGAGGTCCAGCAGGTTCTCGCCTCTGGCCTGGAGCAGCACGGCGGCCTCGGTCGTGTCGAGGGCGACGCCGTCCCGGGCGCGGCGCAGGGCTCGGCGCATCGCGTTCTCGGTCGGCGGGGTGCTGGCGTCCATGGCGGTTCCGTCCATGGCGCGACCCTACGCCAGGCGGTGGTACCGCGGGTGGACCCAACCCTGAGGCCGTCTCAGGGTCGGCGTACCCAAGAAGGTCAACCCGATCTGGACCCACAGGGCGATGACGGCGGCGCCGCGGCGGCCTCTAATGGACGAGCAAGGCCAATCACACGTGTTCGCGGAGGAGTTGAGACGCCATGACCAACGAGAAGGCGGCGGGGGACGATCTGGACGGCGGTGCGCCGTACCGCTCCCGGCGACGCGTCCTGATGCGCGCCGGGGTGCCGGTGGCGGTGGTCGCGGTGATCGCCGCAGGGGTGGGGCTGGTCCCGGCGCTGGCGGCCGACGGCGCGCCCGACCTGCCGACGCTGACGTCGGAGCAGCTGGTCGCCAAGGTGCTCGGGTCGGAGGCCCAGACGCTGTCCGGGACGGTGTCGATCAGCACCGACCTCGGGGTGCCCGGCCAGCTGCTCGGCGCGGCCGGCGGCCTCGGCGGGGCGGTCGGCGGGCACGGCGGTAACGGCGGGGGCTCCGCCGCGGACCCGCAGTCCAAGCTGCTCGGCCTGCTCGGCGGGGACCAGACGCTGCGGGTCGCGGTGGACGGCCCGGACCGCCAGCGGGTGGACGTGCTGGAGAACATGGCCGGCTACACCCTGGTCCGCAACGGCGACCAGGCCTGGGCCTGGGACAGCTCGTCCAACTCCGCGGTGCACATGACCGGGCGGGCGGCCGCCGCCGAGCGGCACGGCAAGGCGCCGCTGTCCGAGCTGCCGACCACCCCGCAGGATGCCGCCAGGCAGTTCCTGACCGGGAGCGCCGGCACCACCTCGGTGACCGTCGCCGGGACGGCCAAGGTGGCCGGGCAGAACGCCTACGAGTTGAGCGTGAAGCCCACCCAGTCCGGTTCGACCCTGGCCGAGGTCCGGATCGCGGTGGCCGCCGACAACGGGGTGCCGCTGGCGGTGGCGGTGAAGTCCGTCGATGGCAGCACCGTGCTGAACGTCCGCTTCACCCAGGTGTCCTTCGCCAAGCCGGCCGACAAGACCTTCGACTTCTCCGCCCCCAAGGGCGCCAAGGTGACGGAGCAGAAGGCCGGGGACGTGGCCGAGGGCGCGCCGGGCGACGCCCGGGAGCACCGCGGCACCGGGGCGCCCGAGGGCGTCGACGTGATCGGCGAGGGCTGGACGACGGTCGTCTCCACCCGGCTGCCCGACGCGGCGGACGGGGCGCCGAAGGCCGACGCCAAGGGCGGCAAGCACGGCGGCCGCGGGAACGGGGCGACGCAGTCGCTGAACCCGCAGGCGATGGTGAAGTCGCTCGGCAAGCCGGTCGCCGGCGGCACCCTGGTGAGCACCAAGGTGCTCAACGTCCTGCTCACCGACGACGGCCGGGTCCTGGCCGGCGCGGTGACCCTGCCGGTGCTCCAGCACGCCGCCGGGGTGAACTGACGGATGACCAAGGCTCCCGTAACGGGGGACGTTACGGAGTCGGCCGGGGGTACGGGCGCGGTGCCGCGTCCGGCCCCCGCGCCCGTCCCATCCGCTTCCCCCGCCTCCTCTCCCGCCTCCGCCGCCTCCCCGGCCGCTCCGGCCTCGCGTGAGGCCGCCGACGACGTCATCCGGACCCGCGGCCTGACCAAGCGCTTCCGCGGCGGCCAGCTCGCCGTGGACGGCCTGGACCTGGCCGTGCCGCGCGGCTCCGTCTTCGGCTTCCTGGGCCCCAACGGCTCCGGCAAGACCACCACCATCCGGATGCTGATGGGCCTGATCGCCCCCACCTCGGGCGCGGCCAGCGTCCTCGGCGAGCCGATGCCGCAGTCCGTCGCCACCGTGCTGCCCCGGGTGGGCGCGCTGATCGAGGGCCCGGCCCTGTACGGCTTCCTCTCCGGCCGGGACAACCTGGCGCGCTTCGACGCCGCCGACCCGACCGCCGACCCGCGCACCCGCCGGCAGCGGGTCGAGACGGCGCTGGAGCGGGTCGGCCTGAGCGCCGCGGCGGGCAAGAAGGCCCGCGCGTACTCGCTGGGCATGAAGCAGCGCCTGGGCCTGGCCTCCGCGCTGCTGCAGCCGCGCGAACTGCTGGTGCTGGACGAGCCGACCAACGGGCTGGACCCGCAGGGCATGCGGGAGATCCGGACGCTGGTCCGGGAGGTCGCGGCGGAGGGCACCACGGTGTTCCTCTCCTCGCACCTGCTGGACGAGATCGAGCAGGTCTGCACCCACGCCGCGGTGATGTCCCGGGGCCGGCTGGTGGTGCAGGGCACCGTCGCCGAGCTGGCCGCCCGGGCGCAGGGCCGGCTGGTGGTCCGCACCCCGGACGTGGCACGCGCCGCGGAGGTGCTGGCGGCCCACCGGGTCACCGCCCTGGTGCCGGGCGAGGACCGGGTGGACGGCGAGCCGGGCGTCCTGGACGAGGAGGCGCTGCCCAGGCTGTGCGCGGCGCTGGTCGAGGCGGGGGTGCGGGTGCACGGCTTCGGGCTGGAGCGGGGCACGTTGGAGGACGCCTTCGTGGCGCTGACCGGGGAGGGCTTCGATGTCGCGGGCTGAGGCGCTGTCGCGGGCCGGGGTGCCGCCGATCGGCACCGGCCGCCGGCCGCAGACGGCGGCCGGGTTCCTGGCGCTGTTCCGCAGCGAGCTGCACCTGACCTTCCGCCGGATGCGCACCAAGGTGCTGCTGGGCATCCTGGCGGCACTGCCGATCCTGATCGGGGTGGTGGTCAAGCTCAACACGGACAGTCCGCACGAGGGCGGCGGCGGTCCGAGCTTCATCGCGCAGACCACGCAGAACGGGCTCTTCCTGGTCTTCACCGCGCTCGCGGTGGCGCTGCCGGTCTTCCTGCCGATGACCGTCGGCGTGGTCGCCGGGGACTCGGTGGCGGGCGAGGCGGCCGCCGGGACGCTGCGCTACCTGCTGGTCGCCCCGGCCGGGCGGACCAGGCTGCTGGCCGCCAAGTTCACCGCCGGGCTGGTGTTCTGCGCGGCCGCCACGGCGGCGGTCGCGGTGACGGCGCTGGCCGCGGGCGCCGCGCTCTTCCCGCTCGGCCGGGTCACGCTGCTCTCCGGGGACACCATCGGCCTCGGCGACGCGCTGCTGCGCGCGCTGCTGGTGGCCCTGGTGGTCGCGGCCTCGCTGGCCGGGCTGGTGGCGATCGGGCTGTTCGTCTCCACCCTCACCGGCAGCGGCATCGCGGCGATGGCCGCCACCGTCGGGCTGGTGATCACCGTCCAGATCCTGGACGTCTTCCCGCAGCTGCACGCCGTCAGCCCGTTCCTGTTCTCCCACTACTGGCTGAGCTTCGCGGACCTGCTGCGGGCGCCGATGTACTGGGACGGCGTGCTGAAGGACCTCGGTCTCCAGGCCGCCTACGTCGCCGTGTTCGGCTCGGCGGCCTGGTCCCGCTTCACCAGCCGGGACATCAGCGTGTGACGGCCGCCTCGGCGGGTGCGGGCTGCGGCCGTGCCGCGGCCCGCACCGCGCGGTCGGCCCGCACCTGGCGCAGCGCGTCCCAGGTCAGCAGCGCGAGCGCGGCCCAGACCAGGCCGAAGCCGGCCCAGCGGGCGGGCGGCATGGACTCGTGGAACACCGCGACGCCGATCAGGAACTGGAACACCGGCGCCAGGTACTGCAGCAGCCCGAGCACGGTGAGCGGCACCCGGACGGCGGCCGCGCCGAAGAGCAGCAGCGGGATCGCGGTGATCACCCCGCTGAGCATCAGCAGCCCGGAGTGCCCCCAGCCGTACGAGCCGGCCACCGTGTGCCCGAAGGTGCCGCGCCCGCTGACTTCCAGGTAGACCAGGTAGCCGAGGGCGAACGGGAACATGAAGGCGCTCTCGGCGGCCAGGCTCTCCAGCCCGCTCAGCCCGACCTGCTTCTTCAGCAGGCCGTAGGTCGCGAAGGAGAGCGCCAGGGTGAGCGCGATCCAGGGCAGCTGCCCGTACGCGACGGCCAGCACCGCGACGGCGGCGGCGCCGATGCCCACCGCCGTCCACTGCGCGGTGCGCAGCCGCTCCTTGAGCACCAGGACGCCGAAGCCGATGGTGACCAGGGGGTTGATGAAGTAGCCGAGGCTGGTCTCGACCACGTGCCCGGCGTTGACGGCCCAGATGTAGACGCCCCAGTTGACCGAGATCACGGCGGCCGCGCCGGCCAGCATGGCGAGCCGGCGGGGCTGGCGCAGCAGCGGGCGTATCCAGCCCCAGTGCCGCTGGGCGATCAGCAGCAGGACGACCGCGACCAGGGACCAGACCATCCGGTTGGCCAGGATGTCGTCGGCGGCACCCGGTTCCAGCAGCGGCCAGAACAGCGGGAAGAGCCCCCAGATGCCGTAGGCGGCGACGCCGGACCAGAGGCCCCGGCCGTAGTCCTGCTGGTCTGTTCCCGCCATGGCCGAGTGCCTTCCCGCGCGCGTGTGTCGAGGCGACGGTAGCGGGCGGGAGGGCGGGCTGTCATCTCCGTTTCCGGATTTTGGTCATGACATTGCTCGCGGGCCGGACGGCTCCGCCGCTCCGGGGCCCGGAGCGGCGGCGCGGCGGAGCGGGAGTCCGGAGTGGCGGCGCGGGAGTCCGGGCCCGCGGTGCCTCAGGAGTTCAGGGCCGCGCGGACGGACTCGGCCAGCGGGACGGTCGGACGGCCGATCAGCCGGGCCAGGTCGCCCGGGGTGCCGGCCAGCTCGCCGCGCGCGATGCCCGCGTCCACGTCCACCAGGGCCTCGGCGAAGCCCTGCGGCAGGCCCGCGCCGACCAGCGCGTCCAGGTGCTCGGCCGGGGTGACGTCCCGGTGCTCGACCGGCCTGCCGGAGGCCTTCGCCAGCTCGGCGGCCAGCTCGGGCAGGCTCCAGGCGGCGTCGCCGCTCAGCTCGTACACCTCGCCCCGGTGCCCCTCGCCGACCAGGACGGCGACCGCCGCGGCCGCGTAGTCCGCGCGCGGGGCGGTGGCGACCCGGCCCTGCCCGGCACTGCCGAGCACCACGCCGCGCGCCACCGTGCCGGCCACGTCGCCCAGGTAGTTCTCGGTGTACCAGCCGTTGCGCAGGAAGGCGTGCGGCAGGCCGGAGGCGAGGATCAGCTCCTCGGTCGCCTTGTGCTCGTCGGCCAGCCGGAAGGTGGCCGCACCCGGGATGCTGGTGTAGGCGAGCAGCGCGACCCCGGCGGCCTTGGCGGCCTCCACCACGGCCCGGTGCTGCGGGATCCGGCGGCCGACCTCGCTGCCCGAGATCAGCAGCACCCGGTCGCCCCCGGCGAACGCGCCGGCCAGGGTCTCCGGCTTGTCGTAGTCGACCACCCGGACGGTCACGCCGCGGGCGGCCAGGTCGGCGGCCTTCTCGGCGGAGCGGACGGCGACGGCCACCTCGCTCGCGGGGACCTGGGCCAGCAGGCCCTCGACGACGAGACGGCCGAGCTGGCCGGTGGCACCGGTGACGACGTACATGGTGTGCTCCTCAGGGGTTGCTGCGGGGTTCTGGCCTCGAAACTCACCCTAGGGGTGGCACTAACCTTTCGAAAGTACGCACTTCAAAGTAGGGTACTGACATGAAGGTAAGCGAGCTGAAGGCCGGCGGGCTGCCCCCCGCCGACGTCTTCGACCGGATGTGCCCGTCCCGGGGCGTGCTGGAGCACGTCACCAGCCGCTGGGGCGTGCTGGTGCTGGGCGCGCTGAACGAGCGCGGCTACCGGTTCAGCGAACTGCGCCGCAAGGTCACCGGGGTCAGCGAGAAGATGCTCGCCCAGACCCTCCAGACGCTGGAGCGGGACGGCTTCGTGCTGCGCGAGGCGCACCCGGTGATCCCGCCGCGGGTCGACTACAGCCTCACCCCGCTGGGGCGGGAGGCGGCGGAACTGGTCGCGGCGCTGGCGCACTGGTCGGAGCGGCGGGTGCCGGAGGTCGAGACGGCCCGCCAGGAGTACGACGGGCGGGCTACCGCCCCGCGATGAGGGCGTCGAGCCCGTCCAGGACCCGGGCCAGACCGAAGGCGTAGGCGTGGTCCGGGCTGTACGCGCCGCCGTGCGCCTCGCCGGCCGCGGCACCCACCCGGGCGGCGACCGGGTAGCGCTCGGGGTCGAAGACCCGGGCGAGCAGCCCGGCGTTGGCCGCCCACCACTGCGCGTCGGTCATCGCGCTGTCCTGCCGGGCGGCGCGCTCGTCGGCGGCCATCCGGGCGCAGGTCTGGACGAAGCCGAGCAGGTGGGTCAGCGCGGCGTCCAGGTCGACGTCGGAGAGCCCGGTGCCCTCGAAGGCACGCAGCTCGTACTCGTACTTGGCCATCAGGCCGGGCCCCAGCGGCGGACGGCTGGTGGAGACGGCGGCGACCCACGGGTGGGCGCGGTGCAGCGCCCGGTTGTCGTCCGCGACGGCGGTGACCCGGGAGCGCCAGCCCTCGTCGGCGGGGGTGCTGCGGGGCATCGTGGCGTAGACGGTGTCCAGCATCAGGTCGAGCAGCTCGGCCTTGCCGGGCACATAGGTGTAGAGCGCCATCGGGGAGAGCCCCAGCTCCTGGGCGACCCGGCGCATGGTGACGGCGTCCGCTCCTTCGGCGTCGGCGAGGGCGATCGCGGTGGTGGCGATCTCACCGGTCGAGCGCGCCTGCCGGGGCCCGCGCCGGCCGGGCTTCTCCTCGGCGGTGAGCCCCCAGAGCAGGGCGAGGGTGCGTGCCGGGTCTCCTGCGCTGCTGCGGTCGCTCGCCATGGGGCCATCGTTTCACGCACCGGCAGGGGCCTTGACGGCGTGGGCGGCTACCGTCTCAGCATGACCAGCCCGACCAACCCTCCCGGTCCGCCCGGCCTGCCCGGCGTGCCCGGCGCGTCCGGCGTGCCCGGCTCGACCGGTCCGACCGGTCCGACCGGCGCGTCCGGCCCCGAGCCGCTGCCCGGGACGGACACCGCGCAGACCCTCCGCCCGCGGGTGACCTGCCGCCGCTGCCACCGGCCGCTGCACGACCCCGAGTCGCGGATGCTGCGGCTGGGACCGGAGTGCCGGGACCCGGCGGAGCGGGTCGCGCGGTTCGACGTCGACCAGGAACCGCTGCCGGGGATGGGTTAGGGCCGCCCCGGCCCCGGCCCCAGACCTGGCCTCAGACCCGGCCTCGGACCTGGCGCCTCAGCCCCGGCCGAAGAGGCGGCGCAGGCGGCCGGGGCGGGGCTCCGCCTGGGCGGCCCGCTCGGCCTCCGACCGCTCCGCCGCCTCCGGTTGCCCCGCGGGCCCCGAGTGCCGCGCCGTCCCCGAGTGCTCCGTCGCCTCGGCCTGGTCCGCCGCCTCCGGTGCGGCCTCCGCCCCCGCGTCGGCGGCGTCCTCCTGCTCCATCAGGTGCCGGGCGAGCGCGCGGTCCTCGTCGGACGTCCAGGGCGCGGCGAGCACCAGCGCGGACAGCGAGCGGAGGATCGTCACCGCCCGGGTGCGGCGGGCCCGGGCGCCGTGGTGCAGCCGCTGCTGGAGCAGGGCGGCGACGTCGGCCCGGGTCTGCGGCTGGGTCCAGCCGATCGCGACCAGCGCGAAGCCGGCCGCCTCGACCACCCAGTCCTCCGGCCCGAGCAGCAGGTCGCGCAGCACCCGGCGGCGCTCGGAGCCGGCCCAGGGCTGGTCGGTGCGGTGGTGGGCGATGCCGAGGCAGGCGAAGACCTGGACGGCCCGCACCCAGAGTTCGGGCTGGTGGGCGAGCAGGGCGCGGCCGAGTTCGTCCTCGCGCGGCACGGGCGGGTGGACCAGGACGCCGAGCAGGTCGTCCAGCGGCAGTCCGGCCAGCCGGACGGCGTGGTCGTAGGCGGCGGGGACGGTCGGCCAGAAGATCTCGGCGGTGGCGCGGACGAGTTCGGCGCTCCGCGGCGCGGGCGGGGCGACGGCCGGGCGCGGGTCGGTGCCGTCCCAGGCCCAGATTCGGGTGGTGGGTTCGGTCAGCGGCAGCCGGGGGTCGGGCTCGCCGACGGCCCGGTAGCCGACGGTGGAACGCGGCAGCGCGAGCCGGACGGCCAGCACCGAGCTGGGCGGCTCGACGGTGGAGGCCGTGCAGTCGATCTCGGTGTCGCGGCCGGTGTCGTGGGCGGCGAGCACCTGGTGCAGCACGTTGACGGTGGCCTCGGTGGCGCCGGAGACCAGGCCGAGCCAGGGCTCCCGGTGGCTCAGCCGTTCCAGCAGTTCCTGGGCGTACTCGTGCTCGGGGTGGGAGCGGTGGTGGTCGGCCAGGCCGAGCAGGTGCGCCGGGTCGCCGTCGAGGGCGTGGCGCAGCCCGTACCGGGCCGGGCCCGCCTTGGGGTGGTCGGGCTCGGCGGCGAGCACCCGGTCGAGCCAGGGCAGGCCTTCGGCGGGGCGCCCGAGGGCGCCGTACAGCTCGGCGACGTCGACGGCGAGGTAGCTGCTGGAGTCGTCGCGGTCCGGTGCGGCCCGGGCCAGCTCGGCCTCCCAGACGGCGAGCGCCCGTTCCGGCCGGCCGGCCGAGCGCAGGGCGTTGCCGAGCATCACTGCGGTCAGGTAGCCGGGGGCCAACCGGTGGGCCCGATCGGCGAGTTCGACGGCGCGGTCGGTGTCGCCGAGCCGGCGGGTCAGGCCGGAGGCCATCGCCAGCAGCGGCACGTGGTCCTCGTGCCGGGCCAGGACGGCCTGCACGAAGTCGTGGAACGGCCGTACGGCTCCGGCCGGTTCGGCCGGGAGCGGGTCGGGCAGCGCGCCGGTGGCGCGGGCCACCGCCTGGGCGACGGCGTCCGGGTCGACCAGGCCGGGCAGGTCCTCGCGGGCGAGCCAGGCGGCGTGCGCCCAGGGGCGGGCCGGCTCGTGCTGGACGGCGGAGGCGAGCAGGCCGACGGCGGTGTCCCAGTCCCCGGCGGCGGCCTCCACGTGGGCCCGGCAGGCCACCGTGCCGAGGTACACCTGGCCGTCCAGCGGGAACAGCTCGCGGGCCGCGGCCGGTCCGCCCGCCGCCGCGCACAACTCGGCCAGTGCCTCGTGCAGTTCGGGCAGCTGGGGGTCGGCGAGGATCGCGTCGCCGAGGTGGTCGGCGGCGTGGGCCAGGTCGCCGGAGTCGATCGCCAGCCGGGCGAGGGCGACCTCGCCCTCGGCGGCCAGGCGCTCGTCGCCCGTGTCGTCGGTGTGCCCGCTCATTCGCCCCTGCTCCCCGTTCCCCCGGTGGTGCCGTCCTGCTCGGAAGGAGGCTATCCGGTGCGGCCGACAGCCCGGTGGGCCCCCACCGGCGGGCGGCGTCCATCGACCGGACCGGATACGACCCGTACGAGTGGTTTAGACCTCCGATGGCCATATTTGATGCTTTCCGACCGCGAGGATGGCGGAGGCTCTTCGCACGCGAAGTGCCAATCCTGCCAACGGAATCGAGGAGATCGATGAAGCTCTCGCGCACCCTGTCCCTGGCGGCCTCCGCCGCCGTGCTGAGCACCCTCGCCGTCGCCGGCCAGACCGCCCCGGCCTCCGCCGCCGGATCCTTCGTGGTCTCCGAGGCCCAGTTCAACAAGATGTTCCCGAGCCGGAACTCCTTCTACAGCTACCAGGGCCTCACCGACGCCCTGGGCGCCTTCCCCAAGTTCACCACCACCGGCGACACCGCCACCCGCAAGCGCGAGGCGGCCGCCTTCCTCGCCAACGTCAGCCACGAGACCGGCGGCCTGCGGTACGTCGTCGAACAGAACACCGCCAACTACCCGCACTACTGCGACAGTTCGCAGCCGTACGGCTGTCCGGCCGGGCAGTCCGCGTACTACGGGCGCGGACCGCTCCAGCTGAGCTGGAACTTCAACTACAAGGCGGCCGGCGACGCCCTGCACATCGACCTGCTGCACGACCCGTACCAGGTCGAGAAGAACCCGGCGACGTCCTGGAAGACCGCCCTCTGGTTCTGGAACACCCAGAGCGGCGCCGGGCGGATGACCGCGCACGACGCCGTCGTCAACAACAAGGGCTTCGGCGAGACCATCCGCACCATCAACGGCGCGCTGGAGTGCGACGGCAAGAACCCGGACCAGCGCAACGCCCGGATCAACCTCTACAAGCAGTTCGTCGGCGTGCTGGGCACCGACGTAGGCGGCGGCAACATCTCCTGCTGACGGTTCGCCGGGGAGCGGGGGCCTGGGGCCCCGGAGCGGGACGTCGACGCGGAGTGGGAAGTCGGCCGGGCCGACTTCCCACTCCCCGGCCCCCGGTGAGCGGCGGTACTGCCGGATGTCCCTGCAGCGGCGCCCGGGCCGGCGGTTCAGCGCGGCACCGGGGTGGCGCCGGTCGCGGCCAGCGAGAGCTCCCAGAGGCGGGCCGCCCCGTCCGGGTCGAGGGCGTACGGGCGGACGCCGCCGTCGTCCATCGGGGTGTCCGGGCCGCTGACGCGGGCGACCTCGCAGTCCTCCAGGTAGAGCCCGCCGCGGCCGTCGAGCAGTGGGGAGGTGGCCGCCCACAGACCGGTGGCCGCGCCCTGGGAAGGGGACTTGAAGTCCGCGCCGATCACGTTTCCCCGGTCGTCCACCCAGCCGCGCTCGACCTGCTCCCGCCGGGTCATCTCCCGCTGGAGCCCGGTGATGATCTTCCCGGGGTGGAGCGCGAACGCCCGGACGCCGTCGCCCCGGCCGAGCGCGTCGAGGTGCACGGCGAACAGCGCGTTGGCGGTCTTGGACTGGCCGTACGCCAGCCACTTGTCGTAGCCGGTGCGGAAGTGCGGATCGTGCCGGCGGATGTCGGTCAGGGCGTGCCCGGCGGAGCTGTTGACGACGACGCGCGCGCCGTCCGGGGCGGCGGCCAGCAGCGGGTACAGCTCGCAGGCGAGGAGGAAGTGCCCCAGGTGGTTGGTGGCGAACTGCCCCTCCCAGCCCGGCCCGACGCACCGCTCGGGGGTGGCCATGACGCCGGCGACGGCCAGCAGCAGGTCGAGGCGGTCCGTGGCCTCGCGGATCAGCCCGGCGGCGGCACGGACGCTCACGGGGTCGGCGAGGTCCATCGGGACGACCCGGCCGCCGGTTCCGGAGAGTGCGGCACGGGCGGTGTCCGGGCGGCGGGCCGGGACGATCACGGTGGCCCCGGCGGCGGTCAGCGCCCGGGTGGTCTCAAGGCCGAGGCCGGAGTAGCCGCCGGTCACGACGGCGGTGCGGCCGGAGAGGTCGAGGCCCGCCAGGACGTCCTCGGCGGTGCTGGTGGCGGAGAAGGGCGAGCCGGTCGGCTGCTGGCCGACGACGGCCTTGCTGGTGGTGGTCATGGCGACGACGGTAGGAAGTGGAGCGCGGTCTAGATCAAGCCCCGCGAGCCCGCTCCTATGCTCTGACGCCATGACGGAACTCAGCATCGGCGAAGTGGCCGAGCGCACCGGGCTCAGCGTGCACGCCCTGCGCTTCTACGAGCGCGAGGGCCTGCTGGTCGGCCCGGTGCGGCGCACGGCGGGCGGGCGCCGGCGGTACGCCGTGCTCGACGTGCAGTGGCTGGAGATCTGCATCAGGCTGCGCGAGTCCGGCATGCCGCTCGCCGACCTCCGCCGCTTCGCCGACCTGGTGCGGCAGGGCCCGGGCAACGAGGCCGAACGGCTGCGGCTGCTCGACACCCACCGGCAGCGGGTCGACGAGCGGATCCGGGAGCTGGAGGAGTGCCGCTCGCTGATCGCCTGGAAGACCGCCGTCTACGCCGACCACCTGGAGCGCGGCGAGGCCGCCGGGCTCTGGGACCCGACGGCCTCGCCGGCGGCTCCCGGTCAGTCGTCCTCGCCCTCGTCGAGGTCGTAGGGCGGGATGGTCCAGCGCAGGACCGTGCCGCCCGCACTGTCGGCTTCGAGGGTGACCGGGAAGGCCTGGCCGCAGTCCCGCCCGCCGTGGTGCCGGACGGCGTGGTCGCCCGGGTCCCAGTCGATCCCGAGCACCTGGCAGCCGCCGACCTCGATCGCGCCCACGTGCAGCGGGTGGTGCAGGCCGGCCCGCCGGAAGCGGAGGTAGTCGACGTGCTTATCCACCATGGTGGCCACTCCCCTGCCGTGCAGGCCGCCCTGCCAGGTGCCGATCTCGGCCTCCCGCGCGACCGCCTCCGCGACCGGGAGGTCGAGCCACCCGTACGGCCCGTCCTCCCCGCCGTGCGGGGAGAGCCGCTCGCCGCCGAACCGCTCGTGCGCGTCCTTCCCGTACCGGCCCCAGAAGGAGAGGTCGGCGAGTCCGTCGGCCGGTTCGTGCTCCAGCCCCGTCCAGGCGTCCAGCCCCACGGCGTCGCCGACCGCCATGCCGCCCCGGTCGACCGGCAGGTCCCCGAGCAGCACCGGCACCGCCGGGTCCGCGCCCGCGGGCCAGGGCAGGCCGAGGGCGATCTCCAGCGTCGCGATCGTCGGCTCCTCGTCGAAGGCCGAAGGCTCCGTGGTGGCCCGCACCGCCAGCGGCCGGTCGGCGGCGGCCCGGACGGCGACCGCCTCGTACTCCCACTCCTGGAGGTGCCCGCCGCCCGCCTCCGCCGCGGCCGCGGCGCGCACCGACAGCGGCTCGCCCACCCTCGGCCACTCGTCGATCCAGCTGGCCATCGCCAGCACCACCACCCCGGAGGGCGCCGTGACAAATCCCAGGTCAACGAAGGTTTCGGACATCCGCCGATTATCTCCGGGCAGGACGTCGGCCTCGTCGCATAGCCTGGCCCGGTGAATCTCGACGATCTCGCTTGGCAGCGGCAGTTCGACGGCGGAATAGAGCCCGCCATGGCGGAATACCTGGCCCGCCAGGGGCAGTTGGAGCTGCTGATCGAGACCGCCCGGGACCGCGGTGAGTGGTTCTGCGCCGAGGTGGCGGTCAGCGAGCTGTGCGCGGTGGGGGAGTTCGAACGGGCCCTGACGGTCCTGGAGCCTTTCGTCGCGGTCGGCTGGCCGTTCGCCGTACGGGAGTCCGCCACGATCATGGTCCGGCAGGGCCGGATCGAGGAGGGGCTGGCGCTGGTGCGTCCGGACGCGGCCGGCCTGAAGTCGGCGCACGACTGCCGGTGGTTCGCCGAGGCACTGGTGGAGGCCGGGCGGGTGGATGAGGCCGTCGAGATGCTCACACCCCACCTCGGGGAGCCCTGGATCGTGGAGTCCCTGGTCCATCTGACCAGGGGGGAGCATCGTGACGCCCGTGTCCTGGAGCTGCTCGCCCCGTGCGCCGAGCGGGCCCTGGGCGGCACGGCGGACTGCCGGTGCTCCGCGGCCGGGGGTCGGCGCGAGTGCCGGCACCAGCCGGAGGCGGTGCTGGTGCTGTACAGCCGGGTCCTGGAGCGGATGGGCCGGGCGGACGAGGCGATCCGGCTGCTGGGCCCGGCCCTGCCCGTCGTCCCGCGCATCGCCTGGCGGTACGCGGAACTCCTCGCCGGCCAGGGCCGGTTCGAGCAGCTTCGCGAGCTGGCCGCCGGCGAGCACGCGGAAGACGCCCTGAACCGGTACGCGGACGCGCTGGAGGAGCAGGGGCGGGTCCGGGAGGCCGAAGCCGTCCTGCACGAGGCCCTCGAAGCGGACGGCCGGCACGCCCGTCGGCACCTCATGGCCTTCCTGGCCCGCCAGGGACGCCTCGACGAGGCCGTCGACGTCGGACGGCCCACGTACGAGCACGCCGAAGAGAACCTCCTCCACGAGGCGATCGAACTGCTGATCAAGGCGGGCCGCCCGGAGCGGGCGCTGGAGCTCGTCGACGGCCTCGGCACCGCGTACGTCGACGCGCATTCCGATGTCCTGCGCTACACCCGGCTGCGCCTGCTCGCGAAGGCCGGGCGCTGTGCCGAGGGCATCGCGGAGGCGCGGGCCCTGAGCGAGCGGGAGCCCGGCCAGTGGGACACCACGCTGGCCTGGCTGCTGGATCAGGACGGCCGGCCGGACGAGGCCCTCGACCTGCTCCGGTCGTCCACCGAGCACGGGGCCCACCGAGCGGTTGCCGAGACCCTGGCCAGGCAGGGCCGCTACGCCGAGGCCGTCGCCGCCGTCCCCACGGTGTCCGCCCAGCGCGAGGCCTGGGATCGGCGCTGAGACAGGAGGCCGCCGACCGACCTGGATATTTCAGTGAGAGAAATATCCAGGTGGACGGAGGCGTTCCGGCATGAGCAGGCGCGGGAGGTCCGCGCGAGGCTGGAAGGAGTGCGGCGCCGTGCGCGTGGAGATCTGGAGCGACATCAACTGCCCGTGGTGCTACGTCGGCAAGGCCCGGTTCGAGCAGGCGCTGGCGGCGTTCCCGCACCGCGAGGAGGTGGAGGTCGTCCACCGCTCCTTCGAGCTGGACCCGCGGGCGCCGCACGAGGCCCGTCCGGTGCTGCCGCTGCTCGCCGCCAAGTACGGGATGAGCCTGGAGCAGGCCGAGGCGGCGGAGGCCCGGATCGCGGAGAACGCGCACGCCGAGGGCCTGCCCTACCTGCGTGAGGGGCGCGACGCGGCGAACTCCTTCGACATGCACCGCCTGCTGCACTTCGCCGCGGAGCACGGCCGGCAGGGTCAGCTGCTCGACGCGCTGTACCGGGCGAACTTCGCCGAGGAGCGGTCGGCCTTCGAGGCGGGCCGGCTGGTCGAGCTGGCGGTCGACGCGGGGCTGGACGGCGAGGCGGCCGCGGCCGTCCTGGCCGACCCGGAGGCGTACGCGGAGGCGGTGCGCGAGGACGAGGCCACGGCGAGCGCCATGGGGGCGACGGGCGTGCCGTTCTTCGTCCTGGACCGGCGGCTGGGCGTCTCGGGCGCTCAGCCCGCGGAGACGTTCGGTCGAGCGCTGGAGCAGGCCTGGGAGAGCCGGGTCGCCCTGCCGCTGACGCCACTCGCGCCCAAGGACTGAGCAGCCGCGGAGCGGGAAGTCGGCCGGACCGGCTTCCCGCGCTAGCGGCCGAGGGAGTTGAGGAACTCCGGCCGCAGCCGCCAAGGGCTGCCGTCCTCCGTCTCGACGTAGTAGACGGGCCCGACGTGGCCGCCGTCGCGGTCGTCGGCCACGACGAAGCATTCGAGGACCACACCCCGGGTGCCCAGGATCTCCGTGCCCAGGTGGCCGAGCTCCGGGCGGGGCGGATCCGGGGTGGTCAGCTCCACCCGCTCACCGTGGGCGAACGTGGCTTCGTCGGGCCAGGGAGTCGTCATGGCTGCAGGTTACGCGCCCCTGCTCGGCGGCCGCCGCCGGACCGCGGCGGCTACTCCCGCACGAACCCGTAGCTCCGCTCTACCTTCGCCACGTGCAGCGTGTAGCGCTCGTACCACTCGGCCCGCCCGCGCTTCTGCGCCGCGCGGTGCTCGGCGTTGGTCCGCCACTCCGTGAGGGCCTCGACGTCGCGGAAGTACCCGACCGTGACGGACAGCCCGCCGGGAGTCTGCGCGTGGTCCATCCCCAGGTACCCCGGGATGTCCTTCACCAGCTCTTCCATGCGGTCGTTGGTCTCGCTGTAGCCGGTCCGCTCCTCAGTGGGCACCGCGGTGAAGACCACCGCGTAGTAGGGGGTTTCAAAGGCCTCGACGGGCACGACAGGCGCATTCGCATCATTGCTCACAGCGTCACCGTAGGACGGGACCCGCCCCGCGTACCAGCGTCTTTGCCCAACGGGATCCACAAGGGATCCAGCTCTTTGCCAAGCCGCCCGGGCTCCTCCCAAGAGCAACACCGGGGCGAACGCCGGCAGGTGCGGGTCCTAGTCGTAGAAGAACTGGCGGAGGTCCTCGACCGAGCCCGGGCCGAAGAGGAACGCCTCGAACCCGATGACCGCGCGGGGCGGTGGCGGCCCGTCGGCCGACAGCCTCCGCAGCCAGGCCTCGCCCTGCTCCCCCACCGCGTGGACGGCGGAGAGCAGTTCGGCCATCCCCGCCGGGCGGGGTGGGACCACTCCGGTGACGGGGACGAGGTCCCAGCCGCCCGCCCGGGCGGCGAGCCGCAGCACGCCCGCCCAGGTGGCGATCCGGCAGAGCCGGTTGCGCAGGGGCAGTTCGACGGACGGGTCCAGGTATCCGAGTCCGACGGTCGCGGCGGCGAGGTCGTCCATCACCTGCCGTTCGACGGCGGTGCGGGTCCAGAGACCCTCCTGGGCGTCCTCGATGGCGGCGTGCCACCACTCCCAGGCGCTGTCGAGACGCGCCGTAACCTCGTCCACCCGGCGGGGTAGCAGACCGGTCGGCGTCGGAGATCCGGACGTGCCGCTCTGCGATCGGTGGAGGTAGAACAGCTCCGGGTCGCCCTCGTCCAGGCCGTGGAGAAGGCCGGCCTGCCGCCACCCGGCCCGTTGCAGCAGGCGCCGCATCGGATGGTTGGAGACGTTGGTCGAGGTGAACAGCTTCGGGGTCTCGCAGGAGGCCGCCACGGCGTCCAGCAACCGACGGCCGACACCGGTGCCACGAGCGGACGGTCCGACCATCAGCATCGTGACGAAGCCCTGCTCGAAGAACGTGTACTCCACGACGCAGTAGCCGAGCGGGCCGGACGCGCCTTCCGCCACGAACACCGGGCTGATCGGGCCCTGTCGGCACCACCCGCGGATGCTCGCCGCCCGGTCCTCGTCGCCTTCGAGCGCGACCGAGTCGATACCGACCAGCGCGTCCGCGTCGGCTTCCCTGCCGCGCCGCACGACGAACTCGCCCAGGTCCACTGCGTCCATGGGGACATGCTGCCAGTTCGGGCCGATGCCACCGCCTACCGCGGGCCGGGGGCGGCGCCGGCGCGGGAATTCAAGCGGGTGGCCCGCCAGGGGGAGTTGCGGCCGGCGGCCTCGCGGTAGGCGACGCGCTGGACGGCGAAGAGCAGACGGTAGAGATTGAGGGCGGTGTCGGAGTCGTCGGCCGCGAACCCCAGGTGGTGGACGAAGTCTTCGAGCTTGGGCCAGTCGAAGTCGTCGGGGACGGGCGGGGCGACGGCGACGCCGAAGACCGTGTTGAAGGCTGCGGCCACGGCGTAGTTGGCGGCGGCGAGGGCGTTGGCGACGTCGGGGTCGGTGGCGGGGTCGGGGACGCACATGGGGGGCTCCTGTTCGTCGGGCTTTGCAAGGTTGCGCGCGGAGGTCACCGGCGATCGCGGTCGTGGCCGACGTCGAAGAGGAGCGTGAGGAGGTTGAAGAGGGTGGAGGCGGGGGCCGTGTTGAAGCGGACGAGGACCCGGCCGTCCAGGGTCCTGTCCGTGCCGGCCGACGGGAAGACCAGGCCGAACTCACGGCCGCGCTCCTGGAGTTCACCGAGGAGGCTGCGGACCTGGTCCTCGGTGTAGGCCCGGATGCGGGGGTCGGTGGGCTGCATGGGGTAGCGGCGGCGGGTCACGCGGAGGCCTCCAGTTCGAACCAGACGACCTTGCCCTGCTTGCGGGGCTCGGCGCCGAAGCGGTGGGTGAGGGCCTGGACGAGGAAGAGGCCCCGGCCGGAGAGGGAGAGCAGGTCATCGGGGAGGCGGGGCTCCGGGAGGACCGGGCTGTTGTCGGCGACCGAGACCCGGAGGCGGTGATCGGCGAGGGCCAGGACGACCACGGGTGCAAGGGTGCCCCCGTGCCGCCAGGCGTTGACGAAGACTTCATGGAGGGCGAGTTCGGCGTCGGAGATGACGGACGGTCGCCACCCCGCGGAGGTGAGCAGGTCGGAGAGCTCGGTACGAGCGCTGGACCAGTCGGGAGGGTTGCAGGCACGCATGAGAGACCCCAGGGGAGGAGGAGGGGAATCGACGAAGCAGACACTCCGTCATGTGATCGGTGCAACACTGAGAGTAGGGCGATAGGTGTTATGCGTGCAACCAGATCGCCGAGATACCTCGCCCACCTTGGCTAAGCTCACTCGTGTGGGTGGAGACTGGCCCGATACGGAAGGAATCCCCCTTGGCACTCAGGACCCAAATCAGCGAGCGACAGCGGCGGTTCGGCGCTGAGCTGAGGAGGTTGCGCGAGGCAGCGGGCCTGGCGGTCAAGGACGCCGGCGCCCTCATCGGCATCGCGGGCCCACAGCTCAGTCACATCGAGGCAGCGCGCACGGCGCTCGACCCTGAGCGGCTCTCGGTCTTGCTCGGTGGCTATGGGTGCACGGATGAGACCTACGTCGGTCTTCTGCACGATCTCGGCGCGAGCGACGGGAAGGGCTGGTGGACCAGCTTCAAGGGCCAAGTACCCGCTCTCGCACTCGACCTGGCAGAGTCCGAAGATCGGGCCGTCCGACTCGATAACTACGAGACACTCCACATCCCAGGCATCCTTCAACTGCCTGCCTACACCGAAGCGGTCTACGCCGACGGCACCGGCAAGTGGAACACTGCACGACAGATCGAGTTCCGCATGGCGCGACAGCGGATCCTGACCGACGAGAAGCAGCGGCAGTTCCGCTTCGTCATCCATGAGGCGGCACTGCGCATGCGGTTCGCGGGAGATGAGGTCATGCGAACCCAGCTGATCCATCTGATGGAGATCGCGGAGCTTCCAAACGTGGACCTCCAAGTCATGCCGTTCACTGCACCGAAGAGCGCGCCCTTCTCCGCCTCATTCATGCTCTGCGACCCCGGCTGCCCCGAACTCGCGACTGTCATTCTGGACGGCCCGAAGCGAGCGGAGCACATTGCTGAACAGACTGAGCTGACGGCCTACAGCCAGATGTTCCAACAGCTCAGTGCACATGCCCTACCGGCAGCGGACCGGGAGATGGCGTTGCGCGGACACCCCAACCGCGACTCGTGGGGGCTCCTGCATCATCTTCTCTATCTGCTTCAGTCATGAAAGGCCCATGATGTCCCACACCTTCTGGCAGAAGTCCTCATACAGCAACGCCGAAGGAGGCAATAACTGCCTTGAGCTGGCTGCTGGCACCGACGGCCTCTGCCATCTCCGCGAATCCGACGCCCCCGACATCATCGTCACCATGAGCACCGCCCAGCTCCGCGCCTTCCTCCTCGGCGCCCAGGCCGGCGAGTTCGACCACCTCGTCTGAACCCGGCCCCGCCCGCTCGCCGCTCCGGCGAGCGGGCGGTCCTCATTCCAGTGCCTGTTCCGAGGCATTCGACCGTCCCAGAAACGAGAAGAACCCCCATCCGGATCCCGGATGGGGGTTCTTCTGAATAATTGTTCGGCGGCGTCCTACTCTCCCACAGGGTCCCCCCTGCAGTACCATCGGCGCTGTAAGGCTTAGCTTCCGGGTTCGGAATGTAACC
>NZ_JBHVSD010000023.1:0-8648 GCF_042885395.1 Kitasatospora sp. NPDC058063
GCGCCCCGGACGGCAGACCGCCGTCCGGGGCCGCTCCGTTCCCGGCACGTTCCCCGTACGGCGACGCCCGACGAGTGCCGACGAGTGCCGACGAGTACTGATGAGTACCGACGAGCACCGCCGCCCGCCCCCCGCCGGATCTCGGCCCGATCACGACGGTCTCGGTCCGGTGAAGCGCCCGTCAAGGCCGCGTCAACGTCACGCCGTCACCCGTATGGAGGGCGTCAGGGCCCCATAACGCGCCCCTGACGGCTGGTTTGCTGCATCTGCCGGTCGTCCGCCGGCGCCGCGCGAGCCCTTCCGGCCCAGGTCGCGGCATCTCCCGAACCACTCTGGTGGAGCCCATGTCCGATCTCATCTACGTCGGTGTCACGGTCGCCGTGTTCGCCGTCATCGCCCTGATCGCGCGGGGGGTGGAGAAGCTGTGAGCGCCGAGAACATCGCTGGTCTGATCGTGGCCGTCGCCCTCGTCGGCTATCTCGTCGTCGCGCTGATCTACCCGGAGAAGTTCTGACATGAGCTCCACTCTCGCGGGCTGGCTCCAGGTCATCGCCCTCGTCGGCGCGCTGGCCCTGTGCTACCGCCCCCTCGGCGACTACATCGCCAAGCTCCTCACCTCCGCCAGGCACCTCCGGGTCGAGCGCGGCATCTACAAGGTGATCGGCGTCGACGGCGACGCCGATCAGCGCTGGCCGGCCTACCTCCGCTCGGTGCTGGCCTTCTCCGCCGTCTCCGTCCTCTTCCTCTACGGCCTGATCCGCCTCCAGGGCTACCTGCTGCTGAACCTGGGTGTTCCGCAGATGGAGGGCCACCAGGCCTGGAACACCGCGATCTCGTTCGTCGCCAACACCAACTGGCAGTCCTACGGCGGCGAGTCCGCGATGGGCCACCTGGCGCAGATGGCGGGCCTGGCGGTGCAGAACTTCGTCTCCGCGGCCGTCGGCATCGCCGTCGTCGCCGCGCTGATCCGGGGCTTCACCCGCAACAGGACGGACCGGGTCGGCAACTTCTGGGTGGACCTCACCCGGATCAGCCTGCGCCTGCTGCTGCCGATCTCGATCGTCTTCGCCCTGGTCCTGGCCGCCAACGGCGTGATCCAGAACTTCCACGGCTTCCACGAGGTCACCAACCTCGCGGGTGACGTCCAGAAGATCCCGGGCGGCCCGGTGGCCTCCCAGGAGGTCATCAAGCTGCTGGGCACCAACGGCGGCGGCTTCTTCAACGCCAACTCGGCGCACCCGTTCGAGAACCCGACCGGCTTCACCAACCTGGTGGAGATCTTCCTGATCCTGCTGATCCCGTTCGCGCTGCCGCGGACCTTCGGCCGGATGGTGGGGGACAACCGCCAGGGCTACGCGATCGTCGCCGTGATGGGCCTGTTCTGGGTCGCCTCGGTGGCCCTGCTGACCCTCGCCGAGTCGCAGCACCAGGGCAGCGCCCTGCAGGCCGCGGGCGCCGCGATGGAGGGCAAGGAGCAGCGCTTCGGCATCGCCGCCAGCTCGCTGTTCGCCGCCTCGACCACGCTGACCTCGACCGGTGCGGTGAACTCCTTCCACGACTCGTACACGCCGTTCGGCGGCGGGCTGACGGTCTTCAACATGATGCTGGGCGAGATCGCGCCCGGCGGTGTGGGCTCCGGTCTGTACGGGATGCTGGTGCTCGCGGTCGTCGCGGTGTTCGTCGCCGGCCTGATGGTCGGCCGCACCCCCGAGTACCTGGGCAAGAAGCTCGGCGGCCGGGAGATGAAGTTCGCCTCGCTGTACATCCTCACCACGCCGACGATCGTGCTGGTCGGCACGGGCGTGGCGATGGCCCTGCCGGGCGAGCGCGCCGGGATGCTCAACTCGGGCGCCCACGGCTTCTCCGAGGTGCTGTACGCCTTCACCTCGGCCGCCAACAACAACGGTTCGGCCTTCGGCGGCATCACCGTCAACACCGACTGGTACGACACCGCGCTCGGTCTGGCGATGATCTTCGGTCGTCTCCTGCCGATCGTCTTCGTCCTGGCGCTGGCCGGCTCGCTCGCCCAGCAGCAGCCGGTCCCGGCCACCCCGGGCACCCTGCCCACCCACAAGCCGCTGTTCGTGGGCCTGCTGTCGGGCGTGATCCTGATCGTCGTCGGCCTCACCTACTTCCCGGCCCTGGCTCTCGGGCCGATCGCGGAAGGTCTGTCCTCCTGATGCCCACCTCTACGCTCAACCCCGCACCGGCCGACAGGTCGGAGCCCGCCGCGCCGCACAGAGTGGCGAGCGGCCTGCTCGACCCGAAGCTGATCCTCGCGTCCCTGCCGGACGCGGTGAAGAAGCTCGACCCTCGGGTGATGATCAAGAACCCGGTGATGTTCGTCGTCGAGGTCGGCTCGGTGGTCACCACGGTCTCCGCGATCGCCGACCCGTCCGTGTTCGCCTGGGCCATCACCGTCTGGCTCTGGCTCACCACGGTGTTCGCCAACCTGGCCGAGGCCGTGGCCGAGGGCCGCGGCAAGGCCCAGGCCGACACCCTGCGCAAGACCAAGACCGAGAGCGTCGCCCGCCGGCTCACCGACTGGCCCGCCACCCGGGCCGAGGAGGAGGTGCCCGGCACCGCGCTGAGGCTCGGCGACCACGTGGTGGTCGAGGCCGGCCAGATCATCCCCGGCGACGGTGACGTGGTCGAGGGCGTCGCCAGCGTCGACGAGTCGGCGATCACCGGCGAGTCCGCGCCCGTCATCCGCGAGTCCGGCGGCGACCGCAGTGCCGTCACCGGCGGCACCAAGGTGCTGTCCGACCGGATCGTGGTGAAGATCGCCTCGGAGCCCGGCAAGTCGTTCATCGACCGGATGATCGCCCTGGTCGAGGGTGCCGCCCGGCAGAAGACGCCGAACGAGATCGCGCTCAACATCCTGCTGGCCTCGCTGACCATCGTCTTCCTGGTCGCGGTCGTGACCCTCCAGCCGATGGCCACCTACGCGGGCGCCCCGCAGTCGATGATCGTCCTGGTCGCCCTGATCGTGGCGCTCATCCCGACCACCATCGGCGCGCTGCTCTCCGCGATCGGCATCGCCGGCATGGACCGGCTGGTGCAGCGCAACGTGCTGGCGATGTCCGGCCGCGCCGTCGAGGCCGCCGGCGACGTCAACACCCTGCTGCTCGACAAGACCGGCACCATCACCCTGGGCAACCGCCAGGCCGCCGAGTTCCTGGCCGCCCCGGGCGTGTCCACCGACGAACTGGCCAGTGCCGCGCAGCTCTCCTCGCTCGCGGACGAGACCCCGGAGGGCCGCTCGATCGTGGTCCTCGCGAAGACCGAGTACGGTCTGCGGGCCCGCGCCCAGGGCGAGCTGACCCACGCCACCTGGGTGCCGTTCACCGCCCAGACCCGGATGTCGGGCGTGGACCTGGACGAGGCCGAGGGCGTCCACCAGGTCCGCAAGGGCGCGGCCGGCTCGGTCTCCAACTGGGTGACCGAGAACGGCGGTTCGGTCGGCGACGAGGTCGCCACCCTGGTCGACGGCATCTCCGCGGCCGGCGGCACCCCGCTGGTCGTCGCCACCAAGGTCGGCAGCGGGCCGGCCCGCGTCCTCGGGGTCATCCACCTCAAGGACGTGGTCAAGGAGGGCATGCGAGAGCGCTTCGACGAGCTCCGCCGGATGGGCATCAAGACCATCATGATCACGGGCGACAACCCGCTGACCGCCAAGGCGATCGCGGAGGAGGCCGGCGTGGACGACTTCCTCGCCGAGGCCACGCCCGAGGACAAGATGGCCCTGATCAAGAAGGAGCAGGAGGGCGGCAAGCTGGTCGCGATGACCGGCGACGGCACCAACGACGCCCCCGCGCTCGCCCAGGCCGACGTCGGCGTCGCGATGAACACCGGGACCATGGCGGCCAAGGAGGCCGGCAACATGGTCGACCTGGACTCCAACCCGACCAAGCTGATCGAGATCGTGGAGATCGGCAAGCAGCTGCTGATCACCCGCGGCGCGCTGACGACCTTCTCGATCGCCAACGACGTGGCCAAGTACTTCGCGATCATCCCCGCGATGTTCGCCGGGGTCTACCCGGGCCTGAGCCACCTCAACATCATGGGCCTGCACAGCCCGCAGTCCGCGATCACCTCGGCGATCATCTTCAACGCCCTGGTCATCATCGGCCTGATCCCGCTCGCCCTGCGCGGCGTGCGCTACCGCCCGTCCGACGCCAGCTCGCTGCTGCGCCGCAACATCGGGGTCTACGGCTTCGGCGGCCTGGTGGTGCCGTTCGTCGGCATCAAGCTGATCGACCTGATCGTCCAGTTCATCCCCGGCCTCAGCTGACGCAGGGAAGGAGAGAAAACCATGTCCAAGCCCCTGCCGACCATCCTCCGCACCCACTTCACCGCCCTGCGGGCACTCCTGGTGCTCACCGTGATCCTCGGGATCGCCTACCCCCTGCTGATCACCGGCATCTCCCAGGCCGCCTTCACCGACAAGGCGAACGGCTCGCCCGTGACGTCCGACGGCAAGGAGGTCGGTTCCAGCCTGATCGGCCAGAACTTCAACCTCCCGAAGAAGAACCCGGACGACCCGAAGGAGGAGGCCCGGCCGGACCCGAAGTGGTTCCAGCCCCGCCCCTCCGCGGCCGGGACCGGCTACGACGCCTCCTCCTCCAGCGCCAGCAACCTCGGCCCGAACAGCGAGGACCTGCTGAAGGCCGTCGAGGACCGCCGCGCCGCCGTCGCCGCGTTCGACGGCGTCGACCCGGCGAGCGTCCCGGCCGACGCGCTGACCGCCTCCGGCTCCGGCCTCGACCCGCACATCTCCGTCGCGTACGCCAAGGAGCAGGTCGACCGGGTGGCCGGGAACCGCGGCCTGCCGGTGGAGGCCGTGGCCAAGCTGGTCGACGAGTACACCGAGAGCCGCTCGCTCGGCTTCCTCGGCAACGAGGGCGTCAACGTCGTGCTGCTCAACAAGGCGCTCAGCGAGCAGAAGTGACATCACCTCGCACAGGCGGGTGACCGGGCCGGCCCGGGCGCGGGAGGAGACCTCCCGGGCCCGGGCCGGCCGACCCGCGTCCGCAGACGTGCACCACTTTTCGATGGAAAGAGCAGTGCCCATGGCCCGCGACCTCACCCCCGGCACCGGCAACCGCGGCGGCCGCCTGAGGGTGTACCTCGGCTCCGCGCCGGGGGTCGGCAAGACCTATCGGATGCTGGACGAGGCCCGGCGCAGACAGCAGCGCGGGGCCGACGTCGCGGTCGGGTACATCGAGTGCCACGGCAGACGCCACACCGAGGCCATGCTGGCCGGCCTGGAGGTCCTGCCACGGGTCCGGCGCGCCTACCGGGACGCCGAGTTCGACGAGATGGACCTCGACGGCGTGCTCGCCCGCCGCCCGTCCGTCGTGCTGGTGGACGAGCTGGCGCACACCAATGTCCCCGGCGGCCGGCACGCCAAGCGCTGGCAGGACGTCGAGGAGATCCTGGCCGCCGGGATCGACGTCATCACCACCGTCAACATCCAGCACCTGGAATCGCTGAACGACGTCGTCCGGAAGATCACCGGCATCCCGCAGCGCGAGACCGTCCCGGACGAGGTGGTCCGCCGGGCCGACCAGATCGAGCTCGTCGACATGGCCCCGCAGGCGCTGCGCCGCCGGATGGCCCACGGCAACGTCTACCGGGCGGAGAAGGTGGACGCCGCGCTCTCGAACTACTTCCGGGTCGGCAACCTCACCGCCCTGCGCGAACTCGCCCTGCTCTGGGTGGCCGGGCGGGTGGACGAGGGCCTGCGCGACTACCGGGCCAGCCACAACATCGACCGGGTCTGGGAGACCCGCGAGCGGGTCGTGGTCGCCCTCACCGGCGGCCCCGAGGGCGAGACCCTGATCCGCCGCGCCGCCCGGATCGCCGACCGCACGGCCGGCGGCGAGCTGCTGGCCGTCCACGTCTCCCGCAGCGACGGCCTGGCCGGCGCCTCCTCCGGCGCGCTCGCCCAGCAGCGGCAGCTGGCGGAGGCCCTCGGCGGCAGCTACCACGTGGTGGTCGGCGACGACGTCCCCACCGCGCTGCTCACCTTCGCCCGCGCCCACCACGCCACCCAGCTGGTGCTCGGCACCAGCCGCCGCGGCCGGATCAACCGCTTCCTCACCGGCCCCGGCACCGGGCAGACCACCGTGGACGCCTCCGAGGACATCGACGTCCACATGGTCACCCACGAGTTCACCGGCCGCGGCCGGCTGCCCTCGCTCGGCCGCCGCCACTCCCGGCGTCGCACCTTCGCCGGCTACCTGGCCGGCCTGGCGGTGCCCTGGCTGCTCACCGCCCTGCTCTCCCAGGCGCACCACAGCATCAACCTGACCACCGACGCGCTGATCTTCCAGCTCGGCGTGGTCATCGTCGCCCTGCTCGGCGGAGCCGTGTCCGCCCTGCTGGCCTCGGTCGTCGCCTCGGTGCTGCTGAACTACTACTTCATCCCGCCGATCCACAGCCTGACCATCGGCGAGACCAACAACATCGTCGCCCTGGTGGTCTTCGCCGCCATCGCGCTCACCGTCTCCACCGTGGTCGACCACGCCGGCCGGCTCACCAGCCGGGCCGCCCGCGCCACGGCCGAGGCCGAGACCCTCTCCACCCTGGCGGGCAGCGTGCTGCGCGGCGCCGACGCACTGCCCGCCCTGCTGGAGAAGTCCCGGACGGCCTTCGGCATGCGGGCCGTCGCCCTGCTCTCGCGGGTCGACGGCGAGGCGCTCGCGCACTGCGCGGGGGACCACCGGGACGACGGCGACGGGCCGCACGAGACCACCGAGGTCCCGGTCGGCCCGGACGCCGTCCTGGTGCTCACCGGCCGCCGGCTGCCCGCCGCCGACCAGCGGGTGCTGACCGCCTTCGCCGCCCACGTCGCCGCCGCGCTGGAGCGCGACCGGCTGGCCGTGGTCGCCGCCGAGGTCGAGCCGATCAAGGCCGCCGACCGGATGCGCACCGCCCTGCTCGCCGCCGTCAGCCACGACCTGCGCACCCCGCTGGCCGCCGCCCGCGCCTCGGTCGGCTCGCTGCGCAGCCCCGACGTCGAGTTCTCGCCCGAGGACCAGTCGGAGCTGCTCGCCACCGCCGACGAGTCGCTGGTCAAGCTCACCCGGCTGGTCGACAACCTGCTCGACATGAGCCGCCTCCAGGCCGGCGCGCTCACCCTGCACCTCACCGAGACCCACCTGGACGAGATCCTGCCCCGGGCGCTGGACAGCCTCCCCGACCCGTACGCGCCGGTCCAGCCGCTCGACCTGGAGACCACGCCACCGGTGCTCGCCGACCCGCCGCTGCTGGAGCGGGTGCTCGCCAACGTGATCACCAACGCGCTGCGGTACAACGCCCCCGGCGCGCCCGTCCTGGTCACCGCCAGCCACCACGCCGACCAGGTCGAGATCCGGGTGATCGACCGCGGCCCCGGCATCGCACCCGAGGACCGCGACCGGGTCTTCCTGCCCTTCCAGCGCCTCGGCGACACCGACAACACCACCGGCGTCGGCCTCGGCCTCGCCCTCTCCCGGGGCCTCGCCGAGGCGATGGGCGGCAGCCTGGAGGTCGAGGACACCCCGGGCGGAGGCACCACCATGCTGCTCACCCTGCCCGCCGCCACCACCGGGCCCGCCGCCACAGCCCCCGCCACCTCAGGCCCCGCCGCCACCGAGCCCGGACACCCCGGGGAGGAATCGCGACATGAGTGAGATCCTGGTCGTCGACGACGAGCCGGCCCTCCTGCGCACCCTGCGGATCAACCTCAGCGCCCGGCAGTACGCCGTCCGCACCGCCGCCAGCGGCGGCGAGGCGCTCGACCGCGCCGCGCACAGCGCCCCGGACGCCGTCCTGCTCGACCTCGGCCTGCCCGACCTCGACGGGATGGACGTGCTGCGCGGCCTGCGCACCCGCAGCGCGATGCCGATCATCGTGCTCTCCGGCCGGACGGACGCCGCCGACAAGGTGGGCGCCCTGGACGCGGGCGCCGACGACTACCTCACCAAGCCGTTCCTGATGGAGGAACTGCTGGCCCGGCTGCGCGCCGTGCTGCGCCGGCCGCCGGGGGGCGTGCCGTTGGGCCGGCCGGTGATCGGCGACCACACCGTGGACCTCGCGGCCACCGCGGTGAACGGCCCGAACGGTCCGGTCCGGCTCACCCCGACCGAGTGGCGCATCCTCGCCCTGCTGCTCGCCAACCCCGGGCGGCTGGTGCCCGGGCGGCAGATCCTGCGCGAGGTGTGGGGCCCGGCCCAGGAGGGGCGCGGCAACTACCTGCGGGTCTACTTCGCCGGCCTGCGCCGCAAGCTGGAGCGCGATCCGGCCCGGCCGCGGCATCTGATCACCGAGCCGGGGATCGGGTACCGGTACGTGCCGTGACGGACCGGCGGGCGAGCGCCGGCGCCGCCCTCGTCAACGAGCCGTCAAGAGCGCTCCGGTGGACGACAGGAGGGCGTCAAGACCGCCCGGGGGCGGCGTTCCGCAGGCGTAGTGTCGGTGTCGAACGAGCGGCCCGGCTCCGTGTGGGGGAGGCCCGGGTCCGCTCCGGCAGCCGTCCGAGGACGGCCAGCAGGTGGGGGAGGGGCGGGGGGGGGGCGGCGGGGCCCCCCCCCCAGGCGGGGGGGGCGGGGGGGGGCCCCCGCCCGCCCCACCCCCCGCCCCCCCCCCCCCCCCGCCCCCCC
>NZ_JBHVSD010000023.1:8658-162217 GCF_042885395.1 Kitasatospora sp. NPDC058063
GCGCGGCCGGGGGGGGGGGGGGGGGGCCCCGGGGGCGGCCGCCGCCGGCGGCGCGCCCCCCCCCCGGGGGGGGGGGGGGGGCCCGCCACACCCGCCGCCCGCCCCCATCTGTCGTCGGAGCCGGGTCCGTCCCCCGGATCAGCCGTCCGCGGCCCCGGACTGCCGGGGCAGCGCCAGCGCCACCGTGTCCGCGAACTCCCGGACCGCGCTGGTCCGGCTGACCACCCGGCCGCTGTGCACCACCAGCCGGCTGTGCCCGCCCGCGAGCGCCCCGGCCAGGCTGTCCCCGCGCACCGCCAGCAGCTCCGCCGGGAACCCGGCGTCCACCCGGACCGGGGCCAGCCCGAGCGCCGCCCGGGCCTGGTTCGCCACCGCGTCGTACGCCGCCGCCGGGTCCAGCTCCCCACCGGCCGACAGCAGGTACGCCGACTCCAGCGGATCCGCCCGGCCGACCGGGTTGGACGGGTCGCGCAGCGCCCCGCTGCCCGCCGCCAGCGGCACCCGGGCGGCGGCCAACTCCCGTACCAGGCCCGGTCGCAGACCCGTCGTCCGGCCCTCCAGCCCGGTGCAGCCGCCGTTCTGCGGCAGGCAGACGACCCGGATCCCGCTGGTCGCCAGCACCGTCGACCCGCCCCGGGCCAGCGCCCCGCACGGGCCGAGCGTCACCCGCGGCCGTAGCGGCGCCAACGCGCCCGCCATCCGGGCGAGTTGGGCGGCGTCGGCGGCGCCGGTGTGCAGGTCCACCGGACAGTCCGCCTCCCGGGCGGCCTCCAGCAGCAGCTGCACGTACCCGGCCGGGTCCGGATCCAGGTCCGGGCAGCCGCCGGCCGCGGTGGCGCCCAGCTTGAGCGCCTCGCGCAGCTGCGCCCGGCCGTCCGCGCCGGCCCGCCCGGTGAGCAGCCGGGGCATCGCCACCGCCTGGAGCTCGGCCAGTCCGCGCAGCGCCTGCCGGGCGGTGAGCACCGCCTCCAGCCGGCGCAGTCCGTGCACGTCGCCGATCCGGACGTGGGTGCGCTGGGCGGTGGCGCCGTAGCCGAGCGAGGTCAGCGCGGCCTCGGTGACCCGGCGGGTGAGGTCGGCCGGGGTGTCCGGCGGCGGGGCGGCCAGCGCGGCGGAGAACGCGGTGTCGTAGTGGGCGTGCGCCTCGGCGGGGGCCGGGAGCAGCAGGTAGCCGCGCAGGTCGATCCGGGCGCCGGTGGTGACGGTGGGCGCGCCGGGCAGGGCGGGCAGTGGGCCGAGGCTGCCGACGGTGCCGACCGCCTGGATCCGGTCGCCGCTGATCCGGACGTCCACCACCCGCCCGTCGGCCAGCCGGGCGCCGGTGAGGAGCAGGACCGGGCCGTGCCCGAGCGGGTTGGCCGCCGGGCCGGGTCCGGAGTGCGGCCCGTCGGCGGCTGCGCTGTCCATCGCCGGCTCCTTCTCGCGTCGGCCCGTGCGGTCGGCCCCGGACCGCCGGCCCGTACCGCCGGGCGGTCCTCCCGATCAATGAGCGTCGAGCCTATGGGCCCGGGGGGCGGGGTGCCGGGAGGCGGGCAATAGTCGTATCGGGTCGGGCCGCGGCGCTCGCGGCCCGATCGAACGCCCGGCCTTGGATCGTCCGCCCGTACCCCTCACCCACCTGCGGTCTTCGCCGCGGGATACGGATTTCACCTCCGGGCGCGAAACGTGTAATCTCTTCCTCGTTCGCCCCTATAGCTCAGTCGGTAGAGCGTCTCCATGGTAAGGAGAAGGTCTGCGGTTCGATTCCGCATGGGGGCTCGGTGAGAAGCAGTCAGCCTCGGCTGTGCTGTGGATCACTGTGGCGGTGTAGCTCAGTTGGTAGAGCAAGCGGCTCATAATCGCTGTGTCACCGGTTCAAGTCCGGTCACCGCTACCCCGCGTAGTCGGTCGGGAGATCGCACTCCCGGTCGGCTACTCTTGTTGTGTTCTTATTCGTTGTCCAAGGAAGGCACTCCCGTGGCTGCCACCGACGTCCGCCCGAAGATCACGCTGGCCTGCGTGGAGTGCAAGGAGCGGAACTACATCACCAAGAAGAACCGGCGTAACGACCCGGACCGTCTTGAGATGAAGAAGCACTGCCCCCGCTGCAACTCGCACACCGCGCACCGCGAGACCCGCTGACCCTGAAGTAGGGCGACGGGCCTGTGTGAACTCAGGTCTTCTGCTCCGGGCCGCATCCCTCACAGGGGGTGCGGCCCGGAGTTTTTTCGTATCCACCCGCGTTCCGAGGAGCTGCCATGGCGCTCGACCCCTCCTTCATCGGGCGTAGTTACCCGCCCACCGAGCCGTACGAGGTCGGCCGGGAGAAGATCCGCGAGTTCGCGACCGCGGTCGGCGACGCCAATCCGGCGTACACCGACCCGGAGGCGGCGAAGGCGCTGGGCCACCCCGACGTGATCGCCCCGCCGACCTTCCCGTTCGTGATCACCTACCGCGCGGCCGGCCAGGTGGTCGAGGACCCGGAGCTGGGCCTGGACTTCAGCCGGGTGGTGCACGGCGACCAGAAGTTCGCCTACACCCGCCCGGTGCGGGCCGGTGACCGGCTGTCGGTCGTGGTGACCATCGACAACATCAAGTCGCTGGCGGGCAACGACGTGCTCACCGTGCGCGGCGAGGTGACGGACGCGACCGGCGAGCACGTTGTGACGTCGGTCATGACCCTGGTGGCCCGGGCCGCCGACGAGGCGGGGGAGTGAGCACGATGGCGATCAGCTACGACGAGGTCGAGGTCGGCACCGAGCTGCCGGCGCAGTCCTTTCCGGTGACCCGCGACACATTGGTGCGGTACGCGGGCGCCTCGGGCGATTTCAACCCGATCCACTGGAACGAGAGGTTCGCCCTGGAGGTCGGCCTGCCGGACGTCATCGCGCACGGCATGTTCACCATGGCCGAGGCGATCCGGGTGGTCACCGACTGGGTCGGCGACCCGGCCGCGGTGGTCGAGTACGGCGTGCGCTTCACCCGCCCGGTGCCGGTGCCGAACGACGGGGTCGGCGCGGTGGTCGAGGTCTCGGCCAAGGTCGCCAAGAAGCTGGACGACCGCAGGGTGCAGGTCGACCTGCTGGCCACCGCGGGCGGTCAGAAGGTGCTCGGGATGTCCCGGGCCGTGGTCCGGCTCGGCTGAGCCGCCCCTCGCGACGGCGGCCGCGGCCGGAGCCCCGTACTCACGGGATCTCCGGCCGCGGCCGCGGGCCTTGCCTTGATAGTGATTGGCCACTAACTTGGAAGTCATGGCGAAGTCGAGCATCCGGATGAGCGCGGAGGAGCGTCGCGAGAGCGTCGCCCGGGCCGCCCTGATCGAGTTCGCCCGGGGTGGGTACCACGGCACCTCCACCGAGGCGATCGCCCGCCGGGTGGGCGTCTCGCAGCCGTACCTGTTCCGGTTGTTCCCGGGCAAGCAGGCGATCTTCGCCGCGGCTGCCGAGCGCTGCGTCGAGGAGACCTGGCGGGTGTTCGACGAGGCCTCGGCCGGGCTGTCCGGCGAGGAGGCCGCCGACGCGATGTCCGCCGCGTACATGAGCCTGGTCGAGGACCGTGACCAGCTCATGATGCAGATGCAGCTCTACGTCTCGGTCTTCGCGGCCCGGGCGGCCGGCGAGGAGGAGGTCGGCGAGACCGCCCGACGGCTGTGGGAGGACCTGTTCGACCGGGTCAGGATCCGGATCGGCGGCGACATGAAGGGCGCCACGCAGTTCTTCGCGTACGGGATGCTGATCAACACCATGGTGGCGCTGGGCTATCCGCCGGACCACCGGATGTGGAGCGGCTTCGACGGGGGCGAGGAGCCCGAGGAGCCAGAGGGGCCTGAGTAGCCGGGCCGCGCGGCGGGGTCCGTGCGGCCTTTTTTCGGTCCACGAAAGTTATTGAGCAATAACTACCTAGAGGAAACTGGGGGACGTCATGACGGAGAAACCGACCATGGGCAGAACCGCGGTCTGGACGCTGGTGATCGTCAGCGCGGCCAGTTTCATGGCCGCCCTGGACAACCTGGTGGTCACCACCGCACTGCCGTCGATCCGCGAGGAACTCGGCGGCGGGCTGTCCGACCTCGAATGGACGGTCAGCGCCTACACCCTGAGCTTCGCCGTGCTGCTGATGTTCGGCGCCGCGCTCGGCGACCGCTTCGGCCGCCGACGGATCTTCCTGGTCGGCCTGACGGTCTTCACCGCCGGCTCCGCCGCGGCGGCGATGTCCCCGGGCATCGGCGACCTGATCGCCGCCCGGGCCGTCCAGGGCGTCGGGGCCGCGGTGATGATGCCGCTCACCCTGACCCTGCTCACCACCGCCGTGCCCGCGGCCAGGCGGGGGATGGCCTTCGGCATCTGGTCGGGCGTCAGCGGCCTCGCCGTCGCCGCCGGGCCGCTGATCGGCGGCTCGCTGACCGAGCACTTCTCCTGGCAGTGGATCTTCTGGGTGAACGTCCCGGTCGGCCTCGTCCTGCTGCCGCTGGCCTACCTGCGGCTCGGCGAGAGCCGGGGCGCGGGCCGGGCCCTGGACGTGCCCGGAACCCTGCTGGTCAGCCTGGGGATGTTCGGGGTCGTCCTCGGCCTGATCCGCGGCAACCCGGACGGCTGGACCAGCCCGCTGGTCCTCGGCGCCCTGGTCGCCGGCGTCCTGCTGCTGGCCGCCTTCGTCCGGTACGAGCAGCGGGTGGCCGCCCATCCGATGCTGCCGATGCGGCTGTTCCGCAACCGGGCCTTCTCCGCCGTCAACGCGGCCAGCCTGCTGATGTACCTGGGGATGTTCGGCTCGATCTTCCTGATCAGCCAGTACCTCCAGGGCGTCGGCGGCTTCAGCCCGCAGGAGTCGGGCATCCGGATGCTGCCGTGGACGGCGATGCCGCTGCTGGTCTCCCCGGTCGCGGGCATCGTCTCCGACCGGATCGGCGGCCGCCCGATCGTGGTCGCCGGGCTGGCCCTGCAGGCCGTGGGCCTGGTGCTGTTCGGCCTGGTCGCCGACGGGAGCACCGGGCTCGACTACCCCGCCCAGATCCCGGCCATCGTGATCTGCGGGATCGGCATGTCGCTGTACTTCGGCCCGACCGCCCAGCTGGTGATGGCCAGCGTCCGGCCGCAGGAGCAGGGGATCGCCTCCGGCGCCAACAACGCGCTGCGCGAGGTCGGCGGGGCGCTCGGGGTCGCCGTGCTCGCCGCGGTGTTCTCGGCGCGGGGCGGCTACCAGTCGGCGCAGGCCTTCACGGACGGGCTGGTGCCCGCGCTGTACGTCGGCGGGGCCGCCGTCGGGCTCGGCGCGCTCGCCGCGGTGTTCATCCCCCGGCGGCGCGCGGCGGTGGCCGCGGGGGCGCGGGAGGAGCGGGCCGGGGAGCCGGCCGTGCCCGCGGGGGTCTGAGGCGCCGGCCCGGGCGACCGGTGTGCGGGCGACCGGCGTACGGGCGGCGGGAGCACGGGTGGCGGGCGTGCCGGGGGGCACCCCCGCCACCCGTACGCTGGTGGGCGTGCTGGTAGAAAACGACGCCCCCCTCGCCCCGCTGACCACGCTCCGGCTCGGCGGCCCGGCCCGCCGCCTGGTGACCGCCCACACCGATGACGAGGTGATCGCCGCCGTCCGCGAGGCCGACGCGGCCGGCGAGCCGCTGCTGGTCCTCGGCGGCGGCTCCAACCTGGTGATCGGCGACGCCGGCTTCCCCGGCACCGTGCTGCGGATCGCCACCGAGGGCTTCGCCCTGGACGGCACCGCGCTGGAGGTCGCGGCCGGCGAGACCTGGTCCGAGGTGGTCCGCCGGACCGTCGCGGACCACGGGCTGGCGGGCATCGAGTTCCTGGCCGGCATCCCCGGTTCGGCGGGTGCCACCCCGGTACAGAACGTGGGCGCCTACGGCCAGGAGGTCGCGCAGTCGGTCACCGAGGTGGTCGCGTACGACCGCGCCGCCGACGAGGTGGTCGTGCTCTCGAACGCCGAGTGCGCGTTCTCCTACCGGCACAGCCGCTTCAAGGCCGAGCCGGAGCGCTACGTGGTGCTGCGGGTGCGGTTCCGCCTGAAGGACAACGGCGGCCTCTCCACCCCCGTCCGCTACGCCGAGACCGCCCGGCACCTGGGCGTCGAGCAGGGCGAGCGGGTGGCGGTCGGCACCGCCTGGAACGCGGTGCTGCTGCTGCGCGCCGGCAAGGGCATGGTGCTGGACCCGGCGGACCACGACACCTGGTCGGCCGGCTCCTTCTTCACCAACCCGGTGCTCACGGCCGCGCAGTACGACTCCTTCCGCACCCGCCCGGGTGCGGAGGACGCCCCCGCCTACCCGGCCCCGGAGGGCCGCACCAAGACTTCGGCGGCCTGGCTGATCGACCGGTCCGGCTTCGGCAAGGGCTACGGCAGCGGCCCGGCGACGCTCTCCACCAAGCACACCCTGGCGCTCACCAACCGCGGCTCGGCCACCGCCGAGGACCTGCTGGCGCTGGCCCGGGAGATCCGGGACGGGGTCCGCGAGGCCTTCGGGGTGGAACTGGTGAACGAGCCGGTGATGGTGGGCGTCGAGCTCTGAGGCGGCGCCTCGTCAGGCGGGTACGGCGGCCGGCTCCGCGGGGGCGCGGCCGCCCACCAGCCAGGCGTCGATGTCCGCCAGCAGCTCCTTGCGGACGGCCTCCGGCGCGACCGAACCGCGCACCGACTGCCGTGCCAGCTCGGCGAGTTCGGCGTCCGAGAAGCCCAGCACGTCCCGGACCAGCTCGTACTGGGCGGCCAGCCGGCTGCCGAACAGCAGCGGGTCGTCGGCGCCCAGCGCGAGCGGCACCCCGGCGTCGAAGAGCCGGCGCAGCGGGACCTCCTCGGGGTGCTCGTAGACGCCGAGCGAGACGTTGGAGGACGGGCAGACCTCGCAGGTGACCTGCCGGTCCGCCAGCCGCTCCATCAGCCTCGGGTCCTCGGCGGCGCGCACGCCGTGGCCGATCCGGCCGGCGCCCAGGTCGTCCAGGCAGTCCCGGACGGACTCCGGGCCGGAGAGCTCGCCGCCGTGCGGGGCCGCCAGCAGCCCGCCGTTGCGGGCGATCGCGAAGGCCCGGTCGAAGTCCCGGGCCAGGCCCCGGCGCTCGTCGTTGGAGAGGCCGAAGCCGACCACCCCGTGGTCGGCGTAGCGGACGGCCAGCCGGGCCAGCGTCCGGGCGTCCATCGGGGACTTCATCCGGTTGGCCGCGACCAGGACCCGGATGCCCACGCCGGTCGCCGCGGCGGCGTGCTCCACCGCGTCCAGGATCAGCTCCAGCGCGGGGATCAGACCGCCCAGCCGGGGCGCGTACGAGGTCGGGTCGACCTGGATCTCCAGCCAGCGGGAGCCGTCCCGCCGCTCGTCCTCGGCGGTCTCCAGGACCAGCCGGCGGATGTCCTCCTCGTCCCGCAGCACCGAGCGGGCGGTGTCGTACAGCCGCTGGAAGCGGAACCAGCCCCGCTCGTCGGTGGCCCGCAGCCGGGGCGGCTCGCCGGAGCTGAGCGCCTCCGGCAGCCGGACGCCGTGCTTGTCGGCCAGCTCCAGGAGGGTGGCGGGCCGCATCGAGCCGGTGAAGTGCAGGTGCAGGTGGGCCTTCGGGAGGCCCCTGACGTCTCGCGGGTTCAACAGGCGTTCCATTCACCGATACTGCCGTATGCGGCCCCCGAACGGGAACCGCCTCCTTTCCATCCCCCGAAGGGGTGAAAGGAGGCGGCGTGCCGGGTGAATCCCGTATGTCGGATTGACGTCAGTTCTCGAACCGGGTCAGTCGCGGGCCTCGCCGAGCAGCTTCTGCACCCGGCTGACGCCCTCGACCAGGTCGGCGTCGCCGAGCGCGTAGGAGAGCCGCAGGTAGCCGGGGGTGCCGAAGGCCTCGCCCGGGACGACCGCGACCTCGGCCTCGTCCAGGATCAGGGTGGCCAGCTCGCCGGAGGTCTGCGGGCGCTTGCCGCGGATCTCCTTGCCCAGCAGGCCCTTCACCGACGGGTAGGCGTAGAAGGCGCCCTCGGGCTCGGGGCAGAACACGCCGTCGATCTCGTTGAGCATCCGCACGATGGTCTTGCGGCGGCGGTCGAAGGCCTCGCGCATCTCGGAGACCGCGTCCAGGTCGCCGGCCACGGCGGCCAGGGCGGCGCGCTGGGCGACGTTGGAGACGTTCGAGGTGGCGTGCGACTGGAGGTTGGTCGCGGCCTTGATGACGTCCTTGGGGCCGATCACCCAGCCCACCCGCCAGCCGGTCATCGCGTAGGTCTTGGCGACACCGTTGACCACGACGCACTTGTCGGCCAGCTCGGGCAGCAGGGCCGGCAGCGAGGTGAAGGTGGCGTCGCCGTACACCAGGTGCTCGTAGATCTCGTCGGTGAGCACCCACAGGCCGTGCTCCAGCGCCCAGCGGCCGATCGCCTCGGCCTCGGCCTCGGTGTACACCGCGCCGGTCGGGTTGGACGGCGAGACGAACAGCACGACCTTGGTGTTCTCGGTGCGCGCGGCCTCCAGCTGCTCGACCGAGACCTTGTAGCCGGTGGTCTCGTCGGAGACGACCTCCACCGGGACACCGCCGGCCAGCTGCACCGACTCCGGGTAGGTGGTCCAGTACGGGGCCGGGATGATGACCTCGTCGCCCGGGTCCAGGATCGCCGCGAAGGCCTCGTAGATCGCCTGCTTGCCACCGTTGGTGACCAGCACCTGGGAGGCGTCCACCTGGTAGCCGGAGTCGCGCAGCGTCTTGGCGGCGATCGCGGTCTTCAGCTCGGGCAGGCCACCCGCCGGGGTGTACCGGTGGTTCTTCGGGTCGCGGCAGGCCTCGACGGCCGCCTCGACGATGTAGTCCGGGGTGGGGAAGTCGGGCTCACCGGCGCCGAAGCCGATGACCGGGCGGCCGGCGGCCTTGAGGGCCTTGGCCTTGGCGTCCACGGCGAGGGTCGCGGACTCGGCGATCGCACCGATCCGGGCGGAGACCCGGCGGTCGGCGGGGCGGATGGACTGGTCGGGCTGAGGGGTGGAAGCGCTCATGCCTGCATCGTCGCAGAACCCGGACCTACCGGGCATCGGGGTATCGGCATCCGTACGTTCCCGTCCGAATCGCGGCCCCGGCGATCCGTCGGCGGGCGCCCCGCCGGACCGGACATCCGCCGGGTGGCCGGCCGGTCCGGAAGAAGAGGTTCGACCAAACACCCCTCGACCACGTACACTCGCTGCTCGACGGCCCGCCGAGAAAAACCGGAGCTTTCACCGCCTGTACAGACAGCGGGGGGAGATGCGGTAGGTTGGTCGCCACCGGAGCCGCGAGGCACCGTAGGGCAATAGCTCAATTGGTAGAGCACCGGTCTCCAAAACCGGCGGTTGGGGGTTCGAGTCCCTCTTGCCCTGCTGCTAGATCCGTTTTCAGCCCGTTCGCTCCACAGGAGTGAGCGGGCTTGATGCGGAGATGGCACCGATCAGCACCGCTGGCCGACTGGCCGTGCCCCACCGGGAGCGCGGCGAAGCTCGGCAGGACCCGGATTCAGGTGAGGACGAGTGACGGAGACCACGGGCTCCACCGCAACGCCTGAGAGCGGCAACCCCGAGGGTGCCGATGGCGTTGCCGAGAACACGGCCGAGGGCGAGAGCAAGTCCGGCAAGCAGAAGAAGTCCGGCAAGCGGGGCAAGAAGGGCCTGTTCGCCAGGATGGGTCTGTTCTACCGCCAGATCATCGCCGAGCTGCGCAAGGTCGTCTGGCCCACCCGCGGCGAGCTCACCAGCTACACCGCCGTCGTGGTCACCTTCGTCGTGGTCGTGATGGCCTTCGTGGCCGGCCTGGACTACGGCTTCTCCAAGCTGAGCCTCCTGGTCTTCGGCTGACCGGCCGCCTCACCTTTCGAACAGCTTCCCGACCCGGGCCGAATCCTCGGCCCGGGTCGAGCTGTCGGTGCCGGACGTACGCGCGGTTACCGTGGACTCGGTACTGTTGAAGTCTCCGAGACCTCGCCTGGCGCCCGCGCGAGCGGCCGTACGCCGGACCGGTCGAGGAGCGCGCCACCTTCACCATCTCCAGGAAAGAAGCCGCCACCGTGTCTGAGTCCCCCCTGTACGACGCCGACGAGACCGTCCGCGAGGCGGATGCGGATGTCGCCGCCGCGCCGGACGCGACCGAGCTGGCTGACGACGTCGAGTCCGCCGAGCAGATCGTGGACGCCGCGGACAGCGACGAGGACGAGGTCGAGGCGTACGACGAGGCCGAGGCCGGCGAGCCCGCCGAGGAGGCCGCGCTGCACGTGGAGGGCGAGGCCGAACTCGACGCCGAGCTCGCCGACGGGGAGACCGTCGAGGAGGAGCCGGCCGAGGAGGTCGACCCGGTCGCCAAGTTCCGCGAGGACCTGCGCTTCATGCCGGGCGAGTGGTATGTGATCCACACCTACGCCGGCTACGAGAACCGGGTGAAGCAGAACCTGGAGCAGCGCGCCGTCTCGCTGAACGTCGAGGAGTACATCTTCCAGGCCGAGGTGCCGCAGGAGGAGGTCGTCCAGATCAAGAACGGCGACCGCAAGACCATCCGCCAGAACAAGCTCCCCGGCTACGTCCTGGTGCGCATGGACCTCACCCCGGAGTCCTGGGGCGTCGTGCGCAACACCCCGGGTGTCACCGGCTTCGTCGGCAACGCCTACGACCCGTACCCGCTGACCCTGGACGAGGTCGTCAAGATGCTCGCCCCCGACGTCGAGCGCCAGGCCGCCAAGGAGGCGGGCAAGCCGTCGCCGATCAAGCCGAGCGAGATCCAGGTGCTGGACTTCGAGGTCGGCGACTCGGTCACCGTCACCGACGGTCCGTTCGCGACCCTCCAGGCGACCATCAACGAGATCAACCCGGACTCGAAGAAGGTCAAGGGCCTGGTCGAGATCTTCGGCCGGGAGACCCCGGTCGAGCTCTCCTTCGACCAGATCCAGAAGAACTAGTCCCACGGTCTTCGGATCCGGGGCGGGGCCGAGGGCCCTGCCCCGGATCCGTTTTGGTCCAGCGGCGCCGACGCGTTAGCCTGGTCCGATGTGTGTGCTGGCGGCCGGGTGTCGCCCCGGTTCCGCACGCACCAGCAATCACCTCTCGGAAGGACCCGGAGAGACATGCCTCCCAAGAAGAAGAAGATCACGGGGCTTATCAAGCTCCAGATCAACGCCGGTGCGGCCAACCCGGCGCCGCCGGTCGGCCCCGCGCTGGGTCAGCACGGCGTCAACATCATGGAGTTCTGCAAGGCCTACAACGCCGCGACCGAGTCGCAGCGCGGCATGATCGTGCCGGTGGAGATCACGGTCTACGAGGACCGTTCCTTCACCTTCATCACGAAGACGCCGCCGGCCGCGCGCCTCATCCTGAAGGCCGCCGGTGTGGACAAGGGCTCCAGCGAGCCGCACAAGACCAAGGTCGCCAAGCTCACCAGCGCCCAGGTCCGCGAGATCGCCACCACCAAGATGCCCGACCTGAACGCCAACGACCTGGACGCCGCGGAGAAGATCATCGCCGGCACCGCCCGGTCGATGGGCATCACCGTCGAGGGCTGAGAATCTCCCTTCCCGCCAGGGAAAAGTTGATTCAGCCGTTCTTGTGGTAGGGCCCGCGCAGGCCCGTGACACCACACCTCCATTCACCATTCAGGAGCAGCCATGAAGCGCAGCAAGGCCCTGAAGGCCGCGGACGCCCAGGTCGACCGCGAGCGCCTTTACGCCCCCCTCGAGGCCGTCCGCCTCGCCAAGGCGACCAGCACCACCAAGTTCGACGGCACCGTCGAGATCGCCATGCGTCTGGGTGTCGACCCGCGCAAGGCCGACCAGATGGTCCGCAGCACCGTGATCCTCCCGCACGGCACCGGTAAGACCGCTCGGGTCCTGGTCTTCGCGACCGGCGAGCGTGCCGAGGCCGCGCGTGCTGCGGGTGCCGACATCGTCGGCTCCGACGAGCTCATCGACGAGGTCGCCAAGGGCCGCCTCGACTTCGACGCCGTCGTCGCCACCCCGGACCTCATGGGCAAGGTCGGCCGCCTCGGCCGCGTGCTCGGCCCCCGTGGCCTGATGCCGAACCCGAAGACCGGCACCGTGACTCCGGACGTCGCCAAGGCGGTCAACGAGATCAAGGGCGGCAAGATCGAGTTCCGCGTCGACAAGCACTCGAACCTGCACTTCATCATCGGTAAGGCCTCCTTCACCGACGAGCAGCTGGTCGAGAACTACGCCGCCGCGCTGGACGAGGTGCTCCGCGCCAAGCCGTCCGCCGCCAAGGGCCGCTACATCAAGAAGACCGCGATCTCGACCACCATGGGCCCCGGCATCCAGGTGGACCCGAACCGCACCCGTAACCTCCTCGTCGAGGAGGACCCGGCCGCGGTCTGAGCCTCAGCGCTCTAGAGCAGTCCGTACGGCGGGCCCGCACCCCCTTCACCGGGGGTGCGGGCCCGCCGTCGTTCCCGGGTGCGGGGCCGGTGCGGGGCCGGTGCGGGCCGGAAGGCCGGGCGGGCTGCCGGACCGGGACACCCGCGGATGGGAACGGCGGGCCGAACCGTCGTACGCTCTGCCGGTCAGACCACATGGAGCACCTGTGACCGCCGGAGTGTGCCGTGCCGCCCGCCCCTCGCCCCACCGTTCTCGCAGCGGCCCTGCTGCTCGCCACCACCACCGGGTGCAGCCTGCTGGCCGCTCCGACCACCGGCACCCCCGGGGGTCCCGCGCCGGTGCCGCCCAAGCAGGTGGTGCTCACCGCCGCGCAGGCGCTGGACGACGCCGGCAGCGCCCGGATCGACGTGGTGCGGGAGGGCCCGGGCGGCCGGCGCACCGCGAGCGGCTCCCTGGTCTGGGGCGCCTCGGACGAGGCCCGACTGACCGTCACCGACGAACGCGGCAGCGGCCGGCTGACCGTGAAGGACGGCGCCCTCGACCTCGTCTACCAGGACGGCGCGGCCAGGCACGCGGAGCGGAGCACCGCCGAGTCGGTCGACCCCGGGGCGGGCCCCGACCCGGAGGGCTTCGCGGGCGGCTGGACGACGGCGCTGATCTCCAGCCCGGGCGGCCGGGCGTACGAGGTCGCCCAGGGCGTCAAGCTCACCTCGCTCGGCGGCGAGCAGCTGGCCGGGGTGACCGTGGCGCACTACCAGGGCTCCGCGCCGGTGGCCGAACTGTTCGGCAAGGACGAAGAGTTGAGCCCGCAACGGCGCGCCGCCACGCTGGACTGGTACCGGCAGCACGGGGTGACGGCGATCGGCTACGACATCTGGGTCGGGCCCGGCATGCAGCTGCTGAGGCTGCGCGAGACGGTCCGGGGGGACGCGGGAACCACGGTGACGACGACCGATGTCTCTGCTCCCGGGGCGGCGGACGCGACGCCTGCCGCGGACGGGTGACGGGGAGGCGGATATCCGGTGCGTGGGGACATCGACGATCCGTTAGAGTCCGCATGAAAAGAACATGAGAAGAGCTGACGATCGGTTCTTCCATGGGGATCTGGATCTCACGGGGGTATCTCCATGCGCGCTCTGCGCCTCGCCTCGGCCGTCGCGACGGCGGCCGTCCTGCTCGGTGCCGCGACCGCCTGCGGCAGTGACGCCAAGACCGGCGACGCCAAGGGCGGCACCAAGACCGGTGAGGCCAAGCCCGGTGACACCAAGAGCGCCGACGCCAAGGGCGCCGACCCGCTCGCGGCGGCCCTGGCCGCGGACCCGAAGGCCGCGCTGGCCGCGTCCGCCGTGGTGATGCAGAAGGCCGGCAACGGCAAGGTCACCATGATCCCGGCCGATCCCGCCGACCCCGCCGGCACCGGCGACGCGGACTGGAAGGACCCGGCCAAGGCGGCCGTGGACCTGGCCAGCGACATCGAGGGCAAGAAGCTCCGGATCCGGGTGCTCGGAACGGACGCCTACCTCGGCGGCGGCGACGACGTCGCGCCGGCCCTGGGCGGCAAGCACTGGGTCAAGATGCCCGCCGACGCGACGGGCGACAGCTTCCGGGCGGTCGGCCAGATGACGAACCCGGTCGTCCTGCTCACCGTCGCGGCCCAGAGCGGCAAGCTCTCCAAGGTCGGCCAGGAGGCCGTGGACGGCGTCCAGACCACCCACCTGCGGGCGGAGCAGGACACCGCCGCGCTGGTGGCCGGGATGACGGCGCTCTCGGCGGGCCAGCGCACGGCCGTCCAGAAGACGCTGGAGGAGGACGGCAAGACCCTCACCATCGACTTCTGGCTGAACGGCAACCAGGAGCTCGTCCAGTACAAGGAGTACGGCGACACCAACGGCGAGAAGCAGGCCGTCACGATCAAGTACTCCGACCTCGGCAAGGCCGCCGCGATCGCGGCGCCGGCCGCCGCCGACCTCGGCAACGAGGCCGACGTGCTCAAGCTGCTCGGCTGATCCGGCCGGACCGGGCACCGGGCCCACCCGCAACAACCGGCTACCACCCCGGGCGCACGACGCGCCCGGGGGTCCTCAAGGGGGGAATCATGGCTGGAACCCGCAAGACCGCCGTCGCCGTCGTCCTCGCCGCCCTGGCGCTGACCGCGACCGCGTGCAACAACAACGACGACAAGAGCGCCGCCCCGGCCGCGCCGACCACGGCCGCCACCTCGGCCACCCCGTCGGCGGCCGCCCCGACCACCGCCGCGAAGCCGGAGAAGGTCAGCCCGGCGGTCTTCCTGGAGCAGGTCACCCAGAAGACCGGCGCCGCCAAGTCGGCGAAGGTCGACGAGGTGATCCAGGTCGGCCAGGTCGTCATGAAGGGCCAGGGGGCGGTGTCCTGGGCCGACGGTCTGGAGGCCGACCTCACGATGGACCTGTCGGGCTCCCCGATGGCCAAGCTCCTGGAGCCGCTGACCGGCGGGCCGAAGGTGCACTACCTGTACGCCAAGGACGCCATGTACATGGGCCTGGGCGGGCAGCTGCTGGAGAGCGGCAGCCCGAAGTGGGTGCGCTACAGCAAGGCCGACATGGCCAAGGCGTCCGGTGGCACGACCGACCAGCTGCAGAGCGCGGACCCGGTGCAGGGCGTCCGGACGCTGATCGCCAGCGGCAAGGTCACCGAGGTCGGCCAGGAGACGGTGAACGGCAAGGCCACCACCCACTACTCCGGTGTGCTCAGCGCGGCCGACGTGCTCAAGGCCACCAGCCAGGGCATGACCCAGGCGCAGGTCGACAAGATCAAGCAGAACCTGGACACGGCCGGCATCACCACCGACCAGATCGACGTCTGGGTCGACGCCGACAAGCTCGTGGTCAAGCGGAGCGAGGTGGCCGACACCAAGGCCGGCGCGCTGAACGTCACCGTCAGCTACTCGGACTACGGCACCCCGGTGATCGCCTCCACCCCGGCGGACTTCATCGACCTCGCCGACCTGCAGAAGGCCGCGGCCGGCAGCTGATCCGCGCGGCCGGGGAGGCGGGGCGCCGGAAGCCGGTCCCCGCCTCCCCGGCCCCGGGCCCGGCTGGGCCGACCCGGTGGATCCGCCCTGCGGAGGGGGCCGCCACCGGGCGGACCGGGGACGGGTGGCAAGGTGGCCGGGACGGGGCCGCCGCAGGACGGGGCCGGGCGAGAGGGGAACGGGCGATGGCGGCACGGCAGCGGTTGGCGGCAGTGGCCGCCGTCGCCCTGCTGGCGAGCGGGCTGAGCGGGTGCGGCGGGGACGGCGGCGCGCCCGCCGCGACGCCCGGCAGCCCGAGCCCGGTCGGCGCCCCGCTCTCCACCGCCTCCCCGAGCGCGCAGGCCAAGCCCACCGACCGCTCGCCGCACGGGGTGCTGCTCTCGGCCCAGCTGGCCATGCAGACCGCCCGCCGGGCCAAGGTCAGCTACCGGCTCGGTTCGGACGCCGGGTCCGGCCCGCTGTTCTGGCAGCCCAAGACCGCGCTCCAGATCAAGCGCTCCACCCCGGCCGAGGCCGAGCAGCTGATCGTCGTGGACACCGTCGCCTACCAGGGCGGGGACGCCGCCACCGCGGCCCGGCAGGGCGGCCGCCACTGGGAGCGCTTCACCGTCCCGCCGGACGCGGACGGCCACAAGGAGATCCCGTACGCCGGGCTGATCGACCTGCTGAACCCGGTCGAGGCGCTGACCGCGGCCAACGCCGAGGGGACGGACCCGGTCTTCGTCGGCGAGGAGAAGTTCGAGGACTCCACCGTCGAGCACTACCGGGTCACCACCACCGCCGAGAAGTACGCCGCCGCCCAGACCCAGCTGACCCAGTCCCGCCGGGACGGCCTGCGGGCCGCGCTCGCGCCCGGCGGCTCGATCTCCCTCACCCTGGACCTCTGGCTCAACGACAAGGACCAGCTGGTCCGGCTCCAGCGCACCGGCAGCGGGGACAGCGGGCGGGCGGACGACTCGGTCCTCTACACCGACCTCGCCGGCGCGCTGCTCTCGGCGCAGGCGCCGGCCGAGACGGACACCGCGGACACCGGTGTCCGGACGGTCTCCCCGCTGGCCCGCTGAGCGGGCACCCGGGATGCTCCGGGACGGCCCGGGCCCACCCCGTCCGGGGGCGATTTGCACCTCGCGGAGGGCTCCGGCTACGCTGGCCGAAGCCAAAGACCGCTGGTTGTCGCCGCGCCCGTCAGGGAGCAGGTGACCGAAGGATCTGCGCTTCGTCGCAGGCAGCCCGCGCAGGTGCGTCTGGAGCTTCGACTTCCGGGTCCCGCGTTCGCGTGGAGGTCCGTCGAGGTCGTTCCGAGCCCCGTGCCCCTGCGCACCGGGGCTCATTGCATTTCTGCAAGGGCTTTCCTTCCGTCCGGTCGGTCCACGGCGACCTAGGTCGACTTTCGCGGTCGGCCCGAATTCGACATCACGGAAGGAGGCGTAAGCCTATGGCCAGGCCCGACAAGGCTGCCGCCGTCGCCGAGATCACGGACAAGTTCCGTGGCTCCTCCGCGGCGCTGCTGACCGAGTACCGCGGTCTCTCGGTGAAGCAGGTCAAGACCCTGCGTCGCTCGCTCGGCGACAACGCCGAGTACGCCGTGGTGAAGAACACGCTGACCAAGATCGCGGCCAATGAGGTCGGGATCACGGAGCTCGACGACCTGTTCAACGGTCCGACGGCTGTCGCCTTCGTCACCGGTGACCCGGTGGAGTCGGCGAAGGCTCTGCGTGACTTCGCCAAGGAGAACCCCGCTCTCATCATCAAGGGCGGTGTCCTTGACGGTAAGGCGCTGTCCGCCGATGAGATCAAGAAGCTCGCGGACCTCGAGTCCCGCGAGGTGCTGCTCGCCAAGCTGGCGGGTGCCCTGAAGGCCAAGCAGTCCCAGGCTGCCGCGCTCTTCCAGGCCCTGCCGTCGAAGCTCGTCCGCACTGTGGACGCGCTGCGCGACAAGGTCGAGCAGGGCGGTGCCGGTACGCCGGCTCCCGCCGCCGAGGACGCCGCCGCCGAGTAATTCGGCAGGCTCACGCCTCGCTGCGGGCCCGTACGCCCGCCCCACCCGTACATCCGGCACCAACCTGCCGATTTAGTGGAAGGACGCCATCATGGCGAAGCTGTCCCAGGACGAGCTGCTCGCGCAGTTCGAGGAGCTCACCCTCATCGAGCTGGCCGCCTTCGTGAAGGCCTTCGAGGAGAAGTTCGACGTCACCGCCGCCGCCCCGGTCGCCGTTGCCGCCGCCGGCGTTGCCGGCCCGGCCGCCGAGGCCGCTGAGGAGCAGGACGAGTTCGACGTCATCCTCGATGGCGCCGGCGACAAGAAGATCCAGGTCATCAAGGAGGTGCGCACCCTGACCTCCCTCGGCCTGAAGGAGGCCAAGGACCTCGTTGACACCGCTGGTGCCAAGGTCCTGGAGAAGGTTGCCAAGGACGTTGCCGAGAAGGCCAAGGCTGCCCTCGAGGGCGCCGGCGCCAAGGTCACCGTCAAGTGATCTCGCGCCCCCTCTGAGGGGGCGTAGGGCCGGGCCGATCACCCTTGCGGGTGGTCGGCCCGGCTTTTTCGCGTTTCCGGGCCGGGTCCGGGCCCCGCCGGGGCCGCCCCCGGTCCCGTTCCCCCGACCGGCCGGTACGGCCCGCCGGCGTGGCCGACGGCCCACTCGGCACCGTCGGTGCCGGGGGGTATGGTGATCACCGTCGTCGAGGGCGGCGCCACCACGGCTTCTGTAACGCCGGGGGGCTCCGGATCGATAGACAGGTCGAGGCCCGCGCCGCCGGCGGGCCCTTGACGAACCTGGCGCGGCGCGCGATTCTCAAGGCGCGAGTCCGCCCGGTTGGTTCGCCACTGGATGCATAACCAGTGGCTCCGGCGGGAAATGACTCCACGTGAGTTAGAGCAGTACCCGGTGGGCGCCCGCGCCCGCCGGCTACCGGGAGGAGTCTCCGATTCGGTCTCCGAATCAGAGCTGGACAGCAGTGTCGCCATTGGCTACACTGTCCCTTTGCGCTGCCTGTTAGCTTCTCCGTGACTCGTCGCCCGGAGTTTGCGTTGCCCTGATGGGGTCTGGCACCGCCTCCGCAAAGCGGCTCTGACCTGGGGTTTCGACCCCGGCGGAGGCCAGTGGCGAGGGAGGCGGCACCAAGCCCAAGCAGGCCCGGCTGGTACGCGCGTAGTGAGCTCCGAGCCCTCGGAAGGACCCCCCTCTTGGCCGCGCCGCGCAACGCCTCGAACAATTCCGCCGCATCCACCGCCCCGCTCCGCGTCTCGTTCGCGAAGATCAAGGAGCCCCTCGAGGTCCCGAACCTCCTGGCCCTGCAGACCGAGAGCTTTGACTGGCTGCTCGGCAACGCGGCCTGGAAGTCCCGGGTCGAGGCGGCCCTGGAGAGTGGTCAGGACGTCCCCACGAAGTCCGGTCTGGAGGAGATCTTCGAGGAGATCTCCCCGATCGAGGACTTCAGCGGGTCGATGTCGCTGACCTTCCGCGACCACCGTTTCGAGCCGCCGAAGAACTCCATTGACGAGTGCAAGGACCGCGACTTCACGTTCGCGGCCCCGCTCTTCGTCACGGCCGAGTTCACCAACAACGAGACCGGTGAGATCAAGTCTCAGACGGTCTTCATGGGCGATTTCCCGCTCATGACCCACAAGGGCACGTTCGTGATCAACGGCACCGAGCGTGTCGTCGTGTCGCAGCTCGTCCGCTCCCCGGGTGTGTACTTCGACTCCACCCTGGACAAGGTGTCCGACAAGGACATCTACTCCTGCAAGGTCATCCCCTCGCGTGGTGCCTGGCTGGAGATGGAGATCGACAAGCGCGACATGGTCGGCGTCCGCATCGACCGCAAGCGCAAGCAGTCCGTCACCGTGCTGCTCAAGGCGCTCGGCTGGACCAACGAGATGATTCTCGAGGAGTTCGGCGAGTACGAGTCGATGCGCGCCACCCTGGAGAAGGACCACACCCAGGGCCAGGACGACGCGCTGCTGGACATCTACCGCAAGCTGCGTCCGGGCGAGCCGCCCACGCGCGAGGCCGCGCAGACGCTTCTGGAGAACCTGTACTTCAACCCGAAGCGCTACGACCTCGCGAAGGTCGGCCGTTACAAGGTCAACCGCAAGCTGGGCAACGCCGAGTCGCTGGACTCCGGCGTGCTCACCGAGCCCGACATCATCGGTGCGATCAAGTACCTGGTGAAGCTGCACGCGGGCGAGACCGAGTGGCGTGACGACGAAGGCCGCGACATCGTGGTCGAGGTCGACGACATCGACCACTTCGGCAACCGTCGCCTGCGCAACGTCGGCGAGCTCATCCAGAACCAGGTCCGTACGGGTCTCGCCCGTATGGAGCGCGTCGTGCGCGAGCGCATGACCACCCAGGACGTCGAGGCGATCACGCCGCAGACCCTGATCAACATCCGGCCGGTCGTCGCCTCCATCAAGGAGTTCTTCGGCACCAGCCAGCTGTCGCAGTTCATGGACCAGACGAACCCGCTGTCGGGCCTGACCCACAAGCGTCGTCTGTCCGCGCTGGGCCCCGGTGGTCTGTCCCGTGAGCGGGCCGGCTTCGAGGTCCGTGACGTGCACCCCTCGCACTACGGCCGCATGTGTCCGATCGAGACCCCCGAAGGCCCGAACATCGGTCTGATCGGCTCGCTCGCCTCCTACGGCCGGGTCAACGCGTTCGGCTTCATCGAGACCCCGTACCGCAAGGTCATCGAGGGTGTCGTCACGGAGAAGGTCGACTACCTGACCGCCGACGAGGAGGACCGCTACGTCATCGCCCAGGCGAACGCCCCGCTGACCGCGGACCTGCACTTCGCCGAGCCGCGTGTCCTGGTCCGCCGCCGTGGTGGCGAGATCGACTACATCCCGGGCACCGAGATCGACTACATGGACGTCTCGCCGCGCCAGATGGTGTCGGTCGCGACCGCCATGATCCCGTTCCTCGAGCACGACGACGCCAACCGCGCGCTCATGGGCTCGAACATGATGCGCCAGGCGGTGCCGCTGCTGAAGAGCGAGGCTCCGCTGGTCGGTACCGGCATGGAGTACCGCTGCGCCGTCGACGCCGCGGACGTCATCACCGCCGAGAAGGCCGGTGTCGTCCAGGAGGTCTCGGCCGACTACGTCACCGTGGCCAACGACGACGGCACGTACACCACGTACCGCGCCGCCAAGTTCACCCGCTCGAACCAGGGCACCGCCTTCAACCAGAAGGTGCTCGTGGACGAGGGCGCCCGGGTCGAGGTCAACCAGGTGCTGGCCGACGGCCCGTGCACCGACGAGGGCGAGATGGCCCTCGGCAAGAACCTGCTCGTGGCGTTCATGTCGTGGGAGGGTCACAACTACGAGGACGCGATCATCCTGTCGCAGCGCCTCGTGCAGGACGACGTCCTCTCCTCGATCCACATCGAGGAGCACGAGGTCGACGCCCGTGACACCAAGCTCGGCCCCGAGGAGATCACCCGGGACATCCCGAACGTCTCCGAGGAGGTCCTCGCGGACCTCGACGAGCGCGGCATCATCCGCATCGGCGCCGACGTCGTCACCGGCGACATCCTGGTCGGCAAGGTCACGCCCAAGGGCGAGACCGAGCTGACCCCGGAGGAGCGCCTGCTCCGCGCGATCTTCGGTGAGAAGGCCCGTGAGGTCCGCGACACCTCGCTGAAGGTTCCGCACGGTGAGTCCGGCAAGGTCATCGGCGTCCGCGTCTTCGACCGCGAAGAGGGCGACGAGCTGCCCCCGGGCGTCAACCAGCTGGTCCGCGTCTACGTGGCCCAGAAGCGCAAGATCACCAACGGTGACAAGCTCGCCGGCCGTCACGGCAACAAGGGCGTCATCTCGAAGATCCTGCCGGTCGAGGACATGCCGTTCCTGGAGGACGGCACCCCGGTCGACATCATCCTCAACCCGCTGGGTGTCCCGTCCCGAATGAACCCGGGACAGGTCCTGGAGATCCACCTCGGGTGGCTCGCCAAGCAGGGCTGGGACGTCTCCGGGCTGGCCGACGAGTGGGCCCAGCGCCTGCAGGCGATCGGCGCCGACACGGTCGAGGGCGGCACCAACCTCGCCACCCCGGTCTTCGACGGCGCCCGCGAGGACGAGATCACCGGCCTGCTGGACAACACCACCCTCACCCGTGACGGTGAGCGCCTGGTGAACTCCACCGGCAAGGCCCGACTGTTCGACGGCCGCTCCGGCGAGCCGTTCCCGATGCCGGTCTCGGTCGGCTACATGTACATCCTCAAGCTGCACCACCTGGTCGACGACAAGCTGCACGCCCGTTCGACCGGTCCGTACTCGATGATCACCCAGCAGCCGCTCGGTGGTAAGGCGCAGTTCGGTGGTCAGCGCTTCGGTGAGATGGAGGTGTGGGCCCTCGAGGCGTACGGCGCGGCCTACGCGCTCCAGGAGCTCCTCACCATCAAGTCCGACGACGTCCTCGGCCGAGTCAAGGTCTACGAGGCCATCGTCAAGGGCGAGAACATCCCCGAGCCCGGCATTCCCGAGTCCTTCAAGGTTCTCATCAAGGAAATGCAGTCGCTCTGCCTCAACGTGGAGGTGCTGTCCTCGGACGGCCAGTCCATCGAGATGCGGGACTCCGACGAGGACGTGTTCCGCGCCGCCGAGGAGCTCGGCATCGACCTGTCCCGGCGCGAGCCGAGCAGCGTCGAAGAGGTCTGACGGAGGCCGGGCCGGCCGCAGCAGCGGCCGGCCCGCCCCCAGGCCCCCCTCAGACCACATGAACGACTCTCGACTTACGAAAGAGGGCTTGACGACCAGTGCTTGACGTCAACTTCTTCGACGAGCTCCGCATCGGCCTGGCCACCGCCGACGACATCCGCCAGTGGTCGCACGGCGAGGTCAAGAAGCCGGAGACCATCAACTACCGCACCCTGAAGCCGGAAAAGGACGGGCTCTTCTGCGAGAAGATCTTCGGCCCCACCCGGGACTGGGAGTGCTACTGCGGTAAGTACAAGCGCGTCCGCTTCAAGGGCATCATCTGCGAGCGCTGCGGCGTCGAGGTGACCCGCGCCAAGGTGCGCCGCGAGCGGATGGGCCACATCGAGCTGGCCGCCCCGGTCACCCACATCTGGTACTTCAAGGGCGTGCCGTCCCGCCTGGGCTACCTGCTGGACCTGGCGCCGAAGGACCTCGAGAAGGTCATCTACTTCGCCGCCTACATGATCACCTGGGTCGACGACGAGCGCCGCCAGCGCGACCTGCCGTCCCTGGAGGCGCACGTCTCGGTCGAGCGTCAGCAGATCGAGAACCGCCGCGACTCGGACCTCGAGGCCCGCGCCAAGAAGGCCGAGACCGACCTGGCCGAGCTGGAGGCCGAGGGCGCCAAGGCCGACGTGCGCCGCAAGGTGCGCGAGGGCGCCGAGCGCGAGATGAAGCAGCTGCGCGACCGCGCGCAGCGCGAGCTCGACCGCCTCGACGAGGTGTGGGCCCGCTTCAAGAACCTCAAGGTCCAGGACCTCGAGGGCGACGAGCTGCTCTACCGCGAGCTGCGCGACCGCTTCGGCACCTACTTCTCCGGCTCGATGGGCGCGGCGGCCCTCAAGGACCGCCTGGAGACCTTCGACCTGGCGGAGGAGTCCGAGCGCCTGCGCGAGATCATCCGCACCGGCAAGGGCCAGAAGAAGACCCGCGCGCTCAAGCGCCTCAAGGTCGTCTCCGCGTTCCTGCAGACCACCAACAAGCCCAACGGCATGGTGCTGGACTGCGTCCCGGTCATCCCGCCGGACCTGCGTCCGATGGTGCAGCTGGACGGTGGCCGCTTCGCGACCTCCGACCTGAACGACCTGTACCGCCGCGTGATCAACCGCAACAACCGCCTGAAGCGCCTTCTCGACCTCGGTGCCCCCGAGATCATCGTGAACAACGAGAAGCGCATGCTCCAGGAGGCCGTCGACGCGCTGTTCGACAACGGCCGTCGTGGTCGCCCGGTCACGGGCCCCGGCAACCGCCCGCTGAAGTCCCTCAGCGACATGCTGAAGGGCAAGCAGGGTCGTTTCCGTCAGAACCTGCTCGGCAAGCGAGTCGACTACTCGGCCCGTTCGGTCATCGTCGTCGGCCCGCAGCTCAAGCTGCACCAGTGCGGTCTGCCCAAGGCCATGGCGCTGGAGCTCTTCAAGCCGTTCGTGATGAAGCGCCTGGTCGACCTGAACCACGCGCAGAACATCAAGTCGGCCAAGCGCATGGTCGAGCGTGCCCGTCCGGTCGTGTGGGACGTGCTCGAAGAGGTCATCGCCGAGCACCCGGTCCTGCTGAACCGTGCGCCCACCCTGCACCGCCTCGGCATCCAGGCCTTCGAGCCGCAGCTGGTCGAGGGCAAGGCCATCCAGATCCACCCGCTCGTCTGCACCGCGTTCAACGCGGACTTCGACGGTGACCAGATGGCCGTCCACCTGCCGCTCTCCGCGGAGGCGCAGGCCGAGGCCCGCATCCTGATGCTGTCCTCGAACAACATCCTGAAGCCGGCCGACGGTCGCCCCGTCACCATGCCGACCCAGGACATGGTGCTCGGTCTGTTCTTCCTGACCTCGGACCGCGACAACGTGAAGGGCGCCGGCCGCACCTTCTCGTCGACCGCCGAGGCGATCATGGCCTTCGACGCCCGCGACCTGGACGTCCAGGCCCCGATCGAGCTGCGCCTGCCGGCCGGCACCGTCCCGCCGCGCGGCTGGACCGCCCCGGTGGACGAGGACGGCCAGTCGAGCTGGTTCGACGGCGAGCCCTTCCGCCTGACCACCACCCTGGGCCGCGCGCTCTTCAACGAGCTGCTGCCCGAGGACTACCCGTTCGTCGACTACGAGGTGGGCAAGAAGCAGCTCTCCGCGATCGTCAACGACCTGGCGGAGCGCTACCCCAAGGTCGTCGTCGCGGCGACCCTGGACAACCTGAAGGCGTCCGGCTTCCACTGGTCGACCCGCTCGGGTGTCACCGTCTCGATCTCCGACGTCGTCGTCCCGCCGAACAAGCCCCAGATCCTCGAGGGCTACGAGGCGAAGGCGGAGAAGGTCCAGCGTCAGTACGAGCGCGGCCTGATCACCAACGACGAGCGCAAGCAGGAGCTCATCGGCATCTGGACCCAGGCGACCAACGAGGTCGCCGAGGCCATGAACGAGAACTTCCCGAAGACGAACCCCATCTTCATGATGGTCGACTCGGGTGCTCGTGGAAACATGATGCAGATGCGCCAGATCGCCGGTATGCGTGGTCTGGTGTCGAACGCCAAGAACGAGACCATCCCGCGACCCATCAAGGCGTCGTTCCGTGAGGGTCTGTCCGTGCTGGAGTACTTCATCTCCACCCACGGTGCCCGTAAGGGTCTGGCCGACACCGCCCTCCGTACCGCCGACTCCGGTTACCTCACCCGTCGTCTGGTCGACGTCTCCCAGGACGTCATCATTCGCGAGGAGGACTGCGGCACCGAGCGCGGCCTGAAGCTGGCGATCGGCTCCGTGGGTGCGGACGGCGTGCTGCGCAAGGCCGACGACGTCGAGACCAGCGTCTACGCCCGCATGCTCGCCGAGGACATCACGGTGGACGGCAAGCTCCTTGCCACCGCCAACACCGACCTCGGCGACGTCCTGATCGACGAGCTGATCCGCCACGGCATCGGCGAGGTCAAGACCCGCTCGATCCTGACCTGTGAGTCGGCCGTCGGCACCTGTGCCATGTGCTACGGGCGCTCGCTGGCCACCGGCAAGCTGGTCGACATCGGTGAGGCGGTCGGCATCATCGCCGCCCAGTCCATCGGTGAGCCCGGTACCCAGCTGACCATGCGTACCTTCCACACCGGTGGTGTGGCCGGTGACGACATCACCCAGGGTCTGCCGCGTGTCGTCGAGCTCTTCGAGGCCCGTACCCCCAAGGGTGTGGCCCCGATCTCGGAGGCGCAGGGCCGGGTCCGCATCGAGGACACCGAGAAGACCCGCAAGCTGGTCGTCACGCCGGACGACGGCACCGACGAGATCGCCTACCCGGTCTCGAAGCGTGTGAAGCTGCTCGTCAGCGAGGGCGAGGCGGTCGAGGTCGGCCAGAAGCTGACCATGGGTGCCACCAACCCGCACGACGTCCTGCGCATCATGGGCCAGCGTGCCGTCCAGGTCCACCTGGTCGCCGAGGTCCAGAAGGTCTACAACTCGCAGGGTGTGTCGATCCACGACAAGCACATCGAGATCATCATCCGGCAGATGCTCCGCCGCGTGACGATCATCGAGTCGGGCGACGCCGAGCTGCTGCCCGGCGAGCTGGTCGAGCGCGGCCGCTTCGAGCAGGAGAACCGCCGCGTCGTCGCCGAGGGCGGTCACCCCGCCTCCGGCCGTCCGCAGCTGATGGGTATCACCAAGGCCTCGCTGGCCACCGAGTCCTGGCTGTCGGCCGCCTCCTTCCAGGAGACGACCCGGGTCCTCACCGACGCGGCGATCCACGCCAAGTCGGACCCGCTGCTGGGCCTCAAGGAGAACGTCATCCTGGGTAAGCTCATCCCGGCCGGTACGGGCCTGCCCCGTTACCGCAACATCCGGGTCGAGCCGACCGAGGAGGCCAAGGCCGCGATGTACTCGGCCGTCGGCTACGACGACTACGACCTGTCGCCCTTCGGCGCCGGCTCCGGCCAGGCGGTTCCGCTGGACGACTACGACTACGGCCCGTACACCGGCTGAGTCGCGCAGCACCGATCGCAGGGCGGTCACCCCACGGGGTGGCCGCCCTGCGGCGTTCCCGGGGGCCGCCAGGGGGCGCCAGGGGCCGTCAGGGGCCGCCGGGGGCTGCCGGGGGCGTGGGGGAGGCCCGGCCGGCGGGGCCGCCCGGGGCGCGGACGGAAGCCGATTAGGTCATTCGGCCGAAGTCGCGTAGAGTCATGTTTACCGACGCGGGGTGGAGCAGCTCGGTAGCTCGCTGGGCTCATAACCCAGAGGTCGCAGGTTCAAATCCTGTCCCCGCTACAAAGAGAAGGGCCCGGAGGCATCAAGCCTCCGGGCCCTTCGGCGTTCCCGGGGCCGGACGGCTCCGTCGTACGGGGGAGGGGCGGGAACCGCTCCGGCGGGGGAGGCGGTCGGGGCGGCCGCCGAGGGAGGGTTCCCGGTGTCGGTCGACGGGCTTTCGAAGGAGCCGGGGATGAAGCGGGTGCTGGGCGCGGTGGCGATCACGGCGGGGGTACTGGTCGGGATGTCGGCCTGCCTGCCGTTCGGGGACGACGCGGAGCACCGGACGGTGAGCTACGGGGTGGCGGGGCCGGTCCGGGAGCTCGTCGTGGAGGGGGCCGACGGCGGGGTGGTGGTGAACGGGGGCGGTGACGCCGTGCACGTGGTCGAGAACCAGGACTACCGGGGGGACCCGCCGAAGAGCACCCACGAGGTGACGGACGGCGTGCTGAGGCTGACGTACGACTGCGGCTCCTGCGGGATCGGGTACACCGTGCAGGTGCCCGCCGGGACCAGGGTGCGGGTGAAGGAGGGCAACGGCGGCGTCAAGCTGTCCGGGCTGGCCGGCGAGGTGGACGCCGAGGTGACCAACGGCGGGGTCGAGGCCGACGGGCTGCGGGCCCCGCGGGTGCGGCTGACCACGGTGAACGGCGGGGTGCGGGCCGACTTCGCCGCGGCGCCGTCGAAGGTCGAGGCGAGCACCACCAACGGCGGGGTGCGGCTGCGGGTGCCGGCCGGGGAGGCGTACGCGGTGGACGCCAGGGCCTCGGCCGGCGCGGTGGACGTGGGCATTCCCTCGCAGCCGGGCGCGGCGCGCAGCATCAGCGCCCGGGCGGAGACCGGCGGTGTGACGGTCAGCGGTGTCTGACCTGGGCGTTCCGCAGGCGCTGCCGGTAGGGCATGATCTCCTGCGCGGGGGCGGCGTCCCCGGCTACGGGGGAGGGACCGGGGTGGAGCGTGCGGTGCGCCTGCGCGGCCGGCTGGACGGGTTCGGCCCGTACCTGCCGGACTCGCTGCTGGCGGTGGCGGCGGCCGGGGTCGCGCTCTGGGCGGTGTCCCAGGACACCACGGTGCGCCCGTGGTGGATCCACCTGCTCGCGGTGGCGACCGCGCTGCCGCTGCCCTGGCGGCGCCTGAGGCCGCTGACGGTGCTGGTGCTGGCGACGGCGCCGTCGCTGGTGATCTCGGTGGTGGCGCACTCGGCCAACCCCCAGGTGCCGCTGTCCGGGGTGGTCGCCCTCTACACGGTGGCGGAGCGGTCCTCGGAGCGGGTGCGGTGGAGCGTGCTGGCGGTGGTGGTGGTCGGCAACGTGCTGGGCACCCACTCGCCGAACGGCGCGCTGTTCAGCCTGGTCACCTCCGTCGGCACCTTCGTGTTCGGCTCGCTGGTGCGCGCCCAGCGGCAGCTGGCCCGGGTGCAGGCGGAGCGGGCCCGGGAGGCCGGCGAACGGGCGGCGAGCGACGCGGCCCGGGCGGTGGCGGAGGAGCGGGCCCGGATCGCCCGGGAGATGCACGACATCCTGGCCCACGCCGTCTCGCTGATGGTGATCCAGGCCGAGGCCGGGCCGGTGGTGGTGCGCAGCGATCCGGACCGGGCGGTCCGCGCGTTCGACACCATCGCCGACGCGGGCCGGGACGCGATGGTCCAGCTGCGGCGGGTGCTGGGGGTGCTGAAGGATCCGGAGGCGGGCCGGCAGCTGGCGCCGCAGCCCCGGCTGGCCGAGCTCGCCGCGGTGGCCGACCGGGTGCGCGCGGCGGGGCTGCGGGTGGATCTCGAACTTCCGGAGCAGGGGGGCCCGCTGCCGGCCGATGTGGAGACGGCGGCGCACCGGATCGTGCAGGAGGCGCTGACCAACACGGTCAAGCACGCCGGGGCGGACCGGGTCGCGGTCCGGGTGCGGCGGGCCGGGGAGGTGCTGGAGGTGGTGGTCTCGGACAACGGACGCGGGGTGCCGGCCCAGGCCGGCCGTGCGGTGGTCGGCTGGTCCGGCGGCCGCGGGCTGGTCGGCATCCGGGAGCGGGCGGTGGCCTGCGGCGGGCGGGCCGAGGCCGGGCCGGGGCCGGAGGGCAGGGGTTTCCTGGTGAGGGCCCGGCTGCCGCTGGGCACGGGCGGGGTGGTGGAGAGGGTGGACGAATGACGCCGATCCGGGTGGTCGTCGCGGACGACCAGGAGCTGGTGCGGGCCGGGTTCGGGATGATCCTGGACGCGCAGCCGGACATCGAGGTGGTGGCCGAGGCGTGCGACGGGGCCGAGGCGATCGAGGCGGTGCGCGCGCACGGCCCGGACGTGCTGCTGCTGGACGTCCGGATGCCGGTGATGGACGGGCTGGAGGCGGCCCGCCGGGTGTGCGCCGAGTTCCCGTCGACCAAGGTGATCATGCTGACCACCTTCGACATCGACGACTACGTCTTCGACGCGCTGTACGCGGGCGCCAGCGGCTTCCTGCTCAAGGACGTCCGGCGGGACGACCTGGCGCACGGGGTGCGGATGGTCGCCTCGGGGGAGGCGCTGCTCGCGCCGTCGGTGACCAGGCGGCTGATCGGCGAGTTCGCGGCTCGTCGGCCGGGGGCGCCGGAGCGGGCGGTGCGACCGCCGTCGCGGCTGCTGGAGCAGCTGACCCTGCGCGAGCGGGAGACGCTGCGGCTGATCGCGCGCGGGCTGTCCAACGCCGAGATCGCGGCCGAGCTGGTGGTCAGCGAGCACACGGTGAAGACGCACGTCAGCAATGTGCTGAGCAAGCTCGGGCTGCGGGACCGGGTGCACGCGGTGGTGTTCGCGTACGAGGCCGGGGCGGTGGTGGCGGGGGAGTCCTGACGGGCTCCCCCGTGCGGGGGAGGCGACCGGTTCGCCGGTGCGGGTGATCCGGGACGAGGGCCCCGGGCGGGAGGCTCTGCGGTGTCGGAACGGACCACACCGCTGGAGACCATCGGATGAACGCCGCCCTGGATGCCCGGAACACCCGCCCCACCCGCCTCAGCGGCCTCACTCGCCTCGGCGGCCTCACGCCGTACGCCGTCGTCGGCGCCCCGGCCCTGATGGCCCTCTACGGCGGCATCCGCCTGGTGCCGGGCTCCCGGGCGCCCGGCCCCGGCTGGACGGCGGGGCACACCGCGATGCTCGCCGGGCTGCTGCTCTTCGCCCCCGTCCTCCTCGCCCTGCACCGGCGGCTCGCCCCGCGCGGCACGGCCGGGCGGACCGCGGCCGGGGCGGCGCTGGGGACGGCCCTCGCGGGGCTGCTCTGCTCGCTGGCGCAGATCGGCATCGACCTGGTGGTGGGGCTGGCGGCGGCGGACAAGGCCGAGCAGTCGCGGCTGTTCGACCGGGTCCAGGACGTCCCGGGCGTGCTGCCGCTCGTCTACCAGGTCGGCCCGCTGCTCTTCTACGTCGGCCTGCTGGCGCTGCTGACCGCCGCCGCGGCCGGCCGCTCCCGGGCGCTGCGCTGGTGGAGCCCGGTGCTGGCGCTGCTCGGCACCCTGGCCTCGGGCGTCGACCTGGCCCTCGTCCCGCTCGCCGCCGCCTGCTACCTGCTCGCGCTCGCCCCGCTGGCCCGCCCGGCCGCCGCGCCGCGCGCCGCCCTGGCCTGAAACGCGCGTCCTGGCCCGAAGCGGGCCCCGGCCCGGCACCCCCCGGATTTTCGGTGGCCGGTCGTGGGCCGCGAGCCGTACGGTCCGGGGTATGAACGCGAAGCGCCCCCTGATCGCCGTGCTCACCGGCGCGGGCATCTCGACGGACTCCGGCATCCCCGACTACCGCGGCCCGCAGGGGCTGTGGCAGAAGGACCCGTCGGCGCAGGAGCTGGTCACCATCGGGCCGTACCTGGAGGACCCGGAGGTCCGGCGGCGGGCCTGGCGGATGCGGCTGGAGACGGGCGCGCTGGGCGCCGAGCCGAACGCCGGGCACCGGGCGCTGGTCGACCTGGAGCGCTCCGGGCTGCCGCTGCGGGTGCTCACCCAGAACATCGACGGGCTGCACCAGAGGTCCGGGCTGACCGCCCGCAAGGTGCTCGAACTGCACGGCAACGTGCGGGAGACGCAGTGCCTGCGCTGCCGGGTGGTCGGGTCGATGGCGGACGCGCTGGAGCGGGTCGGGGCGGGCGAGCCGGACCCGGCGTGCCGGGAGTGCGGGGGGATCCTCAAGCCGCGCATCGTGATGTTCGGCGAGAACCTGGACCCGGAGGTGCTCGGGCAGGCCGACGCGGTCGCCCGGGCCTGCGACGTCTTCATCGCGGTCGGCACCAGCCTCCAGGTGTTCCCGGTGGCGGGGCTGCCGTACAACGCGGTGCGGACCGGGGCGAAGCTGATCATCGTGAACGGCGAGCCGACGCCCTACGACGAGGCCGCGGCCGAGGTGATCCGGGAGCCGATCTCGCAGGCGCTGCCGAAGCTGGTGCGCCGACTTGTCCTGGAACGGGCCTGAGCGGGCGCCGGAAGGGTCATGTTCCCGGATGCACCGCGTGCGTACGATGATCTTTCCGGCTTCCCCCCTCCTGGCCTGGAGTGATCGACCGATGACGACGACGGCGAAGTTCGACCCCTGGTCGGCGGCCTTCGTGGCCCACCCGTACGACGCGTACGCCGAACTGCGCGAGCACGCGCCGGTGACGTACTTCGAGCCCACGAACCAGTGGCTCGTCTCGCGCCACGAGGACGTCAGCGCCCTGCTGCGCGACCGGCGGCTCGGCCGCACCTACACCCACCGCTTCAGCCACCAGGAGTTCGGCCGCCCCGAGCCCGACCCGGCGCACGAGCCCTTCCACACCCTCAACGACCACGGGCTGCTCGACCTGGAGGCGCCCGACCACACCCGGCTGCGCCGGCTGGTCTCCAAGGCCTTCACCCCGCGCATGGTCGAGGGCCTGCGCCCCACTGTGCAGCGGCTGGCCGGCGAACTGGTCGACGGGCTGCTCGCGGCCGGCGGCGGCGACCTGATCTCCGCCGTCGCCGAGCCGCTGCCGGTCGCCGTGATCGCCGAGATGCTCGGCGTGCCGGAGGTCGACCGCCACCTGCTGCGGCCCTGGTCCGCCGACATCACCGGGATGTTCGAGCTCAACCCCACCGAGGAGACCGCCCGCCGGGCCGTCACCGCGAGCATCGAGTTCTCCGACTACCTGCGCACCCTGATCCGCGAACGCCGGGGCAACCCCGGGACGGACCTGATCAGCGCGCTCATCCAGGCCCAGGAGGGCTCCGACGCGCTCAGCGAGCAGGAGATGATCTCCACCTGCGTGCTGCTGCTCAACGCCGGCCACGAGGCCACCGTCAACACCACCGGCAACGGCTGGTGGGCGCTGTTCCGCAACCCCGGGGAGCTCGCCCGGCTGCGCGGCTCGGTGGACGCACTGCTGCCCACCGCGATCGAGGAGCTGATGCGCTGGGACACCCCGCTGCAGATGTTCGAGCGCTGGGTGCTGGAGGACATCGAGGTCCGCGGCGTCACCATCCCGCGCGGCGCCGAGATCGCCCTGCTCTTCGGCTCCGCCAACCGCGACCCCGAGCGCTTCGCCGACCCGGACCGCCTCGACCTCGGCCGCACCGACAACCCGCACATCACCTTCGGCGCCGGAATCCACTTCTGTCTGGGCGCTCCGCTCGCCAGACTGGAGCTCACCGAGTCCTACGGCACGCTGCTGCGCCGGGCCCCGGGCCTGCGGCTGGTCCGCGAGCCCGAGTGGAACCCGGGCTACGTGATCCGCGGGCTCAAGGAGCTGTTGGTCGAGGTGTGACAGGAAGAGGGGGAGCTGCCGTGGGCAAGGCGACGGGGGCACTGCTGGGGCTGGCGATCGGCGACGCGATGGGCCGGCCGACCGAGTTCCAGGACATCGAGCGGATCGCCGCCGACCACCCTGACTGGCGGCGGCTCCCGCTGCCGAAGAAGGCGCTGGTCACCGACGACACCCAGATGACGCTCGCCCTCGCCCGCGGCCTGCGCACCGCCCTGGCGCGCGGGACCCTGACGCCCCTGCGGCTGGAACGGCCGGTCCGCGAGGAGTTCGTCGACTGGTGGCGCTCCCCGCAGAACAACCGCGCCCCCGGCATGACCTGCCTGCGCGCCTGCCAGCGGCTCAGCCACGACGAGTACCGCTGGCAGCAGGCCAGCGACGTCGGCTCCAAGGGCTGCGGCGCCAACATGCGGGTCGCCCCGGTCGGGCTGATCCGCGACCTGGACGCCCGGCAGCTCTCCGGCGCCGCCCAGCTGCAGTCCGCGCTCACCCACGGCCACCCGACCGCGCTCGCCGCCAGCGACCTCACCGCGTACGCCGTGCGCAGGCTCGCCGAGGGCGTTCCGCCCGCCGCACTGCCCGCGGTGCTGCGGGCGTACGCGCTGGCGAACCGCGAGCGGTACGACGCGTTCTGGCTCGGCGACCTCGCCGACCACTGGCACGGCGCCTCCCCGCAGGCCGTCATCGCCCGCGGCTGGGACGACTGCCTCCAGGTGCTCGACCGGCTGGACGCGGCGCTCGCCGCCCCCGACGTCGAGGCCGACCCGTGCCTGGCCACCGGAGAGGGCTGGGTCGCCGAGGAGGCCTTCGGCACCGGCCTGCTCTGCTTCCTGCTGCTGCCCGACGACCCGGTGGCGGCCGTCCGCCGGGCCGCCTGCTCCAGCGGCGACTCCGACTCGCTGGCCTGCCTGACCGGTGCCTTCGCCGGCGCCCACCACGGCGGGGCGGCCTGGCCGGCCGACTGGGTGGAGCGGATCGAGCACCGGGACGAACTGCTGGAGTTCGGAGCGCTCTGGGACTGATCCGGGGCGCGCCGGCCGGGCGGAACCGGTGGGCGGGGCGGCACGTCGAAGGGCCATGACGAACCGCAGCACCGCAACCCGTCGCACCCTCCGCCGCCCGGCGGCGCTGCTCCTCGCGGCCGCGCTCGCCACGCCGCTGCTCGCCGGCTGCGGCAGCACCGGGGCCGCCGCGCCCGTGGAGCTCCGGGCGTCCGCGGCCGCGAGCCGGCCGGCCGTCGACCCGGCCCAGGTGGCCGCCACCGCGACCGCCACCGACGCCTTCGGCCTGGACCTCCTGCACGCCCTGACCGGCGAGCCGGACGCCGCCGGGAGCAACCTCGTGGTCTCCCCGTCCGGCCTGGCCACCCTGCTCGCCATGCTGCTGCCCGGAGCCCGCGGCGCCACCGCCGGGGAACTGGCCGCGGCCCTGCACACCGGGCTCGACCCGCGGCAGTACGCGCTCGCCACCGGCGCGCTGAACCGGCCGGTCCCGGCCACCGACAGGCTGACCCTGCGCCGCAGCGACGACGTCTGGACCCAGCAGGGCCTGGCCGTCGAGCCGGACTACCTCGCCACCCTCGCCGCCGCCTTCGACGCCGGGGTCCACCAGGCCGACTTCGCCAAGGACCCGGACGGGGCCCGCAAGACCGTCAACGCGGCCGTGGAGAAGGCCACCGACGGCCGGATCAAGGACCTGTTCGGCTCGAACGGGATCACGTCGAGCACCCGGCTGGTGCTCACCGACGCGCTGTACCTCAAGGCGAAGTGGGCCTCCGCCTTCAAGCCCTCGCACACCGCCGACCGCCCGTTCCGCAAGCTCGACGGCTCCGCCCCGGCCGTCCCCACGATGGGGCAGACCGGGGAGTTCAAGTACGCCGACGGCTCCGGCGGGATCGTCGGCGAGCCCTGGCAGGCCGTCGAGCTGCCCTACGCGGAGGGCGGGCTGGTGATGGACGTGATCGTCCCCGCGCAGGGCGGCTTCGCCGCGTTCGCCAAGGGCCTGGACCAGCCCCAGCTCGACCGCATCCTCGGGGCCCTCGCCGAGCGGCCGGTCGACCTCCGGCTGCCGCGCTTCCACTTCGGCACCTCGAAGGAGCTCACCCCCGCGCTGCGCTCGCTCGGCGTGCGGGCGGCCTTCGACGCGGCCGACTTCGGCGGCATCGCCAAGGACCCGCTGGCCGTCGGCACGGTGGTGCAGAAGGCCACGATCGAGGTCGGCGAGGACGGCACGGTCGCGGCGGCCGGCAGCGGTGTCGGGATGGAGGTGATGGCGGTGCCGAACGCCGAACGGCCGGTCCAGCTGTACGTCGACCGGCCGTTCCTGTTCCTGATCCGGGACGCCCGGGGCGGCGCGCCGCTGTTCCTCGGCCAGGTCACCGACCCGCGGGCGGGGTAGTCACCGGGCCGGGTGGTCACCAGGCGGGGTAGCGCCCGCCGAGCCCGGGGTGCAGCGGGTCGCGGCTGCCGAACAGCACCAGCAGGTCGTCGGCGACCTGCCGCAGCTCGGACCGGCCCTCGACCGCCCCGGCCCACTCGGGGGGCAGCGCCGCGGCGCCGTACGCGGCCCCGACCAGGTTGCCGCAGACCGCGCCGGTCGAGTCGCTGTCCCCCGAGTGGTTCACCGACAGCAGCAGCGCGGTGCGCACCGGGTCGGGGTCCAGGGTGGCCGCCAGCAGCGAGTACACCGCGATGGCCAGGCACTCCTCGGCGATCCAGCCGAGCCCGACCCGCTCCACCGTCTCCGCGGCCGGCTCGGCCTCCTGGGCCAGCCGCACCGCCCGGGCCAGCGCCTGGACGGTCTCCTTGGAACTCGGCAGCTCGCGGATCTGCTCCACCGTCTCGCCGACCGCCGCCCACGGCTCGGTGCCGTCCGCGAGCCGCTCGACCAGGGACGCGAAGGCGCCGGCCGCGAGGTAGCCGGTCGGGTGTCCGTGGGTGAGCTGGGCGCACTGCACCGCCAGCCCGAAGGACTGCTCGACACCGAGCCGGGCCAGGCCGAACGGCGCCGAGCGCATCACCGTGCCGCAGCCCTTGGAACCCGGGTTGATCGGCCCCAGCAGCCCGATCGCGGACGGCGCCTCGAACACCGGATGCTCGGTCACCCCGCTCAGGCAGGCGTTGCCGGGCGCCCGCCGCGCGTACAGGAAGGGCCGGCTCAGCAGCCAGCCGTCGTACGGGCGGGGCTGCGGCTCGGTGTCCGGCGCGCCCTGGTACTGGGTCCGCAGCCAGCGCCGGTAGGCGCCGTGGACGGCCTCCGGCACCGAGCCGCCGCCGCCCGTCCAGCCGCGGACGAAGCCGCGGATCAGGCCCTCGGCGGTGAACAGCGTCATCTGGGTGTCGTCGGTGACCTCGACCGGCCCGGGCCCGGCCGGCAGCGTGGTCACGCCCTGCGGCCCGAACCGGTCCTGGATCTGGTGGAGTTGCTGGAACTCCACCGGCCAGCCCAGCGCATCGCCGATCGCTCCGCCGAGCAGCGCTCCGCGCACCCGGTCCCGGTACCCCGACTCCGCCGCCGGATCCGTCACGTCGCGTCCCCCTTCGTTCGTGGCGGACTACGTTCTATCAGGTCCCCGGGGAATGATCGGCGGGACGGGCCCTACCGGCGGATCGCACCGGCGCGCCCGTGCAGCGCGGCCCGGTCGGCGGCGGCGCGTCCGGCCGCCCAGCCCACGCCGTCGCTGACCCGCACCCGCTGCGAGACCAGCTTCGGGAACAGCCGGTCGACCTGCTCGTCCACCGCCTCGGAGCGGGCGGCGAGCGCGGGCAGCAGCCGCTCGTCCGGCAGCAGCTGCTCCTCGGTGCCGTCCTCGCGCAGGTGCCGGCCGGCCGCGGCGGCGCTGGTGGCGCGCTCGGTCGCGGCGGTCAGCCGCTCGCGGATCCGCGCCGCGTACGCGACCAGAAAGGACTGCCGGAACGCCTTGCTGCGCGAGTCCTTGCGGGAGCCGGCCTTGTTGAGCGCGTGGGTGGCCTGCACCAGCAGCGAGGTGTAGAGCAGCTCGACGCCGTCCAGGTCGCCGTCGAAGCCGACCACGGTGCAGAAGCCGAACTCCTTCGCCCACACCACCCGGCACCGGTTGGCCGCCGCGACCGCGTCCAGCAGCATCGTCTTGGGACCCTCGTACGGGTTGTCCACCCCGATCCGCAGCGCCGCCGGGGTGTCGCGGTCGGCGCCGGCCGCGGCCAGCAGCGCGTCGTCGATGCTGTGCTGGGCCATCAGCTGCTGGGCCTTGGCGGTCAGCGCCTCGGCCTCCTCCGGGTACTCGGTCGACTCGGCCTTGGCCAGCAGTGCCCGGATCCGCGCCAGCATCCGCGGCTCGCCGGTCACCGGCGCCGAGTGCCGCCCCCGGACGGCCTGCCCGGGGGCGGGCCCCACCGGGGCGATCGGCGGCAGCCGGCCCCAGGTGCGCAGCAGCTCCAGGACGGCGGTGGCGAGCGCGAAGCGGTCCAGCCGGTGCCGGTGGGCGAAGGCGCCGAGGTACTCCTCGTCCCCGGACCACCACACCTCGGCCTCCAGTTCGCGCAGCTGCTCCCGCCAGCGCCGGTCCAGGCCGGCCGCGGGGTGGCGGCGGTCCTCGGCGGCGATCAGGTCCACGGCGAGGGCCAGGTGGACGGGCTGCAGCTCGCGCCGCACCACCCGGGCCAGGTCGGCCGGCCGCCATCCGGCGGACCAGCAGCGGCCGACGGCGGTGTCCGCGTGGCCGAGCACCGCCCGGCTCACCTCGGGCCACTGCCCGGCCGAGGCGGCCAGCAGCGAGGCCCCGGTGTCCAGGGCGAGGTCCAGTGCGTCCTCCGGTGCCGTCAGCACCGACCGCACCGCCTGCTCCAGCAGCGGCCCGGCGGTCCCGGCCTGCTGTGCGCGCTCGCCCACGGTGTGTCCCTGCTCTCCTCGACGGTCCGGCCTCCTGCCCATGATGCCGGAGCCGCGGCGAAGACCGTCCGGCGCTCGGGCCGGCGGGGCCCGCGGCTCAGCGCTCGATGGCCTTGGCCAGGATCTCCGGCGTGCGCTCCAGCAGCCGGCCCGCGGCCATCCGCACACCGAGCGTCGCGACCAGAGCGCCGTACAGCGGGCCGATCAGCAGCACCGGCCAGCTCGGCCCGTCCGAGACCAGTGCCCAGGCGAGGTAGCCGCCGACCGGCAGTGCCAGCACCGTGACGCCGAGCATCGAGCCGAACTGGTTGAGCAGGATCAGCCCGCCCTGTCCGGGGGCGGCGTTGCGCATCGGGTTGCTGTCGGCCGGCATGGTGTAGGGCGCCAGCACGCTGAACATCGAGCCCAGCGCGATCCCGCAGCCGAGGAGGGTCAGCGCCAGGCCGAGCGCGGACGGCAGCTCGCCCCACCGGCCGGTGACGGCCGCCAGCACCAGCCCCAGCACCACCGTCACCGGGACGGCGTACGACAGCACCGCGTACGCCCGGCCGCGCAGCTCGGACCGGGCGTCGGCCGGGGTGCGCAGGGTGGCGGCGACCATCCAGAACGCCGAGCCGTCCATGCCGAACAGGTTGAGCATCTGCAGTCCGAGGAACACCCCGGTCATCGCCAGCAGGTAGACGCTCGCCCAGCCCTGGACCATCGACAGCACGCAGATCACCAGCGTCATCCCGATGCTGGTGAACAACGCGGCCTTGGCCCGCGGCTCGCGCCAGGCGTACCGCAGGTGGCGCTGCATCACCGCGCCGGTGCGGCCCTGGGGCAGGAAGCGCCAGCCGCGCGAGTTCTGCACTCCCCGGGCCACCTCCAGGGTGGAGGAGTCGGCGGTGACCATCAGCTCCTGCAGGCTCCGCCGCCACCAGCGCAGCAGCAGCGCCAGCAGCGCGGCGGCCGCGGCGAGCTGGAGCAGCGCGAGCCCGTACCGGCCCTCGCCGGCGGTGCGCGGCGCGTCCGCCGCGCTGATCGGCGGGATCCAGCGCAGCACCGAGGCGATCGGCTTCAGCGGGGTCAGGTCGATCGGTCCGCCCCGACGGCCGAGGATGCTCTGCGAGCCGACGTTGGCGACCTGCACCAGCAGCGCGAAGGCCAGCCCGCCGAAGATCGCGAAGTCCTTGCCGCGCCGGCTGGAGAGCATCCGGGCGTTGCCCGCCGCGACCGCCCGGGAGAGCGTGACCAGGCAGAGCACCGCGAGCGGTACGGCGGGCACCGCGACCGCGGCCGAGGCGCCGCCGGCCGCGCCGGCCAGCACCGCGCCGGTCACCAGCACCAGGCTGATCAGCGGCCCCGGTCCGATCAGCGCGGCCAGCAGCGAGCCGCGCAGCAGCGGGCCGGGCCGCAGCGGCAGCATGGTCAGCCGGGTCGGGTCGGCGCTCTCGTCGCTGGAGAAGAGGAACAGCGGCAGGGCGGCCCAGCCCAGGGCCAGCACGCCGAGCAGCATCACCCCGGCGTCCCCGGAGCCCGCGTAGCGCCCGTTCAGCGCGCTCATGGCGACGGCGACGCCGGCCGCGAGGGCCAGGCCCAGGACGCCGCCGATCACGTAGACGGTGGTCCGGCCGGGGCTGCGCCGCAGCCCGTTGCGCAGCAGCCGCAGCTTGAGTGCGACCAGGGCGCGCACCACCGTCCGCCCGTCGGGCACCGAGGCCGTGCGCGTGGCCCCGCTCGGCTCGGTCACAGGGCACCCCCGGGCTGCCCGCCGCCGAGCCAGCCGAGCGCCTGCCCGTCGTCCTCGCGCACGCCTATCAGGTCCAGGAAGGCCTCGTGCAGGCTGCGCCCGCCCCGTACGGTGTCCAGCGGCCCCTGGGCGATCACCTGGCCGGCGTTGACCACGGCGACCCAGTCGCAGAGCTGTTCGACCAGCTCCATCACGTGGCTGGAGAAGACCACCGTGGAGCCGGCCGCCGCGTACCGCTTGAGCACGCCGCGGATGGTCTGGGCGGAGACCGGGTCGACGCCCTCGAAGGGCTCGTCCAGGAACAGCACGTCCGGGTTGTGCAGCAGCGCCGCGGCCAGGCCGATCTTCTTGCGCATGCCGGTGGAGTAGTCGGCGACCAGCTTGTCGGAGTCCCGGCCGAGGTCCAGGACGGCCAGCAGCTCCTCGGCCCGCCGGTCCACCTCGGCGCCGGGCAGGCCGCGCAGCCGCCCGGTGTACTGAAGCAGCTCGCGCCCGCTGAGCCGCTCGAACATCCGCAGGCCCTCGGGCAGGATGCCGATCCGCGCCTTGACCGTGACCGGGTCCGCCCACACGTCGGTGCCGTGCACCAGGACGGTGCCCTGGTCGGGCCGGAGCAGCCCGGTGACCATCGACAGCGTGGTGGTCTTGCCGGCACCGTTCGGCCCGACCAGGCCGATGAACGCCCCGGCCGGCAGCTCCAGGCTCAGCCCGGCCACCGCGGCCTGGGTGCCGAAGTGCTTCCAGAGCCCCTGGATGCTGACGGCGGACGGGGTTCCCGGCCCGGGGAGGTCGGAGGACGGCGGCGCTGACGCCTGCATGGCGGCCTTCTCTGCTCGTGGAGGTGGAGTGGTGGGCATCGTGCTGGTGGAAGCTCTCGCGGCTCAGCCTGTCACTGCTCGAACAGGCTGTCGCCCGAGTTGAGCATCCCCTGAGCACATCCGCCGAACGGGTGAGGCACGCCGACCAATATCCTCTTCTCGGCGGCTACTGGGCCGATTTGGCAACTACTCAGTTCGGCTGTTCGTCCTGCACTATGAGGAAGCAGTGACGTGCGCGGGGGTGCCGCGCTACCGGGAGGTGGCGGATGTCCGTACAACCATGGGGCGAGCCCGGTTCCGGCTATCCGCCCGGCAAGCAGTCGGCGGGCGGCTGGCAGCCGGTGCCCGCGCCCGCGGTGTCGTCGCAGGCGGCGATGCGGGCGGGCCACGCGGACCGGGACCGGACGCTCGACGTGCTCAAGGCCGCGTTCGCCGAGGGACGGCTCTCCGTCCAGGAGTACGAGCAGCGCCACGAGGCCGTGGCCGCGGCGCAGACCTACGGTCAGCTGGCCGTGCTGGTGGCCGACCTGCCCTCCGGGCCGATGACGGCGCCGCCGGCCGCCGCCGGCCCGCCGGTTCCGGCCACCTTCATGGCCGTCCCGCCGCCGGTGCAGGCCCGCCCCACCAACGTGCTCGCCGTGGTCTCCCTGGTGGCCAGTCTGGTCGGCCTCTCCGCGCCCGCCGTGATCACCGGCCACATCGCCCGTTCGGAGATCCGCCGCCGCAACATGGACGGCGACTGGGCGGCCGTCCTCGGCCTGGTCATCGGCTACCTGGGGTGCGCGTTCTGGACCCTGATGATCCTCGTCGGCTTCGCCTGAGGCCCACCCGGTCGGGTGATCCCACGGCGGTCGGCCGTTCTTCCCGATGGGGCCTTCCTCAGGCGGAGGACCTATGATGCCCGGGGCTGCCGCCGCGCACCCGGACACAGTACGTTCTCCGTCACCGGCCGACGCCGAAGGGCCGGGCGGGCCGAGCGAGCGACCACGAGCTGAGGACCGTGCCAGTGACAGTCAGTGCCCAAGAGGCCTCCAGGATCCCGCCGATCGGAGGACGTTCGCTGATCCGGGGATCCGCGGGCCGCTCCGTGGCCCGGCTCCGGACGTCGGCTCCGGCACTGCTCGCGGGCGAGGCCGCGGTCTCCTTCCTGGCCGCCCTGGTGCTCCCGCTGATGGCGCGCGGCTTCCAGATGGACCCGCTGAACCGGATCGCCCAGGTGAGCGGTCTCGCCGCGGTGCAGCTGCGGTTCGCGGTCATCGGCTTCCTCCTGCTCGGCGCGGTCGTGCTCGCGATGCGCTTCCGCTCGGGCCGGCACTTCGGCCTGGCGTCCCGTTTCTCCTCGGCCGCCATCGCCGGTCTCGCCAGCGGCTTCGTGGCGGCCGGCGCGGTCATCGCGCTGCTCGGCACGCCCTGGCCGATGTTCGGCATGAACGGCGACAGCCAGCGCATCGTCGAGTGGGCCCACGCGGTGGTGAACGGTCAGCCCTCGGGCTCGCCGGTCTACCCGCCGGCGCCGCTCTACACCCTGGGCTTCTACGCGGAGCTGTTCCGCGGCGGCAACACCGCGTACGCCTTCAAGGACCTGCAGATCTTCGGCGCCGCCGCGTTCGGCCCGCTGGTCTACCTCTCGTGGCGCATGCTGCTCAGCCCGGTCCGCGCACTGGCCTTCGGCGTGCTGCCGGCCTTCGCCCTGATCGACGCCTACAAGCCGTACAGCCAGACCGTGCTGGTGGTCCTGGTGCCCGTGCTGGTCGCCGTGGTGGTGCACCTGCGCCGGAGCGGGACGGACGGCTGGCGGCTGCTGCTGCTGAAGGCGGGCGCCTTCGGGGCGTTGCTGGGCCTGATGTTCCTCACGTACTCCGGCTGGTTCCTGTGGAGCGCCCTCGGCGTGCTGGTCGCGGCGCTGATGTACTTCCCCTGGCACGAAGACCGGCGCAAGGGCCTGGCGTACCTCGGCACCACCGGGGTCGCCTTCCTGCTGGTCTGCGGCAGCTACCTGGTGACCATGCTGACGGAGGCCCCGGACACCAAGGACTCCAACTTCCGCTTCGACAACTTCACCGACCCGGCGTACTTCCTGATGTGGCGTACGGACATGCCGGGCAAGGTGGGGGACTGGCCGATCCCCGGCGAGTTCGGCGGCATGGACCTGTTCGCGGTGGTGATGTTCGTCGCACTGGGCGCCGCCCTCTGGCTGGGCATCCGCAAGCCGGTGATCGTCACCATCAGCTGCATGTTCGCGAGCGCCTGGGTGATGCGGATGTTCATCGCCTCGCACATGTACGAGACGCAGACGGTCCAGCTCTACACCCGGACCAACAACCAGCTGCTCTACTGCGGCCTGCTGCTCTGCGCCCTGCTCGCCCACCTGGTCTCGCTCCGGCTGGCCGAGCGCCGCCGGGCCGCGGAGGCCGCCGGGACGGCCGGAACCGCCGGAACGGCCCTGCCGGGTCCGCAGGCGGCCGTGATCGGTACGCTGTTCGCTCTTCTCTTCCTGTTCGGTACGGTCTCCTCGTCGATGGCGGACCGCTACATGCCGGCGAAGGAGGACACCTACCGCATCCTGCCGTGGGTGTCGCACACCATGCAGAACCTCGACGGCACCTGCCCGAAGTTCGCGCCGGGTGGGCAGTGCTCCAAGACCGGTGACCAGTCATGGCTCAGCATGATCAAGTAACCAGTTCCCGCCCATGAGCCCGAACTGACCCCGAAGGCCCAATCCTGATGATGATCACCGCCGTCAAGAGCCTCGCCGACCGGCTCGTCTCCTCACCGAGGCGTCTGTGGGTCGTGGCGTTCGCGATCCTGTTCGCACTGAGTGGGGCCTGGGCGTTCGCTTCGCCGACCGGCGCCTCGCCGGACGAGCACGCACACCTGATCCGGGCGGCGGCCGTCGCCCGGGGCCAGGTCGAGGGACGGGAGGTCATGGTCCCGCACCTGGTGGGCGGCATCGAGGGCCAGTTCGCCGAGACAGGGGTCGAGCTCCCGCGCATCTACCAGGACCTCAAGGACGTCAACAGCTGCTACGTCTTCAAGCCCGAGCAGCCGGCCTCCTGCGCGCCCCGGCTCGTGGACCGTCCGGGGGAGACCCTGGTGACCACCGCGGCGGGCCGCTACCACCCGGCGTACTACTTCGCGGTGGGCTGGCCCAGCCTCCTGGTCCACGGGGCCAAGGCCTTCTACCTGATGCGCCTGATGTCGGCGCTGATCTGCTCCGCCCTGGTGGCGAGCGCGGTGGTCTCGGCGGCGGAGTGGCGGCGGCGCTCCTTCACCCTGCTCGGCGTGATCACCGCGGCCACGCCGATGGCGCTGTTCCTGTTCGGCGTGGTCAACCCGAGCGGTCCGGAGATCGCGGCGGGCATCCTGGTCTGGAGCGCCGGGCTGCCGATGCTGATGAGCCCGGACCCGCTCCTGCTGAACCGCCGGCTGGCGCGGCTGGGCATCGGCGCGCTGGTGCTGATCAGCATCCGCCCGCTGGGCCTGATCTGGTTCGCCGGGGCCCTGTTCTTCGCGCTGCTGCTGGGCCAGAAGGGGGCGGTGCGCGAGGTGCTCCGCCGCAAGGTGACCTGGCTCTGGGGCGGCCTGGCGGCGGCGGGGGCCCTCGCGGCCCTGGCCTGGTCGTCGAGCCACCCGGACAACTCGATCATCAACACCCCGAGCGACCTCACCCCGCTCGCCGCGGCCCGGAAGACCTTCGACTTCGGCCTGCTCTACATGAAGCAGATGATCGGCTACTTCGGCTGGCTGGACGCCGAGGCGCCGGCCGCGACGCTGCTGGTCTGGTGCGGTGTGGCGCTCGCCCTGGCGATGTTCGCGCTCTGCTACGCCCGGTTCCGCGACGCCCTGGCGATCGTCGGCGTGATGGCCGGCATCGTGGTGATACCGATAGCGGCACAGGCCATGCAGGCGCGCCAGCTGGGCATGATCTGGCAGGGCCGCTACCTGCTGCCGTTCGCCGTCGGACTGCCGATCCTGTGCGCCGCGATCTGCCACGAGCGGCTGCCCTGGGGCGGCTTCGCCTGGCGCCGGCTGCTGGTGATCGCCGGCTTCTCGCTGTCCCTGGTCAACGCCGCGGCCTTCCTCTGGGCGCTGCGCCGCAACACCGTCGGCAGCACCGGCCCGCTGCTGATCAACCCGGCCCACTGGTCCCCGCCCGGCACCTGGATGCTCTGGCTGGCCGTGTACACGCTGGCCGCGCTCGCGCTGGGGCTGTTCACGGCGGTGTCGGACAACCGGGAGCGCCCACTGCCGCAGTCGGCCGGGGCGGCCGGCGGCAGCGCCAGCCAGGACCCGCCCCGGCTCGCCGGGGCCCACGCGGAGGCGTAGGGTCGCGGTGCGGGGGCTGCCCGGTTGTGGTAGGGAGCCCCGCCCCGGCCCGGTTCCCGGCCCGCTTTCGGTGCAAGCCCCGCGACCTGCGGCGTTGCATTTGTTTTGACCGAGCCCGATGCGCTAGGTACGCTCTGACCTTGTGCCTGGGGTGTCCCCGGGTCCTTGTGCGTGCATGCACACCGGTCGCCGCGCCGAGCCGGAGCGCTTCCCAGCGCGCCGCGCGTAGAGCGCCGTCGCTGTACAGCAGCCATGGGATTCCGTGTCGTAACAAGCCCAACACACCCGACCGCGTGGGTCGACCACGGGGCCGTGTGCGAGGGAGACATCGCAGGTTAGTTCCACCAAGCCTTGGCACACAGAAAACGGAGAAACGGTGCCTACGATCCAGCAGCTGGTCCGAAAGGGCCGGCAGGACAAGGTCGAGAAGAACAAGACTCCCGCGCTGAAGGGTTCCCCGCAGCGCCGTGGGGTCTGCACGCGTGTGTACACGACCACCCCGAAGAAGCCGAACTCGGCTCTCCGCAAGGTCGCCCGTGTGCGCCTCACCAGCGGGATCGAGGTCACCGCTTACATCCCGGGCGAGGGCCACAACCTGCAGGAGCACTCCATCGTGCTGGTGCGCGGTGGTCGTGTGAAGGACCTTCCTGGTGTCCGCTACAAGATCATCCGCGGTTCGCTCGACACCCAGGGTGTCAAGAACCGCAAGCAGGCCCGCAGCCGCTACGGCGCCAAGAAGGAGAAGTAAGAATGCCTCGTAAGGGCCCCGCCCCGAAGCGCCCGGTCATCATCGACCCGGTTTACGGCTCCCCGGTCGTCACCCAGCTGGTCAACAAGATCCTGCTGCACGGCAAGCGCTCCACCGCCGAGCGGATCGTCTACGGCGCCCTCGAGGGCGTCCGTGAGAAGACCGGCTCGGACCCGGTCGTCACGCTGAAGCGTGCGCTGGAGAACGTCAAGCCGGCCCTCGAGGTCAAGTCCCGCCGTGTCGGTGGCGCGACCTACCAGGTTCCGGTCGAGGTCCGTCCGGGCCGCGCCAGCACCCTGGCGCTGCGCTGGATGGTCGGTTACTCCCGCGCCCGTCGCGAGAAGACCATGACCGAGCGCCTGATGAACGAGATCCTCGACGCCAGCAACGGCCTGGGCGCTTCCGTGAAGCGTCGTGAGGACACCCACAAGATGGCCGAGTCCAACAAGGCCTTCGCGCACTACCGCTGGTAGTCCCTACCCCGTCACTAGACAGAGAGAGAACGAGCCACCATGGCTGCAACCTCCCTTGACCTCGCCAGGGTCCGCAACATCGGGATCATGGCGCACATCGACGCGGGCAAGACCACCACCACCGAGCGGATCCTGTTCTACACCGGTGTCTCGTACAAGATCGGTGAGGTCCACGATGGCGCTGCCACCATGGACTGGATGGAGCAGGAGCAGGAGCGCGGCATCACGATCACGTCGGCCGCGACGACCTGTCACTGGACCGTTGACGACGTCGACAACACCATCAACATCATCGACACCCCGGGCCACGTCGACTTCACCGTCGAGGTGGAGCGTTCGCTGCGCGTCCTCGACGGTGCCGTGACGGTGTTCGACGGTGTCGCCGGTGTCGAGCCCCAGTCCGAGACCGTGTGGCGGCAGGCTGACCGCTACGGCGTCCCGCGCATCTGCTTCATCAACAAGCTGGACCGCACGGGCGCGAACTTCTTCTTCTGCGTCAAGACCATCGTGGACCGCCTCGGCGCCACCCCGCTGGTCATGCAGCTGCCGATCGGTGCCGAGTCGGACTTCCAGGGCGTTGTCGACCTGGTCCGCATGAAGGCGCTGGTCTGGTCCGCCGAGGCCGCCAAGGGCGAGATGTACGACGTCGTCGACATCCCGGCCGACCTGCAGGAGCAGGCCGAGGAGTACCGCGAGGCGCTCATCGACACGGTCTCGAACGTCAGCGACGAGATCATGGAGCTCGCCCTGGAGGGCGAGGAGATCCCGGTCGAGCTGCTGCAGGACGCGATCCGCAAGGGCACCCTGAACTCGGACTTCACCCCGATCTTCTGTGGTACCGCCTTCAAGAACAAGGGCGTTCAGCCCCTGCTCGACGCGGTCGTCAAGTACCTGCCGTCGCCGCTGGACATCGAGTCCATCGAGGGCACCAAGCCCGGCGACGACACGGTCAAGATCTCCCGCAAGGCCTCGGACGACGAGCCGCTCGCCGCGCTCGCGTTCAAGATCATGTCGGACCCGCACCTCGGCAAGCTCACCTTCGTCCGGGTCTACTCGGGCCGCCTGGAGTCCGGCACCTCGGTGCTGAACGCCGTCAAGGGCAAGAAGGAGCGCATCGGCAAGATCTACCGCATGCACGCGAACAAGCGTGAGGAGATCGACTCGGTGGGCGCCGGCGACATCATCGCCGTCATGGGCCTGAAGCAGACCACCACCGGTGAGACGCTGTCCGACGAGAAGAACCCGGTCATCCTGGAGTCCATGGACTTCCCGGCCCCGGTCATCCGCGTCGCGATCGAGCCCAAGTCCAAGGGTGACCAGGAGAAGCTGGGTGTTGCCATCCAGCGTCTCGCCGAGGAGGACCCGTCCTTCCAGGTCAACACGGACGAGGAGACCGGCCAGACCATCATCGCGGGTATGGGCGAGCTGCACCTCGAGGTGCTGGTCGACCGTATGCGCCGTGAGTTCAAGGTCGAGGCCAACGTCGGCAAGCCGCAGGTCGCGTACCGCGAGACCATCCGCCAGGCGGTCGAGCGCATCGACTACACCCACAAGAAGCAGACCGGTGGTTCCGGTCAGTTCGCCAAGGTGCAGATCGCGATCGAGCCGCTCGAGCAGGCCGAGGGCTACGAGTTCGTCAACAAGGTCACCGGTGGCCGCGTTCCGCGCGAGTACATCCCGTCGGTCGACGCCGGCTGCCAGGAGGCCATGGAGTTCGGCATCCTCGCGGGCTACCCGCTGCAGGGTGTCCGCGTGAGCCTGCTCGACGGTCAGGCGCACGACGTCGACTCCTCCGAGCTCGCGTTCAAGATCGCCGGTTCGATGGCGTTCAAGGAAGGCGCGCGGAAGGCCAAGCCGGTCCTCCTCGAGCCGATGATGGCCGTCGAGGTCACCACGCCCGAGGACTACATGGGCGACGTGATCGGCGACATCAACTCTCGCCGTGGCCAGATCCGGTCCATGGACGAGCGTCACGGTGCCCGCGTCGTCACGGCGCTGGTGCCCCTCTCCGAGATGTTCGGCTACGTCGGTGACCTGCGCAGCAAGACCTCTGGTCGCGCGAGCTACTCGATGCAGTTCGACTCGTACGCCGAGGTTCCGAAGAACGTGGCGGACGACATCATCGCCAAGGCCAAGGGCGAGTGACGTCCCGATAATCGGGACGATAGCGAAGCCTTAGGCTATTCGGAGGCAACCCGGGAGGATCCGGTCGGATCCTCCCGGGAGCCTCCGGCCCCCCCACCAGCGGGACGGCACGGGATGTCCTCCGGACAACCCGCACCAAAACCGATCAAAGACCAACTGGCGTCAGCACGGCGTACAGGAACTGTCCTCAGGAGGACTCAGTGGCGAAGGCGAAGTTCGAGCGGACGAAGCCCCACGTCAACATCGGCACCATCGGTCACATCGACCACGGTAAGACCACGCTGACCGCGGCCATCACCAAGGTGCTGCACGACGCGTACCCGGAGATCAACCCCTTCACGCCGTTCGACCAGATCGACAAGGCGCCGGAGGAGCGGCAGCGCGGTATCACCATCTCCATCGCGCACGTCGAGTACCAGACCGAGGCGCGCCACTACGCCCACGTCGACTGCCCGGGTCACGCCGACTACATCAAGAACATGATCACCGGTGCTGCCCAGATGGACGGCGCCATCCTCGTGGTCGCCGCCACCGACGGCCCGATGCCGCAGACCAAGGAGCACGTCCTCCTGGCCCGCCAGGTCGGCGTTCCGTACATCGTCGTCGCCCTGAACAAGGCCGACATGGTGGACGACGAGGAGATCCTGGAGCTCGTCGAGCTCGAGGTCCGCGAGCTGCTCTCCGAGTACGAGTTCCCGGGCGACGACCTGCCGGTCGTCCGCGTCTCCGCGCTGAAGGCGCTGGAGGGCGACAAGGAGTGGGGCGAGAAGCTCCTCGGCCTGATGCACGCGGTCGACGAGGCCATCCCGACCCCGGCCCGCGCCGTGGACCAGCCGTTCCTGATGCCGATCGAGGACGTCTTCACGATCACCGGTCGTGGCACCGTCGTCACCGGTCGTATCGAGCGTGGCATCCTCAAGGTCAACGAGACTGTCGACATCATCGGCATCAAGGAGACCAAGACCACCACCACGGTCACCGGCATCGAGATGTTCCGCAAGCTGCTCGACGAGGGCCAGGCCGGTGAGAACGTCGGTCTGCTGCTCCGTGGCATCAAGCGCGAGGACGTCGAGCGCGGCCAGGTCATCATCAAGCCGGGTTCGGTTACCCCGCACACCGACTTCGAGGCCCAGTCCTACATCCTGTCGAAGGACGAGGGTGGCCGCCACACCCCGTTCTTCAACAACTACCGCCCGCAGTTCTACTTCCGTACCACGGACGTGACCGGCGTCGTGACCCTCCCCGAGGGCACCGAGATGGTCATGCCGGGCGACAACACCGCCATGACCGTCGCGCTGATCCAGCCGATCGCCATGGAGGAGGGCCTGAAGTTCGCCATCCGTGAGGGTGGCCGCACCGTCGGCGCCGGCCAGGTCACCAAGATCATCAAGTAGTCTGACGGTCTGACCTGCCTGCCTCGTACAGGCTCAGTCCGAAGGGCCCCGCGCACCGCACGGTGCGCGGGGCCCTTCGGCGTCTCATCGGCGGTTCACCGGAGCGCGCCTCCTTTCAGCGGCCGCTCATCGCAGACTGTTATGGTCGGGCGACATCCAGCCCGGCCGTCGTGGAAAGTGGGACCAACGCATGTCAACGGCACCGCTGTTGTCGGTCGTGATGCCTATCTACAACGAGCAGGAGGCGCTCCCGCTGACCGTCGAACGGCTGCGGCCGATCCTCGACGGGCTCGACGTGAGCTACGAGGTGGTCGGCGTCGACGACGGCAGCACCGATGTCACCCCGGTGCTGATGCAGAAGATCCGCCAGGACTGGCCGGAGTTCCGCATCGTCCGCTTCGCCCGCAACTCCGGGCACCAGGCCGCCCTCACCGCCGGCCTCCACCGCGCCTTCGGCGACTACGTGGTCTCCATCGACGCCGACCTCCAGGACCCGCCGGAGAAGATCCCCGAGATGCTGGCGCTCGCCCGCGAGCAGAACCTGGACATCGTCTACGGGGTGCGCGGCGACCGCGGCACCGACACCTTCTTCAAGCGGCACACCGCCGGCGGGTACTACCGGCTGATGCGCCGACTGGTCGGCAAGCGGATGCCCAGCCAGGCCGGCGACTTCCGGCTGCTGAGCCGGGCGGCCGTGGACGCGCTCAAGGCGATGCCCGAGCACCAGCCGGTCTACCGGCTGCTGGTGCCCTGGCTGGGCTTCCCCAGCGGCGAGGTGGTCTACGTGCGCGAGGAGCGGATCGCGGGGACCAGTCACTACCCGCTGTCCAAGATGGTCCGGCTCGCGTTCGACAGCGTCACCAACTTCTCCGCCGCCCCGCTGCGGCTGGCCACCTGGCTCGGGCTGTTCAGCTTCCTGGTCTGCATCCTGCTGGCGCTCTACACCACGGTCGCGTACGCCGTCGGCTCCACCGTGCCCGGCTGGTCCTCGCTGTTCATAGGGATGCTCTTCATCGGCGCCGTGCAGCTGGTCTGCGTCGGCCTGCTGGGCGAGTACGTCGGCCGGATCTACTCGGCGGTCCAGGCGCGGCCCGCGTACTTCGTCGGCTACGACTCGGCCGAGGAGCCGGACCGGTACGGTGCGGGCGCGTGAACGAGAGCCTCCCCACGGCCCGGGACGAGCGCGAGGAGCCCGCCGAGGCACCCCGGCCGGTCCGCCGGCTGCTGCCGTCCTTCCTGGTGATCGGGGTGCTGAGCACCGTCTTCTGCCTGGCGCTGTTCGTGCTGCTGCGGCTGGTGACCTCGCCGCAGGTGGCCAACCTGATCGCGCTGGCGGTCAGCACGGTGGCCAACACCGCGGCCAACCGCCGCTTCACCTTCGGCATCACCGGCTCGGACGGCGCGGTGCGCCACCAACTGCAGGGCGCGGTCGCGTTCCTGATCGGGCTGGGCCTGTCCAGCGGCGCCCTGGCGCTGCTGGACGTGGCGGTGCCGCACGCCTCCCGGACGGTCGAGGTGGCCGGGCTGGTGGTGGCGAACGGCCTCGCCACGGTGGTCCGGTTCGTGCTGGCCAAGGTGTGGGTCTTCCGGACGCCCTGAGCCGGCGCGGGGGAGACGACGACGGAGGGGGCGCGTGCCGTGGCACGCGCCCCCTCCGTGTGGGCCGGGCTGCGCTACTGCTGCTTCAGCGAGTCCGTGTACGCCTTGCAGGCCTGGTAGTCCGGCAGCAGGCCGTCGGCGAGCGCCTCCGCGAGGGAGGGCGCCACCGCGTCGCGGGCCGAGAGCTGCGGGGCGTCGGTCGGCCACTCGATGCCGAGATCCGGGTCCAGCGGGTGCACGCCGTGCTCGCCGGTCGGGTTGTACGTCGCCGAGCAGAGGTAGGTCAGCGTGGCGTCGTCGGTGAGGGCGCAGAAGCCGTGGCCGAGGCCCTCCGGGATGTAGACGGCCTTGCGCTCGGTGTCGTCCAGCCGGACGAACTCCCACTTGCCGAAGTTCGGCGAGCCGACCCGCAGGTCGACGATGACGTCCAGCACCGCGCCGCGGGTGCAGGCCACGTACTTGGCCTGGCCGGGCGGGACGTCGGCGAAGTGGATGCCGCGGACGACGTCCTTGGCGGAGAGCGACAGGTTGGCCTGGGCCAGGTTCAGCGGGTGGCCGACGACCTCGGCGAGGCGGTCGAAGCGGTACCACTCGGTGAAGTGGCCGCGGGCGTCGCCGTGCACCTGAGGGGTGATCTCGAAGGCGCCCTCGATGGAGAGCTCACGGAACTTCACTTGGCGGCCGCCTCTTCGAGCAGGCCCACCAGGTACTGGCCGTAGCCGCTCTTCAGCAGCGGCTCGGCGAGCTCGCGCAGCTGGGCGTCGTCGATCAGCCCGGCCCGCCAGACGGCCTCCTCGATGCAGCCGATCTTGAAGCCCTGGCGCTCCTCGATGACCCGGACGAACTCCGAGGCCTGGACCATCGACACGAACGTGCCGGTGTCCAGCCAGGCGGTGCCGCGGTCGAGGATCGTCACGTGCAGGTCGCCGGTGCGCAGGTAGGCGTCGTTGACGGCGGTGATCTCCAGCTCGCCGCGGGCGCTCGGCTCCAGCGTGCGGGCGATCTCGACGACCCGGTTGTCGTAGAAGTACAGGCCGGGGACGGCGTAACGGGACTTGGGCTCGGTCGGCTTCTCCTCGATGGAGATGACCTGGCCGGTCCCGTCGAACTCGACCACGCCGTACGCGGTCGGGTCGGCCACGGGGTACGCGAAGACCCGGCCGCCCTTGATGTCGGAGTGCTCGGTGAGCGCGGTGCCCAGGCCGGTGCCGTGGAAGATGTTGTCGCCGAGGATCAGGGCCACCGGCTCGTCGCCGATGAAGTCCGCGCCGAGCACGAAGGCCTGGGCGATGCCCTCGGGCTTCTCCTGGACGGCGTACTGGAGCTTCAGGCCGAACTGGGAACCGTCGCCCAGCAGTCGTTCGAACTGGTCCCGGTCGTTCGGGGTGGTGATGATCAGGATTTCGCTTATCCCGGCCATCACCAGGGTCGAGAGGGGGTAGTAGATCATCGGCTTGTCGAAGACCGGGAGGAGCTGCTTCGACACCGCACGGGTCAGGGGCCACAGCCGCGAGCCGGTGCCGCCGGCCAGGAGGATTCCACGCATGGGTGCACCCTATTCGAGATCGGTGAACGCGGGAGGGGCCGGGTCGGGAGGGCGTTCGGGCGGCGGTAGACTACGCGCATTATGCGCATCCTCGTGACCGGCGGCGCCGGATTCATCGGTTCGGAGTTCGTCCGTCAGCTCCTCGGGGCTGACGAGAATGCCCGGATCACGGTCTTTGACAAGCTCACCTACTCGGGCGTCCTGGAGAACCTCGCTCCGGTGGCCGACCACAAGGGCTACACCTTCGTCCAGGGCGACATCTGCGACGCGGACGCCGTCGACCAGGTCATGCCCGGACACGACGTGGTGGTGCACTTCGCCGCCGAGTCCCACGTGGACCGTTCGATCGCCGGCGCGGGCCCGTTCGTGCTGACCAACGTCGTCGGCACCCAGGTGCTGCTCGACGCGGCCCGCAAGCACGGCGTCGGCCGCTTCGTCCACATCTCCACCGACGAGGTGTACGGCTCGATCAACGAGGGCTCCTGGACCGAGACCTGGCCGCTCGAGCCGAACTCCCCGTACTCGGCCTCCAAGGCCTCCTCCGACCTGCTGGCGCTGGCCTACCACCGCACCCACGGCATGGACGTCGTGGTGACCCGCTGCTCCAACAACTACGGGCACTACCAGTTCCCGGAGAAGGTCATCCCGCTGTTCACCACCAACCTGATCGACGGCAAGAAGGTGCCGCTGTACGGCGACGGTGGCAACGTCCGCGACTGGCTGCACGTCTCGGACCACTGCCGGGGCATCGAGCTGGTCATGCGCGGTGGCCGCGCGGGCGAGGTCTACAACATCGGCGGCGGCACCGAGGCGACCAACAAGGAGCTGACCGGCCTGCTGCTGGAGGCCGCCGGCGCCGGCTGGGACATGGTCGAGCACGTCGCGGACCGCAAGGGCCACGACCTCCGCTACTCGATCGACATCAGCAAGATCCGCGAGGAGCTCGGCTACGAGCCGCAGGTCCGCTTCGAGGACGGCCTCGCCGCGACCATCGCCTGGTACCGCGAGAACCGCGCCTGGTGGGAGCCGCTGAAGCAGAAGGCGGCCCTGGCCAAGTGACCGCGAACGCCGCCGCGCCCGTGCGCTGGCTGGTCACCGGCGCGGCCGGGATGCTCGGGCAGGACCTGCTGTCGGTGCTGGGCGCCGACGGGACCGCCGAGATCACCGCGCTGCGCCGGGCGGACCTCGACATCACCGACGCGGCGGCCGTCCTGGCCGCCGTCGAGGGCCACGACATCGTGGTCAACTGCGCCGCGTGGACGAACGTCGACGGTGCGGAGACCGAGGAGGCAGCTGCCACCGCCGTCAACGGCACCGGCGTGCGCCACCTGGCCGCGGCCTGCGCCAGCACCGGCGCGCGGCTGCTGCACGTCTCCACCGACTACGTCCTGCCGGGCGACGCCACCGAGCCCTGCCCGGAGGATGCCCCGACCGCTCCGGTGAACGCGTACGGCCGCAGCAAGCTGGTGGGGGAGCAGGCGGTCGCCGAACTCCTCCCCGAGCACGGCTACATCGTGCGCACCGCCTGGCTGTACGGCGAGCACGGCCCGAACTTCGTGGCCACCATGCTCAAGCTCGCCGCCCAGCGGGACACCCTGGACGTGGTGGACGACCAGCACGGCCAGCCGACCTGGTCGTACGCGCTGGCCGGCCGCCTGGTCGAGCTCGGCCGGGCCGCGCTCGCCGGGCAGGCCCCGGCCGGGGTCTACCACGGCACCGCGAGCGGCCGCACCACCTGGTGCGGACTGGCCGGCGAGACCTACGCGCTGAGCGGGCTGGACCGGGAGCGGATCCGCCCGACCACGTCGGAGGCCTTCGTCCGCCCGGCCGCCCGCCCCGCCTTCAGCGTGCTGGCCCACGACCGCTGGGCCGCCGCCGGACTGGCGCCGCTGCCCGAGTGGCGGGCCATGCTGGCCGAGGCGCTGTCCCGGCCCGTCTTCGCCGAACTGGCCGCAACGGCCCGGACCACCGAGAGCGACAGACCTCAGTGAAGAACGCGCTGACGAAGGTGGCTGCCGCGCTACCGCCGGGAACCCTGGCGGTGGCCGGCGGCACCGTCGTCCTGGGTGCCGCCAACTACATCCACCTCGGGGTGGCGGGCCACAGCCTGTCCGTCGACGACATGGCGAACGTCTCGCTGCTGTGGACGATCGTGATGTCCGTCGGCATCGGCGTCTTCTTCCCGATCGAGCAGGAGCTCACCCGGATCGTCGCGGCGCGCGCGGCGCTCGGCCACGGTGCCGCGCCGGTCCTGCGCCGGGCGGCCCTGCTCACCGGCGGGATCCTCGGGGCGACCCTGATCGTCCTCGGCGCCGCCTCCGGCCCGATCGCCCGGTCGATGTTCCACGGCGACCGCTCGCTGGTGCTGGCGCTCGGCGGGGCCTTCACCGGCATGGCCGTCTGCTACCTCACCCGTGGCGTGCTGGCCGGCCTCGGCCGCTTCGGCGCGTACGGCACCCAGCTCGGCCTGGACGGCGGCCTGCGGATCGGCCTGGCCTTCGCCTGCGGCGTGGCCGGGGTGCACTCGGCGCTCGCGTTCAGCCTGATCCTGGCCGTCGCGCCGATCCTCGCCACGATCGCCACGCTGCCGCCGCTGCTGCGCGCGGTGAAGCCCGGCGAGCAGGTCGGCTGGTCCGAACTCTGCTCCGGGCTGGGCCTGCTGATCTGCTCGACGCTGCTCTCGCAGGTCGTGGTGAACGCGGCCGTGGTGAGCACCAAGCTGCTCGCGCCCTCGGACTCCGCGCTGATCGCCGCCCTGCTCAACGCGCTGGTGCTGGCCCGGGTGCCGCTGTTCGTCTTCGGTTCGCTCCAGGCCTCGCTGCTGAACGGCCTCTCCGCCGCGATCGCGGTCGGGGACCGGGCGGCCTTCACCGGGATGCTCAAGAAGATCGGCGTCGTGGTGGGCGCGCTGGGCGTGCTCGGCGGGATCCCGGCGGTCGCCCTCGGCCCGTGGCTGATCCAGGTGCTGTTCGGCGCCAAGCCGGTGCTCGGCTGCCTCGACTTCTTCTGGTTGTCCGCCGGAACCGTGGCGTACATGTTCGCGATGGTGCTGGGCCAGGCGCTGATGGTATTCAAGCGGCACAACCTTCAGCTGCTCTGCTGGGCGCTCGGCACCGCGGTCCTCGCCGGGGTGACCTTCCTGCCGGGCGAGGTGTCCACCCGCGTGATCCTTGCGTACACGGCGGGTTCCGTGGCCACCGTCCTCGGTATGCTGGCGGTGCTGAGGCAGAGTTTCGCCCGTTCGGCGACGAATTCCGCCGGCCTCGTCCAGCAGCCGGGGGACCAGAACGCCGCGGTGCTGAGCAGCCGGACGGCCGGTGAATGACCGTGTCCGCCCCTCATCTTCAGATCGCCGCGCAGCAGCGCGGGCCAGACCCCATTCATGGAGCCTCCGTGTCCCAGTACGACGATGTTTGGCTGGTGATCCCGGCCTACAACGAGGGCCAGGTGATCGCCGACGTTGTGGAGGGGGCGCGAAAGACGTTCCCGAACATCGTGGTGGTCGATGACGGCAGCGGCGACGACTCGGCCAAGCACATCATGGCGACGGGCGCGCACCTGGTGCGCCACCCGGTCAACCTCGGTCAGGGCGCCGCCCTCCAGACCGGCCTGGCCTACGCCCTGGCCCAGCCGGGCGCCAAGTACTTCGCCACCTTCGACGCGGACGGTCAGCACCAGACCGCCGACGTCGAGAAGATGGTCGCCCTGCTGCGGGAGGGCGACACGGACGTGGTCCTCGGCTCGCGCTTCATCGAGCAGAACGGGCAGGTGCCGTGGATCAAGCGGGTCGTCCTGCGCACCGCGGCGACCGTCAGCCCGACCGCCCGCAAGCTCAAGCTGACCGACTCCCACAACGGCCTGCGGGTGCTGAACCGCGAGGCCGCCGGCCGGCTGCGGATCACCATGAACGGCATGGCACACGCGTCGGAGATCGTCAGCTTCCTCGCCGGCTCGGACCTCCGGGTCGCCGAGCTCCCGGTGGACATCCTGTACACCGACTACTCACGCGCCAAGGGTCAGTCCCTGATCAACGGCGTCAACATCATCTTCGACATCTCGCTGCGGGAGCGTAGCCGCCGATGAAATTCTTCTGGATCCAGCTGGTTCTCATTCTCGGCTCGGTCACTCTCGCCTACATGTTCATCCGGCGTTGGGACCGTGCCAACACCCGCGCCTGGAAGCGCATCGCGTTCTCGGTCTTCGTGGTCGTGAACATCTACGCGGTGCTGCGTCCCACCGACGTGACCTGGCTGGCCCACCAGCTCGGCGTCGGCCGCGGCACCGACCTGGTGCTGTACGGGATGGTGCTGGCGATGGGCTTCCTGACCCTGAACACCTTCCTGCGCTTCCGCTCGCTGGAGAAGAAGCTCACCGATCTGGCGCGCACCGTGGCGATCAACGAGGGCGCCCGCCTGAACGAGGAGCGCTTCGACCTGGACCTGCCGGTCTCGGCGCCGGTCGACCGCAGCAAGGCCTGATCCCGTGGCGACCTTCGAGTTCATGCTGCCGTACTACGGCGACGTGGCGCTGATGCAGGCCGCCGTGCGGAGCATCCTCGCGCAGACCGACCCGGACTTCCGGCTGACGGTCATAGACGACGGCAAGGAGCCGGACGTCCCGGGCTGGTTCGCCACGCTCGGCGACGACCGGGTGGGCTACCTGCGCAACGAGCAGAACCTCGGCATCACCAAGAACTTCCAGAAGTGCGTGGAGCTGTCCAAGGCCGACCACGTGGTCATCATGGGCTGCGACGACCTGATGCACCCGCACTACCTGGAGACCGTCCGGTCGATCGTCAAGGCCAACCCGGACCTGGGCATGGTGCAGCCGGGCGTCGAGGTCATCGACGGCAACGGCGAGGTCAGCCGTTCCGGCCTGGCGGACAACGTCAAGGAGAAGATCTACGCGCCGACCGTCAAGGGCCGGCGGCTGATGGGCGGCGAGGAGCTGGCCGCGAGCGTGCTGCGCGGCAACTGGCTCTACTTCCCGTCGATCTGCTGGCGGGGCGAGGCGCTGCGCGCGGTCAACTTCCGTGACGAGTACTCGGTGATCCAGGACCTGGCCCTGGTCGTCGACCTGCTGGAGCGCGGCGAGCAGATGATGGTGGACAACACCACCGTCGTCTTCCAGTACCGCCGGCACGCCGTCAGCGAGTCCTCGGTGCAGGCCTTCTCCGGCACCCGGTTCACCGAGGCGGAGCGGTACTTCAACGCGGTGGCCGAGCGGATGGACGCCCGCGGCTGGCCGAAGGCCGCCCGGGCGGCCCGGTTCCGCAGCGCCTCCCGGCTGCACGCGCTGACCATGCTGCCGGGCGCGCTGAAGCGCGGCCAGCGGGGCGGCGCCAAGGTCCTGGTCCGCCACGCGCTGACCGGCGGAGAGCGGCACTGACCGTTCGTAGGTCCTGATACGGCACTGGGCCGGTAGTCCGAACTCGGACTACCGGCCCAGTGCCGTTCGCGGGCGCCTCGCCACGGGTTACCAGGGCGCGCCCTGGGGGCCGAGCGGGTCGGGCTGCCGCGGCGGGTACGGGTTGACCTTCGGGCACGCGAGCTTGCCGGTATCGGGCACCGGCTCCAGCAGGTTGCTGATGTCCGTCGGCTGGTCGCACTGGCCGTTGGGCGCGTAGCGCGAGCAGTGCCCCTTGGTGTCGGCGGTGCTCTGCGCGATCCACGCCAGCGCCCCCGGGCCCCAGTGCGGGTCGGGCATGTACTTGCTGGCGGTGGCGGAGCCGGCCATGCCGAAGAGCAGGCCCAGCGAGCAGATGGCGCCGATGGCCACACCGCGCGGGTTGAGGCGCAGCGGGAGCCGGCGTCCGGTCTCCGCGGCGGTCTCGGCGGCGGGGGCCGCCGGGGCGCCCTGGCGGCGGCGGACGATCAGGTAGCACGCCAGCCCGACGAGGACCAGCAGGCAGTAGAGCAGCTGCGCGCTGGTGCGCGGGTAGAGCATGACGGCCTGGTCGCGCTCCATGTGGGAGGCGTACCAGTAGCGCATCAGCAGGGCGCTCGCCGTGCACGCGGCGGCGGTCAGCACGGTGGCCCGGCCGATCCCGAGGGCCAGCGCCACGCCCAGGCCGACCAGCAGGAGGATCGTGAAGAGGCCGACCCCGCCGATCTCGCCGGGGACCGGCCAGGTGCTCTGGCCGTCGGTGCCGGGGAGGTCGTCGCGCCACATCGCGAAGTAGGTGGGCTCGGTGTAGGTGTCGAAGTAGCAGTAGCGGTCGACGGTGCTTCCGGCGGACCCGAGCAGCCGGACCAGGTAGAAGCCGGCGACGACCAGGAAGACCCCGGCGGCGCCGCCGATCGCGCACAGGGCGTTGAGCAGGCCGGGGGTACCGCCGGTGCGGCGGGCGCGCAGCAGCAGCACCAGGGTGAGCACCACCACTCCGGCCGCGGACCACACGAACCAGCCGGAGTAGAGGAGGAACAGCAGCCCGATCCCGAGGCCGAGCACGGCGCCGCGGACGGCGGCGGTGCGGCGCGGGAGGTCCGGGGCGCGCTGGAGGAGCTGCATCAGCTTCGCCACCACCGGGAGGAAGGCGACGAGCACGAAGGTGGTGTACGGCTTGTACGGCTGCGCCATCGGCAGGGCGGCGGTGACGCCGATCCCGAGCGCCCAGAGCGGGGGCAGCAGCAGGCGCCAGGACAGGTAGGCGAGCGGGCCCAGCAGCGCGGTGAACGCCAGGTCGGCGAGCTTGAGCGCGTAGCCCACCTGGCCGTGGGTGAGGTGCTCGGCGATGAAGGCGACGATGTGCGGGAACAGCGGCGGGTAGGCGCCGTCGAGGGACTTGCCGTCCATCAGGGCGCCGACCCAGGCCTGGAGGCTGCCGGAGTCGCCGTGCTGGGCGTACAGCGGCCAGTTGGTGTCGCGCAGTGCGAGCGAGATGCCGGCGGCCAGGACGCCGGAGGACAGGCCCGCGATCGCGGCGGCGGCGAACCGCACCGGGAGGTCCGCCCAGCGGCGCATCGCCGGCACCAGGACCAGGACGACGAGGCCGACGAGCAGCAGGAGCCGGAGCTGGAGCGCGGCGAGGCCGCTGACCTGGCCGATCCTCGACATGGGGTTCAGGTGGACGGTCCATGCCAGACCGGTCATGAAGAGCGCCGCCGTGGCCGCGGTCAGGATCTCCGCGGCCCAGAGGACGGCGGGGAGGCGAAGAGCGGCTGCCCGTCTCCTCTGGCTGGGCGGTATGCCCTGATGCCTGCCCGAGGCGGGGGCGGGCTGGACGCTCGTCGTCACTGTTCGGTCCTTCTGCTTCCCGCAGCACGTGGACGCGGGGGCGGTGTGTGGTTTCGGTGGCCGGACACCGCGATTCTGCCAGCACCTCGATCGGGGGATCGTCGCGGGCTGAACCACCGTTCCCGGGCGGGTCGTTGTCGTCCAGGGGCGAGGAGTGCGTTGGCTCCGGCCGATCACCGCGTGGCACACTGCCGATGCGCTTCGACGCGTGGTGGCAGGACCCGTGGCACGCCGTCCGGAACCGGCCATGACGAGGTCGTCAACTCATACAAGTAGGGAAGTGTCTCGGTGCAGCCGCTGATCGACTCTGCCCACACGTCCGACGGGCCGCGCCGGGGTGAGGGCGGCGACGGGAGCGCGTCCGGCACCCCGGCCCCGGTCGTGCCGGTCCGGCTGCGGGCGCTCGTCGCCCACCGCTGGTTCTGGCCGGCGGCCCTGCTGCTCGGGTACGGCGCGCAGGTGGCGTTCCGCCTGGTGCTGTCGATCCACAACTACTTCCCGTCGGTGCACGCCGACGAGGACTCGTACCTGGTGATAGCGCGGGTGCTGGCCGGCCGGCCGACCACCGAGATGCCGGTCGGCGTGGTGATCCCGGGCGGTTACCCGCTGCTGATCTCGCCGGCGCTGCGGATCGCCGACAACCCGGCCACCGCGTACCACCTGGTGATGGGCATCAACGCGGTGCTCAACGCGCTGGTGTTCCCGCTGGCCGTGGTGGCGGCGCGCCGGCTGGGCCTGTCCCGGCCGCAGGCGTACCTGGTGGGCACCGCCGTGGCGCTGGTGCCGCCGGTGGTCTTCTACTCCCAGTTCGTCATGTCGGACACCGTGCTGCCGGTGCTCCTGCTGGCCTGGGTGCTCGCGATGCACGGCTGGCTCTCGCCCGGCACGGCGCGCCGCCGCGCGCTGTACGCGGCGGGGATGGGCCTGGCGGCCGGCTACACGATGGCCACCCACGACCGGGGCGGCGTGGTCGTGGCGCTGACGGCGCTGGTGCTGGTCGTGGTGCTGGTCCTCGGCTGGGCGCCGCGGCTCGCCTCGCTGGCCGGTGTCGGCGCGCTCGGGGTGTCGTACCTGGGCGCGAAGCTGCTGGCCGGCTTCGTCGAGAGCCAGTTCAAGGACGTGCCGCCGAGCGACGTCGGCAACAAGGTCTTCGAGAACCTCGAGGACAGCAAGTACATCGGCACGATCGTCGCCCGCACGTTCGGGCAGCTGTGGTACTTCATGACCTCCACGTACGGCTTCGGGGCGATCGCCCTCGTGCTGTGCGTGGTGGTGGTGTTCCGGCGCCGGTACTCGGTGGCCGAGCGGGTGGTGGCCTTCACCCTGGTGGCGATGCTGTTCGGCACCGCGCTGGCCTCGGCGGCCGGCCTGGCGGACAACGACCGGACCGACAACTGGGTGTACGCCCGGTACTGCGCGGTGCTGGTGCCGCTGTTCCTGGTGGTCGGCCTGACCGCGCTGTTCCGGGCCGGGGTCCGTGCGCTGCTGTGGATGGCGCTGGTCGGCACGGTGGTGATCGGTGTCATCCAGGTGTCGGTCGGCGCGTACGCGGGTGCCGCGCTGAAGCTCTGGATCAGCCCGTGGACGGTGCCGGACGCGATGTTCCTGGCCTCGACCTGGGACGGCCTGCACATGATCCGGACGAGCTTCGGCGCGCTGGCGGTGCTGGCCGCCTGCCTGCTGCTGCGGGTGGCCGGCGGGCGCCGGGTGGTCGCCGCGGTGGTGGCCTGCCTGACGCTGTTCGCGGCCTACGCGACGATCGCCATTACCGACAACGTCTCCGAGCCGCACGCCAAGTTCCGCAAGTACCAGGCGGTCGGCGTGGCCAAGGAGGCGGGCCTGCGCAAGGGCGACAACGTGGTCCTGGACTGGGACCTCGACTGGGACACCCGGATGGCGATGGCCTACGAGGTCTACTGGGGACGGGTCTGGACGGACGACGTCAAGGGCGGCAACACCCCGCCGGAGAAGGCCACCGCGTTCCTGGCGGCCACCGGCAAGGACGCCCCGCCGGAGACCAGCTGGCCGAATCCGAAGCCCGGCTGGCACGTCGCGAAGTACAACAAGGACCGCGGCTGGGTGCTCTGGCGCAAGGACTGACCAGGGCGTTCACCCCATCGGGGCCGGTGAGGAGCGCCTCACCGGCCCCGATTGGCATCCGGGCTGCTCCATGTGGCAGTATGTCCAAGTTGCTCGGTTGAGTGCCGATGCTGCGCGCCTCCCGCCGGGAGGACTGGAAGCGAGTCCCATGTACTCGTCGTTCCCGTGATGGCCGTCAAGCGTGAGTTCTACGCCACGGCAGCTGCGGGGCGAAAGTACGGGAATCTTCCGGGAAGCGTGAGCGGGGCCTCGACCCGGCGCCCCCAACCCCGAAAGTTTGAAACCGACGAAGTAATTCGTTGGTTTTTTGCAAGCGCGAGTGCGACACGCCCGAGCGCGGGGGTCGGAGGGTTGTCGTGCAGTGACTAAGGACAAAGGACTACTGAGTAGCCATGGCGGGACAGAAGATCCGCATCCGGCTCAAGGCCTACGACCACGAGGTCATCGACTCTTCGGCGAAGAAGATCGTCGAGACGGTGATCCGTACTGGTGCGCAGGTCGCGGGCCCGGTGCCGCTGCCCACTGAGAAGAACGTGTACTGCGTCATCCGCTCGCCGCACAAGTACAAGGACTCGCGCGAGCACTTCGAGATGCGTACTCACAAGCGTCTGATCGACATCCTCGACCCCACGCCGAAGACGGTTGACTCGCTCATGCGTCTCGACCTGCCGGCCGGCGTCGACATCGAGATCAAGCTCTGAGAGGCGCACCGAAGATGGCTAAGCAGATTAAGGGCATCCTGGGCGAGAAGCTCGGCATGACCCAGGTCTGGGACGAGAACAACCGGGTTGTCCCGGTGACCGTCGTCAAGGCTGGGCCCAATGTCGTGACCCAGGTCCACACCGCCGACAGCCCGGCCGGCTACGACGCCGTCCAGATCGGCTTCGGCGAGATCGACCCCCGCAAGGTGAACAAGCCCCTCGCGGGTCACTTCGCCAAGGCCGGTGTCACCCCGCGCCGCCACCTGGTCGAGCTGCGTACCTCGGACGCGTCCGAGTACACCCTGGGCCAGGAGATCACCGCCGAGCTGTTCGAGGCGGGTGTCAAGGTCGACGTGACCGGCACCTCCAAGGGCAAGGGCTTCGCCGGTGTCATGAAGCGCCACAACTTCCGGGGCCTCGGCGCCGGTCACGGCGTGCAGCGCAAGCACCGTTCGCCCGGTTCCATCGGTGGCTGCGCCACCCCGGGCCGCGTGTTCAAGGGCCTGAAGATGGCCGGCCGGATGGGTCACGAGCGTGTGACCACCCAGAACCTGACCGTGCACGCGGTTGACGCGGAGAAGGGTCTGCTCCTGATCAAGGGTGCGATCCCGGGCCCGAACGGCGGCCTCGTCCTCGTCCGCACCGCGGCGAAGGGGCTGTGAAGGATATGAGCACCATTGACATCCTGTCGCCCTCGGGTGACAAGACCGGCAGCCTCGAGCTGCCGGCCGAGATCTTCGACGCGAAGGTCAGCGTTCCGCTGATGCACCAGGTCGTCGTGGCGCAGCTCGCTGCGGCCCGTCAGGGCACCCACAAGACCAAGACTCGTGGCGAGGTCCGCGGCGGCGGCAAGAAGCCGTACCGCCAGAAGGGCACCGGCCGCGCCCGTCAGGGCTCGACCCGTGCGCCGCAGTTCGCCGGCGGTGGCGTCGTGCACGGTCCCGTGCCGCGCGACTACTCGCAGCGGACCCCGAAGAAGATGATCGCCGCCGCTCTGCGCGGTGCGCTCACCGACCGGGCCCGCCACAACCGCATCCACGTCGTCACCGACGTGGTCGCGGCCGAGGTGCCGTCGACCAAGGCCGCCAAGGGCCTGTTCGGCAAGATCACCGAGCGCAAGAACGTCCTCCTGGTCGTCGAGCGCGAGGACGAGCTGGGCCTGAAGTCCGCTCGGAACCTGCCGCACGTGCACATCCTGGACGCCGGTCAGCTGAACACCTACGACGTGCTCGTCTCCGACGATGTGGTCTTCACCCAGGCCGCCTTCGAGCGTTTCGTGGCCGGTCCGGCCGCGTCCGCCAAGGCCGTTGCCGCTGAGGGCGAGCTCGAAGGGAGCGCCGCCTGATGAGCGACGTTACGAGCAAGACGTTCACGGACCCCCGTGACGTCCTGGTGAAGCCGGTCATCTCCGAGAAGAGCTACAGCCTTCTCGACGAGAACAAGTACACGTTCATCGTGTCGCCGGGCGCCAACAAGACCCAGATCAAGCAGGCCGTCGAGGCGGTCTTCTCGGTCAAGGTCGAGGCTGTCAACACGATCAACCGTCAGGGCAAGCGCAAGCGCTCCAAGACGGGCTTTGGCAAGCGCAAGGACACCAAGCGCGCCATCGTGACGCTGGCCGAGGGCAACCGCATCGACATCTTCGGTGGTCCGGTCTCCTAACGGAGATCGTGATCGTCGATAAGGACGAGGACGAGAGAGCCAAATGGGCATCCGCAAGTACAAGCCGACTACGCCGGGCCGTCGTGGCTCCAGCGTGGCCGACTTCGTAGAGATCACGCGGTCCACGCCGGAGAAGTCGCTGGTTCGCCCCCTGCACAGCAAGGGCGGCCGTAACAACGCCGGTCGGATCACCGTTCGCCACCAGGGTGGCGGTCACAAGCGCGCCTACCGCGTGATCGACTTCCGTCGTCACGACAAGGACGGCGTGCCGGCCAAGGTCGCGCACATCGAGTACGACCCGAACCGCACCGCGCGCATCGCGCTCCTGCACTACGCGGACGGCGAGAAGCGCTACATCATCGCGCCGCGCGGCATCGCGCAGGGTGACCGGATCGAGAACGGCGCTGGCGCCGACATCAAGCCGGGCAACAACCTGCCGCTGCGCAACATCCCGGTCGGTACCACCATCCACGCGGTGGAGCTGCGTCCCGGTGGCGGTGCCAAGCTGGCCCGCTCCGCCGGCTCCGGCATCCAGCTGCTGGCGCGTGAGGGCAAGATGGCGCACCTGCGCATGCCCTCCGGCGAGATCCGCCTGGTGGACGCGCGCTGCCGCGCGACCGTCGGCGAGGTCGGCAACGCCGAGCAGTCGAACATCAACTGGGGCAAGGCCGGCCGTATGCGCTGGAAGGGCGTTCGCCCGACCGTGCGTGGTGTGGCCATGAACCCGATCGACCACCCGCACGGTGGTGGTGAGGGTAAGACCTCCGGTGGTCGCCACCCGGTCTCGCCGTGGGGCCAGAAGGAGGGTCGTACCCGTCGCCCGAAGAAGGCGTCGGACGCTCTCATCGTGCGCCGCCGCAAGACCAACAAGAAGCGCTAGGAGCAGGTCAGATGCCGCGCAGTCTCAAGAAGGGCCCCTTCATCGACGGCCACCTTCTCAAGAAGGTGGACGCGCAGAACGAGGCGGGTACCCAGAACGTCATCAAGACCTGGTCCCGTCGCTCCGTGATCTTCCCGGCCATGCTCGGCCACACGATCGCGGTTCACGATGGTCGCAAGCACGTCCCGGTGTTCGTCACCGAGTCGATGGTCGGCCACAAGCTGGGCGAGTTCGCTCCGACCCGCACCTTCCGCGGCCACGTCAAGGACGACCGCAAGTCGAAGCGTCGCTAGTCGCCTGAGCTTCACCGCCAGAACGACTCAATGACTTACTCCATTAAGGGGACAACCATGGAAGCCAGGGCCCAGGCGCGGTACATCCGCGTCACGCCCATGAAGGCCCGCCGCGTGGTGGACCTCATCCGTGGCCTGCCGGCCACGGAGGCCCAGGCCGTCCTGCGTTTCGCTCCGCAGGCCGCCACCGTGCCGGTCGGCAAGGTGCTCGACAGCGCCATTGCCAACGCCGCGCACAACTACAACCACTCCAACGTGGACGACCTCGTCATCAGCGAGGCGTACGTTGACGAGGGTCCGACCCTGAAGCGGTTCCGTCCGCGTGCCCAGGGCCGCGCCTACCGGATCCGCAAGCGGACCAGCCACATCACCGTGGTCGTCAGCAGCAAGGAAGGGACCCGGTAATGGGCCAGAAGGTTAACCCGCACGGGTTCCGCCTCGGCATCAGCACGGACTTCAAGTCCCGCTGGTACGCCGACAAGCTGTACAAGGACTACGTCAAGGAAGACGTTGCCATTCGTCGCATGATGACGAAGGGCATGGAGCGCGCCGGCATCTCGAAGGTTGAGATCGAGCGCACCCGCGACCGCGTCCGCGTCGACATCCACACCGCTCGCCCCGGCATCGTCATCGGTCGCCGTGGCACCGAGGCCGACCGCATCCGCGGCGACCTCGAGAAGCTGACCGGCAAGCAGGTCCAGCTGAACATCCTCGAGGTCAAGAACCCCGAGCTGGACGCCCAGCTCGTGGCTCAGGGCGTCGCGGAGCAGCTGTCCTCGCGCGTCTCCTTCCGCCGTGCCATGCGCAAGTCGATGCAGGGCACCATGAAGTCCGGCGCCAAGGGCATCAAGGTCCAGTGCTCCGGTCGTCTCGGCGGCGCCGAGATGAGCCGTTCGGAGTTCTACCGCGAGGGTCGCGTGCCGCTGCACACCCTGCGTGCGAACGTCGACTACGGCTTCTTCGAGGCCAAGACCACCTTCGGCCGCATCGGCGTGAAGGTCTGGATCTACAAGGGCGACGTCAAGAACATCGCCGAGGTCCGCGCTGAGAACGCCGCTGCCCGCTCGGGCAACCGCCCGGCCCGTCCCGAGGGTGGTCGTCCCGCCCGCGGTGGCGACCGCCGTGGTGGCGAGCGCGGTGGCCGTGGCCGTCGCCCCGCCGCTGCCGAGGCCCCCGCGGCCGCGGCCGCCGAGGCGCCGGCTGCCGAGAACACCGGAACGGAGGCCTGACCCCAATGCTGATCCCCCGTCGGGTCAAGCACCGCAAGCAGCACCACCCCAAGCGCCGTGGCGCTGCCAAGGGTGGCACCGAGCTCGCGTTCGGCGAGTACGGCATCCAGGCCGTCACCCCGGCCTACGTGACGAACCGGCAGATCGAGTCCGCTCGTATCGCCGTCACCCGTCACATCAAGCGTGGCGGCAAGGTCTGGATCAACATCTACCCGGACCGTCCGCTCACCAAGAAGCCGGCCGAGACCCGCATGGGTTCCGGTAAGGGTTCGCCCGAGTGGTGGATCGCGAACGTGCACCCGGGTCGGGTCATGTTCGAGCTGTCGTACCCCAACGAGAAGGTGGCTCGTGAGGCGCTGACCCGCGCAGCTCACAAGCTCCCGATGAAGTGCCGGATCATCCGGCGCGAGGCAGGTGAGAGCTGATGTCGGCCGGCACCAAGGCTGCTGACCTCCGCGAGCTGGACAACGAGGGTCTCGTTGCCAAGCTCCGTGAGGCCAAGGAGGAGCTGTTCAACCTCCGCTTCCAGGCGGCGACCGGGCAGCTCGACAACCACGGACGGCTGAAGCTCGTCCGCAAGGACATCGCGCGGATCTACACCCTGATGCGCGAGCGCGAGCTGGGCATCGAGACGGTGGAGAACGCCTGATGACTGAGAACACCAACGAGACGCGCGGTTTCCGCAAGACCCGTGAGGGTCTCGTCGTCAGCGACAAGATGGACAAGACCGTCGTCGTCGCCGTCGAGGACCGCGTCAAGCACGCTCTGTACGGCAAGGTCATCCGCCGTACGAACAAGCTGAAGGCGCACGACGAGGCGAACGCCTGCGGCATCGGCGACCGGGTCCTCCTCGCGGAGACCCGCCCGCTGTCCGCGACGAAGCGCTGGCGCGTCGTCGAGATCCTCGAGAAGGCCAAGTAACGAAGCCGATGTGGTACGGCCGTATGTGCAGCGGGTCCCTGCGGGACGCCGGTGTGAGCAGCGGCCGGCCCGTCAGCTCTCGTTGACGATCAGGAGAAAGCTGTGATCCAGCAGGAGTCGCGACTGCGTGTCGCCGACAACACGGGCGCGAAGGAAATCCTTTGCATCCGCGTTCTCGGTGGCTCCGGTCGTCGCTACGCCGGTATCGGGGACGTCATCGTCGCGACCGTCAAGGACGCGATCCCCGGCGGTTCGGTGAAGAAGGGTGACGTCGTCAAGTGCGTCGTCGTCCGTACCGTGAAGTCGCGTCGTCGTCCGGATGGCTCGTACATCCGCTTCGACGAGAACGCCGCGGTTGTTCTGAAGAACACCGATGGTGACCCCCGTGGCACCCGCATCTTCGGCCCGGTGGGCCGCGAGCTGCGTGACAAGAAGTTCATGAAGATCATCTCGCTTGCGCCGGAGGTGCTCTAACTCATGGCGAACAGCATGAAGATCAAGAAGGGTGACCTGGTTCAGGTCATCACCGGCAAGGACCGCGGCAAGCAGGGCAAGGTCATCCAGGCCATGCCCGCCGAGAACAAGGTCCTGGTCGAGGGTGTGAACCGGGTCAAGAAGCACACCAAGCCGGGCCCGGGCACTCAGGGTGGCATTGTCACCGTCGAGGCCCCGGTGCACGTCTCCAACGTCCAGCTGGTCGTGGAGAAGGACGGCAAGAAGGTCGTCACCCGCGTTGGCTACCGCTTCGATGACGAGGGCAACAAGATCCGCGTTGCCAAGCGAACCGGTGAGGACATCTGATGTCTGAGACGACTGTTGAGAAGGTGACCCCCCGTCTCAAGGAGCGTTACAACTCCGAGATCAAGGGTCAGCTGCAGGAGCAGTTCTCGTACGAGAACGTCATGCTGACGCCCGGCCTGGTCAAGGTCGTCGTCAACATGGGTGTCGGCGAGGCCGCCCGTGACAGCAAGCTGATCGAGGGCGCGATCCGCGACCTGACCGCGATCACCGGTCAGAAGCCGGCCGTGACCAAGGCTCGCAAGTCCATCGCGCAGTTCAAGCTGCGCGAGGGCCAGCCGATCGGCACGCACGTCACCCTCCGCGGTGACCGCATGTGGGAGTTCCTGGACCGTCTGGTTTCGCTGGCCCTGCCGCGAATCCGTGACTTCCGCGGCCTCTCCCCGAAGCAGTTCGACGGCCGTGGCAACTACACCTTCGGTCTGACCGAGCAGGTTATGTTCCACGAGATCGACCAGGACAAGGTCGACCGTCAGCGCGGTATGGACATCACCGTCGTGACCACCGCTCAGACCGACGACGAGGGCCGGGCGCTCCTGCGCGCTCTGGGCTTCCCGTTCAAGGAGGCGTGAGCCAATGGCGAAGAAGTCCCTCATCGCGAAGGCCGAGCGGAAGCCGAAGTTCGGCGTCCGGGCCTACACCCGGTGCCAGCGCTGCGGCCGTCCGCACTCGGTGTACCGCAAGTTCGGCCTCTGCCGTGTCTGCCTCCGTGAGATGGCGCACCGCGGCGAGCTGCCGGGCGTGACCAAGAGCTCCTGGTAATCAAGGCGCTTTAGGCACACAGCGAAGCAGAGGTGCCCGATCCCACACCGGCCCGTTTTGGGCCTGCCGTACGGAGTCCCGTAAGGTAGTGGGGTCGGGCCCCCTGCCACGGCTTCCCCATGGATGTCCGTGGCCCTCTCAAGGGAGGGCTCGCACCCAGTCTTACGACGTCGCAGGTCCCCTGCGCTTGTGCCCCTGACGAACTCGGAAGAGTGCGTAAGGGGGACCTGGCGCGGAGAAACCGCGGCGAGAGAGGCCTGAGGCCATCATGACCATGACCGACCCCATCGCAGACATGCTCACGCGTCTGCGTAACGCGAACTCGGCGTACCACGACACCGTGGCGATGCCGGCCAGCAAGATCAAGGCGCACGTCGCCGAGATCCTGCAGCAGGAGGGGTACATCTCCTCCTACAAGGTTGAGGAGCCCGTCGAGGGCGAGGTCGGCAAGAAGCTGACCATCGAGCTCAAGTTCGGCCCCAACCGTGAGCGCTCCATCGCCGGCATCAAGCGCATCAGCAAGCCGGGTCTGCGTGTTTACGCAAAGTCCACCAACCTGCCGAAGGTTCTCGGCGGCCTGGGCGTGGCGATCATCTCCACGTCCTCCGGCCTCCTGACCGACAAGCAGGCCGCCAAGAAGGGCGTAGGCGGAGAAGTTCTCGCCTACGTCTGGTAATTCGGGAAACGGAGGTACAGCAATGTCGCGCATTGGACGGCTGCCCATCCAGGTCCCCGCTGGCGTGGACGTCACCATCGATGGCCAGACGGTCTCGGTGAAGGGCCCGAAGGGCTCCCTCACCCACGTCGTCGCCGCGCCGATCGAGATCGGCAAGGGCGAGGACGGCATTCTGGCTGTCACCCGCCCCAACGACGAGCGTCAGTCGAAGGCCCTGCACGGCCTGACCCGCACGCTGGTGGCGAACATGATCACCGGCGTGACCGCGGGCTACCGCAAGTCGCTGGAGATCAGCGGTGTCGGCTACCGAGTTCTGGCGAAGGGCTCCGACATGGAGTTCCAGCTGGGCTACAGCCACCCGATCCTCGTCGAGGCGCCCGAGGGCATCTCCTTCGTCGTCGAGTCGGCCACCAAGTTCCACGTGGACGGCATCGACAAGCAGAAGGTCGGCGAGGTCGCCGCGAAGATCCGCAAGCTGCGCAAGCCGGACCCGTACAAGGCCAAGGGTGTCAAGTACGCGGGCGAGGTCATCCGCCGCAAGGTCGGAAAGAGTGGTAAGTAAGCGATGAGTGTCTCTGTCAAGATCGGCAAGGGCAACGCCTACAAGAGCGCCGCTCGCAAGCGCCGCGCGATCCGCGTTCGCAAGCGCGTCGTCGGCACCGAGGTGCGTCCGCGCCTCGTCGTGACGCGCTCGAACCGTCACATGGTCGCCCAGGTCATCGACGACGCCAAGGGTCACACCCTGGCGTCGGCGTCCACCCTCGACGTGTCCATCAAGGGCGCCGAGGGCGACAAGACCGAGCTGGCCAAGAAGGTCGGGAGCCTGGTCGCCGAGCGCGCCAAGGCCGCCGGCATCGAGTCGGTCGTCTTCGACCGCGCGGGCAACCGGTACGCCGGCCGCATCGCCGCCCTGGCGGACGCGGCTCGCGAGGCCGGGCTCGACTTCTAAGCCGCTCGTCGACTCTGTCGACGGACGTAAACGAGAGAGGTAATTCCAATGGCTGGACCCCAGCGCCGCGGTAGCGGCGCCGGCGGTGGCACCGGCGGTGGCGAGCGGCGCGACCGTAAGCGTGACGACCGGGGCAACGCCCCCGCCGTCGAGAAGACCGCTTACGTCGAGCGCGTCGTCGCGATCAACCGTGTCGCCAAGGTTGTCAAGGGTGGTCGTCGCTTCAGCTTCACCGCGCTGGTCGTGGTGGGCGACGGTGACGGCACCGTGGGTGTCGGTTACGGCAAGGCGAAGGAGGTTCCGGCCGCCATCGCCAAGGGTGTTGAGGAGGCCAAGAAGAACTTCTTCAAGGTCCCCCGTATCCAGGGCACCATCCCGCACCCGATCCAGGGTGAGAAGGCCGCCGGCGTCGTGCTGCTGAAGCCCGCCGCCCCCGGTACCGGTGTTATCGCCGGTGGTCCGGTGCGCGCCGTCCTGGAGTGCGCCGGCATCCACGACATCCTGTCGAAGTCGCTCGGCTCGGACAACGCGATCAACATCGTGCACGCCACCGTGGCCGCTCTGAAGGGCCTCGTGCGCCCCGAGGAGATCGCCGCCCGTCGTGGTCTGCCGCTGGAGGACGTGGCCCCCGCCGCTCTGCTGCGGGCGCGTGCTGCTGGGGTGAGCGCCTGATGGCTCGCCTGAAGATCACGCAGACCAAGTCGTACATCGGCAGCAAGCAGAACCACCGTGACACCCTGCGTTCGCTTGGTCTCAAGCGCATGCACGACGTGGTGGTCAAGGAGGACCGTCCCGAGATTCGCGGGATGGCCCACACGGTCCGTCACCTGGTGACGGTTGAGGAGGTGGACTGATCATGGGCGACAACCCGATCAAGATCCACAACCTGCGTCCCGCCCCGGGTGCCAAGACCGACAAGATCCGCGTGGGTCGTGGTGAGGGCTCCAAGGGTAAGACCGCTGGTCGTGGTACCAAGGGCACGAAGGCCCGCTACCAGGTTCCGCAGCGCTTCGAGGGTGGCCAGATGCCGCTCCACATGCGCCTGCCGAAGCTGAAGGGTTTCAAGAACCCGTTCAAGATCACCTTCCAGGTCGTCAACCTCGACAAGCTGGCCGAGCTCTACCCGCAGGGTGGAGAGGTCACGGTCGAGGACCTGGTCGCCAAGGGCGCGGTTCGCAAGAACTCCCTCGTCAAGGTGCTCGGCACCGGCGAGATCTCGGTTGCCCTGCAGGTGACGGTCGACGCCGTCTCCGGCTCGGCCGCCGAGAAGATCACCGCCGCCGGCGGTACGGTCACCGAGCTCGTCTGAGCCCGCTGACAACCGGCTTCGAGCCCCGCACCTCCTCCGGGAGGTGCGGGGCTCGTGCCGTTCCCGGGGATATCCGGCCGGACGGCGCTCGTTCTTTTGTGTGGCAAACCCGGGCATCCCGTACCCCATGAGTGGGGGAGGGGCGGTACGCGCTTCTTCCGAGTGGCTGCGCACTGTTAGAGTCCGTGGAGTTCCCTTGTAGGCTGCGCGTAGGCTCGCCTGTGCCGTCTGTACGGGGGCCCGAACCGCAAACTCCCCATTCAGGACCGACCCTCCCGCCGACGACGCGCGGGAGGCGCAGGAGGCACCGTGCTCAGTGCGTTCGCGCGGGCGTTCCAGACGCCCGACCTGCGCAAGAAGCTGCTGTTCACGCTGGGCATCATGGTGCTGTTCCGCCTGGGCTCGCACATCCCGATCCCGGGCGTGAGCTTCACGGCCGTGAACGAGTGCGTGAAGGAGACCAAGAACAGCGGCCTCTTCGGACTCGTCAACCTGTTCAGCGGTGGCGCGCTCCTCCAGCTGACGATCTTCGCCCTCGGCATCATGCCGTACATCACGGCGAGCATCATCCTCCAGCTCCTCACCGTCGTGATCCCGCGACTGGAGATGCTGAAGAAGGAGGGACAGGCCGGCCAGGCCAAGATCACCCAGTACACCCGCTACCTGACCATCGCGCTCGCCGTGCTCCAGGGCACCGGCATCGTGGCGACGGCCTCCAGCGGTGCGCTGTTCTCCGGCTGCCCGCTGGCCAACGAGATCGTCCCGGACACCGGCGTGTTCCGGATCGCCGTCATGGTGCTCACCATGACCGCCGGCACGACGGTCATCATGTGGCTCGGCGAGCTGATCACCGACCGCGGCATCGGCAACGGCATGTCGCTGCTGATCTTCACCTCGATCGCGGCCCAGTTCCCGTCCTCGATGTGGGCGATCAAGCAGTCCGGCACCATCGGCGGCGGCTGGGTCGAGTTCCTCTCCGTGGTCGCGGTCGGCGTCATCGTCGTGATGCTGGTCATCTTCGTCGAGCAGGCCCAGCGCCGGATCCCGGTCCAGTACGCGAAGCGGATGATCGGGCGCCGGGCGTTCGGCGGGACCTCGACCTACATCCCGCTCAAGGTGAACCAGGCCGGTGTCATCCCGGTCATCTTCGCCTCGTCGCTGCTGTACATCCCCGCCCTGGTGGTCCAGCTGACCAACAGCCAGGCAGGCTGGGCCACGTGGATCCGGACGAACTTCGTCAAGGGTGACCACCCGATCTACATGGCCACCTACTTCCTGCTGATCGTCTTCTTCGCGTTCTTCTACGTCGCCATCTCCTTCAACCCCGAAGAAGTTGCCGACAACATGAAGAAGTATGGTGGGTTCATCCCGGGTATCCGGGCCGGCCGACCGACGGCCGAGTACCTGAACTACGTGCTGACCCGTATCACGTGGCCGGGTTCGCTCTACCTGGGCCTGATCGCGTTGATCCCGATGATCGCCCTGGTCGCCTTCGGACAGCAGACCAACTTCCCGTTCGGCGGCACCAGCGTGCTCATCGTCGTCGGCGTCGGACTCGAAACTGTGAAGCAGATCGAGAGCCAGCTCCAGCAGCGCAATTACGAAGGGTTCCTCCGCTGATGCGTATCGTCCTCGTTGGTCCTCCCGGGGCCGGGAAGGGTACTCAGGCGCACCTGCTCGCCAAGACCCTGTCCATCCCGCACATCTCCACCGGCGACCTGTTCCGTGCCAACATCGGCCAGGGCACCCCGCTGGGGCTCGAGGCCAAGGGCTACATGGACGCAGGCCGCCTGGTACCGGACGAGGTCACCATCGGGATGGCCAAGGACCGCATGCTCCAGGCGGACGCCGAGAACGGCTTCCTGCTCGACGGCTTCCCCCGCAACCTCGGCCAGGCCGAGGCGCTCGACGAGTTCCTCGCCGAGAAGGGCATCAAGCTGGACGGCGTCCTGGACCTGGAGGTCCCCGAGGACGAGGTCGTCAAGCGGATCGCGGGCCGTCGCCTGTGCCGCAAGAACGGCAGCCACGTGTTCCACGTCGCGTACAACCCGCCGAAGGAGGAGGGTGTCTGCGACGAGTGCGGTGGCGAGCTCTACCAGCGCTCGGACGACACCGAGGCAGCGGTGCGCACCCGCCTGGAGGTCTACCACACGGAGACCGAGCCGATCATCGGCTACTACAAGGAGCAGGGGCTGCTGGTGACCATCCCGGCCCTCGGCAAGGTGGACGAGGTCACCTCCCGCGCCATCGAGGCGCTGAAGCAGGACAGCTGAGTCTCTCGGCGAACGTACGACGGTACGGCCGGGTCGCCCGCCCCTCGCGGGTGGCCCGGCCGTTTCGGCGTCGTACGGTGGTAGCAGTGGTAATCCGGACTTGGAAGGCGTGACCAGATGGTGGAGATCAAGACCCCCGAGCAGATCGCGAAGATGCGAGCGGCCGGGCTGGTCGTCGCCGAGGCCCTGAAGGCCTGTCGCGAGGCGGTCGTCCCCGGGGTGACCACCCAGGAGCTCAACGACGTCGCGGACAAGGTCATCACCGGCCACGGTGCCACCTCGAACTTCCGGGCCCACCACGGCGGGCTCTGGTTCCCGGGCGTGATCTGCGCCTCGGTGAACAACGAGGTCGTGCACGGCATCCCCGGCGAGCGGGTGCTCCAGGAGGGTGACGTCATCTCGATCGACTGCGGCGCCATCCTGGACGGCTGGCACGGCGACTCGGCCATCACGGTGGCGGTCGGCGAGGTCCGCCCGGAGGTCGAGATGCTGAGCCGGGTCACCGAGGGCTCGATGTGGGCCGGCATCGCCCAGATGAAGAAGAACAACCGCCTGGTGGACGTCTCCAAGGCGATCGAGGGCTTCATCCGTCGCCAGCCGCTGCCGCCGAAGGGCAAGTGGGGCATCACCGAGGGCTACGGCGGTCACGGCATCGGCACCGCGATGCACATGGAGCCGCACGTGCTGAACTACGTCGAGCGCGGCCGCGGCAAGGGCCCGAAGCTGGTCCCCGGCACCGTGCTCGCGATCGAGCCGATGGTGTCGCTCGGCACCCCGCACACCACCGTGCTGGACGACGAGTGGACGGTCGTCACCAACGACGGCACCTGGGCCTCGCACTGGGAGCACTCGGTGGCCGTCACCGAGCAGGGCCCGCTGGTGCTGACCGCCTTCGACGGCGGCAAGGCCGAACTGGCCAAGCTGGGCATCACCGCAGCTCCGGACCCCCTCGCGTAGTCGCCACGGCGCTCAACTGCCGCTGCTGACAAGGGATCAGAGCCCTGGAGGTTTGGACCTCCAGGGCTTTTGTCCTATTTTTATCGGCTGGCAGGGTCTGTAGTGGCTTACGAGCGAGCAGGAGAGAGTACGTGCTCAAGGGATTCCGCGACTTCATGATGCGCGGCAACGTCGTCGACATGGCGGTCGGTGTGGTCATCGGTGCCGCGTTCACCGCGGTGGTGACCGGCTTCGTGTCCGCCTTCCTCACCCCGCTGGTGGGCGTGGTGGTCGGTGCGGCCGGCGACTTCAGCTCGTACAAGGCGCACATCGCGGGGGTGACCTTCCCGTACGGGCAGTTCCTCAACGTGCTGATCGCGTTCTTCATGACCGCCGCGGTGCTGTACTTCTGCGTGGTGCTGCCGATCACCAAGGCGACCGCGCGCTACATGCCGAAGAAGCCGAAGACGCCGAAGCGTCCCTGCCCCGAGTGCCTGACCGAGATCCCCGAGGCCGCCCGCCGCTGCTCGGCCTGCACCGCCCACGTCGAGCCGCTGGTGGTCGTCGCCAAGGCCTGACGCGACGGGTGTGACGGTGACCGCTTTCCGGGACCCCCGTTTTGGTCCGTCGGACGCGCTGGCGTAGGATGGACCGTCGGCTCACTCGTAGCGTGCTTCAGCGCGCCCTCTTCCCCCCGGGGGAGGGGTGAACCCAGGTTCGCACGAGCGTTCCGCATACGGTAGCCGGTCCCGGAAGGTGGATCTCGCAGTTCATGGCTAAGAAGCAAGGCGCCATTGAGATCGAGGGCACCGTGATCGAGTCTCTGCCGAACGCGATGTTCAAGGTCGAGCTGCAGAACGGTCACAAGGTCCTCGCGCACATCAGTGGCAAGATGCGCATGCACTACATCCGCATCCTGCCGGACGACCGGGTCGTCGTGGAGCTCAGCCCCTACGACCTCACGCGCGGGCGGATCGTCTACCGCTACAAGTAAGAACGTCAGATCTAGACCCGGAGAACCTGAACATGAAGGTCAAGCCGAGCGTCAAGAAGATCTGCGACAAGTGCAAGGTGATCCGCCGTCACGGCCGGGTCATGGTGATCTGCGACAACCTGCGCCACAAGCAGCGCCAGGGCTGATCTCTCCCCAGCATTTCTCGTAGTACTTCGCGCGACGCGAAAACGTCATAAGCGGGCTGCCCGATCCGTTCCGTCCGGAACGGACTGCCACCCCCGGTCAGAGGCCGGGGCTCCCTCACCGTGAGGTGTCGGAGTAGGTAGCACGCAAGACCTCTGAAAAAGCACAGGAGCCTTGAATGGCACGCCTCGCCGGCGTTGATCTCCCCCGTGAGAAGCGGATCGAGATCGCCCTCACCTACGTGTACGGCATCGGCCGTACCCGCGCCCAGCAGACCCTGGCCGAGACCGGTGTGAACCCGGACGTCCGCGTCCGCGACATCACCGAGGACGACCTGGTCAAGCTGGGTCAGTACATCGACGCCAACTACACGGTCGAGGGTGACCTCCGCCGTGAGGTGGCCGCCGACATCCGCCGCAAGGTCGAGATCGGCTGCTACGAGGGTCTGCGTCACCGCCGTGGCCTGCCGGTCCGCGGCCAGCGCACCCACACCAACGCGCGTACCCGCAAGGGCCCGCGTCGCGCGATCGCCGGTAAGAAGAAGCCGGGCAAGAAGTAGTCCGTCCCGTAACCGGACATCCCTCCGGCCCGCGGGTCAGCGGACCGACCACCTCAGTAGGAGAACAGACTTATGCCCCCCAAGGGTCGTCAGGCTGCCGGCGCGAAGAAGATCCGCCGCAAGGAAAAGAAGAACGTCGCTCACGGCCACGCGCACATCAAGAGCACGTTCAACAACACCATCGTTTCGATCACCGACCCCGCGGGCAACGTGATCTCCTGGGCCTCTGCCGGCCACGTCGGCTTCAAGGGCTCGCGCAAGTCGACCCCGTTCGCCGCGCAGATGGCCGCCGAGGCCGCTGCCCGTCGCGCGCAGGAGCACGGCATGCGCAAGGTTGACGTCTTCGTGAAGGGTCCGGGCTCCGGCCGCGAGACCGCGATCCGTTCGCTCCAGGCCACCGGCCTGGAGGTCGGCTCGATCCAGGACGTCACCCCCACCCCGCACAACGGCTGCCGTCCGCCGAAGCGCCGCCGCGTCTGACGCAGCGCCTTCGGGCACGCAGGTGATGTTTTAAACCTCGTACGGGCTCCCGTTCTCCACGGGAGCCCGTACGCTTGGTCCTGTCGGCATCAAATAGTGGGTGCCGAAGACAACCGGAGGATTTCCCCCATGCTTATCGCTCAGCGTCCCTCGCTGACCGAAGAGGTCGTCGACGAGTTCCGCTCCCGGTTCGTGATCGAGCCGCTGGAGCCGGGCTTCGGCTACACCCTCGGCAACTCCCTGCGCCGCACGCTCCTGTCGTCGATCCCGGGTGCCGCTGTCACCAGCATCCGCATCGACGGCGTCCTGCACGAGTTCACCACCGTGCCGGGCGTCAAGGAGGACGTGACCGACCTCATCCTCAACATCAAGCAGCTGGTCGTCTCCTCGGAGCACGACGAGCCGGTCGTGATGTACCTGCGCAAGCAGGGCCCGGGTGTCGTCACCGCCGCCGACATCGCCCCGCCGGCGGGTGTCGAGGTGCACAACCCCGAGCTGGTCCTCGCCACGCTGAACGGCAAGGGCAAGCTGGAGATGGAGCTGACCGTCGAGCGCGGTCGCGGCTACGTCTCCGCCGTCCAGAACAAGGCCTCCGGCCAGGAGATCGGCCGCATCCCGGTCGACTCGATCTACAGCCCCGTGCTGAAGGTCACCTACAAGGTCGAGGCCACCCGTGTCGAGCAGCGGACCGACTTCGACAAGCTGATCGTCGACGTCGAGACCAAGCCCGCCATGCGTCCGCGCGACGCCATGGCCTCGGCCGGCAAGACCCTGGTCGAGCTGTTCGGTCTCGCCCGCGAGCTGAACATCGACGCCGAGGGCATCGACATGGGCCCGTCCCCGACGGACGCCGCCCTGGCCGCCGACCTGGCGCTGCCGATCGAGGAGCTGGAGCTCACCGTCCGCTCCTACAACTGCCTCAAGCGCGAGGGCATCCACACCGTGGGTGAGCTCGTCGCCCGCTCCGAGGCCGACCTGCTCGACATCCGCAACTTCGGTGCGAAGTCGATCGACGAGGTCAAGGCGAAGCTGGCCGGCATGGGCCTGGCCCTCAAGGACAGCCCGCCCGGGTTCGACCCGACCGCTGCCGCCGACGCCTTCGGCGCCGACGACCTCGACGACTCGCACTTCGCCGAGACCGAGCAGTACTAAGAGAATTGGCCGCGGGGGCGGTTCCACGGAGCCGCCCCCGTCGTCGTGAAAGTCGTACGGGCAACAGTGCCCGTACGCCCGCTGCGGTACCTGATACGGCCGTAGTCGGAGATCCAAGGAGAAATCCATGCCGCGTCCCACCAAGGGTGCCCGCCTCGGCGGCGGCCCGCACCACGAGCCGCTGCTGCTCGCCGGTCTGTGCCGGGAGCTGTTCCAGTACGGCCGCATCACCACGACCGAGGCCAAGGCCCGTCGGATGCGCCCGCTGGCGGAGAAGCTGATCACCAAGGCGAAGAAGGGCGACATCCACAACCGTCGCCTGGTGCGCAAGACCATCACCGACATCTCGGTGCTGCACACCCTCTTCACCGAGATCGCGCCGCGCTACGAGAACCGCCCGGGTGGCTACACCCGCATCACCAAGATCGGTCCCCGTCGTGGCGACAACGCCCCGATGGCCGTGATCGAGCTGGTCGAGGCGCTGACCGTCGCGCAGACCGCCGTCGGCGAGGCCGAGGCCGCCACCAAGCGCGCCGTCAAGGAGGCCGACGAGGCCGCTGCCGTCGAGACCAAGGCCGACGAGGCCGAGGCCGCCGAGCAGGCCTGACGCCTCTAGGTGTTCCGCGGGCCCGTTTCCCCAGCAGTGGGGGAGCGGGCCCGTTCCTCATCCCCGGGAGATGTGAGAAGCAGTGGTCAACGATTGCGCCGAGCAGCCGCCGGTGAAGGACGGCCCGGCCGACGGGTACGTCCGGGTCCGGCTCGACCTCGCCTACCAGGGCGCCGAGTTCTCCGGCTGGGCCCGCCAGAAGGGCGGCCGCCGGACGGTCCAGGAGGAGATCGAGACCGCGCTGCAGATCGTCACCCGCAGCCCCGAACTGTTCCCGCTGACCGTGGCCGGCCGCACCGACGCCGGGGTGCACGCCCGCGGCCAGGTCGCCCACGTCGACCTGCCGGCCGAGCTGTGGGAGGCGCACCGGGAGAAGCTGCTGCGCCGGCTGGCGGGCCGGCTGCCCGGGGACGTCCGGATCTACCGGGTCGGCGAGGCCCCGGCCGGGTTCGACGCCCGCTTCTCGGCGGTCTGGCGCCGGTACGCGTACCGCGTCGCCGACCACCCCGGCGGGGTGGACCCGCTGCTGCGCGGCCACGTGCTCTGGCACGACCGCCCGCTCGACGTGGACCGGATGAACGCCGCCGCGAAGCTGCTGCTCGGCGAGCACGACTTCGCCGCGTACTGCAAGAAGCGCGAGGGCGCCACCACCATCCGCACCCTGCTGGAGCTGCACTGGGACCGCGTCCCGGTGGACTCCTACGCCGCCCAGGAGGGCTCGCTCGCGGTCGCCACCGTCCGGGCCGACGCCTTCTGCCACAACATGGTCCGGGCGCTGGTCGGCGCGATGCTGCTGGTCGGCGACGGGCACCGGCCGGTGGAGTTCCCCGGCGAGGTGCTGGCGGGCGGGGTGCGCAACTCCGCCGTCAACGTGATCCGGCCGTACGGGCTCACGCTGGAGGAGGTCGGCTACCCGCCGGACGACCAGCTGGCCGAGCGCAACCGGGCGGCCCGGCGGATGCGGACCCTGCCCGGGCAGCCGGCCGTCGGGTAATCCGTTTTGGCACGGCGCGTCCGCTTGGGAGAATCGCTCCCATGGGACACGTCGAGATTTCGCACCTGGAGTACTACCTGCCGGACGGGCGCGTGTTGTTCGACGACGCGTCCTTCCGGGTCGGAGAGGGCGCCGCGGTCGCCCTGGTCGGTGCCAACGGCGCCGGCAAGACCACCCTGCTGCGCATGATCGCGGGGGACATCCAGCCGCACGGCGGCTCGGTGACGATCAGCGGCGGGCTCGGCGTGATGCGCCAGTTCGTCGGCACCACCGGCCGCGAGGACCAGTCGTCCACCCCCGGCGCGCTGCCGGCCGACGCCTCGGTGCGCGACCTGCTGGTGTCGGTCGCCCCCGAGCGGATCGCCAAGGCCGCCCGCGCGGTGGACGCCGCCGAGCTGGCGATGATCGCCCAGGACGACGAGAAGACGCAGATGGCCTACGCCCAGGCGCTCTCCGACTGGGCCGACGTCGGCGGCTACGACTACGAGACGGACTGGGACGTCTGCACCACGGCGGCCCTCGGGGTGCCGTTCGACAAGGCCCAGTGGCGGGGCCTGAACACCCTCTCCGGCGGCGAGCAGAAGCGGCTCGTCCTGGAGGCGCTGCTGCGCGGCCCGGAGGAGGTGCTGCTGCTCGACGAGCCGGACAACTACCTGGACGTCCCGGGCAAGCGCTGGCTGGAGGAGGCCATCAAGACCACCTCGAAGACCGTGCTGTACATCTCGCACGACCGCGAGCTGCTCTCGAAGACCGCGGACAAGATCATCGCCGTCGAGTCCGGCGCCGCCGGCAGCAGCGTCTGGGTGCACGGCGGCGGCTTCGACAGCTTCCACGAGGCCCGCAAGGACCGCTTCGCGCGCTTCGAGGAGCTGGGCCGGCGCTGGGACGAGGAGCACGCCAAGCTCAAGAAGCTGGTCGTCACCCTGCGCCAGGCGGCCTCGGTCAGCCACGCGCTCGCCACCCGCTACGCCGCCGCCCAGACCCGGCTGAAGAAGTTCGAGGAGGCCGGCCGCCCCGAGGAGCCCCCGCGCGAGCAGAGCATCACCATGCGGCTCAAGGGCGGGCGCACCGGCATGCGCGCCTTCACCCTGGAGCAGCTGGAGCTCACCGGCCTGATGCAGCCCTTCGACCTGGAGGTCTTCTACGGCGAGCGGGTCGCGGTGCTGGGCGCCAACGGCGCCGGCAAGTCGCACCTGCTGCGGCTGCTGGCCGGTGACACGACGGTCGGGCACACCGGGAACTGGAAGCTCGGCGCCCGGGTCGTCCCCGGCCACTTCCGGCAGACCCACGCCCACCCGGAGCTGTTCGGCCGCACCGTGCGGTCGATCGTCGAGGAGGAGCACGCGCTCAGCCGCGGCGCCGCGATGGGGGCGCTGCGCCGCTACGAGCTGGACCGCCAGGAGGAGCAGAAGTTCGAGTCGCTGTCCGGCGGGCAGCAGGCCCGGCTGATGATCCTCAAGCTCGAACTCTCCGGCGTGACGGCCCTGTTGCTCGACGAGCCGACCGACAACCTGGACCTGGAGAGCGCCGAGGCCCTGCAGACCGGCCTGGAGGCCTTCGAGGGCACCGTGCTGTGCGTCACCCACGACCGCTGGTTCGCCAGGACCTTCGACCGCTTCCTGGTGTTCGGGGCGGACGGCCGGGTGTACGAGTCGTCGGAGCCGGTCTGGGACGTGACCCGGGTGGAGCGCGAACGCTGAGTCGCGACCGGCCCCGACCGGGAGGGGGCCAGCCGATTTTTGACCCCTCAGGGTCGGGCCGGTAACCTGGACGCTTGATGTGCGTATTGGCTCGCTCTATCTCACGTGAGAGGTCGGTACGCCGGAGACATCAGGTCGTCGACCAGCGGTCCCCCTTGAATTGCGTCCAAGGTTGGCCAGGCTGCTCTGCCGTCCGGGTGCTCCTGTCAGGACTCACTCACTGAAAAGCGAAGGCTACGACCGTGCGTACGTACAGCCCCAAGCCCGGCGACGTCCAGCGTCAGTGGCACGTCATCGACGCGACCGACGTCGTGCTCGGCCGCCTGGCCTCCCAGGCCGCCAACCTCCTCCGGGGCAAGCACAAGGCGATCTACGCGCCGCACGTTGACACTGGTGACTTCGTCATCATCATCAACGCCGACAAGGTGCACCTGTCCGGTAACAAGAAGACCCAGAAGCTGGCCTACCGCCACTCGGGCTTCCCGGGCGGTCTGCGCTCGGTGCGCTACGACGACCTGCTGGCGAACAACCCGGAGAAGGCCGTCGAGAAGGCCATCAAGGGCATGATCCCCAAGAACAGCCTGGGCCGCCAGATGCTCTCCAAGCTGAAGGTCTACTCGGGCGACCAGCACCCGCACGCTGCCCAGCAGCCGGTGCCGTTCGAGATCACCCAGGTCGCGCAGTAATTCGGCCACCAAGCCCCCCAACACTGAAAAGAGCTGAGGAACATCGTGGCCGAGACCACTGAAACCCTTGAGGTCGACTTCGACGAGGCCGTTGAGGCCGTCGAGGGCGAGTACACCTCCGAGGAGAGCTACACCTCCGAGTCCCTGGCCGGCCGCTTCGGCGAGGCCACCCCGGGCGCCGGCCTCGGCCGTCGCAAGGAGGCGATCGCCCGCGTGCGCATCGTCCCCGGCACCGGCCAGTGGAAGATCAACGGTCGCACCCTCGAGGGTTACTTCCCGAACAAGGTGCACCAGCAGACCGTGAACGAGCCCTTCAAGCTCCTTGAGCTGGACGGCCGTTACGACGTCATCGCCCGCATCAGCGGTGGTGGCACCTCCGGCCAGGCCTACGCGCTGCGCCTCGGCGTCGCCCGTGCCCTGAACGAGGCCGACGTGGACAACAACCGCGCCGCCCTGAAGAAGGCCGGCTTCCTGATGCGTGACGCCCGTGCCGTCGAGCGCAAGAAGGCCGGTCTGAAGAAGGCCCGCAAGGCGCCGCAGTACAGCAAGCGCTAATCGCCTCCCCGGGGGTGCGCTCCGCCCTGGCGGCGCACCCCCTGGTTGTGCGAAACCGTCGCCCCGGAGTACCTCGAGTACTCCGGGGCGACGTGTTCCCCGGCTACTGTGCGGCGGCCGGGATCTTCGGTTGGGTTCCGAGCAGTGGTGATGGAGGACGGGACAGTGGGACGACTCTTCGGTACGGACGGCGTGCGCGGGGTGGCCAACGAGGGCCTGACGGCGGAGCTGGCGCTCGGCCTGTCGGTCGCGGCGGCCCATGTGCTCGGCGAGGCCGGCGCCTTCGACGGCCACCGGCCGGTCGCGGTGGTCGGCCGTGACCCGCGCGCCTCGGGCGAGTTCCTGGAGGCCGCCGTCATCGCCGGTCTGGCGAGCGCCGGCGTCGACGTCCTGCGGGTCGGCGTCCTGCCCACCCCGGCCGTGGCGTACCTCACCGGCGCGCTCGGCGCCGACTTCGGCGTGATGCTGTCCGCCAGTCACAACGCCATGCCGGACAACGGCATCAAGTTCCTCGCCCGCGGCGGCCACAAGCTGGACGACCGGATCGAGGACGCGATCGAGTCCCACTACCGCAAGCACACGCTCGGCGACGAGGACTGGAACCGTCCGACCGGCGCGGCCGTCGGCCGGGTGCGCGAGTACACCGAGGGCTTCGACAAGTACGTCGCCCACCTGATCGGCGTGCTGCCCAACCGCCTGGACGGCATCAAGGTCGTCATCGACGGCGCCCACGGCGCGGCCGCCTACGTCGCCCCCGAGGCCTTCGCCCGGGCCGGCGCCGAGGTGGTCCACACCCTGGGGGCCGAGCCCACCGGCCTCAACATCAACGACGGCGTCGGCTCCACCCACCTGGACCGGCTGCGGGTCGCGATGAAGGAGCACAAGGCCGACCTGGGCATCGCCCTGGACGGCGACGCCGACCGCTGCCTGGCCGCCGACGCCGAGGGCGCCGAGGTGGACGGCGACCAGATCATCGCGATCCTCGCGGTCGCCATGAAGGAGGCCGGCACCCTGCGCCGCAACACCGCGGTGGCCACCGTGATGTCCAACCTCGGCTTCAAGCTGGCGATGGAGCGCGAGGGCATCGAGCTGGTGGAGACCGCCGTCGGCGACCGCTACGTGCTGGAGGCGATGAAGGAGCACGGCTTCGCGCTGGGCGGCGAGCAGTCCGGCCACGTGATCCTGCTGGACCACGCCACCACCGGCGACGGCACCCTGACCGGCCTGATGCTGGGCGCCCGGCTGGCCGCCACCAAGCAGCCGCTGGCCGACCTGGCCGCCGTGATGACCCGGCTGCCGCAGGTGCTGATCAACGTCAAGGGCGTCGACAAGTCCCGGGTGCGGACCAGCACCGAGCTGACCGCGGCGGTCGCCGCGGCCGAGGCCGAGCTGGGCTCCACCGGCCGGGTGCTGCTGCGCCCGTCGGGCACCGAGCCGCTGGTCCGGGTGATGGTCGAGGCCGCCGACCCGGCGCAGGCCGAGGCGGTCGGGCAGCGGCTGGCCGACGCGGTGCGCACCCACCTGGGCTGAGCCCCGGAGACGGCGAAGGGCCCCCGCGCGACGCGGGGGCCCTTCGTGTCGTGCCCGGCGGGCGTTCAGAGCTTGCGCAGCAGCGCCCGGCGGACCTTGTGGTCCGAGCCCTTCTGGAGGATCAGGGTGGCGCGGCCGCGGGTCGGCAGCACGTTCTCCAGCAGGTTGGGCTTGTTGATGGTGCGCCAGACCTGCCGGCCGTACTCCATCGCCTCCTCCTCCGGCACCTCGGTGAAGCGGCGGAAGTAGGAGTTCGGGTCCTGGAAGGCGGTCTGCCGCAGCTTGCGGAAGCGGTCCAGGTACCAGTGCTCGATGTCGTCGGTCCGGGCGTCGACGTAGATCGAGAAGTCGAAGTAGTCGGCCACCGCGAGGCGGGTGCGGCCGTCGGAGCCGGGCAGGGCCGGCTGGAGCACGTTCAGCCCCTCGACGATCAGGATGTCCGGGCGCTCCACGGTCAGCCGCTCGCCCTGCACGATGTCGTACACCAGGTGCGAGTAGACCGGCGCGCTGACCCGCTCCTTGCCCGCCTTCACGTCCGCGACGAAGCGCATCAGCGCCCGGCGGTCGTACGACTCCGGGAAGCCCTTGCGGGCCATCAGGCCGCGCCGGCGCAGCTCGGCGTTGGGGAGCAGGAAGCCGTCGGTGGTGACCAGCTCGACCCGGGGGTGCTCGGGCCAGCGGGCGAGCAGCGCCTGGAGCAGGCGGGCGGTGGTGGACTTGCCGACCGCCACGGAGCCGGCCACGCCGATGATGAACGGGGTGCGGGTGCGTTCGGTGTCCGGGGTGTCCAGGAAGGTGCCCAGCGTGCCGCGCAGCTCGTGCGTGGCGTGGATGTACAGGTTCAGCAGGCGCGACAGCGGCAGGTAGACGTCGCGGACCTCGTCCAGGTCGAGGGCGGTGCCGAGGCCGCGCAGCCGTTCCACCTCCTCGGCGGTCAGCGGCAGTGGCGTACGCTCGCGCAGCGCGCTCCACTCGGCCCGGCTGAGGTCGACGTAGGGGGACGGCGACGGGCCGGGCGTGGCGGCGCCCCGCGTACAGAGTTCGGTCAGCACATGCTCCATTGTGAGCCGTAGCGGCGCTCACGGTGGCTGTGGTGTCGGTCACGCAGCGTTCGCGCGCGAGGGGAAACGGCCACAGAACCGCCCTTATGCTGGCACGCATGTGCGGAATTGTTGGATACGTGGGCGCTCAGTCCGCCCTCGACGTAGTAATCGCAGGCTTGCAGCGACTGGAGTACCGGGGCTATGACTCGGCCGGTGTCGCGGTGCAGGTCCAGGACTCCGAGGGGCAGTGGAGCCTGGCCACCGACAAGCGGGCGGGCAAGCTCGCCAATCTGGAGAAGTCGCTCGCCGAGACCCCTCTGCCCGGCGGCACCACCGGCATCGGCCACACCCGCTGGGCCACCCACGGCGGCCCGACGGACGCCAACGCCCACCCCCACCTGGACGACCAGCAGCGGGTGGCCGTGGTGCACAACGGCATCATCGAGAACTTCGCGCAGCTGCGCGCCGAGATCGCCGAGCGCGGCCACACCCTCCGGTCCGAGACCGACACCGAGGTCGTCGCCCACCTGCTGGGCGAGGCCTACGCGGGTGACCTCGCCGAGGCCATGCGGGTGGTCTGCCGTCAGCTGCAGGGCGCCTTCACCCTGGTCGCCGTGCACGCGGACGCGCCGGACGTGGTCGTCGGTGCCCGCCGCAACTCGCCGCTGGTCGTCGGCCGCGGCGAGGGCGAGAACTTCCTCGCCTCGGACGTCGCCGCCTTCATCGCCCACACCCGCGAGGCGATCGAGCTGGGCCAGGACCAGGTGGTCGAGCTGCGCCGGGAGGGCGTGACCGTCACCAACTTCGACGGCACCGCGGCCGACGTGCGCGAGTACCACGTCGACTGGGACGCCTCGGCCGCCGAGAAGGGCGGCTACGACTACTTCATGCTCAAGGAGATCGCCGAGCAGCCGAAGGCGGTCGCCGACACCCTCCTCGGCCGGATCGGCACCGACGGCCGGCTGACCCTGGACGAGCTGCGGATCTCCGACGCCGACCTGCGCTCGGTCGACAAGGTCGTCATCGTGGCCTGCGGCACGGCCTTCCACGCCGGCATGATCGCCAAGTACGCGATCGAGCACTGGACCCGCATCCCCTGCGAGGTCGAGGTCGCCTCCGAGTTCCGCTACCGCGACCCGATCATGGGCCCGGGCACGCTGGTCATCGCCATCTCGCAGTCCGGCGAGACCATGGACACCCTGATGGCCCTGCGGCACGCCCGGGAGCAGGGCGCCAAGGTGCTGGCGATCTGCAACACCAACGGCTCCACCATCCCGCGCGAGTCGGACGCGGTGCTGTACACCCACGCCGGCCCGGAGGTCGCGGTCGCCTCGACCAAGGCGTTCCTGACCCAGCTGGTCGCCTGCTACCTGGTCGCCCTGTACCTGGGCCAGGTGCGCGGCACCAAGTGGGGCGACGAGATCTTCGCCGTCATCAAGGAGCTCGGCGACGCGCCGAAGCAGGTCGAGCAGGTCCTGGAGACCATGGAGCCGGTGCGCGAGCTGGCCCGCTCGCTGGCCGACGCCCGCTCGGTGCTGTTCCTCGGCCGCCACGTCGGCTTCCCGGTGGCCCTGGAGGGCGCGCTCAAGCTCAAGGAGCTGGCGTACATGCACGCCGAGGGCTTCGCGGCGGGCGAGCTCAAGCACGGTCCGATCGCGCTGATCGAGGAGGGGCTGCCGGTCGTCGTGGTCGTGCCCTCGCCGCGCGGGCGCTCGATCCTGCACGACAAGATCGTCTCCAACATCCAGGAGATCCGGGCCCGCGGTGCCCGCACGATCGTGATCGCCGAGGAGGGCGACGAGGCCGTCGTCCCGTACGCGGACCACCTGATCCGCATCCCGGCCACCCCGGTGCTGCTCCAGCCGCTGGTCGCCACCGTCCCGCTGCAGGTCTTCGCCTGCGAGCTGGCCACGGCCAAGGGCCACGAGGTCGACCAGCCGCGCAACCTGGCGAAGTCGGTCACCGTCGAGTAGTCGCTCGGCGGCACGGCGCCCCTGCGGTGGCTGCGTCCTACCGCAGGGGCGCCGTGTCGAGCGTGAAGGAGAACGGGGCGGGGAGGTCGATGGGCTTGCCGAACTCGATCCTGGTCTGCGTGGCGTAGTCGCCGCCCTGGGGGTTGGTGAAGAGCGTGACCACCCCATCGTCACGGTCGATCAGCAGGTAGCAGGGGATGCCTGCGGAGGCACAGCCCTTGCGCTTGGGCTCGCGGTCCTTGTGCGGGTTGATCGAGGTGATCTCGAAGACGAGCAGGACGCCTTCGGCCGGGGCCCAGGAGTCCGCGTTCTCGAAGTGGCCGACCGGGCTCACGGTGCCGTCCGGGATGAACCGGCTCTTGGGGCCGATGATCAGGCCCTTGTTCCCCGAGAGGTCCAGATCGATCGCGGCCTTGCGGAAGAACTGCTTGGCGAGCAGCGAGAACGCGGTCTCGTGCGCTCCGTCCGGCGGCGGCGTCACGACGATCTCCCCTTCGATGAATTCAGCCTTGCTTCCCAGCGGGGTGTCCAACTCCAGAAACGCCTGGAGGAGGCTGTCCTCGCCCAGTGGGTGCTCAGTAGCTGGCATGGCGACCATGGCCCTCCTCCCTCCTGTGGGTCCGTGCCGAGCCACAAGGTAGGCGTACGGACCGGCACCGGCGGGGGATCGAAGTGGTTGTCACTCGAAAGTGTGCCGCAGGCCCGGCTCCCGCGGGGCGGTGGCGCGGGCTAGCGTCGGAGGCAGCCGACCGCTGAAGGAGTTCTCCCCATGCGTCATGCACACCCTGTGGAAACCGTCCGGGCCGCCGAGGCCGAGCTGATGGCGCGGCTGCCGGAGGGCACCCTGATGCAGCGGGCGGCCGCGGGGCTGGCCGCGACCTGCGCGCGGCTGCTGACGCGGCGTCGGGGGCGGGTGTACGGCAGCCGGGTGACGGTGCTCGCGGGCAGCGGGGACAACGGGGGTGACGCCCTGTACGCCGGGGCCGCGCTGGCCCGGCGCGGGGCGCGGGTGACGGCGGTGCTGCTGGCGCCGCAGAAGGCCCACCCGGGCGGGCTGGCCGCGCTGCGGGCCGCCGGCGGGCGGGTGACGGCGGAGCAGGAAGTCGGCCTGGCCGACTTCTCGCGCGCGGACCTGGTGCTGGACGGCATCGTCGGCATCGGCGGCCGGGGCGGGCTGCGCCCGGAGGCCGTGCCGTACGCCCAGGCCGAGCGGCACGGGATCGTGGTGGCGGTGGACCTGCCCAGCGGGGTGGACGCCGACACCGGGGAGGTGCCGGGCGCCGCGCTGCGGGCCGACGTCACGGTCTGCTTCGGCACGTACAAGCCCGGGCTGCTGGTCGACCCGGGCGCCTCGTACGCGGGCGCCGTGCAGCTGGTCGGAATCGGGCTGGAGCCGCCGGAGGCGGACGTGACGGCCCTCCAGCACGCGGACGTGGCGGCGCTGCTGCCGCTGCCGGGCGCGGAGAGCGACAAGTACCGGCGCGGCGTGGTCGGGGTGGCGGCCGGCTCGGCGACCTACCCGGGGGCGGCGCTGCTGGCGGTGGCCGGGGCGCTGCACGGCGGCGCGGGCGCCGTCCGGTACGTGGGCACGGCGGCCGAGGAGGTGGTGCGGCGCTTCCCGGAGGTGCTGGTCACCGAGGGCGGGCCGGCCGGCGCCGGACGGGTGCAGGCCTGGGTGGTCGGGCCGGGCGGCGGCGAGGGGGCGCGGCAGGCGCTGACCGAGGCGCTGGCGAGCGACGTCCCGGTGCTGGTGGACGCCGACGGGCTGACCGAACTGGGCCGGCTCGGCCCGGACGTGCTGGCCGGCCGCACCGCGCCCACCCTGCTCACCCCGCACACCGGCGAGGCCGCCCGGCTGCTCGCCGGCGCCGACGGCGGCACACCGCCGGCCGCCGCCGACCTGGCCGCGGCCCGGCTGGCCACCGCCCGGCGGCTGGCGGCCGGCTACCGCGCCACGGTGCTGCTGAAGGGCTCCACCACGGTGGTCGCCGATCCGGGCGGAGCCGTCCGGGTGAACCCCACCGGCACCTCCTGGCTGGCCACCGCCGGCAGCGGCGACGTGCTGGCCGGGCTGGCCGGCTCCCTGCTGGCGGCCGGCCTCGCGCCGCTGGACGCCGCGTCCGTGGCCGCCTACCTGCACGGCCTGGCCGGCCGGGAGGCGGCGGGCGTGCCGGGCGCCCCGACCACGGCGCTCGCGGTGGCCGGGGCGCTCCCGGCGGTGTGGCGGGCGGTCCGCGCGGGGTGACCCCCGGAACCGGGACATCCGGTTGCGGCGTCCTGAACGGGGTGAACGGGCGGTCCGCCGCACGTCGGCGCGTCGTAGGGGTCCGCCGCGCCGACGGGCCGTTCGGCGAGGACTCCGGGACGTCTGGGAGACTGACCCTGATGACAACTGCGAACACGACCGGCACAGCCACCCGCACCGACGGCCTCCGGGCCGAGGCGACCATCGATCTCGCCGCCCTGCGCGGCAACCTCGCCGCCCTGCGCGAACGCGTCGGCGGCGCGGCGGTGATGCTCGCCGTCAAGGCGAACGCCTACGGCCACGGCGCGGTCGAGTGCGCCCGGGAAGCGGTCGCGAACGGGATCGGCTGGCTCGGCTGCGCGACGCCGGACGAGGCGCTGGCGCTGCGGGCCGCGGGCATCCGCCCGGAGCAGGCCCGCATTCTGTGCTGGCTGTGGACGCCGGGCGGGCCCTGGCACGAGGCGCTGCGCGCCGACCTGGACATCTCGGTCAGCGGCCAGTGGGCGCTGGACGAGCTGCTGCCCGCCGTCCGCGAGACCGGTATCCCGGCCCGGGTGCACCTGAAGGCCGACACCGGCCTCGGCCGCAACGGCTGCCAGCCGCACGACTGGCCGCGGCTGGTGGCCGCCGCCCGCCGGGCCGAGACGGAGGGGCTGCTGACGGTCGTCGGCGTCTGGTCGCACTTCGCCGCGGCGGACGAGCCGGGCCACCCGTCGATCCAGGCCCAGCTGGACTCCTACCGCGCCGCGCTGGCCACGGCCGAGGCCGCCGGGCTGCGCCCCGCGGTCCGGCACCTGGCGAACTCCCCGGCCACCCTGCTGCTGCCCGAGTCGCACTTCGACCTGGTCCGCACCGGCCTGGCCGCGTACGGGCTGTCGCCGGTGCCGGAGGTGGGCTCGCCGGCCGACTTCGGGCTGCGCCCGGTGATGGCGCTGACCGCGCGGCTGGCGCTGGTCAAGCACGTCCCCGGCGGGCACGGGGTCAGCTACGGCCACCACTACACGACGCCGGGCGAGACCACCCTGGGCCTGGTACCGGTCGGCTACGGCGACGGCATCCCCCGGCACGCCAGCGGCACCGGCCCGGTGCAGATCGACGGCAAGTGGCGCACGGTGGCCGGCCGGGTCGCGATGGACCAGTTCGTGGTGGACCTCGGCGGCGACACCCCGGCGATCGGCGACGAGGTGCTGCTGTTCGGCAACGGCGAGCGCGGCGAGCCCACCGCGGAGGACTGGGCCCGCGCCTGCGGCACCATCTCGTACGAGATCATCACCCGGATCGGCGCCCGGGTGCCCCGCCGCTACCTGGGCGGCAGCCACCCGGAGGGCCCGTCGGCATGACCGGCGCACCGGCCGAGGGCAGTCCGGTCGCGGCGGTCGCCAAGGCGGCCGGCGCCGCCTCCGGGGTGAGCCGGGCGGGTGTGATCGGGATCTCGGTCGGCGTACTGGCGGCCGGGGCGGCCGCGGGCGTCGCGGTGGAGCGGCTGACCGTCGGCCGGGCGATGCGCCGCCGGGCCCGGGCCGAGCTGGACGCGAACGCCCCGTACGGCTCGCTGCGCGGCCGTCCCAGGACGGTGGCCGCGCCGGACGGCACCGAGCTGTACGTCGAGCTGGACGGCACCGGCTGGAGCGGGCCGGACGGGGACGGCGCCGGCGCCGAGCCGCTGACCGTGGTGTTCTGCCACGGCTACTGCCTCAACCAGGACAGCTGGCACTTCCAGCGGGCCGCGCTGCGCGAGGGCATGCGGCTGGTTTTTTGGGACCAGCGCAGCCACGGCCGCTCCGAGCGCTCCCGTTCGTACCTGGCGGGCGAGCCGGCCGGCATCGACCAGCTGGGCGGCGACCTCAAGGCCGTGATCGACGCCGTCGCCCCGACCGGGCCGCTGGTGCTGGTGGGCCACTCGATGGGCGGCATGACGGTGATGGCGCTGGCCGACCAGCACCCGGAGCTGTTCCGCGAGAGGGTCGCCGGGGTGGCGCTGATCGGCACCCTCGCCGGGGACTGGAACGAGGTCAGCCTCGGCCTGCCGAGGGCCGGCGCGAAGCTGTTCAGGAAGGTCGCGCCCGGCATGGTGAAGCTGCTGGGCCGCCAGGTCGACCTGGTCGAGGCGACCAGGCGGCTGGGCTCGGACGTGGCCGCCGTGTTCTACCGGAGGTTCTCCTTCGGCGGCCGGGACGTCGACCCCGGCGTGGTGCGCTTCGCCGAGCAGCTGCTGGACGCCACCCCGATCGACGTGGTCGCCGAGTTCTACCCGGTGTTCGGCGCGCACGAGAAGTACGAGGCGCTGGCCGCCCTGCGGGGCCTGCCCGCGCTGGTGCTGGCCGGGACGAAGGACCTGCTGACGCCCTCGACGCACAGCGAGGCGATGGCCGCGCGGCTGCCCGGCGCCGAACTGGTCCTGGCCGAGGGCGCCGGGCACCTGGTGATGCTGGAGCGCCCGGAGCTGGTGGACCACGAGCTGGCGCGGCTGCTGCGCCGGGCCGCCGGCTTCGTCGGGGCGGCGCCGCTGCCCGCGGCCGTCCTCGACCTGGCCCGGGAGCGGGTCGCGGAAGCCGTCGTCGACCCCGTGTGAGCCCCGGTGGCGCGCGGATGTGGCACGGTAGCGGTGGCGGCCGGTGGTCGGTGCGCCGGTACGGACCGAAGGGCAAGACACGCGCATGGGCTCGCACGCCACTCTCACCGTCCCCACCCCGGAGCGGATGGGCCGGCTCGGCCGGGAGCTGGCCGCGCTGCTGCGGCCGGGTGACCTGGTGCTGCTCTCCGGGGAGCTGGGCGCGGGGAAGACCACGCTGACCCGGGGCCTGGGGGAGGGACTGCAGGTCCGCGGGGCGGTGACCTCGCCGACCTTCGTGATCGCCCGGGTGCACCCCTCGCTGGTCGGCGGCCCGGCGCTGGTGCACGTGGACGCGTACCGGCTGGGCGGGGACCTGGACGAGATGGAGGACCTCGACCTGGACGTCTCGCTGCCCGAGTCGGTGGTCGTGGTCGAGTGGGGCGAGGGCAAGGTCGAGCGGCTGTCCGAGGACCGGCTGGAGGTCCGGATCGAGCGCGCCATCGGCGGCACGGCGGACGGGGACGACCAGGACCCGCGCCGGGTCGTGCTGACCGGGATCGGCCCGCGCTGGGCGGACGCGGCGCTGGCGGACCTCGGATAGCCGACGGGCGCCAACGTCCCGCCGACGGGTGCCGACATCTTGCCGACAGGCTGTCGGCAAGATGTTGCGGGCGGGGTGCCGGGCGTGGTGGGATGGGTGCTGCGGTTAGGTCTGCCTAACTAGGGAGGCGCCATGTCGAGCACCACCCCCGCCCCGGAGCGCGCGGTCCCCGCCGCCGGGGCCGGAGAACCGGCCCGTCGCGCTCCGGGAGAGCCGATGCGGGCGCTGCTGGCCGCCTGCGCGGCCGCCGAGGCGGTGTCCACCCCGCCCGAACCGCGGCCCCGACAGGACGAACGGCCCGAGGCGCAGGCGCCCCGGGCCGCGTGAGGCCGGTCCTTCCGGGCCCGGGCCGTTCCGGGCCGTCCGGGTCAGGCGATCACGACCACCTTGGTGTCCTTGGGCGCGAAGTCCCAGAGCAGCTGCCCCTCGGCGCGCCCGCTGCGGATGCCGCCGGTCTTGGCGCTCGGGTCGGTGGTCGGCGTCGCGCCGTCCACTGCCGCGCTGAAGCCGAACACCACGCCGTTCTGCTGCGCGAAGCGCACCACGTGCTCGATCTGCTTGCCGTCCGTCCCGGTGGTGGTCTGGGTGCGGCTGTACACGGCGTAGCTGCCCGGGGCCGGCTCGACCGAGCCCGGGGTGACCGGGAAGGCGGCCGCGACCTGCGGGGTCTTCTTCGGGTCGACCAGCCAGACGTAGTGGCTACCGACCGAGTAGACCACCCGGATGCCGGTGCCCGAGGTGGTCGGCAGCGCCGGGACGGTCGGGGTGGCCGAGGCCGTCGGCGCCGCGGCGGTGGCGGTGCCGGTCGCCGTGGTGGTGGCCGTGGGCTTGGGGCCGCCGGCCCGGTCCTGGGCGCCGTTGGCCTGGAAGGCCAGCAGGCTCACCACCGCCAGGGCCCCCAGGGTCAACCCCGTGACCACCACTCCAGGACCCATCTTCGCCACGTTGCCGCTCCCGCCGCCGTCCCTTTACGTACGGCCCCATCGTGCCAGGTTCATCCGCGCGGGTCGCAGCGCCTCGGATGTGTGTTCCCGGGTGGTACACCTTGCCGATCGGCCGGTCGGCCCAACGCGGTCTAACCTTGACCCCGTGCTGCTGCTCGCGTTCGACACCGCTACCCCCGCCGTCACCGCCGCCGTCCACGACGGCACGGCCGTCCTCGCCGAGACCCACCAGGTCGACGCCAGGCGCCACGGCGAACTGTTGCTGCCCGCGATCGACGGGGTGCTGCGGGCCGCGGGGGTGGACAAGCACCGGCTGACCGGCATCGCGGTCGGCGTCGGCCCCGGCCCGTACACCGGCCTGCGGGTCGGCCTGGTGACCGCCGCCGCGCTCGGCCACGCGCTCGGGCTGCCGGTGCACGGCGTCTGCACCCTGGACGCGATCGCCTTCCAGGCCCGCGCCGAGGGCCTGGCCGGGCAGCCGTTCACCGTCGCCACCGACGCGCGCCGCAAGGAGGTCTACTGGGCCTCCTACGACGCCGAGGGCCGCCGCACCGAGGGCCCCGGCGTGGACCGCCCGGCCGAGCTGACCCCGCAGGAACGCTCCGTCGGCGCCGGCGCGCTGCTCTACCCCGACGCCTTCCCGGGCGGGCACGGCCCCGAGCACGTCTCGGCCGGCGCCCTGGCCGGGTTCGCCGCCGCCGAACTGGCCGCCGGGCGCGAGCTGCTGCCGAACCACCCGCTGTACCTGCGCCGCCCGGACGCCCAGGTCCCGGCCGGCTACAAGGCGGTGCTCCCGGCGTGAACCACGGCACCACCCTGCGCCCGATGCGCTGGTGGGACATCGCGCCGGTGCTGGAGCTGGAGCTGCGGCTCTTCCCCGAGGACGCCTGGTCCGCCGGGATGTTCTGGTCCGAACTGGCCGAGTCCCACCCCGGCGGAACCCGCCACTACACCGTCGCGGCCGCCCCGGACGGCACGATCGTCGGCTACGCCGGCCTGATGGCGATCGCCGGTGAGGGCGACGTCCAGACCATCGCCGTCGACGCGCGTCACCAGGGCGCCGGCCTCGGCGCGGCGCTGCTCACCGACCTGATCCGGGAGGCCGCCCGGCGCGAGTGCGCCGAGCTGCTGCTGGAGGTGCGGGTGGACAACCCGCGCGCCCAGCGGCTGTACGAGCGCCACGGCTTCGAACCGGTGGGCATCCGGCGCGGCTACTACCAGCCCGCCAACGTCGACGCGCTGGTGATGCGCCTCGACTCCCCGAGCACTGACAGCACTGACCCGAAGGACATTGAGGACACCCGCCATGGCTGACGAACCGCTCGTCCTCGGCATCGAGACCTCCTGCGACGAGACCGGCGTCGGCATCGTGCGCGGCACCACGCTGCTGGCCGACGCGGTCGCCTCCAGCGTCAACGACCACGCCCGCTTCGGCGGCGTCGTCCCGGAGATCGCCAGCCGCGCGCACCTGGAGGCGATGATCCCGACCATCCGGCGCGCCCTGGACACCGCCGGGATCAAGGCGAGCGACCTGGACGGCATCGCCGTCACCGCGGGCCCCGGCCTGGCCGGCGCGCTGCTGGTCGGCGTCAGCGCCGCGAAGGCGTACGCCTGGGCGCTGGACAAGCCGCTGTACGGGGTCAACCACCTCGCCTCGCACATCTGCGTCGACCAGCTGGAGCACGGCCGGCTGCCCTCGCCGACGATGGCCCTGCTGGTCTCCGGCGGGCACTCCTCGCTGCTGCTCAGCGAGGACATCACCAGCGACGTCCGCCCGCTCGGCGCGACCATCGACGACGCGGCCGGCGAGGCCTTCGACAAGGTCGCCCGGGTGCTCGGCCTCGGCTTCCCCGGCGGCCCGATCGTCGACCGCACGGCCCGCGAGGGCGACCCGAAGGCGATCGCCTTCCCGCGCGGCCTGACCGGCAAGAACGACCCGGAGTATGACTTCTCCTTCTCCGGCCTGAAGACCGCCGTCGCCCGCTGGGTGGAGGCCAGGCGCCGGGCCGGCGAGGAGGTGCCGATCGCCGACGTGGCGGCGTCCTTCCAGGAGGCGGTCACCGACGTGCTCACCCGCAAGGCCGTCAAGGCGTGCAAGGACAGCGGCGTCGACCACCTGATGATCGGCGGCGGCGTGGCGGCCAACTCGCGGCTGCGCGAGATGGCCCAGCAGCGCTGCGACCGGGCCGGCATCCGGCTGCGGGTGCCCCGGCCGGGCCTGTGCACCGACAACGGCGCGATGGTCGCGGCGCTCGGCGCCGAGATGGTGTGGCGCGGCCGCACGCCGTCCGCCTTCGACCTGTCCGCCGACTCCTCGCTGCCGGTGACCGAGGTCCACGTGCCCCACACCGACATCCACGGCCAGGCCTACGACGCCCTCGGCGGTGGCGCGGCATGACCGTCGCCGCGATGTGGGAGGCCCGGGCCGCCGACGGGCGCGGGCCCGAACTCGCCGCCTGGGCCCGGGAGTCGGCGCTGCCCGGGCTCCGCGGCTCGACCGGGCTGGAGCGCCTCGAACTGCTCACCGCCCCGGGCGGGCGGGTGCTGCTGATCACCTGGTGGAACGGCGAGCCGGTGCCCGTCGCCGACCCGCCGGCCGAGCTGCTCGGCCGCCCGGTGCACCGCTGGTCCTTCACCAGCGAGCACATGGAGTAGCCCCGTACCGGGAACCGCGCGACCGGCCGTTACCGTGCATAGCTGAGAGAATGCTGGACGGGAACCGGGAGCGCGCAGCGGTGATCAGGAACGGGCGGAGCAGGACCAGGACGTACGCGGCGGGGGCGGTGGCTCTGCTGGCCTTCGCCACCGGGTGCGGCGACAACGGGGGCGGCGGCAGCGCCGCCCCGGCCGCCGCGACCACGCCGGCCGCGCCCCGGCCCTCCGGCGCCGCGCCGACCGCGGCCGCGACCACCGCCGCCGCGGCCGGCGCCCCGGCGGGAGCGGGCGCGGCGGCCTGGGCCAAGTGGAACCTCACCCCGCTCGCCCCCGCCCCGGCGGCGCCCGCCGACAAGCCGATAAAGCTCGAACGGACCGGCCCTGTCCCGGTGTTCAGCGACGTGAAAACGAGCGACAAGGTCGTCTTCATCACCATCGACGACGGGGCCGAGAAGGACCCGAAGTTCGTCGAGATGCTCACCGACCTCAAGGTGCCGATATCGATGTTCCTGACCCGGGACATCGTCAAGAACGACTACGGCTACTTCAAGCCGCTCCAGGCCCTGGGCAACCACGTCCAGAACCACACCGTGGACCACCCGGTGATGAGCAAGATCCCGGCGGAGAAGCAGAAGTCCGAGATCTGCGACGCGCAGTCCGCGCTCACCCAGCAGTACGGCGCCGCCCCGCTGCTGTTCCGCCCGCCGTTCGGCGACGGCGCCAACACCCCGACGCTCAACACCTCCGTCCAGCAGTGCGGCCCGCGCGCGATGGTGCTCTGGCGCGAGTCGATGCAGATCCACGACATGCAGTACCAGGCGGCGGACAAGCAGCTGAAGCCCGGCGACATAATCCTGGCGCACTTCCGCGGCCCCAAGGAGCTCAAGGGCGCCACGATGACCCAGATGTTCGGCGACCTGCTGGCCCGGATACAGGAGCAGGGCTTCTCGGTGGCGCGGCTGGAGGACTACATCCAGCCACCCGCGTGACCGACGCCGCGGGTCGACCCCCTAGCGCGCCGCGACCGGCTGTCCCAGCATCATCAGCGGCCCGTTGTCGGTGCGGCTGAGGATCACCGTGACGCTGTTCGGCCCGGAGGGCTTGAGCTGGCGGCGCAGCTCCTCCGGGGTGATCGCCATCCCGCGCTTCTTGATCACCACCGTGCCGACCGCCCGCTCGCGCAGCAGCGCCTTCAGCTTCTTGATGTGGAACGGCAGCACGTCGGTGAGCTCGAAGGCGTGCGCGTACGGGGTGGCGACCAGCTCGTCCGAGGTCAGGTAGGCGATCTTCGGGTCGATCAGCCGGCCGCCCACCTGCCCGGCCACCTCGGCCACCAGGTGGGCCCGGATCACCGCGCCGTCCGGCTCGTACAGGTACCGCCCGACCGGGCCGGCCGGCGGGTCGGGCAGGTCGCCGCCGGTCAGGCTGGCGCCCTGCGGCAGCAGGGTGGCGCGGTGCGGGCTCGCGGCCCGGGTGCCGAACCAGAGCACGGCCTCCTTGACGTCGCCGTGGTCGGAGACCCACTCGGCCTCGGCGTCCTCCGGCACGGCCTCGTGCGGGATGCCCGGCGCGACCTTCAGCGCGCCGATCGGGGTCCGCCGGCCGGCCTCGATCGCCCAGGAGAGCGGCGGGGCGTACGCCTCCGGGTCGAACACCCGGCCGCGCGAGGTGCGCCGGGCCGGGTCGGTGAACACCGCGTCGTAGCCGCTGACGTCCACCTCGGCGACGTCCGCGCAGCGCACCTCGACCAGCTCGGACAGGCCCAGGGCGGCGGCGTTGGCCGCGGTGGTGGCGCAGGCCGCCGGGTCCTTGTCGACGGCCAGCACCTCGATGCCCGCCCGGGCCAGCGCCAGCACGTCCCCGCCGATGCCGCAGCACAGGTCCGCCAGCCGTCGGACGCCCAGCGCGGCGAACCGCTGCGCCCGCCACTCGGCCACGCTGCGCCGGGTGGACTGCTCGACCCCGTTGGGCGTGAAGTACATCAGGTCGGCGTCCGCCCCGAACTTCGCCCGCGCCCGCTGCCGCAGCCGCGCCTGCCCGAAGGCCGCCGAGACCAGCTCCGCCGGATGCTCCCGGCGCAGGCGGGTCGCCAGCGCCAGCTCCTCCTCGGGGGTGAACTCGCGCAATTCGGCGAGCAGGGCCTGGCCCTCGGGCGTCAGCAGCGGCTGGAGGTTCTCGGTGTCCACGGGGGCCATTCTCGCCGCTCGGCCGGTCGGTCACCGCAGCGCGGCGGTCACCGGCCGATGACGGGGATGCCGGAGGCGAGCCAGCCCACGAGCACGCCCAGCGGTGCCGCGGCCACCGCGGCGTACGGCGTGATCCGGTAGCCGAGGCGCCGGGTGCCCCGGTGGGTCAGGGCCAGCAGCACGAGCAGGACCACGATGCCGAAGACGTCCAGGGCCACCGTCCCGGGGCCGTACAGGGCGAGCAGCTTCAGCACGTTGAGCACGAGCGATCCGAGGAACACCGCGACGGCGGTCACCGCGAGCACCACCGCGGCGAGCACCAGGTCCGCCGCCCAGTGGATCCGCGGCGGCTCGGACGGGGCGGCCGGTCGGCTCACCGGAACACCCCCGGGACGAGCGGCGGCGCGGGCGGGGCGTCCTTCGCGCCGGAGGGTCCGACGCGTACCGGGGTGTCGGTCATGGCAGGAGTCTGCCCGAGGGAGCGCCGTCCGTACATGGGTACGGGAATCCGGACGCCCCAGGGCGCGTCGTTGGCACTCTGGTTGACTGAGTGCTAACACGGCCCTATGGTCGTCCTTGGCACTCTCCACCGGGAGAGTGCTAATGCGACGACGTGTGTCTGACCCCCGCGACGGCAGGCCCGCAGGATCGCCCTACCCGTTAGAAAACCCCGTAATCTCCGAAGGGGAGCTCGGACGTGACCACCAGCAGCAAGGTTGCCATCAAGCCGCTCGAGGACCGCATTGTGGTCCAGCCGCTCGACGCCGAGACCACCACGGCCTCCGGCCTGGTTATCCCGGACACCGCCAAGGAGAAGCCCCAGGAGGGCGTCGTCCTGGCTGTCGGCCCGGGCCGCTTCGAGGACGGCCAGCGTCTGCCGCTCGACGTCGCCGTGGGTGACATCGTCCTGTACTCGAAGTACGGCGGCACCGAGGTGAAGTACCAGGGCGAGGAGTACCTGGTGCTCTCCGCCCGCGACGTCCTCGCGATCATCGAGAAGTAAGACGTTCCGACCCGCCCCGGATCCGTGTCCCAAGTGACAGGGGCCCGGGGCGTGGTTGTTGGTTCACGTAGTTCGGCGGCCGGTGGGCCGGCCGCAGCCCCGAGGGAATAGGGAACATGGCGAAGATCCTGCAGTTCGACGAGGACGCCCGCCGCTCGCTGGAGCGCGGTGTCAACAAGCTGGCCGACACCGTCAAGGTGACCATCGGCCCCAAGGGCCGCAACGTCGTCATCGACAAGAAGTTCGGCGCCCCGACCATCACCAACGACGGTGTCACCATCGCCCGCGAGGTCGAGCTGGACGACCCGTACGAGAACCTTGGCGCGCAGCTCGTCAAGGAGGTCGCCACCAAGACCAACGACGTCGCGGGTGACGGCACCACCACCGCCACCGTGCTGGCCCAGGCCCTGGTCAACGAGGGCCTGCGCAACGTCGCCGCCGGTGCCGGCCCGGCCGCCCTGAAGAAGGGCATCGACAAGGCCGTCGCCGCCGTCTCCGAGCACCTGCTCTCGGTCGCCCGCGAGATCGAGGGCAAGGACGACGTCGCCGCCGTCGCGTCCCTCTCCGCCCAGGACACCCAGGTCGGCGAGCTGATCGCCGAGGCGATCGACAAGGTCGGCAAGGACGGTGTCATCACCGTCGAGGAGTCGAACACCTTCGGCGTGGAGCTGGACTTCACCGAGGGCATGCAGTTCGACAAGGGCTACCTGTCGCCGTACTTCGTCACCGACGCGGAGCGGCAGGAGGCGGTCCTGGAGGACCCGTACATCCTGATCAACCAGGGCAAGATCTCCTCCATCCAGGAGCTGCTGCCGCTGCTGGAGAAGATCCTCCAGGGCGGTGCCTCCAAGCCGCTGCTGATCATCGCCGAGGACGTCGACGGCGAGGCGCTGTCGACCCTGGTCGTCAACAAGATCCGCGGCACCTTCAACGCCGTCGCCGTCAAGGCCCCGGGCTTCGGCGACCGCCGCAAGGCGATCCTCGGCGACCTGGCCGTCCTGACCGGTGGCCAGGTCATCTCCGAGGAGGTCGGCCTCAAGCTCGACCAGGTCGGCCTGGACGTGCTGGGCACCGCCCGCCGCGTGACCATCACCAAGGACGAGACCACCGTCGTCGACGGCGCCGGTGACACCGAGGCCGTGGCCGGCCGCGTCGCCCAGATCAAGGGCGAGATCGCCGCGACCGACTCCGACTGGGACCGCGAGAAGCTGCAGGAGCGCCTGGCCAAGCTGGCCGGCGGCGTCTGCGTCATCAAGGTCGGCGCCGCCACCGAGGTGGAGCTGAAGGAGCGCAAGCACCGCCTGGAGGACGCCATCTCGGCGACCCGTGCCGCGGTCGAGGAGGGCATCGTCGCCGGCGGTGGCGCCTCCCTGGTCCACGCCGCCAAGGTGCTGGACGGCGGCCTGGGCCTGTCGGGCGACGAGGCCACCGGTGTCGCCGTGGTCCGCAAGGCGCTGCACGAGCCGCTGCGCTGGATCGCCCAGAACGCCGGGCTCGAGGGCTACGTCATCACCCACAAGGTTGCCGAGCTGGAGGCCGGTCACGGCTACAACGCGGCCACCGGTGAGTACGGCGACCTGCTGAAGGCCGGCGTCATCGACCCGGTCAAGGTCACCCGCTCCGCCCTGGAGAACGCCGCCTCGATCGCCTCCCTGCTTCTCACCACCGAGACCCTCGTGGTGGAGAAGAAGGAGGAGGAGGCCGACAACGGTCACGGCCACGGCGGCCACGGCCACTCGCACTGAGGCTCCGACGCCTGACCGGAGGCCCGGTCCGCGCCCCGCGAGGGGTGGCGGGCCGGGCCTCCGGCGTTCACCTTCACCGTTCAACTATCAGTAGAATTTTGCAGAATGCAAAGATTGCCTTATAACTAAGGCATGATCGAGGCCCGCCATCTGCGCGTCCTGCGTGCCGTCGCCCGCACCGGCTCCTTCTCCGCCGCCGCCCGCGAGCTGGGGTGTACGCAGCCCGCCATCAGCCAGCAGATGAAGGCGCTGGAGAAGTCGGTGGACACCCCGCTGGTGGTTCGCTCGGGCCGCGGGATGCAGCTCAGCGAGGCCGGCCGGGTCCTGCTCAAGCATGCCACCGGAATCCTCGCCGGGCTCTCGGCCGCCGAGGAGGAGGTGGCCGCGATCGCCGGGCTGCGGGCCGGGCGGGTGCGGCTGGTCTCCTTCCCGACCGCGAGTTCCACCCTGGTGCCGCCCGCGGTCGCCCGCCTGCGGGACGGCCATCCGGGGGTGCGCGTGTCGCTGGTCGAGGCGGAGCCGCCGGAGTCGCTGGCGATGCTGCGCGGCGGCGAGTGCGAGATCGCGCTGGCCTTCCGCTACCCGCAGTCCGACGGCGCCGTCGCGCTCCCGGCGCCGGCCCACGGCACGCCGCGCGAGGCGCGCGCCGAGGCCAATCTGGAGGCTCAGCAGCTGACCGCGGGGTCCGACTGGTCCGATCTGGTGGTCACCCCGCTGCTGGACGACCCGCTGGTGGGCCTGCTGCCCGCCGCCCACGGGCTGGCGGGGCGGGGCGGGGCGGTGGGGCTGGCCGAGCTGGCGGGGGAGCAGTGGATCGCGGGCTGCCCGCAGTGCCGGGGGCACCTGGTGGAGCTGTGCGCCGGGGCGGGCTTCGAGCCGCGGATCGACTTCGCGACGGACGACTATCCGGCGGTGGTCGGCCTGGTGGCGGCCGGGCTGGGAGTGGCGGTGCTGCCCCGGCTGGCGCTCCGGTCGGTGCGTCCTGACGGCGTGTCGACGGTGCCGGTGCACACGGCCTCCGGGGCGCCCGCGGTGCGCCAGGTGGTCGCGCTGACCCTGCCGGACCTGGCGGAGGTGCCGGCCGTGGCGCTGATGCTGGAGCGGCTGGCGGGGGCGGCCGCCGATCGCTGACGGTGGGTGACGGGGCCGCGGGGGTCCGGTACGTACGGTGAGCCAGAAGGCTGAAGCGCCGCGAAGGAACGTTTCTTCACGGCGCTCACGGAGTCGGGTCTAGCGCTGGGCGACCGCCGGCGGGGCCAGCGGGACCTCGATCAGTCGGTGCCGCGAGCGCCCCAGCATCTCCTCGCGCTCGTCCTCGGTCATCCCGCCCCAGACGCCGTACGGCTCACGGACCGCCAGCGCGTGCGCCGCGCACTCGGCGATCACCGGGCAGCGCATGCAGACCTCCTTGGCGCTGGCCTCGCGCGAACTGCGCGCGGCCCCGCGCTCGCCCTCGGGGTGGAAGAAGAGCGAGCTGTCCACGCCACGGCAGGCTGCGGAGAGCTGCCAGTCCCAGAGGTCCGCGTTGGGACCGGGGAGGCGGGAGAAATCTGCCATGGCTCATTCCCTTCAGAGGCTGTCGGCCGTCGGCCGGGCGTTCGGCGGGGCTGCTGCCGAGCGGTGCGGCGGGGCTTCGATGCACTGGTGTGGACACCTGGAAATATGACTTAAGGCAACTCCATGGACAAGTCACCCACACACTGGCACAACAGTCAATGACCATACGAAAGCTATAAAAACGGGCATAGTGGGCAAGGGCTCCGCCGGGCGCGGGCGTGGCAATCGGGTGGCCGACGGGCGCGCGACGTGCCGAATCGGTGTGCGGGTCGTACGCCCACCGCGCGCGAGCTGCGCAAAAGTGCGGCGTGTGCACCGCGATGCGGCTGATCGGTAATGGGTTGGCCACGTACAGTGGTGGAGATGGCCCCGAAGGCCGTAACTCATTCGAGTGACGGTCGTTGGAAGTGCGGAGGCGGTTAGCGGGCGCCGGACGTCGGGAACGATCGCGGGCAGGTTGGGGCGATCAGGACGGAGTCTGTCGCCGATCGGCCGTGTCGGAGAGGTTCGTACCAGCCAGGAGGCTCAACGTGACGCGGATCAGCTGCGGAGGACGACGGTCATGACTTCCGTTCTCGTTTGCGACGATTCCCCGCTCGCCCGCGAGGCGCTTCGCCGCGCGGTCGCGACCGTACCCGGTGTGGACCGGGTCACCACCGCGACGAACGGGGAGGAGGTCCTCCGCCGCTGGGTGGCCGACCGCTCCGATCTCGTTCTGATGGACGTCCGGATGCCCGGCCTCGGCGGGGTCGAGACGGTCCGGCGGCTGCTGTCCGCCGACCCCGGCGCGCGGATCATCATGCTCACCGTCGCCGAGGACCTCGACGGCGTCGCGCTCGCGGTGGCCGCCGGCGCCCGCGGGTACCTGCACAAGGACGCCTCGCGCGCCGAGCTGCGGGCCACCGTCACCCAGGCCCTCGCCGACCCGACCTGGCGGCTCGCCCCGCGCCGGCTGCGCAGCCCCGACATGGGCGCGGCACCGACGCTGACGGCGCGTGAGATCCAGGTGCTGGAGGGCATGAGCCACGGCCGCAGCAACGCCGAGATCGGCCGTGAACTGTTCCTCTCCGAGGACACCGTCAAGACCCACGCCCGACGGCTGTTCAAGAAGCTCGGGGCCTCCGACCGGGCGCACGCGGTGGCGCTGGGTTTCCGCTGGGGCCTGGTCCGCTGACCACCGGCGGCGCCGCCGGGTGCGGCGTGCCGCCGGCGGTTCCCGGAGCGGGTGCCGCACAGGCGTGTGACGTTACGGTCCCGAGGTTGCACCATGGAGGAGTGGAGCACCTCGGGGACCAGCGGACAGGCACTGCGGCGAACCACGCAGCCGCAGGACACTCGGCGGACGGCGCGACGGACGGGACCACCACCGATCGCGGCGGGGCGGGAGGCGGCACGGTGCAGGAGGGGCCGGTGGTGCGGGGCACGCCCTACGGTGCCGCAGCGCATAACGTTCCGGTGCACAACTCCGGACGCGGTGCCGCGTTTTCCCGCTCGACCAGGCACCATGGACCGATGCGCGACGACGTCGCCGGTACGGCCGGCCAGGCGGACCCGGCGGAGGCCGAGCCCTCCGGTCCGGGCCGTGATCCGTCGTACGCCGACTCCGACGGTCCCGCCGGCATGACCGGCCAGGACCGCCCGCCGGTGCTCGGCACGGGCGGCTCGCCGCTGATGGGCGAACTGGTCGCGGCCGCGGTCCGCGGCGAGGGCCCGGCGATCGACGCGCTGCTCGCCTACGTCCACCCGCTGGCGCTGCGGTACTGCCGCGCCCGGCTGGTTCGGCTGCCCGGCGGGGCCCGGCACCACGTGGACGACGTCGCGCAGGAGGTCTGCGTGGCCGTCCTGTGCGCGCTGCCCCGGTACAAGGACCAGGGGCGCCCGTTCGAGGCCTTCGTGTACGGGATCGCCGCTCACAAGATCGCCGACCTCCAGCGGGCCGCGATGCGCGGACCCGGCTCGACCGTCGTGCCGCAGGACGACCTGCCCGAGGTGCCGGACGAGGCGCTCGGCCCCGAGGAACAGGCGCTGCTGAGCAGCGACGCCGCCTGGGCGAAGGAGCTCCTCTCCAACCTGCCGGCCCGTCAGCGCGAGCTGGTGCTGCTGCGGGTGGCCGCCGGGCTGTCGGCGGAGGAGACCGGCGAGGTGCTCGGGATGTCGCCCGGCGCCGTCCGGGTCGCCCAGCACCGGGCGCTCAGCCGGCTGCGGGCCCTCGCGGAGGAGTCCTCCTGATCGGGTCCCCCGATCCGGCGGCCCGTCCCGATCCGCACTCTTTCCACCGTTTGCGGGCGGAATGAGCCACGGGGCCGGGTTGTTGTCAAGGGCACACGAGGACACATTCGCGGTGCCAGTACCATGGGGTATCGGCGCCTGGGCGGGTTGCCAAAGTTTGACGGGTGCGCTCTGGATCCCCTTGGAGGATCCTCCCATTGCATCCGGCTTCGGCGGTCTGCGCGAGTGAGCGATGAATGCGCCCCCACCCTCGGGCGTGAGCGGATAAGGCCGGCCACGGAAGGTACCCCCCAAATGTCTTACAACGCCGCAGGCGTACCCGAGAAGTTCGCGATGCTCGGGCTCACGTACGACGACGTCCTGCTGCTGCCCGGGGCCTCCGAGGTGCTGCCGAACCAGGTGGACACCTCCTCGCGGGTCTCCCGGAACGTGCGCGTCAACATCCCGCTGCTGTCCGCGGCGATGGACAAGGTGACCGAGTCGCGCATGGCCATCGCCATGGCCCGCCAGGGCGGCGTCGGCGTGCTGCACCGCAACCTGTCGGTCGAGGACCAGGCCAACCAGGTCGACCTGGTCAAGCGCTCCGAGTCCGGCATGGTCACCGACCCGATCACGGTCGGCCCGGAGACCACCCTGGCCGAGGCCGACGCGCTGTGCGCCAAGTTCCGCATCTCCGGCGTGCCGATCGCCGACGAGGCCGGCAAGCTGCTCGGCATCGTCACCAACCGCGACATGGCCTTCGAGTCGGACCGCAGCCGCCAGGTCCGCGAGATCATGACCCCGATGCCGCTGATCACCGGCAAGGTCGGCATCTCCGGGGTGGACGCGATGGCCCTGCTGCGCCGCCACAAGATCGAGAAGCTGCCGCTGGTCGACGACGAGGGCCGGATCAAGGGCCTGATCACCGTCAAGGACTTCGTCAAGGCCGAGCAGTACCCGAACGCGGCCAAGGACGCCGAGGGCCGGCTGCTGGTCGGCGCCGCCGTCGGTGCCAGCGCCGAGGCGTTCGACCGGGCCCAGGCCCTGGTCGAGGCCGGTGCGGACTTCCTGGTGGTGGACACCTCGCACGGCCACAGCCACAACGCGCTGGCCTGGATCGCGAAGATCAAGTCGGCCGTCGGGATCGACGTGGTCGGCGGCAACGTGGCCACCCGGGACGGCGCCCAGGCGCTGATCGACGCCGGCGTGGACGGCGTCAAGGTCGGCGTCGGCCCCGGCTCCATCTGCACCACCCGCGTGGTCGCCGGCATCGGCGTCCCGCAGGTCACCGCCATCTACGAGGCCGCCCAGGCCTGCCTGGCGGCCGGTGTGCCGGTCATCGGCGACGGCGGCCTGCAGTACTCGGGCGACATCGGCAAGGCGCTCGCCGCCGGTGCCGACACCGTGATGCTCGGCTCGCTGCTGGCCGGCTGCGAGGAGTCCCCGGGCGAGCTGATGTTCATCAACGGCAAGCAGTTCAAGTCCTACCGCGGCATGGGCTCGCTCGGCGCCATGCAGTCCCGCGGCCAGGGCCGCTCGTACTCCAAGGACCGCTACTTCCAGGCCGAGGTGGCCTCGGACGACAAGCTCGTCCCCGAGGGCATCGAGGGCCAGGTGCCCTACCGCGGCCCGCTGTCGGCCGTGCTGCACCAGCTCGTCGGCGGTCTGCGCCAGACCATGGGCTACGTCGGCGCCGCCACCGTCGCCGAGATGGAGAGCAAGGGCCGGTTCGTCCGGATCACCTCGGCGGGCCTCAAGGAGAGCCACCCGCACGACATCCAGATGACCGTCGAGGCGCCGAACTACTCGGCCCGCTGACCCGCTGAACCCCCGAAGGGCCCGCTGCCGCACCGCGGCGACGGGCCCTTCGGGCTGCCCGGGGCGCGGCCCGCGTGCGCCGGGAGTGCGGCCCGGGGGCGCGGCTCCGGGCGCGGCCGGACGCGTCCGGGGCGTGTCCGGGCCGTGGGCCGTCGGGGCGGGACCAGCGGCGGTACGGGATACTGGGGTGCGGCCGGGGTGACCCGGCGCGGGCATGAGCAACAAAGCAGAAGGGCTCGAAGTGACTGAGATCGAGATCGGGCGAGGCAAGCGCGGCCGACGGGCGTACGCCTTCGACGACATCGCCGTCGTCCCCAGCCGCCGTACCCGGGACCCGAAGGAGGTCTCGATCGCCTGGCAGATCGACGCGTACCGCTTCGAGCTGCCGTTCCTGGCCGCCCCGATGGACAGCGTGGTCTCGCCGCAGCAGGCCATCCAGATCGGCCGCCTCGGCGGTCTGGGCGTGCTGAACCTCGAAGGCCTGTGGACCCGCTACGAGGACCCGCAGCCGCTGCTGGACGAGATCGCCGCGATCACCGACGAGTCCACCGCGACCCGCCGCCTCCAGGAGATCTACGCCGCGCCGATCCGCGCCGAGCTGATCAAGCAGCGGATCCAGGAGGTCCGCGACTCCGGTGTGGTCACCGCCGCCGCGCTCTCGCCGCAGCGCACCGCCGAGTTCTCCAAGGCCGTTGTCGACGCCGGCGTCGACGTCTTCGTCATCCGCGGCACCACCGTCTCGGCCGAGCACGTCTCCAGCGCCGCCGAGCCGCTCAACCTCAAGCAGTTCATCTACGAGCTGGACGTTCCGGTGATCGTCGGCGGCTGCGCCACCTACACCGCCGCGCTGCACCTGATGCGCACCGGCGCCGCCGGCGTCCTGGTCGGGTTCGGCGGGGGCGCCGCCCACACCACCCGGAACGTCCTGGGCATCCAGGTGCCGATGGCGACCGCCGTGGCCGACGTGGCGGCCGCCCGTCGCGACTACATGGACGAGTCCGGCGGGCGCTACGTGCACGTGATCGCGGACGGGGGCGTCGGCTACAGCGGGGACATCCCGAAGGCGGTCGCCTGCGGCGCGGACGCGGTGATGATCGGGGCCGCGCTGGCCCGGGCGACCGACGCCCCGGGCAAGGGGTTCCACTGGGGGATGGAGGCCGTCCACGAGGAGCTGCCGCGCGGCAAGCGGGTGAACCTCGGCGCGGTCGGCACCACCGAGGAGATCCTCACCGGGCCTTCGCACACCCCGGACGGGACCATGAACCTGTTCGGTGCGCTGCGGCGCGCGATGGCCACCACGGGGTACACGGAGCTCAAGGAGTTCCAGCGGGTCGAGGTGACGGTGAACCCGGCGCTCGATCACCGCTGACGGGTGTCGACGGAGGCCCCTGCCGGGAATCGGCGGGGGCCTTCGGGGTTTTCGGGGGGCTTGCGGGAGGGGCGCCGGCGTCAGCTTCGGGTGGCGGTGCGGCGGGTGAGGAGGAAGCCGCCGATGAGGGCGATGGCGTAGAAGGCGGCGTCGAGGGGGCGGAGGTCGGCGCGCCAGGCGGTGACGGTGTCGTGCAGCAGGCCGTGGGGGGCGGGGCCCTCGGCGCGCAGGCGGCGGAGGTGTTCGATCAGTTGGCCGAGGAGGAGGGCGCCGGCGGCGAGGAGGGCGCCGAGCGGGGGGAGCGAGCGGCTCTTGCCGCCGAGGCGGCCGAGGGGGAGGGCGACCAGGCCGGCCGGGGCGATGGCCAGCCAGCCGAGGCTGTCGGCGGCGCGCAGGGGGGCGCTGCCGTAGGCCAGGCCGCCGATCAGCATGGCGAGCACGGCGAGGGCCACGGCCAGGGCGGTGCGGCGGCGGGGGACGGGCCGGGGCGGGGGTTCGGTGGGTTCGAAACCGGCCACGGGGGCGCCGGGCATGCCGGGGGCGACGTAGCCCTCGGGGGCGGCCGGGGGCGGCGCGACCGAGTAGTGCTCGGCGGTGCGGGGCCGGGTCGATGGGCCGTCAGTGCCCGGCGCGGGTGCGGTCATGGGCGTCGAATCCCCCCGGAAAGACGATGAGCTGCCGAACGGTAGCAGTGGTTCGGGCAGATCTTGGCGAGTTTTCGATCACAGATCGAGCACGGAGCGCCGCGCCCGTTCCGGTTCGTCCCGGCTTGTGGCGGGGGCCGGGTGGTCGCGGGCCCTCCGGACAGGAGATGATGGAGGCTTGGGCGTCCGGGCCCCAGGTCGGGCCGACGTGCCGTCACCACGACCGCCAGCAGCACATGGGGGAACGTTCCGAATGACCCAGGCGAAGGGTTCCACCGGCCGCCTCCTGGCCGGCCGCTACCGCCTGAACGGCGTGCTCGGGCGCGGTGGCATGGGCACGGTCTGGCGCGCCGAGGACGAGATGCTGGGCCGGACCGTCGCGGTCAAGGAACTGCGGATGAACGCCAGCGTCGACGAGGAGGAGAAGCACCGGCTGATCACCCGGACGCTGCGCGAGGCCAAGGCGACCGCGCGGATCCGGCACAGTTCGGCGGTGACGGTCTTCGACGTGGTCGACGAGGACGACCGGCCGTGGATCGTCATGGAGCTGGTCGAGTCCCGCTCGCTGGCCGACGTGGTGCGGGAGGACGGGCCGCTGGAGCCCGCCCGGGCCGCGGAGATCGCGCTGGACGTGCTGGGCGTGCTGAGCGCGGCGCACGCGCTGGGCATCCTGCACCGGGACGTCAAGCCGTCCAACGTGCTGATCGGCGAGGACGGCCGGGTGGTGCTCACCGACTTCGGCATCGCCAGTGTGGAGGGCGACGCCTCCGTCACCTCGACCGGGATGCTGGTCGGCGCGCCCTCGTACATCTCGCCGGAGCGGGCCCGCGGGCAGAAGCCCGGGCCGCCGGCCGATCTGTGGTCGCTGGGCGGCACGCTGTACGCGATGGTCGAGGGCCGGCCGCCGTACGACCGGGGCTCCGCGCTGGCCACGCTGACCGCGGTGATGACCGAGGACCTGGCGGCGCCGGTGAACGCCGGGCCGCTGCGGCCGGTGATCGAGGGGCTGCTGGCGAAGGACCCGGCCGAGCGGCTGGACGCCTCGCAGACCCGGTCGATGCTCAAGCGGGTGGTCGCGGATTCCACCGCGCGGGCGGAGTCGACCACCGAGCACGCGGTGCCGGTGGAGAAGGCGGCGCCGGAGCCCGCGAAGGAGGAGCCGGAGCAGGCCGAGGAGGGCCGCAAGCGGCCCGTGGCCGGGCTGCTGGGGACGGTCCGGGTCGGCAGCCGGGCCCAGGACGAGGAGCCCGTCGAGAAGCCGGCCGGGGAGCCGGAGGCGCCGGAGCCGGAGTCGATCCGGCCGGTGACCAGTGAGTGGACGATGGGCGCGACGCAGGCGGCCGGGGCCGACCCGCGCACCGGTCGGCGGCGGCTGGCCATCGCCACCGTGATCGTGGTGCTGCTGCTGATCGCCGGGGTGGTGGCGGTGCTCCGGATGGTCGGCAACGAGGACGGCGGGTCGGGCGGCGGGGCCGCGCAGAGCGCGGGGGCCACCGCGCCGGTGACGGCGGGTACGGAGCCGGAGTCGAGCCCGGGCGCGGCGGCGCCGCCGGCGGGCGGACCCGCTCCGCAGCCGACCGGCGACCCGGCCGCGGTGCCGGACGCGCCCGTGCAGTCGGCCGGTTCGCCGGCGGCTCCCGTGCAGCCCCCGGCACCGGTCCAGACCCCGGCGCAGCCCACGCCGGGGGGCGTGCCGGCCGGATACCACGAGTACAAGGACCCGAGCGGCTTCTCGGTCGTGCTGCCGGACGGCCTGCAGCCGACGGCGTCCGACGCCAACCGGCGGATCTTCAAGAACGCGGCGGACGGCAGCCAGCTGCGGATCGAGTGGACCACGTCGCCCGGCGCGAGCGCGGTCGCCGACTGGCAGGAGTCGGAGCCGAGCGTCCGCGGGCAGGTCACCAACTACCAGCGGCTGAACCTGGCGGCGATCACCTACCGGCAGTGGAGCAACGCCGCGGACTGGGAGTGGACCAACGGCACGCCCAGGATGCACTCGCTCAACCGCGGCTTCGTGACCGGGACCCCGGCCAAGTACGGGTACTCGATCTACTGGATCGTCCCGGACGCCGAGTGGGCCGCCCAGGCCCCGGTCCGGGACGTCGTCTTCAACAGCTTCCAGCCCGCGCCGTAGACAGGTTCTAGCCGAGCAGGCGCTGCTTGGCGCGGGTGAACTCGTCCTCGGTGAGGGCACCGGAGGTGCGCAGGGCGGCCAGCCGTTCGAGCTGGCCGATGAGCTGTTCGCCGGTGGCGGCTCCGGCCGGTGCGGCGGGCAGGGCCTTCGGGGTGTTGCGGGCGGCGCGGGCGGCGGCCCGGAGCTGCTCGGCGAAGAACTCGGCCTTGACCACGTCCTCGAAGCGGTGCGAGCCGGTGAGCGCCACCACCAGGAGCACTTCGCCGTTGAGCTTGGTGCGGGTCACGGCGACGTCGCTGACGGCGGCGAGCGGAACCGGGACCGGCGGCTTGCCGTCCTTCAGGAACAGGAGCCGATGGGTGGTCAGCACGAGCACTCCCTTGCGGAAGTGCTCGGGGTGGCGCCCGGCGGTGGAGGCGACCGGTTTCTCGCCGTCGATGACGGTCGCCTCCACGGCGCGGACGGCCTCGGCCTGGTTGGCCTTGCTGCTGTTCCCGGACGCCTCGAGGGCGGTGTCGATCAGATCGGTCCAGTCCATGGATCGAGCCTAAGGGAGCCGCTCAGTAGGCTGGTCGGCGAGCGAGAGGAACTGGCATGCGAGGCGGCCCCGAGCTGTTGCTGGCGGGACGGTACCGGCTGACGGACCGTCCCGGACCGCTGAGCGCCCACGCGGTGGACGAGCGGACCGGAGAATCGGTGCTGCTGAGCGCCCTGGAGCTGCCGGGGCTGCTGACGGTGGGGCAGGATCCGGAGGACGCCGCCGCAGCACAGGCGGACCGCCTGGTGCGGCGGGTGGCGGCGGTCGGTTCGGCCGCGCCGGTCGCGCACCCGCGGCTGCTGCGGGGGGTCGGCGCGTTCGTCGAGGGCGAGCTGCTGTGGACGGTGGAGGAGCGGCCGGCCGGGTGGACGGTGGCCGAGCTGCTCGCCGAGGGGCCGCTGCCGCCGTACCGGGCGGCCGAATTGGCGGCGGATCTGGCGGGCGCGCTGCGGGCGCTGCACGCGGCCGGGCTGACCCACGGCGGCCTGACCGCGGAGTCCGTGCTGGTCTGCGAGGACGGTGCGGCGATGCTCGGCGGACTGCTCGCCGGGGTGGCGCAGGAGGCGCTGGCCGAGGAGCTCGGCGGGCCGGCCGGGCGGCGCCGGTACGAGGTGCGGGCGACCCTGGTCGGTCCGGTGGCGGAGCGTTGGCCGCTGGACGGCGGCCCGGCGGGCGACTGCTGGGCGCTCGGGGTGCTGGTGCAGCGGATGGTCACCGGCCGCGCGCCGTACCCGGAGCGGAACGTGCCGGAGCTGGTGACGGCCGTACGGGACGGGCGGCGCGAGCCCTCGGTGGTGTGCGGGCCGCTCGGGCCGCTGGTGGAGCGGCTGTTGCAGGCCGATCCGGTGCGGCGGCCGACGGCGGAGGCGGTGCGCGGGGAGCTGGCGGAGCTGCTGGCGGGGGCGCCGGAGCCGGTCGACGAGGAGCGGGTGGCGGCGATCGCGGTGCCCGCGCCGCCGGTGTCGAGGCAGCCGCGCCGGCGGGGCGGGAGGACCGGGGGCCCCGGGGGCGGCAGGAGTGCCCGAAAGGGCGGGAACGGCGGGGACTTCGGGGCAGGAAACGGTGCGAAACCGCCCCGGATACCCCCGGCCCTATTGGGCCCGCTGATGGTCGGTGGAGTGTTCGCGCTGCTCGTGCTGGGAATTGTCGCGGTGGTGCTGTTCGCGGGCTGACGATCCGCTGGGATTCCGGTCCTGCGGTTCAGCGGGTGGGCATGATTACCCGGGGCGGCAAGGTGCGCCTAATGTGTGCGTGGGATTTGTTCGAACAGTGGTCTGCACCAGGCCCTCCGTCGCTGTGACGGCTGGCGGAGTGTGTGGGGGAGCGGGCGCAGATGGGCGTGCAGGACCGGCCGGAGGCGGCCGAGGCGGAGCGGTTGCTGGCCGGGCGGTACGAGCTCGGCGAGCGGCTCGGCCGGGGCGGCATGGGCACCGTCTGGCGGGCCTGGGACCGGATGCTCGACCGCGAGGTCGCGGTCAAGGAGCTGACCGTCAACCACCTGCCCGAGGAGGACCTCCAGATCCTGCACACCCGGATGAAGCGCGAGGCCAGCGCGGCCGCGCGGATCAAGCACCCCGGTGTGATCACCGTGCACGACGTGCTGGAGCAGGACGGCCGGCCGTGGATCGTGATGGAGCTGGTCGACGGCCGCTCGCTGGCCGATGTGATCAGCCAGGACGGCACCCTGCAGCCGCGCGCCGCCGCCGAGGTGGGCAGCCAGGTACTGGCCGCGCTGCACCGGGGCCACCAGCTGGGCGTGCTGCACCGGGACGTGAAGCCGGCCAACGTGCTGCTGGAGCGCGGCACCGGGCGGGTGGTGCTGCTGGACTTCGGCATCGCGAAGTACGAGGGCTCGACCGAGCTGACCCGGCCGGGGGACCTGGTCGGGTCGCCGGACTACCTGGCGCCGGAGCGTGCCCAGGGTGAGCGGCCCGGGCCGGCCTCCGACCTGTGGGGCCTCGGGGCGACGCTGTACGCGGCGGTCGAGGGCCAGTCGCCGTTCCGGCGGGATTCGCCGATCAGCACGCTCGCCGCGGTGGTCGACGAGCCGCTGCCGGAGTCGCGGCGGGCCGGGCCGCTGGGGCCGGTGCTGGCCGCGCTGATGGCCAAGGACCCGGCCGAGCGGCCCACCGCGGACGAGGCGGCCAAGATGCTGGCCGAGGTGCAGGCCGGGCACACGATGGGCCTGAAGTCGGTCGCGGCGGTGCGCACGCCGACCCGGTCGGTGCCGGTGGTGGACCGCAGCGACGGTCCGGCGCCCGAGGCGGAGCCGGCCAAGGGCTCCGAGGAGCCGACCGAGCCGAAGGCCGCCGCACCCGCCGCGTCCGCTGTCCCCGCCGTTCCCGCAACGCCCGTCGTCCCCGCCGAACCGGACACCACCGGGGGCGCACAGGCCGCTGCCCGGGCGCACACCGGGCCCGTCGCGCCGGTGCCGCACTCCGTCACGCCCGAGCGGGGACCGGCCAAGCGCCGCAGCCTGCTGAAGATCGTCGGCATCGCGGTGGCCGTCGGCCTGCTGGCCGCCGCGGGCACCTTCCTCGTCACCCGGCACGTGGTCGGCGGCGACAGCCCCAACGACCCGACGCCGACCGCCGCGGAGTCCACCGGGCCCGAACCCACCAGCGACGCCACCCCCGCGGTGGCACCGCCCAGCGGCTACCACTGGGTCGACGACCCGGCCGGCTTCCGCTTCCCGCTGCCGAACGGCACCCCGCCCTGGCAGCGGATCAGCGCCGGCGACAACCAGATCTTCTACAGCCCCGACGGCAAGGTGCACTACCTCCAGTTCGCCGTCACCGTCGGCCAGTCGGTCAAGCCGCTGGAGCACATGCGGCAGATGGAGACCAGCGTCTCCAAGTCGCTCAAGGACTACAAGCAGCACCGGATGGCCGGCACGGCGGTGAAGGGCCAGGAGGCGGCGGTCTGGGAGTTCAGCTACCTGGCCAAGGACGGCGGCCGCCGGCGCGCGATCGAGACCGAGTTCATCAGCCAGGACGGCACCAGCTACGCGATCTACTCGTCCAGCCCGGAGCGGGGCAGCGAGTGGAACGAGGCCGAGCAGCGCTTCTACGCCGTGCTCAACAGCTTCACCCCGACCCGCTGACCGGGGCCGGGCGGGGCGCCCGCTTTCACCCGACTGCGGCAGATTCTTGTTACCGACGGGTACCGGACCGGGCGCCGAACGCCTAGGCTGCGCCGTATGTCGGACCTCACAGCAGACGCAGTGGCCACCGGACACCCCGGCACGGGCAACCCGGCGGCACCCGGCGGCGCGCGGACCGTCGCCGCGGCCGTCCCGCCGTCCCTGGTCGCCAAGCTGGCGACCGGCGTCACCGCCACCGGCGAGCCCGACCTGGTGGAGACCGTCGCCCCGCTGACCGGCGAGCGGCTGGCCAGCCTGCCGCAGTCCACCCCGGCCGACGTCGAGGTCGCCTTCCAGCTGGCCCGCCGCGCCCAGGCCGCCTGGGCCGCGCTGCCGGTGCGCCGCCGGGCCGCCGTCCTGCTGCGCTTCCACGACCTGCTGCTCAAGCGGCAGGACGAGGTACTGGACCTCGTCCAGGCGGAGACCGGCAAGGCCCGGCTGCACGCCTTCGAGGAGGTGCTGGCCGTCGCCATGGCCGCCCGGCACTACGGGCGGGCCGCGCACGGGTACCTCCGGGACAAGCGGCGCGGCGGCGCGCTGCCGGTGCTCACCCAGGCCGTCGAGGCCCGCCGGCCCAAGGGCGTGGTCGGCCACATCTCGCCGTGGAACTACCCGCTGGAGCTGTCCGTCGGCGACGCCCTGCCCGCCTTCGTGGCCGGCAACGCGGTGGTCAACAAGCCCGACACCCAGACCGCGCTGACCGCGCTGTGGGCCCGCGAGCTGCTGATCGAGGCCGGGCTGCCGGCCGACCTGTGGCAGATCGTGATCGGCGACGGCCCGGTGATCGGCCCCGCCGTGGTGGAGCACGCCGACTACGTCTCGTTCACCGGCTCCACCCGTACCGGCCGCGACGTCGCCCAGCGCGCCGCCGCCCGGCTGGTCGGAGCCTCGCTCGAACTCGGCGGCAAGAACGCCATGCTGGTGCTCGCCGACGCCGACCTCGACGCGGCCGCCGCCGGCGCCGTGCGGGCCTGCTTCTCCTCCGCCGGACAGCTGTGCATCTCGATCGAGCGGCTGCTGGTGCACCGCTCGGTGGCCGACGAGTTCCTGGAGCGCTTCGCCGCCCGCACCCGGGCGCTGCGCCTCGGCGGCGGCCTCGCGTACGGCGCCGACATGGGCTCGCTGGTCTCCGTCCGCCAGCTGGAGACCACCACCCGGCACGTCGACGAGGCGGTCAAGGCGGGCGCCACCGTGGTGGCCGGCGGACGGGCCCGGCCGGACCTCGGTCCGTTCTTCTTCGAGCCGACCATCCTCGACGGCGTCACCCCGGACATGGCGGTCTGCGCCGAGGAGACCTTCGGCCCGGTCGTCTCTGTCTACCGCTTCGACACCGACGAGGAGGCGGTGGCCGCCGCCAACTCCACGCCGTACGGCCTCAACTCCAGCGTCTGGACCAGGGACCTGCGGCGCGGCCGGACGGTCGCGTCCCGGCTGCGCACCGGCACGGTCAACGTCAACGAGGCGTACGCCGCCGCGTACGGCTCGATCGCCTCGCCGATGGGCGGGATGGGCGACTCCGGGCTGGGCCGCCGGCACGGCGCCGAGGGCATCCTGCGCTTCACCGAGGCGCAGACCATCGCGACCCAGCGGCTGATGCCGATCGCGCCCTCGTTCGGCCTGGACGACAAGCAGTTCGCCGCGGTGATGACCGGCGGCCTGCGGGCGCTCAAGGCGCTGCGCTTCAAGTAGGCCCGCTTCACGTGGGTCCGCTTCACGTGGGTCCGCTTCACGTGGGCCCGTTTCGCGCGGGCCCGGGCGGCGGGCCGGGCCCCGCGGTTGCGCGCAGCCCGGCCCGCCGCCCCACAGACAGGTTCACCCGGCGAAGGAGCGGTGGCAGATGGTGCAGTCCGGCGGTGCGGCGGAGTTCGACTACGACGTGGTGGTGGTCGGGTCCGGCTTCGGCGGTTCGGTCGCGGCGCTGCGGCTGACCGAGAAGGGCTACCGGGTCGCCGTCCTGGAGGCCGGGCGGCGCTTCGACCGGGACGAACTGCCCAGGAACTCCTGGGACCTGCCGAACTACCTGTGGGCGCCGCGGCTCGGGCTGTACGGCATCCAGCGCATCCACCTGCTGGCCAATGTGCTGATCCTGGCCGGCGCCGGGGTCGGCGGCGGCTCGCTGAACTACGCCAACACCCTGTACGTGCCGCCGAAGGCCTTCTTCGAGGACCGGCAGTGGCGCCACATCACCGACTGGCAGCAGGAGTTGGCACCGTTCTACGACCAGGCGCAGCGGATGCTCGGGGTCCGGCTCAACCCGACCCTCACCCCGTCCGACGTCCACCTCAAGGCGGCCGCCGAGCGGATGGGCGTCGGCGACACCTTCCACATGGCGCCGGTCGGGGTCTTCTTCGGCGACGGCGAGGACGCCGGGGGCACCTCCCGGACGGAGTCCGGGGGAGGCGCGGCCGAGGCGGCCCCGGGGGGCGAGGTGGCCGACCCGTACTTCGGCGGCGCCGGCCCGGCCCGCAAGGCCTGCGTGGAGTGCGGCGAGTGCATGACCGGCTGCCGGCACGGCGCCAAGAACATGCTCACCGAGAACTACCTGTACCTGGCCGAGAAGGGCGGCGCGGAGATCCACCCGCTCACCACGGTGGCCCGGATCCGGGAGATCGGCGGGGCCGACGGGGGCCGGGGCTTCGCCGTGGACGTGCGCCGCACCGACGCGCGTTCGAAGACCGACCGGGTGAAGGCGGGTGCGCGGACCATCACCGCGGCCCGGGTGGTCGTCGCGGCCGGCACCTACGGCACCCAGTCGCTGCTGCACCGGATGCGGGACGGCGGCCACCTGCCCCGGATCTCGGAGCGGCTGGGCGAGCTGACCCGGACCAACTCCGAGGCCCTGGTGGGGGCGCAGACCACCGACCGGCGCTACGGCGCCAAGGCGGACTTCACCAAGGGCGTGGCGATCACCTCCTCGATCCACCCGGACGCCAACACCCACATCGAGCCGGTCCGCTACGGCAAGGGCTCCAACGCGATGGGCGCACTGTCCATCGCCCAGGTCAGGGGCGGCGGAACGCTCCCGCGCTGGCTGCGCTACCTGGGCAACTCGGTGCTCCATCCGGTGACCTTCGCCCGCTCGATGAACCAGCGCGGCTGGTCCGAGAAGACGATCATCGGCCTGGTGATGCAGTCGCTCGACAACTCGATCACCGTCTCGCTGAGGAAGGGCCCGCTCGGCAAGGCCCGGCTCACCTCCGCCCAGGGCCACGGCGAGCCCAACCCGACCTGGATCCCGGCGGCCGAGCGCGGCGCCCAGGCGCTGGCCGACGAGATCAACGGCTTCCCCGGCAGCACCGTCGGCGAGATCTTCGACATCCCGATGACGGCGCACTTCCTGGGCGGCTGCCCGATCGGCGACGCCCCCGGGACCGGCGTGGTGGACCCGTACCACCGGCTGTACGGCTACCCGGGGATCAGCGTGGTGGACGGTTCGGCCGTCTCCGCCAACCTGGGCGTCAACCCCTCGCTCACCATCACGGCGCAGGCCGAGCGCGCCCTGTCGATGTGGCCGAACAAGGGCGAGGCGGACCCGCGCCCCGCCCAGGGCGAGGAGTACCGGCGGGTCACGGCGGTGGCGCCGGTGCGGCCGGCCGTGCCCGAGGGCGCGTTCGGCGCGCTGCGGCTGCCGCTGCTGCCCGTCCCGGAGGTCCCGAAGAAGCGCGGCTGAAGCCGGTCCGGCGGGCCAATCCGCCTGCGCCGGTTCCCGGTTGACAGCCGTTCGGGTCCGATGGGATAAACGGGCTCCCTGGGGCGGCCAGGAACTCGTCGAGCGGGGGGAGCGCGGGCCATGGCCAACTGCGCATCGTGCGGGGCGACTTCGGAGGAGGGGGCGCCCGCCTGCGGGTCGTGCGGCCGGCCGTTCGCGCCCCCGGCCCCGCCGGCCGCCCCGCCGGCCGCCGTCCCGCCGCCACCGCCGGGTGCGGCCGCGCCCGTCCCGCCGCCCGTGCCGCCGCCCGGGTACGGGCCGCAGCCGGAGTACGGTCCGCAGCCGGGGTACGGGCCCGCGGCCGCGGCCCCGCCCGCCCTGGGCAGCTGGGGTGCCGGGCAGTCGTACGACAGGCAGCCCGCCCTCCAGCGCCTGCTGACGGCCGCGGACTGGCGCCCGGCGACCAGGGCGGCCGTCGCGCCGACCCTCGTCCTGCTGGCCGTGGCGCTGATCGCGGCGGTCCCGAGCGACTACCAGTACCAGTACCGGTTCGAGGCGCCCGGCTTCGGCGAGCGCTTCGGCGCGATGCTGTCGATGACCCTGAACGCGCTCGGCGCGCCGTTCCGGCTCGCCTACCAGAGCTCGGTGGGCCGGGGCCCGGACGGCTGGACCGAGACCGTCCGGGTGCTGCCGATGACCGTAACGGTCCTGTGGTGCCTGGCGCTCTGGCTCGGCCTGCGGGCCGGGCTGCGCCGGCGCAAGGCGGCCGAGGGTCAGCTGACCCGGGGCCAGGCCGCCGCCGAGGCGATGCGCACCGCGGCGGTCCTCGCGGCGGTGAGCCTGGCGCTCGGCCTGGTCGGCGGTACGGACTGGAGCCCGGACGGCCGCGGCGTGAAGTCCGACTACTTCGACTCCCGGGGGAAGCCGGAGCTGCTGGTCACCGCGGACTCCGGCTGGCTGGAGGCGGTCGCCTGGACCGTGGTGCCGGCCGCCCTGCTGACCTTCCTGGTGTACGGCACCGACGCGCTGCGCTGGGCGGCCTGGCGCAGCCGCTCGGTGCGCGGCTGGGCGGTGGCCGCGCTGACCGCCGGCCAGGCGCTCGCGGTCTCGGTGGGGCTGTCCTCGGTGGCGGCCTTCCTGCTGGTGTCGCTGAACAGCGAGGACGGGGCGTTGACCGGGGTCTCGCTGGCCTTCCTGCCCAACCTCGGCCTCGGCCTGCTCGGCTTCGGCTCGGGGGCGGGCTTCCGGACGCACACCGGTCTGTCCGGTGACGGCGGCGGCTCGTGGCGCGACCGCAGCAACGACACCGAGTTCTCCTTCTTCGACCTGCGGGACCTGAGCGCCGACTGGCGCTGGGCCGGCCTGGCCGCGCTCGTCGCGGCGGGCGTGCTCGGCTGGGCGGCGTACCGGCGGCGCCTGGACGCGACCGACCGGCTGCGCCTGGCGGCCCTGCACGCCGGGGCGCTCACCCTGCTGATGGCGCTCTCCGGGGCGCGGCTGGTGGAGACCACGTCCATGACGGGCTGGACCGAGACCGCCCGGATGGAGTTCTCCCAGGAGTCCTCGGCCGGGCTGGTGTTCCTGGGCACGCTGGTGGCCAACGCGGTCTGGGCGCTGGTCGGCGCCCTGCTGGTGCCGCCGCTGCTGGTGGCCGTCCGCGACCGGGGCGCGGGCGCGCCGAACGGCGCGGTGCCGTACGCCGAGTCCCCGTTCGCCCGTGCCCAGGGTGCCGCGCCGCACCCGGCGACGGTGCCGCCGCAGGTGCCGTACGCGACGCCGCCGCACGGCGTTCCGGCGCAGCAGGGCGGTCCGGTGCCGGGGTACGGCGTTCCGGCGCGGGCCGTCGTGCCGCAGGACGCGCCGTTCGACTCCGGGGGCGGGGTGAGCGAGGTGCTCGGCTCGCACGAGGAGCCGCCCGCCCCGGCCGGCGGGGCGCCGGTGCCCGGCGCGGTGCCGCCGCCCCCGGCCGAGGAGCCGGTCGACCCGAGTGTCTGGCGCAAGCACCCCTGACCCGGGCGGCCGACGGGGTGCCGGAGGCCGGAGGCCGGGAGCACGGTGCCGGAGGCCGGGAGCACGGGGAAAGGGCAAAGGGCCCCGCGGGGGAACGGGGCCCTTTGTCGTTCAGCACTCGGCGTCAGGGCCGCGCCGGTGCTGGGGTGACGGCGCCGGGGGAGGAGCGCCGTCGTGTCGGTCGGCTTCGGGGTGCGCCGCGCGGCTCCGGCGTGGGTGGCCGGCCGTGCGGGGCGCGCACCTCCGTGCGCGGCGGGTCGGCACGCAGGTCTGCGCCGGTCCCACGCTCACGGAGCGTGAACTGACAATCGCTGCCACCGCCCTGCGGCGCGGCTGCGGAGAACGCCGTCGTGGGCCTCCTCGGTGGGCCGTGAGGCGCCGGGAGAACCGCTTACAACGAGCATCGTGCTGGACGAGGGGCTCGCTCTGCAACCGGTTCGGCACAGTTCGGCACAGAGCATTTCCCGACGGGGCCGCCGTCGATGATCACGGTGCGTAGTGGTTCGGATGGTTGTGGCGCACGGGGACGCGCGTAGCGGCACGAGTGGGACGGGGGAGTGCGCCCGGGCGCGCACCGGAACGGACCGGGGGTGCGACGGCCGGTCCCGGGCGTCCCCGGACTCCGGCCGTCCCACCTCTCGGCCCAGTCGCGGCCGGGGTCGCTGTCCCCTGCTCGCCGGCCGCGGCACCCGCGCACGGTCCCACGGAGCCGCGCGCCCGGCTGGCCGGGCGGCGGCACCACGTGCGCCGGTGGACTGGGGTGGAGCTCCACGCGTGGTCCTGCTGCCGTACGGTGCCCCCGCGGGGGCGGGCGGCGCGTCTGGCGGACGCGGCGCGGCCGTACGTTCGTCAGAAGCAACGAACCGCGGCCCCGCCCGGTCACGGTTCATTGGACGGGCAGACGAGTGAAACCGGACAGCCCGGTAGAATCGGTGTCCAGACACCCCACACCGTCCGCCGCAGCCGCAGTCCCGCCGGGGAGGCGGCCACGCGTGACACCTCGATACCGCTGCCGGAAGGCCGTCTGTGTCCTCTGCAATTCCCGTCCAGTCCGCGCCGGACAACGACCCCGTCCTGGTGGTCGACTTCGGCGCCCAGTACGCCCAGCTCATCGCCCGTCGGGTGCGTGAGGCGCGGGTCTACAGCGAGATCGTGCCGAGCAGCATGCCGGTCGCCGAGATGCTCGCCAAGAACCCCAAGGCGATCATCCTCTCCGGTGGCCCCTCGTCGGTCTACGAAGACGGCGCGCCGCAGATCGACCGCGCGATCTTCGAGGCCGGTGTCCCGGTCTTCGGCATGTGCTACGGCTTCCAGCTGATGGCCAAGAGCCTCGGCGGCACCGTCGACAACAACGGCGCCCGCGAGTACGGCCGCACCCCGCTGACCGTCTCCCGCACCGGCTCCACCCTGTTCGAGGGCGTCCCGGCGCAGCACTCGGTGTGGATGTCGCACGGCGACGCCTGCTCCGCCGCCCCGGAGGGCTTCGCCGTCACCGCCTCCACCGACCTGGTCCCGGTCGCGGCCTTCGAGAACGACGAGGCCCGGCTCTACGGCGTCCAGTACCACCCCGAGGTGCTGCACTCCGACCACGGCCAGCAGGTCCTGGAGCACTTCCTCTACCGCGGCGCCGGCATCGCCCCGACCTGGACCACCGGCAGCGTGGTCGACGAGCAGATCGCCCTGATCCGCGAGCAGGTCGGCGACAAGCGCGCGATCTGCGGCCTGTCCGGCGGCGTGGACTCCGCGGTCGCGGCCGCCCTGGTCAACAAGGCCATCGGCGACCGGCTGACCTGCGTCTACGTCGACCACGGCCTGATGCGCAAGGGCGAGACCGAGCAGGTCGAGAAGGACTTCGTGGCCGCCACCGGCGTCCAGCTGAAGGTCGTCGACGCCGCCGAGCGCTTCCTGAACGCACTGAAGGGGGTCACCGACCCCGAGGAGAAGCGCAAGATCATCGGCCGGGAGTTCATCCGAGTCTTCGAGCAGGCCCAGGCCGAGATCGTCGCCGAGGCCGGCGAGCAGGGCGAGTCGGTCGACTTCCTGGTCCAGGGCACCCTGTACCCGGACGTGGTGGAGTCCGGTGGCGGTACCGGCACCGCCAACATCAAGTCCCACCACAACGTCGGCGGCCTGCCCGAGGACCTCCAGTTCCAGCTGGTGGAGCCGCTGCGCAAGCTGTTCAAGGACGAGGTCCGGATGGTCGGCCAGGAGCTGGGCCTGCCGGAGGAGATCGTCCAGCGCCAGCCGTTCCCGGGCCCGGGCCTGGGCATCCGGATCGTCGGCGAGGTCACCAAGGAGCGTCTGGACCTGCTCCGCGACGCCGACGCGATCGCCCGCGAGGAGCTGACCGCGGCCGGTCTGGACCGCGAGATCTGGCAGTGCCCGGTCGTGCTGCTCGCCGACGTCCGCAGCGTGGGCGTGCAGGGCGACGGCCGCACCTACGGCCACCCGATCGTGCTGCGCCCGGTCTCGTCCGAGGACGCCATGACCGCCGACTGGTCGCGCCTGCCGTACGACGTGCTGGCGAAGATCTCCACCCGGATCACCAACGAGGTCCGCGACGTGAACCGCGTCGTCGTCGACGTCACCAGCAAGCCGCCGGGCACCATCGAGTGGGAGTAACCACTCCCGCCGGCCGCCGGGACGCCACTTCGTCCTGAGGCCGATGCCTGAACGGTCGCGCCGTCGTTCCCGTACTTGAGGGAGCGACGGCGCGACCGTTTGCGGTGCGGGCGTCGCTCTCCGGGAGGACCTCCCACCGAAAGCGGCCGGGAGCGGGCAGAATGCGGACCGGACCTGTCAGGGACTGGCAGGCGGCGAGGGAAGGTGTGAGGGATGTCGGAGGCCAGCAACTCGGTGCCGGCCGGTGGCGGCGCGGCCGGCCGGGCCGCCAGGGCGGCGCAACTGCGGGCGCTCGCGTCCAAGTACGCGCTGCTGCCACTGCGGCTCTTCCTCGGCGTCACCTTCGTCTACGCCGCGCTCGACAAGCTCTCCGACGCCCACTTCCTGGCCGGGGCGGGCGACCCGGCGTCCTTCGTCTCGCAGACCCAGGCCGCCAAGGCGGGCGGCAGCCCGATCTCCTTCCTGCTCGGCCCCGCCCTCGACCACCCGACCCTGTTCGCGCTCGCCGTCGCCTTCGGCGAGCTGGCGGTGGGCCTGGGCACCCTGCTCGGCCTCTGGGGCCGGGCCGCCGCGCTCGGCGGCGCGCTGCTCAACCTCAGCCTGTGGCTGACCGTCAGCTGGAGCGTCTCGCCGTACTACCTCGGCAACGACCTGGCCTACCTGATGGCCTGGACGCCGCTGCTGCTGGCCGGCACGCCGTACCTGTCGGTGGACGGCTACCTGGCCCGCCGGGCCGGACGGGACCGCGCGCGCGGGCTGGGCGAGGACCACGTCAAGCGCCGGGCCCTGGTGGACGGCGGGATCGCGGCCGTCGCGATCGGAGGGGCCGGGCTGCTCACCGGCTCGCTGACCCGGACCTTCGGCCGGGACAGGTCGGCCGCGCCCGAGCCGTCGGCGGCCCCGGTCTCCGCCGCCGCGTCCGGCGCGGCCCCGGCCTCCGCCGCCCCGGCGACGGCGCCCACGGTGCCCGCCGCGAGCGTGCCGGTCGGCGGCTCGGCCCAGGTCAAGGACCCGGCCACCGGGGACGCCGTCTACATCGTCCAGCCCAAGGCCGGCCAGTACTGCGCCTTCTCCGCGGTGTGCACCCACTCCGGCTGCGCCGTGGACGCGCCGAAGAACGGCCAGCTGTACTGCCCCTGCCACGGCTCCCGGTTCGACGCCGCGACCGGTGCGGTGGTCAACGGGCCGGCGGTCAAGCCGCTGCCCAAGTACGCCGTCAGCAAGGACGGGGACCGGCTGGCCCTGGGCCCGCAGCAGAGCTGAGGGCCCGGAGCCGGTCAGGGGCGGCGCGGGACGTCCGGGGGCCCGCCCCGGCCGCTCACTCCTCGCGGTCGGGCCGGCCGCGCCGGGCCACCGCCGCGACCGCGCCGGCCAGGCCGCCGACACCGAGCACGATGAAGGTGACCGGGATGACGATCCGCCCGTTCACCGACTGGTCGTTGAGCGCCGCGACCAGGTAGAGCACCGCGAGTACGGTGAACAGCGCGCCCGCGATCAGCGAGAACAGGTCGAGCCGGTGCTTCCTCACTGCTGGACCACCTTGATGTTGCCGAGCCCGATTCCGAGTTCGAGATTGAGGGTCCCCTTGGCCGGCTGCCCGTTGGCAGGGCCGATCAGGTAGGTGTGCCGCCCGGTGCCGTCGCTCCGCTCGCCCGGGACGGTGACGTTGCCCAGGCCGATCCGGGTCACCAGGTTCACGGTGATGTCGTCCGGCACGGTGACCGTCATGTCGCCGGTTCCGAGGTCGACCTTGGTGGCGAGGGTGGCCCCCGCCGGGTCGAGCGCGGAGAGGTCGAGCCTGATCTGCCCGGCGCCCAGGTTGTACCGGTCGTGCAGGTCGGTCGACGAGGCGACGGTCCAGGTGCGGTCGCCGACGGCGTTGCGCATGGAGTCCGGCGAGTGGCCGACGAAGGCCAGTGCCAGGGTGAGCAGCAGGCCGGTCACCGCCAGCCGGCGGGCCCGGCCGAACTTCGCGCCGACCAGCAGCGTCAGGCCCACCACCAGCAGCGCGGTGGCCAGCACCGTCGCACCCAGCACCGTGGGGTCGTGGTGGTCGGCGGAGACGGCCCAGACCGCGGCGCCCGCGCCGATCGCCAGCAGGAAGCCGAAGAAGCCGAGCGCCGAGCGCTCCCGGGGGCGCCGTACGGCGGCGGGCGCGGGGCGCCGCGCGGGGTGCTCCTTGCGCAGCGGGTCGCCCTGCGGCAGGTCGGCGCGCTGCCACCAGGGCCGGGCCGGTCCACCGGCCGGCGGCACCGGGGTGCCGAACGGCGGCGTCGGGGTGGCCGAGGAGCCGCCCCCGTAAGGATTGCGCTCGGGGTGGCGGGGGTCCCACAGGTAGCCGCCGGCGCCGGGGGCCGGGCTGTCGGCGGGGCCCTTTCCGGCCCGGGCGGACTCGTCCTGCTCCGGCCGCGGCCAGCGGTAGGCCCCGGCGCTCCCGGCGCTCCCGGCGCCCGCCGTGCCGCCGGTGACCCCGGTGACCCCGGTGCCCTCGGACCCGTCGGACCCCGGGACGTGGCGGTCGTACGGCCCGCCGCCGCGGCGGTCGCGCCCCCGGCCGCGGCCCCGGCGGCGCTCCGGGTCGTAGCGCACCGCCAGGAAGACCAGGGCGGCGAGCAGCAGCAGCGGGAACATCTGGTCCCCGTCGCCCATCGAGGAGAAGAACACCCCGGTGCCGATCACGGTCAGCAGCACCGCGCCGACCGACTGGCCGTCCACCCGCCCGGTGAGCACCCGCTGGAGCTCGGTGCGCCCGCCGCGGCCCTTGGACTCGTCGTCGGTCGGGACGATCAGCCAGGCCAGGCCGTACAGGAACAGCCCGAGGCCGCCGGAGAGGCAGAGCACCACCGTGACGATCCGGAAGACCACCGGGTCGATGTCCAGGTGCCGGCCGAGGCCGCCGCAGACGCCGGCCACCACGCGGTGGTGCTCGGCCCGGGTCAGTGGCGGGCGGTCCGGTTCCGGCGGGGCGGCGGGCCCGGCCTCCTCGATGCGGGGGTCCTCGGTCATGGGCACCATCCTTCCGGCAGCGGCGGGCCCGGCCCAACCGGGTCGATCCCTGTCCGTACCCTGACTTGTCCCTGATACGCGATGGGGACACACCCTGATGCGCCCGTGGGCGCGCGCGTGGAACCATCGGTGCCGTGGCAGCCCCCGGTACCGATCCCCGACCCACCGCCCCCGACGCCGCGTCGTCGGCCGGCGCCGACCCGAGCGCGCCCGACGACGGGAGGCCGCCCTACCGGCGGCTCTACCGCAGCCCGCAGGGACGGATGCTCGGCGGCGTCGCGCACGGCCTGGCGGTGCACCTCGGGCTGCCGGTGCGGTGGGTGCGGATCGCCTTCGTCGTGCTGTTCTTCGCGCAGGGGATCGGCGCCCTGCTGTACGCCGCGTTCTGGTTCGTGGTGCCGATCGGCATCGGCGAGCCCTCGCAGCGCGGCGGCGCCCAGTGGGTGTACGTCAACGGGGTGTTCGTCCCGGCCTCGCCCGGGCTGCAGGGCGGCCTGCTGAGCAAGGGCGGCCAGGCCAGCGGCTGGGTGGCCCGGATGCGCCGGCTGCTCCAGCACACCCTGCAGGGCGAGCCGGTGGGCGCCCCCGCGGAGGGCGAGGAGGCGGCGCCGGCCGGCAAGGCCGGGCAGGGCGGCCTGGGCCAGCTCGCCGCCCTGGTGATGACGGTGATCGGCCTGATCGCCCTGCTCAACGTGCTCGGCCTGCAGACCGCCAAGCCGTACACCTGGCCGCTGCTGGCGATCGGCGTCGGCGTGGCGCTGGTCTGGCGGCAGGCCGACGACTCGCGCTGGCAGCGCTGGTTCGGCATCGAGGAGGGCGAGAAGCGGCGCGGCGCCTACACCCGGGTCGGCGCCGGCGTGCTGCTCGCGGTGGCCGGCACCATCGCGCTGCTCGCCATGCAGGGCAGCGGTTCCACGCTCGGCTCGGTGGTCGAGGCCTCGCTCGCGGTGCTGGCCGGCGTGCTGGTGCTGCTGGGCCCGTACGGACTGCGGCTCTGGCAGGACCTCGGGGCCGAGCGCACGGCCCGCATCCGCGCCCAGGAGCGGGCCGAGATCGCCGCGCACATCCACGACTCCGTGCTGCACACCCTGACCCTGATCCAGCGCCGGGCCGAGGACCCCAAGGAGGTGCTGCGGCTGGCCCGCTCGCAGGAGCGCGAGCTGCGGCTGTGGCTGTACCGTCCGGAGGCCGCCGCCGAGGCCGCGCCGGACACCATGGCGGAGAGCCTGCGGGCCGCCGTCGCCGAGGTCGAGGACCGGCACGGCGTCCCGGTGGAGCTGGTGATCGTCGGCGACTGCCCGATGGACGAGAGGATCGCGGCACAGATGCAGGCCGCGAGGGAGGCGACCGTCAACGCGGCCAAGTACGGTGGCGGGGGACCGGTCCAGGTCTACGCCGAGGTGGAGGGGAGGACGGTGTCGGTGTTCGTCCGCGACCACGGCCCCGGCTTCGACCCCGACACGGTGCCCGAGGACCGGATGGGCGTACGGGAGTCGATCATCGGCCGGATGAAGCGCAACGGCGGCACCGCTCGGGTGCGGCCGGCGGCGGGCGGCGGCACCGAGGTCGAGTTGGAGATGGAGAGAGCGGATGACTGAGGCAGCTCCGGAGCGTACTGCGCGGGTCGTGCTGGTGGACGACCACCGGATGTTCCGGACGGGGGTCAGGGCCGAGATCGGCCGCACCGAGGTGACCGGCATCGACGTGGTCGGCGAGGCCGACGACGTGGACTCGGCGGTCCGCGTGGTCGCCGAGACCAGGCCGGACGTGGTGCTGCTCGACGTCCACCTGCCGGGCGGCGGCGGCGTCGAGGTGCTGCGCCGCTCGGCCGGGGTGATGGGCGAGGGGTCGGGCGGCGCGGCGCGCGGCGCCTCGGACAAGAACGGTGGCGAGCGACGGGAGGGCGTGAAGTTCCTGGCGCTGTCGGTGTCGGACGCCGCCGACGACGTCATCGGCGTCATCCGCGGCGGCGCGCGCGGCTACGTCACCAAGACCATCACCGGCACCGACCTGGTGAACGCGATCTTCCGGATCGCCGACGGCGACGCGGTGTTCTCGCCCCGGCTGGCCGGCTTCGTGCTGGACGCCTTCGCCGCCACCGACACCCCGCCGGTGGACGAGGACCTGGACCGGCTCACCCAGCGCGAGCGGGAGGTCCTGCGGCTGATCGCCCGCGGCTACGCCTACAAGGAGATCGCCAAGCAGCTCTTCATCTCGGTGAAGACGGTCGAGAGCCACGTCTCCGCGGTGCTGCGCAAGCTCCAGCTGAGCAACCGCCACGAGCTGACCCGCTGGGCCACCGCCCGCCGTCTGGTCTGAGGCTCCGAGGCTCTGAGGGGCCCGAGGCTCTGAGGGGCCGGGGCGCCCGGCGCCCTCGAAGGCCGGTGCGGGCCCGTCCGACCGGCCCGCACCGGCCCGAACCGGCCCCGGTCGCCCGGGGCGGGCGGGCTTGTCGGTGGGTGGCCATAGACTCGATGTGCCATGAGTAGCCTCTTTGACGACCTTCCGCTCCCCGGTTTCGAGGCACCCGCCGCCGGGTCGAAGCAGCCCGCCGCTCCCCTCGACGAGGAGCCCCCGCCGTACGACGACGACGTTCCGTACGACGCGTACGAGGAGGCCATCCCGGACGGGCTGTTCCGGACCGACCACTCCGCCGAGGCGGAGCGGGACGCCTGGTACCGCAACGGCGCCGCGCGGACGGTGGTGGACCCGGCGCAGCTGCTGGAGGGGATGAACGACCCGCAGCGCGAGGCGGTGCTGCACGCGGGCTCGCCGCTGCTGATCGTGGCCGGCGCCGGCTCGGGCAAGACCCGGGTGCTGACCCACCGGATCGCCCACCTGCTGGGCGCCCGCGGGGTGCAGCCGGGGGAGATCCTGGCGATCACCTTCACCAACAAGGCGGCCGGCGAGATGCGCGAGCGCGTCGAGGCGCTGGTCGGCCCGCGCGCCCGGGCGATGTGGGTCTCCACCTTCCACAGCGCCTGCGTGCGCATCCTGCGCCGCGAGTCCAAGCAGCTGGGCTTCACCTCCAGCTTCTCGATCTACGACTCGGCGGACTCGCAGCGGCTGATGTCGCTGGTCTGCCGGGACCTCGACCTGGACCCGAAGCAGTTCCCGCCGAAGTCCTTCACGGCGAAGGTCAGCAACCTCAAGAACGAGCTGATCGACGAGGAGACCTTCGCCGACCGGGCCGCCAACCCGATGGAGAAGAAGCTCGCCGAGGCGTACGCGCTCTACCAGCGGCGGCTGCGCGAGGCCAACGCGCTGGACTTCGACGACATCATCATGACGACGGTGAACCTGCTGCAGGCCTTCCCCGACGTCGCCGAGCACTACCGGCGCCGGTTCCGGCACATCCTGGTCGACGAGTACCAGGACACCAACCACGCCCAGTACATGCTGGTCAGGGAGCTGAGCGGGGGCTCCGTCGCGGCCGCGCCCAGGCGCACCGCGGACGGCGACCTCGTGAACCCGGCGGCCGGGCGGCTCGCCGAGGTGCCGCCGGCCGAGCTGTGCGTGGTCGGTGACGCGGACCAGTCGATCTACGCCTTCCGCGGCGCGACCATCCGCAACATCCTCCAGTTCGAGGAGGACTACCCGAACGCGACCACGATCCTGCTGGAGCAGAACTACCGCTCCACCCAGACCATCCTGAGCGCCGCCAACGCCGTCATCGAGCGCAACGCCAACCGCCGCGAGAAGAAGCTGTGGACGGCCGGCGATCACGGCGAGAAGGTCATCGGCTACGTCGCGGACGACGAGCACGGCGAGGCCCAGTTCATCGCCGACGAGATCGACCGGCTCACCGACAAGGGCGAGGCCAAGCCCGGCGACGTCGCGATCTTCTACCGGACCAACGCCCAGTCCCGCGTGTTCGAGGAGGTGTTCATCCGGGTCGGCCTGCCGTACAAGGTGGTCGGCGGGGTGCGCTTCTACGAGCGCAAGGAGGTCCGGGACGTCCTGGCGTACCTGCGGGTGCTCTCCAACCCGGAGGACACCGTGCCGCTGCGCCGGATCCTCAATGTGCCCAAGCGCGGCATCGGCGAGCGGGCCGAGGCGATGATCGACGCGCTGGCCGCGCGGGAGCGGATCTCCTTCGCCCGGGCGCTGGTCCGGGTCGACGAGGCCTACGGGATGGCCGCGCGCTCGGCCAACGCCGTCAAGAAGTTCAACACCCTGATGGCCGGGCTGCGCCAGGTCGTCGAGTCGGGCGCGGGCCCGGCGGCGGTGCTGGAGGCCGTCCTGGAGGAGACCGGCTACCTGGCCGAGCTCCAGGCGTCGACCGACCCGCAGGACGAGACCCGGGTGGAGAACCTCCAGGAGCTCGCCTCCGTCGCCCTGGAGTACGAGCAGGACCCGGGCGAGCGGCCGGACGGCGACGCCGAGGGCACGCCGCCGGTCGGCTCGCTGGCCGACTTCCTGGAGCGGGTCGCGCTGGTCGCCGACTCCGACCAGATCCCGGACGACGACGAGAACGGGCAGGGCGTCATCACGATGATGACCCTGCACACCGCCAAGGGCCTGGAGTTCCCGGTGGTCTTCCTGACCGGCATGGAGGACGGGATCTTCCCGCACATGCGGGCGCTCAACCAGGTCAAGGAGCTGGAGGAGGAGCGCCGGCTCGCGTACGTCGGGCTCACCCGGGCCCGCGAGCGGCTGTACCTGACCCGCTCGGTGCTGCGCAGCGCCTGGGGGCAGCCGGCCTACAACCCGGCCTCGCGGTTCCTGGAGGAGATCCCGGAGACGCTGGTGGAGTGGAAGCGCACCGGGGCGGCGCAGGCGCCGGTCCAGCGCGGCTTCTCCTCCGGCTCGTCCTGGGGCAGGTCCTCGTCCGGGGGCGGCGGTTCGCGGTCCTCGTCGACGGCGGCCGCGCCGAAGGCGGGCTGGGGGCAGTCGGCCCGGCGCGGCGGCCGGACGGTGGAGCGCGAGGCCGTCTCGCTCGCGGTCGGCGACCGGGTCACCCACGACAGCTTCGGGCTGGGCACGGTGATGGCCGTCACGGGCGCCGGCGACCGGGCGCAGGCCACCGTCGACTTCGGTGCCGAGGGCCGCAAGCAGCTGCTGCTGCGCTACGCGCCCGTCGAGAAGCTGTAGGGCGGCTCAGCGCGGGTCCAGCCCGTTCGCGAGGAACCAGGGCAGCGGGTCGATCGGTCCGCTGCCCTGCGGCCGGATCTCGAAGTGCAGGTGCGGGCCGGTGCTGTTGCCGCTGGTGCCGACGAAGGCGATCACGTCGCCCTGCTTCACCGGGCCCTTGCGCACCTTGTACGCCCGCAGGTGGCAGTACCAGGCCTCGGTGCCGTCGGGCATCTTGATGATCGTCATGTAGCCGTAGAACGGGTTCCACTGGGTGCGCAGGGTGCCGTCGGTCACGGCGTAGACCTCGGAGCCGCCGTCCACCGGGAAGTCGATGCCGGTGTGCCGGTTGGCCCAGTGGGTGCCGGCCTCGCCGAACTGTTCGCCGAGGCCGTGCCGGGCGACCGGCATGACCACCTTGGGCCGGACCGGCTCGGGCGCCGGCTCGGCGGTGGGCTGCGCGGTGGGGGCCTCGGTGGGCTGGGCGCCGGCCAGCGGCAGGCGGGCGTCGCCGCGCGAGGCCTGGGTCGGTGCGCCGGCCGCGACCGCCTGGGCCGCCGCCTGGGCGGCGGTGGTGTCCGGGGCGTTGTCGGCCGCGCTCCGCGGCACCTGTCCGGCGGCCTGGGCGCGCTGCTGGTCGGCCTCCCCCTGCACCGTGATCGCCGCCGCCGCGGCCACCCCGAGCGCGGCCACCGACGGCAGCGCGACCCGCAGCAGCGCCGTCCGGGTGGCCGCCCTGGCGGCGCCGCGGCGCTGGGCACGGGACTGCTCGCGGGCGGCGAGGCGCAGCTCCGCGCGGGTCGGACGGGCGGCTGCATCGGGAGCCATCGGGGGCTGCCTCCTCGGTGGGCCTCGGACGTCGTCGGGCGGGGGAAGACAGCCGTGACTGTAGCTCCCTGGCCGACGCCCCGGAAAAACCTCCGGATGTCAAGGGGGCGGCCGGGGGGTCTGTGCGGAGGTTGCGGGGAGGTGGGGTAGGCCCGCCGGTGGCAAGGGCCGGAGCTGTGACTTTGCCCTCCTCTTGGGAGGTGGCACGGTCAACCGTGCCGGGTGGCGCTAACCTCCCCTCAGGTTGGTTATTGACCGTTAACCGCGACGGCGGCCCACGAGGCCCGGTCGGATGGTGGACGACGACGTCCAGGAGGCAGTCATGAGTGTGTCGGGGCCGATCCGTGTGGTGGTCGCCAAGCCCGGGCTCGACGGTCACGACCGTGGTGCCAAGGTCATCGCGCGCGCCCTGCGCGACGCCGGTATGGAGGTCATCTACACCGGACTGCACCAGACGCCCGAGCAGGTCGTCGACACCGCGATCCAGGAGGACGCGGACGGCATCGGGCTGTCCATCCTCTCCGGCGCCCACATGACGCTGTGCGCGCGGGTCCTGGAGCTGCTGAAGGAGCGCGACGCGGAGGACATCAAGGTCTTCTGCGGCGGGATCATCCCGGACGAGGACATCGCCGAGCTCAAGGCGATGGGTGTCGCGGACATCTTCACCCCGGGCACGCCGACCCGCGACGTGGTCGCCTGGGTCGAGTCGAACCTGCGGGCCGGCTGAACCACCGCGCGTCGAGCGGGCCGCCCCTCCCCGGGGCCGGCCCGCTCCGCCGTTCCGGGGCCCGGAAGGCCCCGGAAGGCCCCGGGCCGGCCCGTCGGCCCCGGCAGCCCCCCGGCTCAGCCCGCCAGCTCCGCGAGCATCGCCGCCCGGAAGCGCAGGGTGCCGGCCAGCCGGGTGAAGGTCTCGGACCACGCGGAGTCCGGGGCGGCCCCGGCGGCCAGCTCCTCCACCGCGGCGGCCGTCTCCGGGGCGAGCGCGCGCTCCGTCATCCCGAGCACCCCGCTGTGGCTCCACGGGTACGCCCCGGAGGCCGCCGCCCGGGCCAGGGCGGCCACCACGGCCGTGGACAGCGGCGGCGTCCACGGGGTGGCGCAGGCGCCGAGCAGCTGGAAGGCCTCGCCCAGCCCGTGCGCCGTGATGAACGCCGCCGTCCAGACGGCCCGCTCCTCCGGCGGGAGGACGGCCAGCAGCTTGGCCGGGGCGCCGGTGGCGCGCGCCGCGCGGGCCCGCGCACCGCGCCCGGACGGGGCCGGGCCGAGCAGCGCCCGCGCCCAGTCGGCGTCCTGCTGGCGGACGGCGGCCCGCGCCCAGGCCTCCCGCAGGTCGTCGGCCCAGCTGCTGCTGGTCTCGTCGATGCTGTCGCCGACCCGCAGGGCGAGCAGCTGCTCGGGCGTCAGCCCGGTGCTCTCCGGCCAGAGCGACAGCGGCGCGGCGGCCACCACCTCGCCGAACCACCAGGCCCGTTCGCCGCGCCCGGTGGGCGACTTGGGCGCGATCCCGTCGCGCTGCATCTGCGCGTCGCACTCGGCGGGCGGGGTGACCAGCAGATGCGTGCCGGTGCCGGCGAGCCGGACGGCGGCCCGCGCCCGCTCGGCCATCCGGCGGGCCAGGGCCGAGCCGGGCAGGGTGGAGAGCAGTTCGGCGGCGGTGGCCCGGACGTTCTTGCTGCGGTCGCCGAGGGCGGCCTCCAGGAACGGTTCGTCGGCGGGGGAGAGGCCGTCCTGGAGGGCGTCCAGGAAGAGCAGGCGGTCCTCGGCGCGCTCGGTGGACCAGGTGCCGCGCAGCAGTTCCAGGCCGGCCGCCGGATCGCGCCGGCGCAGCAGCGTGAGGTGGGTGACCCGCTCGGCGAACAGGCCCTCGTGCCAGAGCCGGTCGTCCGTCGGCTGCTGCGGCAGGTCGGGGGCGGTGGTGCGCAGCACGAACCGCCAGTCGGGGTTCTGCTCGGCCAGCCAGCGGCCCGGCGGACCGGCCAGGGCCACGGCGTCGGGGCGCAGTTCGCTGCGGGCGCGGGCGGCGTCGAGCAGGCCGGGTATCAGCGCGGCGGGCGGGCGCAGGCCCCGGGCCCGGGCGGTGGTGAGCCACTGCGGCAGCAGCTCGGCCAGGTTGGCCAGGGTGCCGCCGCCGCTGCCGGCCCGCCCCGAGAGCAGGACGGCCAGCCGGCGGGCGGCCGGCTCGGGCAGCTCCGGGCGGGTGTCCTCGGCCGAGGGCGGGCCGGGCGGCCCGGCGGCCGGTACGGGCAGCGCTCCGGCCCGGCGGCGGACGGCGGCCAGCGCGGCCAGCTCCAGCAGGGCGGTGGCCGGATCGCTCCGGTCCACGGCGTCGGCGAGCGGCAGGGCGGTGGCCGGGAGCGGGCGGCGGTCGGTGCCGAGCAGGGCGCTGGTGTGCAGGGTCTCCCACGGGTCCTGGGTGATCGTCATGCCGGGTTCTCCTGGGCAGTGTCTGGGGTGTGTCCGGGGCACGCTCCGGGGCGTGGCTGGGGCACGCCCTAAGCGTTGGTGAGGCCGACCGGGCGTCGGCCGGCGGCCCAGGCCGTGACCGGGGCGAAGCCCTGGTGGCCGTACTCGCCGAAGACCGTCAGCGGGCGGCCGGTGGAGACGGCGGCCAGCCGCCACAGGGCCGTCTCCGGGACGGTCGAGGCACGGACCGGCACGGTGTGGTGGCCGTCCGTCAGGAACCAGCCGTCCGGGGTGCGGACCGGGACGACGTCGCCGAGCACGGTCGGCCGGCTCTCCAGCCACGGGTCGTCGGCGACGGCGGTGCCGTAGCCGGCCACCGCCTCGGCGACGGTGAGCCCGGCGGGCGGTTCGGCGGGGCCCGGCTCGGGGGCGCCGTAGCGCTCGCCGAGGGTGGCGCGCAACGGGTGGGCGCCCGGGTGGTAGGCGAGGTCGGCCTCCACCAGGTGGCCGGTGGGCAGGGCGAGGGCGGGGGCCTGGCCGGTGCGGGCGAAGGAGAGCAGCAGCGCCGGGCGGCCGGTCTTGGCGCCGCGCAGCCAGATCCGGCGGGTGATGAGCCGCTCGTCCGAGGTGTCGCGGCTGCCGAGCACCAGCCAGCGGTCGCGGACGGTCGGGCCGGCCAGCACCTCGTTGCTCTCCACGGTGTAGCCGACCCGGGTGCGGACGGTGGCGGCCAGCTCGGCGGGCAGTTCGTCCAGCCGGGTGGCGGCGGTGGCGAGCAGGTGCAGCATCGCGTACTCCTCCAGCAGCCGCTCCTGCGGCAGCGCGTCCAGTTCGCGGACCCGGGCGGCCAGGCCGGGGGCCTGTGCGTCGACCATCCGGGCGGCGACCTCCTCCCAGGGCCCGGCGGTGGACCGGTCGGCGAGGCCGTGCCGGATCCGGTCGGCCAGTCGCAGCCGCAGCTCGGCCGCGCCGGCCGCGACCCGGGCGCTGCGCCGCTCGGCCCGGCGCCGGGCGCCCTCCGGATCGACGACCTGCTCCTTCACGCGCTTCTCGGCGCGCTCCTGGCGGGACGTGAGCCACTCGGCCACCCAGTCGGCGGGCTCCCCGGCCGGGACGGCCTGCGGGGTCCCGCTCCACAGCAGGAGGAGCCCGAGCGCGTGCTTGCACGGGAACTTCCGGCTGGGGCAGCTGCACTGGTAGGCGGGCGTGGCGAGTTCGATCGCGGTGCGGTACGGCGTGCGGCCGCTGCCCTTGCACTCGCCCCACAGCGCGGTGCCGTCGGTGCCGGTGCCGGACCACGGCGCGGGCGCGGACAGCTTGCCCGCGGCCTTCTGCGAGGCGGCGTCAGGTGCCAGGGACAGGACGTGTTCGGTGCTCCAGCGTTCCTCCATGCGACCGACCGTAGGCGGCGGCACTGACATCGGCTGACGGCCCGTCCGGGGCCCCGCCGGGTTGTCAGTGGCTCGGTGCAGGGTGGGTTCCACAGGCCGGGACGCCGACCTGGCTCCCCCCGATCACCCTTGCGCCCGAGGCACCCGTGTGCCCGGCGGCAGACCCGAAGGAGCCCCCATGACCGACGTTCTGCGGCAGCACGCCGAGGACGCGTTCGCCGGCGAACTGGCCGCGCTGGCCGCACAGGACGACCGTCCGCGTCCCGAGCGCTGGAAGCTCTCGCCGTGGGCCGTGGCGACGTACCTGCTCGGCGGCGAACTGCCCGACGGCACCCGGATCACCCCCAAGTACATCGGCCCGCGCCGGGTCGTCGAGGTCGCCGTGACGACCCTGGCGACGGACCGCGCGCTGCTGCTGCTCGGCGTGCCGGGCACCGCGAAGACGTGGGTGTCCGAGCACCTGGCGGCGGCGATCAGCGGCGACTCCACGATGCTGGTGCAGGGCACCGCCGGCACCCCCGAGGAGGCCGTCCGGTACGGCTGGAACTACGCCCAGCTGCTCACCCGCGGGCCCAGCCGGGACGCCCTGGTGCCCTCGCCGCTGATGCGGGCGATGGCCGAGGGCAGGATCGCCCGGGTCGAGGAGCTCACCCGCATCCCGGCCGACGTGCAGGACAGCCTGATCACCATCCTGTCGGAGAAGACGCTGCCGATACCGGAGTTGGGCTCCGAGACGCAGGCGGTGCGCGGCTTCAACGTGATCGCCACCGCCAACGACCGCGACCGCGGCGTCAACGAGCTGTCCAGCGCGCTGCGCCGCCGCTTCAACACCGTGGTGCTGCCGCTGCCGGGCTCGCTGGACGAGGAGGTCGACATCGTCACCCGCCGGGTCAACCAGCTCGGCCGCTCCCTGGAACTGCCCGAACTGCCCGGCGGCGCCGAGGAGATCAGGCGCGTGGTCACCGTCTTCCGGGAGCTGCGGGCCGGGATCACGGTGGACGGCCGGACGAAGGTCAAGACCCCGAGCGGCACCCTCTCCACCGCCGAGGCGATCTCGGTGGTGACCAACGGACTCGCGCTGGCCACCCACTTCGGCGACGGCGTGCTGCGCGCCGGGGACGTGACGGCCGGCATCCTCGGCGCCGTCGTCCGCGACCCGGTGGCGGACCGGGCGGTCTGGCGCGAGTACGTCGAAGGGGTGGTGCGCGAGCGCGACGGCTGGAAGGACTTCTACCGCGCCGCCCGTGAGGTGGGGGCATGACGGCGCCCGAGGTCGCCCTGCTGGGCATCCGCCACCACGGCCCCGGCTCGGCCCGGGCGGTCGCCGCCGCGCTGGCGCAGTGGCGGCCGGACGCGGTGCTGATCGAGGGCCCGCCGGAGGCCGACGGCATCGTCCACCTGGCCGCGGAGAAGGACCTGGTCCCGCCGGTCGCGCTGCTCGCCCACGCGGTGGACGACCCGGCGAAGGCCGCCTTCTGGCCGTACGCCGAGTTCTCCCCGGAGTGGGTGGCGATCCGGCACGCCGTGGAGCACGACCTGCCGGTCCGCTTCATCGACCTGCCCGCCGGGCACGGCTTCGCGCCGGCCCCGGAGGAGAACGCGGAGGGGACGGCCGAGGAGGGGACGGCCGTCGAGGGCACGGCCGCCGAGGAGGAGGACGCCGGGCCGGTCGCCGACCCGCTGGCGCTGCTCGCCGAGGCGGCCGGGCACGACGACGCGGAGCGCTGGTGGGAGGACGTGGTCGAGCACCGCGCGCCCGGCGACGACGCGCTGGCGCCGTTCGCCGCCGTCGCCGAGGCGATGGGCGCGCTGCGCGCGGAGGGCCTCGGGGAGTCCCGCCGGGACCTGCTGCGCGAGGCGTACATGCGCCAGCAGATCCGTGCCGCCCGCCGTGCCGGGCACCGCAGGATCGCCGTGGTCTGCGGGGCCTTCCACGTCCCCGCGCTGGAGCGGATGCCCACCGTCGCCCACGACCGGGCGCTGCTCGCCGCACTGCCGAAGAAGGTGCGGACGGACATCACCTGGGTGCCGTGGACGCACCGCCGGCTCTCCCAGGCCACCGGTTACGGCGCGGGTGTGCAGTCGCCCGGCTGGTACCACCACCTGTTCACCACCGACGGTGACCCGGTGCCGCGCTGGCTCACCCGGGCGGCCGACCTGCTGCGCGCCGAGGACCACCCGGTCTCCTCCGCGCACGTGATCGAGGCGGTCCGGCTGGCCGAGACCCTGGCCGTGCTGCGCGGCCGCCCGCTCGCCGGGCTGACCGAGACCCTGGACGCTGTGCGCGCGGTGCTCTGCGAGGGCTCGGACGTCGCCCTGGAGCTGGTCCGGGACCGCCTGGTGGTCGGCGACGCGCTCGGCGAGGTCCCGGACGCCGCACCGGCGGTGCCGCTCCAGCGCGACCTGACCCGGTTGCAGCGCTCGCTGCGGCTCAAGCCCGAGGCCGCGCCGAAGGACGTCGACCTCGACCTGCGCAAGGACACCGACGCGGCCCGCTCCCGGCTGCTGCACCGGCTGCGGCTGCTGGGCGTGGACTGGGGCGTGCCCGCGCGCTCCTCGGTGAACTCGACCGGGACGTTCCGGGAGAGCTGGCGGCTGTGCTGGCAGCCCGAGTTCGCGGTCCGGATCGCCGAGGCCGCCCAGTGGGGCACCACGGTCGAGGAGGCCGCGGCCAACAAGGCCGTCGGCACCGCCCGCGCCGCCGGGGAACTCGCCGAGCTGACCGGCCTGGTGGAGACCTGCCTGCTGGCCGGGCTGTCCGGCGCACTGCCCGCCGTGATGCGGGTGCTCGCCGACTGCGCGGCGCTGGACACCGACATCGCGCACCTCGCGGGTGCGCTGCCCGCACTGGTCCGCGCGCTGCGCTACGGCGACGTGCGCGGCACCGACCACGGCGCGCTCGCCGAGGCGGCCGCGGGCCTGGCCGAGCGGATCTGCGTCGGACTGCCGTCCGGCTGCGTCGGCCTGGACGCGCAGGGCGCGGAGGCGATGCGCGGCCGCCTCGACGAGGTGCACGGCGCGATCGGTCTGCTGGCCGCCGATCCCGGCGACGCCACTACCGCCGGCACCACCACGGCCGACACCACCACCGTCGGCACCGCGCCGGACCCGGACGGCCTGGCCGGCCTGCCCGACCGCTGGGCCGCCGCCCTGCGCTCGCTGGCCCGCCGCGAGCCGGCCGGCGGACCGGCCACCGGCGCCCCCGGGCTGCTGCGCGGCCGGGCCGTGCGGCTGCTGCTGGACGACGGCCGGCTCGACTCCGCGGAGGCCGGCCGACGGCTTCGGCTGGTGCTCTCCGCCGCCAACGCCCCGGCCGACGCGGCCGGTTGGGTCGAGGGCTTCCTGACCGGCGGCGGCGCCCTGCTGCTGCACGACCCGCGGCTGCTCGCCCTGCTGGACGAGTGGCTGACCGGGGTGAGCGGCGAGGCCTTCACCGACGTCCTGCCGCTGCTGCGCCGCACCTTCGCCGGACTGGAGGCGGGCGTGCGCACCACCATCGGCGGCCGGGTCGCGGCCGGCCCGCTCGGCGAGCCGCCGGCCGTCGACGCCGCGGCCGGTGAGCTGGACCGGGCCCGGGCCGACGCCGCCGTCCCGGTGGTGGCCCTGCTGCTCGGGATCCGCCCGAGGATCCCCCGGCAGGCCGCCGGCCGCGACACCTGACACCCGCCGCGGTGGCACCCACCGCACCGAACGCCTGCCCCACCGCAGGACCCGCTGAAGGAGGACGAGATGGCAGCGCCCACGACCGACGAACGGCTGCGCCGCTGGCGGCTGGTGCTCGGCGGCGAGGCCGACGGCACCGGCTGCGCCCTGCGCGGCCGCGACGCCGCGATGGACGGCGCGCTCGCCGCGCTCTACCGCGGCGCCCCCGAGGAGGGCGCCCGGGCCGGGCGCACCGGCCGCCGCGGTGCCGGGCTGGGCGGCTCGGCCCCGCAGGTGGCCCGCTGGCTGGGTGACATCCGCGAGTACTTCCCGTCCACCGTGGTGCAGCTGATGCAGCAGGACGCGATCACCCGGCTCGGCCTGGACCGGCTGCTGCTGGAGCCGGAGATGCTGGAGGCCGTCGAGCCGGACGTGCACCTGGTCGGCACCCTGCTGTCGCTCAAGCACGCGCTGCCCGAGACCACCCGGGAGACCGCCCGGGCGGTGGTCGGCAAGGTGGTCGCCGACCTGGAGCGCCGGCTCGCCGACCGCACCCGGGCCACGCTCGGCGGCGCCCTCGACCGCAGTGCCAGGGTCAGCCGTCCCCGCCACCGCGACATCGACTGGGACCGCACCATCCGGGCCAACCTGAAGAACTACCTGCCCGAGCACGGCACCGTCGTCCCCGAGCGGCTGGTCGGCTACGCCCGTGCCCAGCGCGCCGTGAAGAAGGACGTCATCCTCTGCATCGACCAGTCCGGCTCGATGGCGCCCTCGGTGGTCCACTCGGCGGTCTTCGGCGCGGTGCTCGCCTCGATGCGCACCCTGGACACCCGGCTGGTCGTGTTCGACACCTCGGTGGTCGACCTCACCGAACAGCTCACCGACCCGGTCGACGTCCTGTTCGCCACCCAACTCGGCGGTGGCACCGACATCAACCGCGCCCTGGCCTACTGCCAGTCGAAGATCACCCGGCCCTCCGAGACCGTCGTGGTGCTGATCAGCGACCTGTACGAGGGCGGCATCCGGGACGGCATGCTCAAGCGGGTCGCCGCGATGAAGGCGGCCGGCGTCCAGTTCATCGCCCTGCTCGCGCTCTCCGACGAGGGGGCCCCGGCGTACGACCACGCGCACGCCGCCGCCCTGGCCTCGCTCGGCGCGCCGGCCTTCGCCTGCACCCCGGACGCGTTCCCGGAGATCATGGCGGCGGCGATCGAGAAGCGCCCGATCCCGGTGCCCGCGCAGGGGGGGTGAGGGATTCACCCGAACGCGCTAATCGGACCGATCGGTGGACCGGCCGCCCACCCCGTCCCTCCTGGGCATTCTGTGACGGTTCTCACCCATGCCGGGCAGGCCCCGGGCGGAACAGTCCCGTCCCGCGGGGATAACCTGCCAGACGGACGTGACGCGCGTGTTGATTGACGTGTGCGCCCGTGGCTGTGTGGGCCGCAAGGCCGTACCTCTGCGTACCCGCACCGCCCCGACGACCCGCAGCGAAGATCCTGCCGTGGCACGCTCGTAGAGACACAATCCGCGACCACGAACAAGGACAAACACGTGGACCTGTTCGAGTACCAGGCGAGGGACCTCTTCGCCAAGCACGGCGTGCCCGTGCTTGACGGCGATGTCATCGAGACCGCCGCAGACGCTGCCGCCATCGCGGAGCGCTTCGGCGGCCGCGCCGTCGTCAAGGCTCAGGTGAAGGTGGGTGGCCGAGGCAAGGCCGGCGGCGTCAAGCTCGCCGCCGACCCGGCGGACGCCGTCGCCAAGGCCGAGCAGATCCTCGGCATGGACATCAAGGGCCACACCGTTCACAAGGTGATGCTGGCCCAGACCGCGGACATCAAGGACGAGTACTACGTCTCGTTCCTGCTGGACCGCACCAACCGCACCTTCCTGGCCATGGCCAGCGTCGAGGGCGGCGTGGAGATCGAGGTCGTCGCCGAGCAGAACCCCGAGGCGCTCGCCAAGATCCCGGTCGACGCCAACGAGGGCTGCACCCCGGAGAAGGCCGCCGAGATCGTCGCCGCGGCGAAGTTCCCGGCCGAGGTCGCCGACCAGGTCGCCGAGGTCCTGCAGAAGCTGTGGACCGTCTTCATCAAGGAGGACGCCCTCCTCGTCGAGGTCAACCCGCTGATCAAGTCCGGCGAGGGCAAGATCATCGCGCTCGACGGCAAGGTCTCCCTGGACGAGAACGCCGAGTTCCGCCAGCCGGAGCACGAGGCCCTGGAGGACAAGGCCGCGGCCAACCCGCTGGAGGCCGCCGCCAAGGCCAAGGGCCTGAACTACGTCAAGCTCGACGGCCAGGTCGGCATCATCGGCAACGGCGCGGGCCTCGTCATGAGCACCCTCGACGTGGTCGCGTACGCCGGTGAGAACCACGGCGGCGTCAAGCCCGCCAACTTCCTCGACATCGGTGGCGGCGCCTCCGCCGAGGTCATGGCGAACGGCCTGGAGATCATCCTGGGCGACCCCGACGTCAAGTCGGTCTTCGTCAACGTCTTCGGCGGCATCACCGCGTGCGACGCGGTCGCCAACGGCATCGTGCAGGCCCTCGCGCTCCTGGAGGGCAAGGGCGAGAACGTCACCAAGCCGCTGGTCGTCCGTCTGGACGGCAACAACGCGGAGCTGGGTCGCAAGATCCTCGACGACGCCAACCACCCGCTGGTCCAGCGCGTGGACACCATGGACGGCGCCGCTGACCGCGCCGCCGAGCTGGCCAACAAGTAAGGAAGGGGACTTAACACCATGGCTATCTTCCTTACCAAGGACAGCAAGGTCATCGTCCAGGGCATGACCGGCGCCGAGGGCATGAAGCACACCCGCCGCATGCTCGCCTCCGGCACCCAGATCGTCGGCGGCGTGAACCCGCGCAAGGCCGGCACCACGGTCGACGTCGACGGCACCGAGATCCCGGTCTTCGGCTCCGTCGCCGAGGCGATGGAGAAGACCGGGGCCGACGTCTCCGTCCTCTTCGTGCCGCCGGCCTTCACCAAGGCCGCCGTCGTCGAGGCCATCGACGCCGAGATCGGCCTGGCCGTCGTCATCACCGAGGGCGTCCCGGTGCACGACACCGCCGCCTTCTGGGCGCACGCCGGTGCCAAGGGCAACAAGACCCGCATCATCGGCCCGAACTGCCCCGGCCTGATCAGCCCCGGACAGTCGAACGCCGGCATCATCCCGGCCGACATCACCACCTCCGGCAAGATCGGTCTGGTCTCGAAGTCGGGCACCCTGACCTACCAGCTCATGTACGAGCTGCGCGACATCGGCTTCTCCTCGGCCGTGGGCATCGGCGGTGACCCGGTCATCGGGACCACCCACATCGACGCCCTCAAGGCCTTCCAGGAGGACCCGGAGACCGAGATCATCGTCATGATCGGTGAGATCGGTGGCGACGCCGAGGAGCGTGCCGCGGCCTACATCGCCGAGCACGTCACCAAGCCGGTCGTCGGCTACGTCGCGGGCTTCACCGCCCCCGAGGGCAAGACCATGGGCCACGCCGGCGCCATCGTCTCCGGCTCCTCGGGCACCGCCCAGGCCAAGAAGGAGGCCCTCGAGGCCGCCGGTGTCAAGGTCGGCAAGACGCCGTCCGAGACCGCCCGCCTGGCCCGCGAGATCATCGCCGCCCAGGCCTGATCCCGCCCCGCGCGTGACGAGCGCCCCCGCCCTCCCGGGCGGGGGCGCTCGCCGTTCGCGGCTCAGTGCCGCCCCGGCCCCGTGGTGCAGGGCAGCGGCGACCACTGCCGGCAGGCCGCCGGGCCCTGCGGCGGCGGAGCGGCGCCCCGGGCCGCCGGCGGCAACTCCCAGCGCGCGACCGCCTGGGGCTGCGGATCCACCAGGACGGCCTCCAAGCCGGGCGCCGGGCTGCACCAGATGCTGGTGATGCCGTTCGGCGCCCCGTCGGGCAGCAGCGGCACGGCCGGCTCCGCCGCCTGCGCCGCGGTGGCGGCCAGGCAGAGCGTGGGCGTCGGCGGGATGGTCGGCCGGAACAGCTCCGCCGGGCGCACCCCCGCCAGGGTCGCCAGCGTCGCCCCGCCCACCGCGACCGTCAGCAGTGCCGCCGCGCCCGTCCGGCTCGCCGTCCGGAGCCGGTACCGGGCCCGCAGCACCGGCACCGGCGTCCGGTGCGGCTCCGGGCAGCCGCGCACCGCCGCCCGGTGGAGCAGCCCGCACAGCCCGTCCGCGAAGCCCGGCGCCGCCGGGTCCGGCCCGACCAGGTCCGGCACCCACGCGGCCAGCGCCGCCCGGGCGGCCCACACCCGTCCCTCGGCCGCTGCCAGGGTGGACTCCACCTCCACCGCGACCGCCACGGCCGGCAGCCCCAGCCCGTCGTGCAGCACCAGCGCCCGGCGCTGGGGGCGGGACAGCCGCTTGAGCGCCTTCAGCAGCGCCCGGTCCCGGTCGGTCAGCCGGTCGTGGTCCGGCAGCACCGCCTGGGTCTCGTCGGCCGGCCGCACCTTGATCCGCCGGTGCGGCAGCCCCCACGCGTGCGCCCGCCGGGGGCCGCCCCGGTGCCACGGGGACAGCGCCAGCTCGCAGGCGCGCGCCCGTACCCAGCCCTCCGGGTTCCCCGAACCGGCGGCCGTGCCCCAGCACCGCCGGGCCTCGCCGAACGCCCGCCGCACGCAGTGCACCGCCCGGTGCCGGCAGGCGGTCAGCAGGAACACCTGCTGCACCAGCCGGGTGTGCGCGGTCTCGTAGAGCTCGTCGAAGCCCATCGCCGGGGGTTCGGCGTCGAGGTCGTCGTCCGCGCCCGAGGGAGCGGCGGCGGCCAGCGCCGTCCGGCCGGGACTGGCGGCGGCAGGGTCCTGCGGCTCCGGCCGGGCCGTCCGCGCCCGGTCGGGTTCGGCGGCCGGTGGCCGTTCGGCGTCCGGCCCGGTGTCCGGCTCGGTGTCCGGCTCGGGTGCGGCCGGGGCCCGGACGGGCGCCGCGGGGGCGGCGGTGGCGCTGTGCTCGGCGTGCTCCGGCGGGGCGTTCCGGTCCGGGCCGGAGCCGACGGCGGTGGGCGCCACGAACTCGGCGGCCGGTGGCCGTTCGGTGTCCGGTTCGGGTGCGGCCGGGGCGTGGTGCGGCGTGTCGCCGTGGCCGGCGGCCGGGCCGGCGGGGGCCTCCTCGGACCCGCCTCCACCGGCCGCGTCGGCGGCCGGAGTGCTCGCCTGCCAGGCCGGCCCGGCGGCGGGAGCGCCGGGCAGGCCGCCGTGCCGGTCGGGGTCCTCGGGGGCCGTCGGAGGGTGGCCGGTGTCGGTCGGCTGACGCCGCCCGTCGTCCGCCGCCGCGGCCGGAGGCGCCTGGAGGGCGGCGGATCCTGGCCGGTCCCCAGGCGTGCACGGCTCCTGCGCGCGCCCGGGGGCGGCGCTCCTCCCGTCGGCCTGCGGCCCGTCGGCGGCCTGCCGCGGCTGCTCGGCCGGGGCCGTCCGCCGGGTGCCGTCCGAGGGTCCCGGGGCGGGTTTCCCGGCTCGGGTGCGGCTCCGTTTCCCGGTCGCCTCCCCGTCCGTGGCCGCGTCGGCCCGCGGGCGGTCCGCTCCCGCCACGGAACCGGGGGCGGCCGGGGCGGAGGAGTCCGGGACCGGCCGCAGGAGGACCGGTTCGTCCGGTGGGAGCCCGGCACCCGGGGCCGGGCCCGGGTCGGCCGGGTCGAGGCCGGTGAGGTTCGCCGGGCGTCCGGTCGGGCCGGGGTCCTGGGGGCGCGGCGGCGTGCCGGCCAGCAGGGCGAGTGCCTCCGCCGCGGTGCGGGTGCCGAGCTTGCGCATCGCGCGCTGGAGGTAGCTGCGGGCGGTGGTGGGGGTGACCCCGAGGGTGGCGGCGGTGCGGGGGAGGTCGTGGCCGGCGGCGAGGTGGGCCAGGGTCTGGGCCTCACGGGGGGTCAGCTTCCGCAGCAGGCGGCCCGGGTCGGTCTCGGCGAGGGCGGGCCTGCGGTGGCGCTCCGGAGTGGGGGAGTCGGCGGTGGGTGGCGTGGCCATCAGACGCTCCGGGCCGGGGCGCCGGCGGCTTGGGGGCAAGGTCTGAAAATGCGCATAAGCCAATAATCTGGGACACGGCGGCGGTTTGGCGCTTCACGGAGCATGGCGAGTCGCCTTGGCACCATGTGGCCCATGACGCAGCTGATGGGCCGTCCGATCCTGGAGTCGCCCGGTGAATTGGGCGGACGCCCCGCGCTGGCCGACCTGTTGGCGGGTGTACGGACGGCGTTGGTCGGCCTGGCGGTGGTCGGGGCGCCGGTGCTCGGGCTCTGGGTGGCGACGCCGTACGCGGACGACGGCGCGGCCGTTGTCACCCGGTTGGCGGGGGCGCTCTGGCTGCTGGGGCACGGAGCGCCGCTGCTGCGCGGTCCGGCGGACGCCCCGCTGACGGTCACTCCGCTGCTGCTCGGCGCCCTGGCCGTGGTCCGGCTCCACCGGGCGGCCGCCGGGGTGGCCGCCCGGCGCGGGCCGCGCCCGCGCTGGGGCGGTCCGGTGGCGGTGTGGGCGGGGTACTGCGCGGTGGCCTTCGCGGTGGCGCTGCACTGCGCGGCCACCGGGCCGTTCCGCAGCCGGGTGCTGCTGGACGTGCTGGTGGTGGCGCTGGTGGCGGGCCTGGCGACGGCCGCGGGGGCCCGCTCGGTGGCCGTCCTCGACGTGCCGGTCGACTCCCCGCTGGACCGCCTCCCGCCGCCGTACCGCCCGGTCGACGGTGCGCCGGTGGTACGGGCCGCGGCGCTGGCGGCCGGGGCCGGGCTGGTCGCGGCGGGCGGTCTGCTGGTGGTGTTCTCGGCGGTGCTGGACGCGGTGGCGGGCGGTGGGCACGGGATGGCGCTGCTCGGCGGCGGGCCCGTCGCGCTGCTGGGGCTGGTGCTGCTCGCGCTGGCGCTGCTGCCGAACGCGGTGCTGTGGGGTGCGGCGTACGCGCTGGGGCCGGGCTTCGCGCTCGGCGCCGGGACGGTGGTGTCGCCGACCGGTGCGGTGCTGGGCCCGGTGCCCGAGTTCCCGCTGTTCGCCCTGCTGCCGGCGGACGGGCCGGGCGGCTGGCGGCTCGCGGCGTCGGTCCTGCCGCTGCTGGCCGGGGTGGTGCCGGCGGTGCTGCTGGGCCGTGCGGCGGCGGGCCGGCGGCTGCCGGTCTCCGGGGCGGGGGCCGGGGAGCGGCCCGAGCCCTGGACGCCGGCCGCGACGGTGGTGGCCGCGCTGGCGGCGGCGCTGTGGGTCGGGGCCGGGGCGGCGGTGCTGGGCCGGCTCTCCGGCGGGGCGCTGGCGGGCGAGCGGCTGGCGTGGGTGGGGCCGCTGCCGTGGACGGGTCCGGCGGCGGCGGGCTGGATCGCGCTGGTCGCCGTCCCGGGCGCGTTGCTGGTCCGGTACCGGATGCTGGGCCCGGCGGACGGCGTGGGCGTGTACGCCCGGCTCGCGCGCCAGGCCCGCCGGGGTGCGCTGGGGCTGCGCGCCTGTACGTACGCCCTCGTGCTGCGGCTTTCGGAGCCGGGTGCCGGGCCCGCCGCCGGCGGACCGGGCCCCGCCGGGCGGGACCCGGACGACCGCGCGGGCCCCGAGGACTGAGCGGGCCTCGACGACCGACCGGGGCCGGGGCGACCGGGCGGACCCGGAGGTCCGGCTACTCGGTGTTCCCGGTGAAGTCCACGTACCACTGCGGCGCGTACCGGTCGCAGTTCTGGGCGCCGACGCTGGTCAGCGAGTCCTGGACGCAGGTGACGTAGTCGCGGTAGTGGTACCCGAGGCCGATCACCGAGGTCGCGACCACGATGGTCATCGCACCGGTCAGGACGCCGGCGAGCGCCGCCGGGGTGAGCGGGTTCGGGGCGGGGGCCGCGGGGAGCGGCCCGGCCGGCCCGGCGACGGTGGCGGCCGGGGCGGGCCGCCGGGTCCGCAGCGCGCCGACGCCCCAGACGACGCCGAGCGCCCCGATCAGCAGGGCGATCCAGTGGAACCCCGCGAACAGGCAGACCAGAGCGAACGGCCCGGCCAGCGCCGCGTTGCGGGCCTTGCGGTGGGCCGGATCGGCGAGGTCGAGCCGGGGCGGCTGCGGGGACGGCGGTCGCTGGCCGGTGCGGCCGTCGCCGGGGCCCCACGGCGGCGGCAGCTGCGGACGCTCGCCGCCCCTGCCGTCGGAGCCGCCCGGACCGGTGGAGCCGCCCGGACCGGTGGGGCCGCCCTGCCCGGTGGGGCCCGCTTGGCCGTCGGAGCCGTGGCCCCCGCCGGCCCAGGGGCTGCGCGGCTGCCACGGCTGGTCCGGGGCATCCGCCGGCGGCGGCGCGAAGGGGTTGCGCTCGCCGGTGTCGTCGCCGCTGCTCATGGGTTCAGCCATTCCTTCTCGGTCGGGGCTCGTTCGGAGGTTCTCGCGTCGGAGCGGTCTCCCGCGCCCCCAATGATCCCGCAGTCGTCCGTCGGGCCACCGGCGGCCCGGTGCGGCGGGGTGGGCGGGGACGCCGGGGCCGGTGCGGTCCGGGGCAACTCCGGTGCGGTGGGCCGGAGGAGATCCCCGTCTCAACTACGCGCGTAGCGCCGCCGGGAGGGTGCGGAGGCCCTCCGACCAGCCGTTATCGTGGTGACGGTCAGCAGCCCACAGAGGTTCCCCGGGGCCCGCGTCGCGGCGGATTTCCCCGGAGTTCCCCCTCGCTCGACCTGCCGTTCGTAGTGGCCCCACCACCGGTGGACGTACCAGCGGACGGCGCCCGACCTACGGAGAGACGCGCAGTGGCCGCCGCCCCCGCCCAGCACTTCCCGCCCCGTACGCCCGGACCGGCCCGCCTGGTGGTGCTGGTCTCCGGCTCCGGCACCAACCTGCAGGCGCTGATCGACGCCGTCGCCGACCCGGCCTACGGCGCCGAGATCCTCGCCGTCGGCGCGGACCGGGACGGGATCGCGGGCCTGGAGCGCGCCGGGAAGGCGGGCCTGCCGACCTTCGTCCACCGGGTGAAGGACCACCCGGACCGGGCCGCCTGGGACCGCGCGCTGACCGCCTCCGTCGCCGAGTACCAGCCGGACCTGGTGGTCACGGCCGGTTTCATGAAGATCCTCGGCCCCGAGTTCATCGCCGCCTTCGCCGGGCGGACCGTCAACACCCACCCCGCACTGCTGCCCTCCTTCCCCGGCGCCCACGGCGTCACCGACGCGCTCGCGTACGGCGTGAAGGTCACCGGCTGCACCGTCCACCTGGTCGACTCCGGCGTGGACACCGGGCCGATCATCGCGCAGGGCGTCGTCGAGGTCGTCGACGCCGACCACGCCGATGGCGGCGAAGCGCTGCACGAGCGCATCAAGACTGTCGAGCGCCAGTTGCTCGTCGACGTCGTGGGCCGGCTGGCCCGCGAAGGTCACCGCATCGAGGACCGAAAGGTATGGATTCCGGCATGAGTGCCAGCTCCACCACGCCCGTTTCGGAGAACGTCCGTCCGATCCGTCGCGCGCTGATCAGCGTGTACGACAAGACCGGTCTGGAGGAGCTGGCCCAGGGCCTGCACGCCGCCGGGGTCGCCATCGTCTCCACCGGCTCCACCGCCGGCCGGATCGCCGCCGCCGGTGTCCCGGTGACCGAGGTCTCCGAGCTGACCGGCTTCCCGGAGTGCCTGGACGGGCGCGTGAAGACGCTGCACCCCCGGGTGCACGCCGGCGTACTGGCCGACCTGCGGCTGGAGTCGCACCGCGCCCAGCTGGCCGAGCTCGGCGTCGAGCCCTTCGACCTGGTCGTCGTGAACCTCTACCCGTTCAAGGCCACCGTCGCCTCCGGCGCCACCCCGGACGAGTGCGTCGAGCAGATCGACATCGGCGGCCCGAGCATGGTCCGCGCCGCCGCCAAGAACCACCCCTCGGTGGCCGTGGTGGTCGACCCGGCCCGCTACGGCGACGTGCTGAAGGCGGCGCAGGAGGGCGGCTTCGACCTGGCCACCCGCAAGCGCCTGGCCGGTGCCGCGTTCGCCCACACCGCCGCCTACGACGTGGCCGTCGCCTCCTGGTTCGAGGACGGCTACGCGCCCAGCGACGAGCGCTTCCCCGAGTTCCTCGGCTCGACCTGGGAGCGGCAGAACGTGCTGCGCTACGGCGAGAACCCGCACCAGGGCGCCGCGCTCTACAGCGACGGCACGGGAGGCCTGGCCGGCGCGCAGCAGCTGCACGGCAAGGAGATGTCGTACAACAACTACGTCGACACCGACGCCGCCCGCCGCGCCGCCTACGACCACGCCGAGCCGGCCGTCGCGATCATCAAGCACGCCAACCCGTGCGGCATCGGGACCGGCGCCGACGTCGCCGAGGCGCACCGCAAGGCGCACGAGTGCGACCCGGTCTCCGCGTACGGCGGCGTGATCGCCGTCAACCGCCCGGTCACCGTCGCGCTGGCCGAGCAGATCGCCCCGATCTTCACCGAGGTCGTGGTGGCCCCCGGCTACGAGGAGGGCGCCCTGGAGGTGCTCACCCGCAAGAAGAACCTGCGGGTGCTGCTCGCCCCCGAGGCCCCGGCCAACCGCCAGGAGGTGCGCCCGATCTCCGGCGGCGTGCTGCTCCAGGACGCCGACCGGGTGCACGCCGAGGGCGACGACCCGGCGAACTGGACCCTCGCCAGCGGTGAGGCGCTGACCGCCGACGAGCTGGCCGAGCTGGCCTTCGCCTGGCGGGCCTGCCGGGCCGTCAAGTCCAACGCGATCCTGCTGGCCAAGGACGGCGCCTCGGTCGGCGTCGGCATGGGCCAGGTCAACCGGGTGGACTCCTGCAAGCTCGCGGTCGAGCGGGCCGGCGAGCGCGCCAAGGGCGCCTACGCGGCCTCGGACGCCTTCTTCCCGTTCGCGGACGGCCCGGCGATCCTGATCGCGGCCGGTGTCAGGGCGATCGTCCAGCCCGGCGGCTCGATCCGGGACGAGGAGGTCGTCGCGGCGGCCGCCGAGGCCGGCGTGACCATGTACTTCACCGGCGCGCGGCACTTCTTCCACTGATCCCGCCGATTCCACCGGTCCCGCCGACGGCGTGACGGTGTGACGGCGTGACGGAACGACAGAGCGGCCCGGCCCCCTCCGAGGAGGGAGCCGGGCCGCTCTGCGTCGGTCGTGCGGGCCGGTCAGTAACGCGGCCGGTTGAACCAGTTGACGCCGTCCTGGACGCACATGGCGGTGATCCAGATGATGCTGATCGCCAGCCAGAGCAGGGCCATCACCAGGCCGACCGCGGTGCCGCCGGAGATGGCTCCGAGCAGGATCAGCAGGCCGACCAGGGCGCCCAGCGAGCCGTACACGATGGTGGTGACGCGGACGGCGTTGCCGCCCTTGCCGAACTTCACACCGAGCGTGATGGAGAGCGCGGCGAACAGCCCGAACAGCACACCGACGACGAGCAGGACACCGGCGGCGGCGTCGCCCAGCGCGGTGAACGGGTTGTCGTCGCTGGTGGTCCGGCTGGCGGCGTTGGTGACGTCCTTGGCCGCCGCACCGATGATCACGTAGGAGATCGCGGCGAGCGTCTGGACGCCGCCGACGATGAACAGCAGCACCCGGGCCGTGGTCATCAGGCCGGGCATGGACGGCGGGACCATCGGCGCGTACCCGTAGGCCGGGGCCTGCTGCGGGTAGCCGTAGCCCGGGGCGGCCTGCGGCGGGGCCTGCTGCGGGTAGCCGTAGCCCGGGGCGGCCGGCGGCTGGCCGTACGGGTTGTTCGGGTCGGGCGGGTACGTCATGGATGCCTCCGGGCAGTTACGGGGACGCGGGGACGGGACGCGGACGGTCCCGGTCGGTGAGTCGGGTCACCGGCCGAGGGGGACGTCGGCGGAGCGGGGAACGGCCCGGCGGCGGTGACGGGCGCCGCGGCTCGCAGCGTGGTGAGCGTCAGGGGTGCGGGACGGCCGACGGGTACGGCGCGGGCGGAACGGTGCCCCCGCGGTCGGACTGCTCGTTCTGCTGTGGTCGGCTCACTGGCTCTTTCCCCCGGGTACGCCCCGCCGCGGGGTCCGTCGGCCCGTCACCGGGCCGGTATCGCGGCGGGAATGCGCGCTTATCGTCATCCGGACGGCGGCGCCCTGTCCAGCCGGTTCCGCGTGCCGCGTCAAGACTGTGGCGCAACCGCAACGTGCGTCGGACCTTCGTACCCGTCCGTTCACCCGTCCGTTCACCTGTTCGTCCACCCCGGAGGCGTGCCCGGGACCGGGCCGGAGCCGCGCCCGGAGCCGCGCCCGCAACCGGGTCCGCGAGCGCGGCGGCAGCGGTCGGACGCCCTCGGTACGGAGACCCCCGGCGATCCGGGAGAATGGGGTCATGACTGCCCAGATTCTCGATGGCAAGGCCACCGCCGCCGCGATCAAGTCCGAACTCGCCGCCCGCGTGGCGGTCCTCAAGGCGAAGGGCGTCACGCCCGGCCTCGGCACCGTCCTGGTCGGCGACGACCCGGGCAGCCGCTGGTACGTGAACGGCAAGCACAAGGACTGCGCCGAGGTCGGCATCGCCTCGATCCAGCGCGAGCTGCCCGCCACCGCTACCCAGGAGGACGTCGAGAACGTCGTCCGCGAGCTCAACGCCGACCCGTCCTGCACCGGCTACATCGTCCAGCTGCCGCTGCCCAAGGGCCTGGACCAGAACCCGGTCCTGGAGCTGATGGACCCGGACAAGGACGCCGACGGCCTGCACCCGACCTCGCTCGGCCGGCTTGCCCTGGGCATCGAGGGCCCGCTGCCGTGCACCCCGCTCGGCATCGTCGAGCTGCTGCGCCGCCACGACGTCGAGATCAACGGCGCCGAGGTGGTCGTGGTCGGCCGCGGCATCACCGTCGGCCGCTCGATCGGCCTGCTGCTGACCCGCCGCAGCGAGAACGCCACCGTCACCCTGTGCCACACCGGCACCCGGGACCTCGGCGCCCACCTGCGCAAGGCCGACATCATCGTGGCCGCCGCCGGCGTGCCGCACCTGGTCAAGCCGGAGGACGTCAAGCCGGGCGCGGCGGTGCTGGACGTGGGCGTCAGCCGCAGCGAGGGCAAGATCGTCGGCGACGTGCACCCGGGGGTGGCCGAGGTGGCCGGCTGGATCTCCCCGAACCCCGGCGGCGTGGGCCCGATGACCCGCGCGATGCTGCTCAACAACATCGTCGAGGCGGCCGAGCGCCGCGCCGGCATCTGACACCCCAGGGACGGCGAGCATGACTGAACCGCGACCGGCACGGTCCCGCCGCAGGCCGGTCAGGACGACCGGCACCCTGCCGCCCGAGGGCGCCTCCGCGGCCCTCGGACGCGAGCACGCGCTGCCGGTGCGGCAGTGGCCGATCACGCTGGTCCTGCTGGTCGTCGGCGCCGGCCTCGCGGTCACCTGGTTCGCCGACTTCAAGGACGGGTTCAAGTACGGGCTGCTGATCCTCGGCTGCGGCGTGCTGCTCGGCGCGGTGCTGCGGCTGGTGCTGCCCGAGGTCGGGATGCTGGCGGTGCGCAGCCGCTTCACCGACGTGATCGTGCTGAGCTTCCTGGGCATCTCGATCGTGCTGCTGACCCTGGTGGCGCAGCCGAACCCGTGGCTGCAGATCCCGCTGCTCGACAACATCGGCCAGCTGATGGGCCGGCCCAGGCACTGATCCGCAGGGCCCGCGACGGCCCCCGCCCGGTCCCGTGGAAATCCAGGGCCCGGGCGGGGGCCGCCTTGCTTCTGTGACGCATCAGCCACGCCGGGACACCGGGCATACGCTTCCCTTTGCGATAACCTGACGCCGGTCTCTCGACGTCGAGAGAGATCATCCTGGCTCCAGTGCCGGTGTGCCTGGGGCGCCTGGCGATTTGCTGGAGAAGGTAGAAATGACCCGCACCCCCGTCAACGTCACCATCACCGGAGCAGCCGGCCAGATCGGCTACGCGCTGCTCTTCCGCATCGCCTCGGGCCACCTGCTCGGTGCCGACGTGCCGGTGAACCTGCGCCTCCTGGAGATCCCGCAGGGCCTCAAGGCCGCCGAGGGCACCGCCATGGAGCTCGTCGACTGCGCCTTCCCGCTGCTGCGCGACATCACGATCACGGACCAGCCGAACGTGGCCTTCGACGGCGCCAACGTCGCGCTGCTGGTCGGCGCCCGTCCGCGCACCGCGGGCATGGAGCGCGGCGACCTGCTGTCGGCCAACGGCGGCATCTTCGGCCCGCAGGGCAAGGCCATCAACGACAACGCCGCGGACGACATCAAGGTCCTGGTCGTCGGCAACCCGGCCAACACCAACGCCCTGATCGCCCAGCGCAACGCCCCGGACGTCCCGGCCGAGCGCTTCACCGCGATGACCCGCCTGGACCACAACCGCGCCGTCGGCCAGCTGTCGTCCAAGACCGGCGCCCTGGTCTCCGACATCAAGCGCGTCACCATCTGGGGCAACCACTCCGCGACCCAGTACCCGGACATCTTCCAGGCCGAGATCGCCGGCAAGCCGGCCTTCGAGGCCGTCGGCAGCGACCTGGCCTGGCTGGAGGGCGACTTCATCCCGACCGTCGCCAAGCGCGGTGCCGCCATCATCGACGCCCGCGGCGCCTCCTCGGCCGCCTCGGCCGCCAACGCTGCCATCGACCACGTCCACACCTGGGTCAACGGCACCGCCGAGGGCGACTGGACCTCCATGGGTGTCGTCTCCGACGGCTCCTACGGCGTTCCGGAGGGCCTGATCTCCTCCTTCCCCGTCACCACCAAGGACGGCAAGTTCGAGATCGTCCAGGGCCTGGAGATCTCCGACTTCTCGCGCGCCCGCATCGACGCCTCGGTCAAGGAGCTGACCGAGGAGCGCGACGCGGTCCAGGAGCTGGGCCTCATCTGAGCCCGCCCCGCACGGTTCCGCCGGCGGGGGCCGCCCCCAGAGCCCGAGCCCGGGGGCCGCGGGGCGGGTTTGGGTGTGCCGCGGGGGCGGGGGGCGACGAAGGCCGCCGAGGAAAGGGACAACGGGGGGGGC